>CALUUJ010000011.1 GCA_944323935.1 Candidatus Gastranaerophilales bacterium | reverse complement strand
TGCAATAGACAGAGCTACTCCAAAATTCAACGGTGTCGGTTAATACAAGTAACAATAATATATAAAAAAGAGGAAACAAGTTGTTTCCTCTTTTTTCTTTCAATAATAAAGAATATAAGTTTTCGAAGATACTAATAATTTTTTTTATATATGATATAATTTCATATAGAATAATCTTGGAATAGAGAATGAAAAATAAATATAAGCACTTATTAATAAGTATCATATTTTTCAGTATGACTTTTTTACAAATCCATGCTGTATGTTTTGCAGCACAAGAAGATATAAATTCTGAAATTTCCGACAACTCGAAAATTACAAAAATTGAGTTCGAAGGAAACCATCTCATAAATTCATCAGATATTGTAAAAGTTATGAATATGCAAATTGGTGATGTATATAGCAAAGAGCTTGTACAGCAGAATTTAAAAGCGATATATAAAACAGGCTATTTTTCAGAAAAAATGAAAGCAATTCCTATTCCAAATGATTCAGATTCTCTTACGTTAAGAATATATCTCGAAGAAAATATACCAATTACAGGCTTCGCTGTTACAGGTAATACAGTAGTAACTACCGGAGAGATATTGAATATTCTAAATCCACTGGAAGGACAACCGCAAAATCTAAGGACATTAGGTGATGCCGTGGCGAATGTTGAAGATTTATATGCTTCAAAAGGATATGTTCTGGCAAGAGTATCAAATGTTCAAGATGATCCGGATGGATGTGTAAATATCGAAGTTCAAGAAGGTATTATCAACTCAATTTCTTTTGAAGGAAATAAGAAAACGAAGGATTTCGTAATTGAAAGAAATATTTTATCCACACCAGGAAGTGTATATAACGAAAACACATTAAAAGCTGATTTAATGAGATTATATTCAACTCAAGCTTTTAGAGATGTTAACAGGAAAATAGATAAAAGCCCTGAGGATCCGAATCTATATGATGTTACCATAGTACTTGAAGAACAAAGGACTGGGACCATTTCCCTTGGTGGTGGTTTAGATACAGCTACCGGTTTATTCGGTCAAGCAGGATTTGTTGAAAATAACTTTTTAGGAAACGGTCAAAGAGTTGGAATCAACTTTTTGGCTGGTACCGGTGTAATTATGTCTGACAGTTCTACCTTAGACCACGCAAATTTACAAGCAGAAGTAAGCTTTTTTGAACCAAGATTAAAAGGTACAGATAATTCTTTACTTGTTAAGGCTTTTGGTCGTGACTTTGGCAGTTATCAAGTTCCCCTTGCAATAGAAAAAAGATATGGAGCAGAAGTTGTTCTATCTCGTCCGTTCAAAACTTATAAAAATTTGTTAGGTTCTATAAAACTTGGTGGTGAATATATTAAGGTAAAAGAAGGAGATGCTAATAAAATAGCAGAACTATATAAACAGCACAATATTCCAATATCAGAACGTTCAAAACAATTACAAGGCGGTACTTATATAACAATTGGTCCTAGCTTAGTATATGACACAAGAGACAATGTTCTAAACCCGCGTAGTGGTGTTCTGGCAACATTAAGATTTAATGAAAACGTAAATATTACAGACTTTGATTATACACACGGAACATTAGCTGCAGGCATAAAAAGATATTTCCCTGTAATGAAGAAATCATCATTCTCTTTGATGGCACGTGCTGCAGGAAAAATTCATGGCGACATGCCTGAAGTTATGGCATATAGTTTAGGTGGTCCATATACCGTAAGAGGATACAGAATGAGTACAATAGGTACAGGTGAAGGATTTATGATGGGTAGTGCGGAATTAACAACTCCATTTTTCTTCTTAGACAGAATAGAAAAAGCTAAATTTTTGGACAATATCAAGTTCTCTGTATTCGTTGATGCCGGTCATATTTATAATGGAAGTATAACAAACAAACTATATAACAGACCTGAATACGGTATAGCAGGTGGTGTTGGCATTAAATTATTTATTCCTGGTGTAGGACCGTTATCAATAGATTATGGTATTCCATTTACAAATGTTGGTGAAGGCAACAGACGAGGAGCATTCTCATTTGGTGTTGGAGATATATTCTAATGTCTATCAATGTATTATGCAATAATATAAAAGAAACTGAAATACTGGCAAGAAAGTTTGCAAATATTATAAAAGATACAGGCGCATTTGTTTGTTTATATGGAGAAGTTGGGGCAGGGAAAACTGCCTTTACTAAATTTGTGTGCCAATATTTAAATGTCAGAGAAAAAGTAACAAGCCCGAGTTTTGTCATCTTAAATGAATATAAAACGGGAATTATACCTGTTTATCATTTTGATTTATACAGACTTGAAAATGAAGGTATAAATACTATAATTAATGAACTGGAAGAATATTCAGAAGGGAAAATATTGACACTGGTTGAATGGGCTGAATTTTCACAAAATGCCATTCCTTTTGACAGAATAGACATAAATATAGAATATATTGATGAAAATAAAAGGACTTTCACTTTCACTGCCATAGGAGATAAAAGCAATAATACAATAAAAAGGCTTGAAAAATGAATACATTAACCTTTGATACTTGTTTTAATAAATCATATATTGTATTAAGTATTGACGGAAATATTGTTGCAAATGAAACAATAATAAGTACTGATACAAATTATCATAGCGCATATTTAATACCTAAAATAAGAGACATACTAAAACAAAATAACATAAAAATATCTGATTTAGATGCTATTGGTGTAAACATAGGTCCCGGAAGTTTCACAGGTATAAGAGCAGGCATTACAATTGCCAGAGTTTTAGCTCAACAAACTAATATTAAGCTTGTTGGAGTAACTTCATTAGAAATTCTTTCAAAGATAAATGAAAAGAATTCAAATACTGCTGTAATACTTGATGCAAGGAAAAACAAAGTATATTTTGCACAATATAACAATAATAAAGAAATAAGTTCACCACAATTAATTGATAGAGATGATATTATGCTTCATATAAAAGAAGTTTCTTCTATTATTACTGACTGTTCAATATATCAATATCTAAAAGAGAAAAATATATCTTCTATAAAATATGAACAAAATGATAATAAACTTGGTATTATCTTATCTGAAATTGTATCTAAAAAATTAAAAGATACAAACAATGATTATAACTGGGCAAAAGTAAAACCTCTTTATATACAAAAACCGTCTATCACAAAGCCGAAAGAGAATAAGAATGAATAAATTTGAAATTTCCGGTTGCCTAACAACTTTAATAATTTTATTTATAACATATTACCTAATAAAAGAACTATGGTGGTTAATAGTTGGAATCATTATAATAATAATTGTTTTATATTATGCACGTTTAATATATCTGACAATACAAAACAAGAATAAAGAAGCACAAATAAATTATAAACCTGATATGGGCGAAGTATATAAAGTATGTCCATATTGTAATACAATAGTAAAAGTCACAGATAAAACATGTCCCTGCTGTAACAGAGCATTAAATTAAAAATAAAAAATAAATTGATATATAAAAAGACCGCTTGGTTATTCAAGCGGTCTTCTATATAAAGATAAGCTTATTTCACAGCATCTTTAAACTTTTTACCAGCAGAGAAAGTAGGAACAGTCTTTGCAGCAATTTTAATTGCAGCACCAGTTTGTGGGTTACGACCTGTTCTTGCTTTTCTTTTGCGAGCTTCAAAAGTACCAAAGCCAACTAAAGTAACTTTTTTACCTTTAGCAACTGTTTTTTGTACAGTGTCAATAGTAGCACTTAAAACATCTGCTGCTGCTTTTTGTGAAACTTTTGCTTTTTTTGCAACTTCTTTTACTAATTCTTCTTTGTTCATAAGAACCTCCTCTTGTATTACAAGAATTATTATACCTATATTTCAAGTTTTGGCAATAGTTTTAACAAAAAAACTTATAAAAAATGTTTGATTTTAACTTTTTTTAGTTTTCTATCGTAAAAATAATTATTTCTGCCGGTTTCATTTCTGCTGTAAAACTTGACTTCAAAAGCATTTGTTCTCCCTTTTTCTGAACAAATGTAATTTTTGACTTTTTCTTTATCTTTTTTATTTTGACCTTTACATTTTCAGGATTAACCAAATTTCTATTAATAATTACAACAACAGACTTTTTCTTATATATTCTTTGATAAGCAAATATTTTTTCGTTATTGGAAGATAAAGCACAGAAAGAACCTTCTGATATAACATCAATAAACTTGTTTCTTAGTTTCATTGCGATTTTATGTTCATCACTAAGAACAGAGCTATCCGAACCGGGACGTCTGGAGAAGTTAAATATATCAATCTGACCTTGATGAACATAATAATAATCATCATCAGTATACGTTTCAGCAGCCCTTTTATTCGAATAATCATAGATATAATCATCTGCTTGAAGGAAACCATCGACATAATACGGATTCAATGGTAAGGTAGCATTTAACCATATTATAATTTTAGAATAATTTTCTCCGCCAATAAGTAAAGGACTAACTTCATCATGTGTTTCAAAACTACCTATTACTGATTTTTTATCAGTATATTTTTTAAATACTTTTTGTTGGTTTAGAACAGCATCTTCAAGTTCCTCCATTGTTTTCCAATTTTTTAGTTCGAAATAATTTCCATAATATCCATCAAAACCTGCTTCTAGAAGTTTTTTATAGTCAGTAAAATAAGCTTTTTCAGATGCAGGTTTTGTCCAACTTTCAGAGGCTTCAGCCAAAAACATAAACTCAGGATTTAAACTTCTGGCATATTTAATTAGTTCCGACCAAAAAATAAAAGGTTTTAAAGTTGCAACATCAGCTCTAATACCATCAACTCCTAAATCTATCATATTTCTTACAAAAAACTTATGAAGAATAAAAATATCAGATGTAAACAATTTTTCATCATTTGGAACATTAAACAATCTAACATCCGTCCAATCAGCCGGAATTACAGGTGTACCATCTTCATTTAAAACAAATAAATCGGGTCTGTTTATAAATAAGTCATAAGCACCACAACTCGGTAAATCAACAATAACCTTAATACCACGATTATGACATTCATCGATAAATTTTTTTGCTTGGTTTTTAAGAGATAATTCACTTTGAGAATCATACAGCTGATTATTTAAACTTCTAAAATCAGATAAAGAATATAAAGATCCGGCAGTACCCAAAGCTTTTATTTTACCAACCGGAGTTATTGGTAATAAATGTACGGTATTTATACCAAGTGATTTTAATTCATCCAATCTTTCTATCGCATTAATGAAAGAGCCTGATGTTTCTCCTCGTGAAAACTGAATAATTCCATTTCCATCTTTATCATCCGCATTAAATGTTCTTATATTTAAAGAATATATAACAGCTTTATTATTCTGAAACATTTTTCTCAAACTATCATTTTCTGAACTTTCCTGAATAGCAAAGACATAATTATTAAAGAATATAAAAAAAGCAAATAAAAAAACTAACTTTTTAAAAACCATAAAATTCACCTATCTCTTTTAGAAGTATATCATATAACAACAATCTTATAATGACATGTTCTTTTATTTGTCATATAATTTCTTTAGATTATAGATACACGAGGCAAGTATGAAAGAAAAATTAGAACTAATTTTAAAAAATGCAACGCAAGAAATTAATAACGCTAAATTACTTCAAGATTTAGAGAATGTAAAACTCAACTATTTAAGCAGAAAAGGTGAGTTGAATTCTATAAAAAAGAACCTGAAAGATTTATCAGATGAAGACAAAAGAATTATTGGTTCACTTGCAAATAAAGTTTCTAATGAATTAGAAGAACTAATTGCCTCAAAAAGCGAAGAACTATACAAGGTTGAGTTAAATCAGAAACTAAATAAAGAAAGAATTGATATAACATTACCTTCAGACGTTAGACCGCAAGGAAAAGTTCATCCGCTTACACAAACAATAAATGAAATAGTCGAAATATTCCAAGGTTTGGGCTTTTCTGTGATGCCATCAGAATACAGTCCTGAAGTAGAAACAGAATACATAAATTTTGATATGTTGAATTTTCCTCCAGATCATCCGGCAAAAGACATGCAAGATACTTTTTATACAAAAGTTGCACCAAATGTAATATTAAGAAGTCAGACATCAGGTGCACAAATAAGACAAATGTTAAATCAAACACCACCGGTCAGAGTAATTTCTCCCGGAAGAGTATACAGATGTGAATCAGTAAGTGCAAGAAAAAATAATCTATTTCATCAAATAGAAGGTCTATTAGTTGACAAAGATATAACATTTGCTGATTTAAAAGGAATATTAAATGAGTTCGTAAGAATATACTTTGGCTCAGCGCGCCCTACAAGATTCAGAGCCAGTTATTTCCCCTTTACAGAGCCAAGTGCAGAAGTTGATGTGCAATGTATAATGTGCGGTGGTAAAGGTTGCAGAACATGCAGCGGCACTGGTTGGTTAGAAGTTCTTGGTTCAGGCATGGTACATGCAAATGTGTTAAAAAATGTAGGAATAGATCCGGAAATATATTCAGGATTTGCATTTGGAATGGGTGTTGAACGTCTTACAATGCTAAAATATGCAATAAATGATATAAGATTATTTTTCAATAATGACATAAGATTTTTAAAACAATTTTAACTATGCTGGCAAAAAGAGTAATACCTTGTCTTGATATAAAAGACGGAAAAACAGTTAAAGGTGTAAATTTTGAGAATCTGCGATATGCAGGTGATCCTGTAGTGTTGGCAAAAAGATATTCAGATGAAGGTGCAGATGAACTTGTTTTTTTGGATATAACAGCTACTAATGAAAAAAGAAAAACAACTGTTGAAATGGTGAAAAAAGTTGCACAGCAAGTTTTTATCCCTTTTACTGTAGGCGGCGGAATAAATTCCATAGAGGATATGAAGATACTGCTCTTAGCTGGGGCAGATAAAGTTGCTATAAATTCAGCAGCAGTAAAAACGCCTGACCTAATAAATAAATCATCAAATTATTTTGGTTCGCAATGTATAGTAGTAGCAGTTGATGCAAAAAGAGTTGACGGTGATTTTTATGTATTTATTAATGCAGGTAAAGTAAATACAGGAATAAAACTTTCTAAATGGATAAAAGAAATACAAGAGAGGGGCGCAGGAGAAATCTTATTAACTTCTATGGATGCAGACGGTACACAAAATGGTTTTGATATAGAAATGACAAAACTTGCTTCTGAACATTCTTGTATTCCTGTAATTGCATCAGGAGGAGCCGGACCAGAACCAAAACATTTCATAGAAATATTTAAAAAGGGCTATGCAGATGCTGCGCTTGCTGCTTCTATTTTCCACTTTAATACACTTAGTGTTCCCAATTTAAAAGAAGAGTTGAAAAGACAAGGTATAGAGGTAAGAATATAATGGTAAATACTGTAAAATTTGATCCCGGAATAGGTGATTTGGTTCTTGATTTTAATAATTTTATTAATGAGTTTTATTCTCAGTTAATGAATTTTAAAACTATACGCCAAAAACAAGCACGTTTTAAGTTATATTCAGATAAAATAAAATCATATATGCAAAATAATATTGCATTCTATTTCGGATGTCTTTTATGGGCATATTACATAAAAAATGAAAATACAGATACCCCAAAAGAGATAGAAGGTAATATATTCCTAAACTTATCTGAAGAAGATAAAGAAAATTATGATTACTTGATTCAAGTAAGTTTCATGGAAAATTATTTTGAAAGTTATGAAAGAGATATTTTATACTATACTGGTCAAAAAATTAAAATTGATGAAGAATGGAAAACCATATTATCATTGTATAGCGAATTTTTAGAGAAAAATAAAGGTTTTGTCTGTACAAAGACAACAGCAGATATTATTCTTCCTGAAAAGTTAACAAATACAAAAATCTCAGCAGATATAAATAAAATAATACAAGAAGCAATTGATAAAAGAGATTTAAATATATTATTAAATATCTCAAACATTGTGTTATAAACTTGATATACTTTCTTTTTTTATATATCCTTATAAATGTGTACTAATGCATGTGAGATATGGAAGAAAACATAAATATACCTTTCGAAAAATTAGCTCAAGAATGCAATATTATTAACCCACAAAATCCAAAAGAGGTTATTGATAAGGTAGTTGCGCTTTCTTCTGATTACCCGAGTGAATATTTAATACTTATCTATAATTATTTTTTTGAACATTCAAACAATTATGAAGTTTTAATGTTTTTATTACAAAAGATAGATAAATATAAAGATAAATCAAGCAGAGGAATTTTAATAGATTCTCTGATAATGAAGAGTAAATTATCACAAAGAATTTCAGATCCTGACAATATAACAAGAATAAGAGTTAACATAACAAAAGCTCTTGCGAATACAAAAGATTCTCAGGCAGTATATCCTTTATTATATTGTTTAAACAGCAAAGACGAAAATTACAAAGTAAAACTTTCCTGTGCAGAAGCACTTGGTAAAATTGGCGATAGATATGCAGTATTACCATTAATGAACATATTAGAAGATGAAACAGAATCTTCTGTATATGTTAAAGAATCAGCTGTATCTGCATTAGGCATGATAGGAGATGAAAAAGCCGTTGACTCACTTGTATCAATTCTTGAAAGTAAAAAAGGATTTTTGGATAAATTTACTTTCTTAAAAGAAAGAGCATTAGAAGCACTTAACAAAATTAATTTTAAAGGAGATAGAGTATTCAACGCTTTAGTAAAATCACTAAGAGACGAATCACCGCAAGTAAGAATTAATGCAATAGAAGTATTAATGAATTCTGATGATGAGAGGGCAATTGATTTAATAAAAGGAATGTTATCCGATTCCAACACAGAAGTTGTGCAAAATGCTGTTATAGCTCTATATAATCTGCTTGGAGATGATATTCTTTCTCAGCTGATAAGTGATGATAATACTCCTGAAACAGCAAAAAATGAAGCATTGCGACTCCAGGATGACTTAAGAGAAGAAGCTATTGAAGAGGCAAATGAGAAAGATGAATAAAGCGATTATACTCTTATCAGGAGGTCTCGACTCTGTTGTTAGTTTAGCAATTACAAAAGAAAGCTGTAATAATATTATTGCTTTAACATTCAACTACGGACAAAAATCCTATTTGGCAGAAAAAAGAGCAGCTGAAAAGATTTCACAATATTATTATATAGAACATAAAGTAATAGATTTAGATTGGCTATCAGTAATTTCAACATCTTCATTAACAACAAAAGAAACTATACCATATATATCAAAAGATAATTTAGACAATAAATTAATAGCACAAAACACAGCAAAATCAGTATGGGTTCCAAACCGTAACGGCTTATTTGTAAATATTGCCGCCTGTTTTGCAGAAGCATATAATTACGACAAAATTATTATAGGTGCAAATAAAGAGGAAGGAACAACTTTTAAAGATAACACTATAGAATTTGTTAATGCAATTAATACATCACTTGAAAATTCAGTCAATTCACAAATGGAGCTGATAGCACCTCTTATAAACATGACAAAAGAAGAAATAGTCAATATTGCATTAAAAAAAACTGTACCATTAGAATTAATTCACAGTTGTTATATATCAGAAGACAAACATTGCGGATTCTGCGAATCTTGCCAAAGACTAAAAAGAGCTTTAGAACAAAATGGAAGAACAGATATTATAAAAAAAATTTTTGAACAGGATAGTTAATATGAAAACATTATTTATAGAGAAAGAAATAAAATATACAGGTGAACAGCTATCACCACACTGGATATACAAAAATTTTAAAATTATGGGCAATGCCATAGTAGCATTTATCGGAGAATGTGAAGTAAATCTTGATCACATGGTTGATATAGAAGATGTAATAAATAATGAACCAATATATAGTAAAAAAATGCTAAGCATAATTGAAGAAAACTATAATTGCTCACTTATAGAAATGGTATACAAACAAAGACTATTAGTTACAATAACCAAAGAGCTAATAGAAAAAAATTATCCCAATGTTAATATAACAAGAAATGGTGATGATTTATACGTCAACAATAAAAAGTTGTCTGTTTCTATAGCCACAAAATCAATAACATCAACCCTAATCCATTTTGGATTAAATATTGACTCTACAGGAGCTCCTGTAAATGCATCTGACTTAGAAAAAGATGTTGGAATAAAAGATATAAAGACTTTTGCAATTGAATTATTGAAAAAATACCAAAATGAAACAGAAGATATAAATCTAGCTGCATCAAAAGTTCGAGGAGTAATATAATGTCAAATCCAAATCTTGAAAATAAGAATCCGATAAAAAGAAAAAAAAGAAAAAATAAAAAAAGTTTTGGTTATTTATATCTTTTTGCTTTTGTTTTTTTTATTGTCCTTATTGGATTATCATATATACTAAAGTCATATTCTCCTGATATAGACGTAGCTATCGGAAATAATGAAGCATTAACATTAAGTGAATCTGAAATTGGAGTAGAAATAAAATCTATAGATGAAAGATTAAAATGGATACAAATGGAAGATGAAATGCCTTCAGTTGCGAAAAGAGATAATGAAGAAAAACAAGAAGAAAAAACAGATGTTACAGAAGATAGATCTGTAGAAAAGGCAGAAAAACCACCTATACCATCAATTGAAGACATAAAAAACCAAAGACCTGATTTTAGGAATATATCACCGGCAACGCCTGTAATACCATTACCTGAAAGGCCTGTAACTATTACAAAGGTATATTTGGGCTCATACTCATCATTAGAAGAAGCAATGATTATACAAAATAAAATATCAAATGAAGAACCGGAACTTGAACCATTTATCAAAGCTATTAGAGATACATATATAGTTCAACTCGGTTCATTCGCTGATAAAGAAAAGGCAACTGCTCTCATTATAAAACTCAAAGAAAAAGGATACAATCCTAAAATTATTTCAGAAAACTAAAAAAGAACGACCTTTTATGGTCGTTCTTAATGTTAGTTATGGTTAGTTTTGGTTGTATCTTATTTTTAACCAACACCATTATATTTTGGAGTTGCACTTTCAATAGCCTTACCTTCTGCTTCTTCAACTGCTTGAAGTTGAGATTGAGCTACAGATAATTGAGATTCTATCTTCTTTTGCTGCATATCTAATTGATTTTCTAATGCTTCTAACTTTTTATTATATTGTTGAGCATATTCTTCATTAACTGCTTGATTTAACATTTCTGCTATTGTTGCAAGATACTCTTCACTATTATTTTGATCAGCAGCCATTGCACCAATTTCTCCAATTGAAGTCGCAGCACCACCTTCATCATCAGGCGTATTGATATATGCATCAGCACCTTGTAAATACTCTGAATAATTGTTGAAATTTGTCGGATCACTTGCTATTTCTTCAATGGTTACCTTACCATCGGAAATATTTGCTGAGAAGTTTAATAAACTTTGTTTTTGTTGCATAATATTATCTAATTTTGATTGCAACGTGAAAACTAAATTTGTGTAATAAATCTTACGATTTGCAAATAAAGCATAACCCATAACTAACCTACCTTTTACTTGTTTTAACTAACCCACACCTATATAAAAACTTTCTATTTTAACAAATTGCTTAAAACTTAAGCACAAAAAGCGGAAACAGAGCTTTTGAGCTTCATATTCAATATTTACAAATGTTTCAGCGTTTTTTAGTCTTCAAAAGTTATATAAATAATATATATTACTTATTTATTTCATACAGAACATATAGTTATATATTATCTAAAAAGACCCTTTTATAAACTTTACAAAACTTAACACTATATATTTTCAGATTTCTTTTTATAGTAAATATAACCAATTATACCTAATATAATATTAGGAAAATTAGCTGCAAAAAACGGTAAAATCGTATGGTTATAGCCTAAAGACATAGAAAAAGCACGAATTATATAATATACAAAGATTATACCTATAGTAAAAAGGAAACCTCTATTATGCCTTACCCTTGGAGGAGTAATTGCAAGCGGAATACCTAAAACAACAAAAACTATAGTTGTTACAGGGAGTGCAAGTTTTTCCCAAAAACGGACTTGATATTTAGCTAAAACATCAGGCGGTACTTCAGCCTTTTTCTCTTTAAAATAAGGTAATAACTGCACAAAATTATAATCAGAACCATCATTTTTTTTATCTAATTGTCTTTGTATATCACTGCCAAAGTCTATAATTGTTTTTTCTATCCAAGATGTATTAAGTGTTTTACCTCGCTTAGAAATAGTATAAACTGAAGCATTATCAAATTGCCAGCCTTCTATAACAGAAGTACCAGTTTTAGCTTGTAATATTTGAATTTTATCATCATCAGACAAGTCTAATATAGAAACATTTGAGAATTGTTTATCTTCACACTTTTCAACATAAAATAGACGTTTTAAATAATTTCCGTCTTTTAATTCTTTTATTGAAAAATTCCGTTTGCCTTCTGGAATATTTCTTTGGACAAGTGCATATAAAGCCAAAGTTTTAGATTGAGATGTTGTTATTGGAACAATTGTCTCATTAATGAAAAAAGTGAGAAGAGCCATTATAAAAGAGAACATAAATATCGGCTTTGCAATTCTTTTAATACTTATCCCACAAGCTTTAAGTATAGTAATTTCTGATTGTAAACACATTTTATTAACTGTCATTACTGTTGAGAATAAAACACTCATAGGAATAGTCATAACAATAACTGCAGGTAAATTTAAAAGAATTATCATGAAAGCGATATTTATAGACATACCGTAAGTTGATATCTGCTTAATTAAAGAAATAAATGTATCAGAGGCAAAAATTATAGAAGTAAAAACAACTACACCTAGAATAAATACTTCAAGAATTTGTTTTAATATAAATTTATCCAATATTGTAAATTTAAAGACAGATTTCATAATTAGATTTTAGAACAAAAATGCATATTTTCAAATTAAAGTTTTTGCCAGTCTTCAGAAAACTTATCAAGTGAATATTTTATATCTTTATTGTTAATAAGAATTTCCTGAATATAATTTGCAGATAAAATATTCAATTCTTTTTTCTTTTGAGTATTCAATATCGGAGTTTGAATATTATAAAGTTGTTTTGCACTTATAATTCTTGCAGTATCTTGAATATTAGTTGATTTAGAAAATTTAAAATAAACATCATTAAGCGCATCTTTATTAACAGGCAAAATTGTGGTAATTTTAGCAAGCTCCAACTGATTAGCTCTATTAGTAAAATAAAGCGCAAAATCTAAAGCAATATCATGATTTTTAGACTTTTTAGGAATAACAAAATTCATTAATGAAAAATCATATAAATTGGTATCACCGACCAACTGAGGAATAACAACCGTAGAATCATATACAGAAGGTGCATTTTCTTTAATCATATTTATAAAATTAGCCCCTGTAACCAAATATGACAATTGACCAGACATATATTTTTCAAGTGCATCTCTATGCGTTTGAGTAACGCATTCCTTTGGAATAATATTTTCATCATACATTCTTTTAAACTGAGAGAACAAATAAATACTCTTACTACTATTAATATTTTCAGGTGAATTAATACCAAATTTATTTAAAAGTTTCAAAAGAGTATCATTTTCAGTAAAACTAAACATAGTTAAATATGAATTTTTCTTAGGTAATATTGAAAATAATTCGTCATAAGTAGATATTTTTTTATGAGAAAGCTCTTTGTTATAAAGTGTCACCGCAGATGTTGCATAAAATGGAATACCAAAATATTCTTCATCATATTTTAAAGATTCAAGTATAGAAGGTAAAAATTGATTTAATTTTTCTTTCTTGATGGTATAAAGTGCTTTCTTTTGAGCTAAAAGAACTGAAAAATCAGGAGTTAAATTAATCAAATCAGGCGGATTATCACTTAGAATAGCAGCAAGTGTACGTTTTTCCCCCTCTGAATATGGAACATCTACCCACTTTATTTTCACTGTTGGATTTTCTTTTTCATATTCTGAAATTATATTATTAATATAATTATCAAAACTCCCAAGCTGAAGAGTCCAAAAGGTAATAACATTTTTGTTATTATCATATTTTTCTCTTTGTGAATATAAAATAAAAGCGAATATACTAATAAATATTAAAATATATAATAAAATAGCTTTTTTCATAATTTAAACTCCAACATTAATGATAAAATATTATTGATGTAAGGGCAATTTTTTACAATGGATCTATTTGATAATCTAAAAGAGAATAACAAACAAATACCTTTAGCAGAAATACTAAGACCTAAAACAATAGAGGAATATTTGGGTCAAAATAATATTACAGGTAACAAATCCCCATTAATAAATCTTCTGAAAACAAACAGATTATTTTCACTAATATTATGGGGACCACCCGGTTGCGGAAAAACAACCCTTGCCCGAATAATTGCGAACCACACTCAAAGCCAATTTATTGAACTAAGTGCAGTGACATCCGGAGTAAAAGATATAAAAGATGCAATAGATAAAGCAAAAGAGAAGTTGGTTTACGGACAAAAAACAATATTATTTATAGATGAAATCCACAGATATAATAAGACACAGCAAGATGCACTATTACCACATCTTGAAAACGGAACTGTCTTTTTAATTGGATCAACAACGGAAAATCCATCATTTCAGGTAAATGCAGCTTTAATTTCAAGGACACAAGTTATAAGACTAACTCCAATTGATGATGAAGCAATGAGAAAAATCATTTCAAAAGGATTTGAATATTTATCTTCTCACTATTCTGAAACAATTATAGATAAAGAAGTCCAAGAGTACATTTTAAACTACGCAAGAGGGGATGCAAGAAGTGCACTCAATTTAATTGAAAATACATATTTTTCATCTCCGTTAGAAAATAATTCAAGACACGTTACAGTTGAGATGCTAGAAAAACTTGCACAAACTTCATCAATAAAATACTCAAGACAAGAACACTATGATATGGCATCTGCTTTTCAAAAAAGTATGAGAGGGTCTGACCCTGATGCGGCCATTTATTGGTTGGCAAAAATGCTTACAGCTGGCGAAGATCCAAGATTCATTGCAAGAAGAATGATAGTTTGTGCATCGGAAGATGTAGGGAATGCGGCACCACACGCATTAACCATCGCAATTAATGCTTTTCGCGCATCTGAAATATTGGGTATGCCTGAAGCTCGTATTCCTTTAGCACAAGCAGTTGAATATATAGCAAGATGTCCAAAATCAAACCGTGCTTGTGTAGCAATAGATTCAGCAATGCAGGATATATATAACGGACTAAATTATCAACCGCCAATGCATCTAAGGGATGCTCATTATAAAGATGCTTCAAAATACGGATTTGGAGTTGGGTACGTATATTCTCACGAACATCCTGAATACAAACAGCAATTCATGCCTGATGAATTAAGAGATAGGAAATATTTTAAATAGTTGGTTAATGCATATTTTTTGTTAAGATATAAAATGATAAAATGATAGAAAAGGAGAGATATCATGATGAATGAAAAATTAGAAAAAGCTTTTAATGATCAAATAAATGCTGAATTCTATTCAGAATATTTATACTTATCTATGTATGCATATTTTGAAAGAATGAATTTACAAGGTTTCAAGAACTGGATGGATGTACAAAGACAAGAAGAAAGAGCTCACGCAATGGGTATGTTCAACTATGTACATGAACGAGGCGGCAAAGTAAAATTACAAGCAATTGAACAACCTGATACAGAATGGGATTCTCCATTAGCAGTTTTTGAAGCTGTTTTAAAACACGAACAATTAGTAACTTCCAAAATTAATGCATTAATGGATGTAGCAGACGAAGTAAAAGACAGAGCTGCCGTATCATTCTTAGATTGGTATTTAAAAGAACAAGTAGAAGAAGAAGCAAATGTTGGCAATGTTTTAAAAACATTAAAAATGATATGTAATGATAAAAATTGTCTATATATGCTGGATAAAGAGCTTGCAACAAGAACATTTGTTGCTCCGGTAATAGGTTAGAACTATTAACAGAGGGGCTCAAACGCTCCTCTGTTATATAAATAATGAGAACACTATGAATAACAATGTATTTAAAAATTTGTCATATGGAGTATATATTGTTTCCTGCAAAGACGGTGAAAGATATACAGGTTGCACGGTAAACAGCATTATGCAAATCGCATCCGAACCGCCAACAATCGCACTGAGTGTAAATCACGATAATTATACACACGCTTGCTTAGAAAAAAATAAAAAATTTGCTGTATCTATTTTGTCCGAAAATTCCAATCCTTTATCAATTGGTACTTTTGGTTTTAGAAGCGGAAAAGATTTTAACAAGTTTGAAGTAATTCCATATAATATTGTTAATGAATTACCGATAATAAAAGATGCTTGTGGTTATTTAATTTGTGAAATAAAAGGAAAATTTGAAACATCCACTCACACAGTTTATATCGCAGATGTTATAGATGGTGATATTTTAAACCAAAGTACACCAATGACATATTCTTATTACCATAATGTTATAAAAGGGAAAAGCCCCAAAACCGCACCAACATATATTGCTGATTAACCAACCCACTTAACAATTTGAAACAATTGCCTAAAACAAGGCAATTTTGAAGTTTCATATTCATTATAGAGTCATAAGGTAAGAAACTTAAACTTATAAATAAGAAAGGAAATCTATATGAATATGAATGTTATTGCGCCAGCCGTAGCAGGTACAGGTTTTGCACTAGGAAGTGCTGCAATTTACAAAAAGGTATCAGGAAAACCTGCAGGTGCACCAGCTAGCATACCACATATTATTACAAATGATAAACTAACTAATAAAGCAAAAGCTGAAGTTATAAAAGAACAAATAGTTGAAGGCGGGAAAGATCTTTTAAAACTAGGTGGCGCAGTCGCTGGTACAGCAACAGCAGCTTCATTAGTTACAGGAAATTCTGAAAAAGCTGCAAACGTATTTAACAAAATAAAATCTTCAGTTGGAAATGCTTTAGCACAATGTTCTATAAACGGAAATAATTTGAAAGATATTATAAAGAATACACAAGTATTCCAAAAATTCAATTCACTACCGACCCCAACTAAAGCAGGAATTACAGCAGGTGCAGTTCTTTTAGCACTTGCAACTCCAATTGTATCTATGGTAAGTGCACAAAAAGCAGGATACATAGAAGGTAAACACGAACAATAAAATAAATAAAATCAAAAAAAGCCCCTTTAGAACAAGGGGCTTTTTATTACGTGATTTATTTTATGGATTTAACTTAATATATTGGGCATTTCTTATTCCATCTATTTTATTTATAGTTTCCATTGTTAAATCATCTACATCTTTATCAGTAGTGATAATCATAATTGAAACATTGTCAGATTTATTTGATTTTTGAGCAACTTGCATTCTGTTGATATTTATATTATTTTCCCCGATAACTACAGCTACTTTAGCAACCATTGAAGGTTTATTTTCATGAGGAACTATTAACATATGTTCTTCAGCTTCAATACTCATATTGTAATCATTAATTCTAACAATTCTTGGCATATTTTTAGCAATTAAAGCACCTGTTACCGTATTTTCTTCAAGATCAGTAGTAAGAGTAACTGAAATTGAACCTAAGAAAGTACAATCTTTCTGCGACTTAGATGTTACAACATTAATACCTCTGTTTTTTGCAATTAGAGGAGCATTTACGAAATTCACACTTTCAACAAAAGAAGAGAAAATACCTTTTTGTACAGCCACTTCAAGCGGCGCAACATTAAGTTCAGACAGATTCCCATTTACAGTAATATTTATATTCTTTAAATTACCCTTAGAAATTTGTTTAACAAGAGCACCTATATTTTCTGCTAAAGACATATAATCTTTAACCGGTTCTATAACAGAAGATTTTAATGCAGGAATATTAATTGCTGCTTTTGCACTACCGCCGGATAAAACTTCTTTAATCTGTTCAGCAACATCAATCGCAACATTAAACTGAGCTTCAGCAGTACTTGCACCCAAATGAGGAGTCATAGTTACATTTCCGCTGCAAGAATATAATGGTGATGCCGTGATATCAGGCTCAGTTTCAAAAACATCTATAGCAGCTGCTTGAACTTGACCAGCTTCTATTGCTTCTTTTAAAGCTGCTTCATCAATAATTCCGCCTCTTGCACAATTTATTATCCTAACTCCCTTCTTCATTCTATTTAAAGTATTTTTATTTATTAAAGAAGTTGTTTCTTTTGTTTTTGGAGTATGAATAGTTATATAATCACATTGCCCCCAAAATTCATCAAGACTTGTAACATATTTAGCCCCAATTTTTTCAACCGCTTCTTTTGTTGTATATGGGTCTGATACCACAACATTCATTCCTAAAGCAATAGCGACATGAGCAACATGTTGACCAATTTTTCCGAATCCAATAATACCAAGTGTTTTTCCGAAAACTTCAACACCAGTAAATTTTGAACGTTCCCATTTACCTTCTTTTGTAGATGATGCAGCGGCCGGAATATTCCTTGACATAGCAAGCATTAGAGCTAACGTATGTTCAGCAGCAGCATTTGTATTTCCATCAGGTGAGTTTACAACAATAACACCAGCTTGTGTTGCAGCATCTATATCAACATTATCTACGCCTACACCTGCTCTACCAACAATTTTTAAATTTTTACCTGCATCTAATATTTTCTTTGTTACTTTTGTTTGACTTCTAATCATTAACGCATCATAATCTTTTATTTTTTCTGCAAGTTCGTCTTCCGGAAGAGTAGGTATAAAGTCAACTTGAGCTACTCCTTCAAGTATTTTGCCTGCAGCTTCATTAATCTTATCTGTAATTAATACTTTCATTTTGTCACCTATTTATTCATTTCTTCTATAAGAGTTGCAACACCCTTACCCAATTCAAATTTATGTCCTAATTTATGAAGTGTTGCTTCTAAAGCACCCACAGCAGTAATTGCATCACGTTCAGAAACAAAACCTAAAGTTCCCATTCTGAAAATTTTGTCTTTTAATTGGTTTTGACCATTTGCAACTACAATATCATAATCATTTTTTAATACTTTTCTTATGTCAGGTACACTAACATTTTCAGGCGGTAATATTGCAGTAATAGAAGTACTTGCAATAGAATCATCTTCAACAAAAAGTTTCAAATTAATTGCTCTCAATGCTTTTCGTAAAGCTTTTGCAATTTTAGTATGACGGTTAATAATATTTTCAAGACCTTCCTCTTTCATCATTTCAAGAGCAACTTTAAGCCCTGAAATAAGGCTAACTGCAGGGGTAAAAGCTGTCGAATTTTCAATAACAGATTTTCTGTTTGTGCTCCAATTGAAATAGAAATCAGGTCTCTGACATTCTTTATGAACAGCCCAAGCTCTTTCACTTGCAGCTAAAAATGCCAAACCGGGAGGAATCATAAATCCTTTTTGTGAACCTGAAATTAATACATCAATACCCCATTCATCCATTTTACAAGTCATAGCACCTAAACTTGTTACACCGTCAACGACAGATAACGCACCGTGCTCTTTTATATATGAAACAAGGGTTTTAACATCATTTGTAACTCCTGTAGATGTTTCATTCTGTGTTAGAGTGACAATCTTAATTTCTTTATTAACATCTTTATCTAATCTTTCTTTTAAAACAAGAGGATTAATAGCATTACCAGGTTCAACTTCGATAGTTTCGACATCTGCACCTAAAGCTTTAGCAATTTTAGCCCATCTTTGTCCAAAATTACCAATTACTAAAGATAATACCTTGTCACCCGGATTAATCAAATTAGATAATGCAGCGTCCATTGCACCTGTACCACTTGATGTGTAAACAAGTACATCATTCGAGGTTTGAAAAACATATTTTAAATCCGAGTATACAGACTCCAAAATTTTGGAGAATTCCGAACTTCTGTGCCCCATTGGATGTTTTGCTATTTCTAAAAGTACTCGTTCCGGAACCGGAGTCGGCCCGGGTATCATTAAAAATGTTTTGTCTTTCATGTAATTTAATCTCCCCTCTGTTTTAATAAACATATTTTCTCATAAATCAGCAAGAAGTTTAAGTATTTGTTAAATTTGTAAACTATTATTGGCATTGAGTAAATTTTGAATAACAAAATGTTTTTATATAAATAGGTAAGTATATAAAAGGTTAAGGTCACTATGCCAAACGGTATTTCATGCGCATATTTTGCAGCAAGAAATCTTGTATACGGTAAAAAAGAACAAAATCTTTTTAAAGAAGGAATTGCAGGAGCACAAACAGCTCGTACAATTGATTCTGTCGCCAAAACAGGCTTAATTAAAGGTTCTATAGCATCACCAATTGCGTCTGTTTTCGATAAAGCAGCAGCTATTGCAAGAAAAATTGTATATCCGCTAATTATTGCATCGGGGATTTATAATACAGCAGTAGCAGAAGACAAAGTTCGAACAGGAGCTTCTCAAGCATCCGGCATTGCAACTATGTATACTTTTGAGAAAATCGCAGAAAAAGCACTTAAGAATATTAATAATAAACTTACAAATACCAATATTGTAAAAAATAATAAAGCAGCAAGAATAGGATTATACATAGCCAAAGGTCTTGCTTTTGTTGCTGCATCATTGACAGGGTATAATGTGGGCAGTAAAACTGCTGAGAAAATAGTTGATTCAACAAGAAATAAAATGCAAACGAAAAAAACAGTCAATAACAATAATATCTTTGATAATGCAAACAGTGTTGAAGATGATCTTTTCAAAGAAATGCAACTTCTATAATAAAATTGCCAATATCATCAATAATATTCCTCCTATTTGAGACATTGTTGCCATATTTTGCATTTTTCTATTATTTTCGTATTTATAACTATTCTTCTTTGCATCATAAGCAACCATAATTCTCTGTAAACGAGTTACATCTGAATCAGAAACAAAAGTTCGATTAAAAAGTTTTTGTTCTAATCTGCTCAATCTATTTGAAGTATTATCATTATTATATGCGTTCCTTAGTAAGTCTTCCTCTAATGCTGCAAGCTGAAATGGCATAGATTGATCATTTACCGGTTCAAAGCCGTTATTATTATAATAATTATTTAAATCATCACTTGAATAATCATATGCATACTGGTTAGACATTTTTTTTGTTTTCGGTCTTATAACTGAAGCAAGTTTATCTACTCTGGAATTTAAGTCTTCACTGCTTGTTTTATTAAATACTTTTTCTTCCAATCTGTTCAACCTTGAATATATATTTTCATTCTTATATGTTGTATTAAATATTTCTTCTTCCATCTTATCTACTATCGGATATTCAACAGTAGAATCTTCTTTTAACTCAGGTAATTTAAGATTTTCTTTGCTTTGAGAAGATGAATTACTACTATATAAAGGTCTTTCTTTTTTAATTGTTAATCCGGTATCATTTTGTATACTATCTACTCTATTTATTATATCTCCGGTTTTCTTTTGACCATATAGATTTTTTTCTATTCGTTCTACTCTTTTTTCGTCAGATTCATCTTTATAATCATAACCAAAAATAGTATTTTCAATCGCAGTAATTTTCTCATGAATAGACATTTCTGCAATCGATTCTGTGTTTATTAAAAATAATAGTAATAAAATTATTATATATTTTTTCATAACAAAATTCTCTATATTGAGAATATATACCACAATTTAGAAACAAAACATACCATCCAGTTAATAGCAAAAAACGAAGCAACAAAAGGAAGAAATATTAGCATAAATGCTCTGGAAATTGTTATATTATATACAGCTCTAAGTGCCAAAGCATATAAAAAGATTATCCAAAAGTATAATACACATTCAATTATTGTTGCAAAAATATAACCAATTTCGCCTATTTGTTTTATTAAATTTAATGGTGCAAAGAATATATAAGGAACCGGAACAAAAGCAGTTAAAAATAATATCTTTTCCAGTTTTTTACCTCTATCAAATATTCTTGCTATATATTCAAAAAATAAAGCAGTTAAAAACCAAATAAAAACTGTAGATATTATGGAATAAAACAACGAGAAAATAAACATCAAACTTAATATTGAACCATCGAAAATACCTAATGTAAGCTTATTGATAAGCGCTATAAAGACTACTGTTACAACTGCTAATCTTATAGATACAGTTACATCTTCTCGTTCAAAAAATGCTTTTGGAGAAAAAATTACACTATATATATTTTCAAAAAAATCATTTACTGTTATTCCCATAAATATAAAGGCCTTCTACTTAATACCATACTTGTTGGAATTATATCCGAAAATTTTATGTTTCTATTCAAAGAATATTCAGTTAAACTAGAAAAATACTCTCCGAAAGAACTTTTTCTATTATAATTAACAAGCTTTACTTTTAGCTTATTATTGAATTTCTGTTGAGCCATTTTCTCAATCATTGATTTTGCAGTATCCATATCTCCGTTTTCATCTATAAATCCAAGTTTCTTAGCTTGCATGCCCGTAAATACTCGTCCATCAGCATACTTAGTTAAATTTTCTTCCGATAAATCAACTTTTGGGACTTCATAACAAGCCTTTCTTTCAATTCTACCATTTCTTATAGCATTTAAGAATTGCTGATAAGAATCATCAACAATATTTTGCATTAATTCTTTTTCTTCAGGAAGCATAGCTCTTGTACTTGAACCTATATCTTTAAATTTACCACTTTTTATAACAACTTGGTCTACATTTAATTTATTGGTAAGTAAATTATGATAGTCCATAAAAGAAAAAATTACACCTATGCTACCTGTTAGAGTACCATCCTGAGCAATTATTCTATCTGCGGCAGAAGAAATATAATAACCGCCGCTTGCGGCAACATCTTGCATTACTGCAATTACAGGCTTATTTTCTCTTATATTCATAATCTGATTGTATATATTCTGAGACATTGCAACAGTGCCTCCGGGGGAATTTATCTTTAAAATAACGCCCTGTATTTCAGTATCTTCTTTAGCTAATTTTAAAGATTTCAACATATTTGCAGCATTTGCTTCTTTTGCAAAAAAATTACTTTCAGATGAAGATGCTATTACTCCATCTAATTCAATTACTGCAACTTTATTAGTATTAGATATTATATTTTTACTTGTCTTATTCTCTCCGATATAAGATTCGTTCTTATCTATTGCAAAAAAACCTAAAAGTAATGATAAAAAACATAAAACAACTACTATTTTAGCTAATATTGATGCTTTCATTATTCCTCACCTTCTGAATATTTGGAAATACTTTCATCAAGAAGCGAAATCATAACATTTTTATAATTTATCGCTTTTTTTTCTTTTGAAGCTTCAAATCTAAGTGTAAATACAGGTTCTGTATTACTTTGTCTTATTAAAGCAAATCCATCAGGAAATATAATCCTCAAACCGTCTAATGTCACGATGTCATTAATTTTTGTACCGAATATCATATCATCTTTTTTTATTTTTTCAGTTATATCAGAAAGAACCTGTTTTTTTAGATTATTTTTACAGTTATATCTAACTTCATCTAAAGTACAAACTTTATTAAATGGTAGTAATAAATCATTTAATTTAAAATTAGGATTTGTTCTTTTGTTTTTTGCTAAAATTTCAATTACTCTGCAACCTGCATACACGGCATCATCAAAACCGTAATATCTGTCTTTAAAAAACATATGCCCGGACATTTCACCTGCTAATATAGCATTTGTTTCTTTCATCTTTGATTTAATATAACCATGTCCTGTCTTACACATTATTGCGTTACCGCCTTGAGCATTGATTTCATCAAATAAAACCTGCGAACATTTAACTTCTGAAACAACTGTAGGCTTTTCACCTCTGACGGATAAATCCTTTATAACATCTTGCGCATAAATATATAATAATTTATCACCGGTCAATGCATTACCATCTGAATCTATTATACCCAATCTATCTGAATCACCGTCAAAAGCTATACCAATATCAGCTTTTGTCTCTATAACTTTCTTCTTTACATCATCTAATGTTGATAAATCACTGGGATTCGGATGATGATTAGGGAATTTACCATCAGGCTCAGAGTATAATTCAATAACATCACAGCCAATATCAGAATATAGTTTAGGGGCAACAACACCAGCTGTACCATTTGCACTATCGACAACAACTTTTATACCCTTGCCAATTCTCCCAAATCGTGAAGTCAGAAAATCTATATATTGAGGCAGAATGTTATATAATCTTGATTCACCATGCTTCACTGAAGTAATATCATTACTCATTTGCTCAATAGTATACTCTTTGACCTTTTTTATCTCTTCTTCATTCAAAGATGATTTATTAAAAGTAAGCTTTAAACCGTTATACTCAGGAGGATTATGGCTTGCAGTAACAATTAAAGCACCTGAAATTTTTGCATCTTTTGATATACTTTCAGGAATAGAAACAAATTCGGAAAAATATCCGATTGGAGTTGGGACAATATCCAAATTAATAGCATTAGACCCCATATGAACAATACCTTTTATTAAGGTTTTTGCAAGTGATTCAGAATGGAGTCTGGCATCTCTTGAAATAGTTATCCAAATATCATTTGGAGCCAAACCAGTCTTATCTTGAATATATTTAACATATCCTTTACCGACATAATAAAATAATTCTTCTGTAACATCTTCGCCATATATACCACGAATATCATTTTTTCCAAAAGCGCTAAAATCAACTGTTTTTGTCATATTTATTTATATCCTTGTTTCAAAATAAAAAAACGATTATACTCAACATTATAGAAAATATTATAAGCAAAATCAAAAATAATAAGAAAATGTTGTAATAAAATGAAATTTAATAAAAGAGAACTAATATTTTTTGCCTTTGTTTTACCATCTTTTTTAGGATGTGTAATTTTTATATTTTTACCATCTGTTTTTTCTTTTATTTTAAGTTTCTTTAAATGGAATTTAATCTCAGAAATTAAATTTACCGGTTTTCTCAATTATATAGATCTGTTAACATCAGAAGATTTCTGGTTAATATTAAAAAATACTATTGTATATGCAATTTCTGTAACTGTATTTGCAACATTTATTCCCTTAATACTTGCTTCTATAATAAAAAACAAAATATTAGGGAAAGAAATATATAAAACAGCATATTTTTTACCATTTATAACTCCAATGATTGTAGTTGCAATGGTTTGGCAATGGATTTTTGACCCTAATATAGGCATTATAAATTATATTTTAAAATCAAATTTGCAATGGTTATATGACTCAAACCTTGCAATGCCGGCTTTAATCTTTGTTTCTGTATGGAAACTAATCGGATACAATATGATAATTTTTATTTCGGGGTTTTCTACAATAAATGAACAAGTTTATGAAGCAGCAAAAATTGATGGAGCGACCAACAAAAGAATATTCTTCAATATAACAATCCCTTTACTAAGCCCTACAATATTTTTCGTGCTATTGATAACAACAATAAGTTCTTTTCAAGTATTCGACTTAATATATTTAATGACACAAGGCGGACCGGAAAATTCAACAAACATACTTGTCTATTGGCTGTACAAAAATGCTTTTGAATTCTTCAATATAGGAAAAGCATCAGCAATAGCATATATCCTATTCGTGTTTATTCTTACTCTAACGATAATACAGTGGAAATTAAGAAGAAAATGGGTTTTAAACGAAAACGAGAACGTTTAAGCGAGAACTGATAATAGCTGTTTCTTCGGAGAGACATCACTCTTTTTCTCAGTTTGTTTTGAATATAACTTATCTATACCAGACTTAATTTCTTCAGCTTCTTTCGTAACTTTTGGACTAAATAGCTCAGATATCTTATCTGCTATACTCAAAATTTTTGTTCCTATTGTTTCAGGATCTTTATAATAAGCACTTTCATATTCCGGATATGGAACAGCCGTATGTTTAAAACTTGGTCTTATTGAGTTATAATTAAATGAATTTATTGAATTTACTTTCATTTCGTTTACCTCTTTCGTTTAAAGTGTTTTAACTACACTTTATTTTATATATTCATTATGTATTAGAAAAAATATTTTGTCAATACTTTAAAATATAAAATATTACAAATTAATAATTTCCTTATTTTACGGGCTTTTTGCCATTAAGTGTATTATATGCACTTAATGGCCTCTTTGAATACTACCCAGAAGAGGTATTTTTCTTTTATCCTGTTGTCGAATTGTATTAAAAAGATTTATTTAGTTATATATAAGTATCTTTTTCATACTTCCAACTATTCTTAATTCCAGACAGTAGGGCTTAATGCCCTCTTTTTTTTATTTAATTAGAAATAAGATAGAAAAATTTACTTAAAATAATTAATAAAATAACTAATTATATTTATTCTGAACTTTATTTAAATCAGCATTTACATCACAATAATAGAAAAAAGCGTCTATTACTCTGTTTAAAGTCTCATTTAAAATTTTTATATCATCGTGTGAAAAATTTTGAAGCACATAATCTTCAGATTTCATATAAGACGGCTGTGGACCAATTCCTATCTTAATTCTGTCAAAAACTTGTGTTTGAGCATGTTTTATAATAGATTTCACTCCGTTATGACCGCCATCTGACCCCTTCGCCCTAAACCTTATAATTCCTAAATCAAGAGAAATATCATCATAAATAAGCAATAAAGTATTTATATCAATCTTATAGAAATTCTTCAATAAAGCCAGTGACTCACCTGATAAATTCATATATGTTTGAGGCTTAATAATCCATATTGCCTCATTTTTATATACGCCTTTGGCTATTTCACACTTAAATTTTGCTTCATTTGAAAAATTACACCCTAACTTTTCAGAAAGTAAATCGGCAAACATAAATCCGACATTATGTCTCGTATTTTCGTATTTTATACCGGGATTTCCTAAACAGATTAATAATTTCATCCATGCTTCCTTTTTTATAAATTATCCCACATTTATATTCAACTTACCAATTAAAAACTTTAGAAAATGACTAATTATTATAAAAAATAGGAGACAACTTATGACTAAAAATAAAGATTCTATAATTAGAATGAAAAGCAGTGAAATGCTTTATAATTTTTTGGAAAACACACACTTACATAAAAAGGATTTTGCCCAAATGATTGGAGTAACACTTTCTTATGTATATAACCTGATAGACGAAACTATCCCTTTTTCAACAAGAAGTACAACTCTTGAAAGAATCGCAACAGTAATGGATATTTCTCCCGAAGAATTTGTAGAATATAAAATTCCGCAAGATCCAATTTTAATTGATGAAACAACTGAATTTATAAGAGAGAAACAAAAAGAAAAGAATTTATCAACAGTTCAATTTTTAAAATCATTTCCAAGAAAACAAAGACTCGAAATTGTTGATATTCTAAGAGGTGCAAGACCAATTCCCCTTGACTGGGAAGAAGTTAGTGTTATTGCTTCAGTTCTTGATGTTTCAAAAGAAGAAATGTATGATTTCTGGGAAGAAAGAATGCGCCAATTATTAAAAACATCAGGTTTTAATTTCGATAGCAATCAAGGACTGGCAAATGCAATGTTTGCTTGCGCAAGAAATTATGTTTATAAAGAAAGTAAATAGTTAAACTCTTACACGAGAAACAACAACCTGAATATCTTTCGGAGACTTATAAGTCTTTTCATCATATATTATTTTAATTATTTGATATGAATGAGGTATATCTTTGAACGCAGGGGCAGAGATATGCCTTATTCCGTTTTCATCTGTCTGAACCGCTTCTTGATGATAATGTCCTGTTGAAATCAAAAGTATATTATTATATTTTTTCAAGAGTTCTTGATATTTTTCTGTATTCAACATAGATAATTTATACTCAACTCTCGGCGGCATCAAAGGACAATGATGAAATATTATAAATATTTTTTTGGGATATTTTACAAGAAGTTTTTCAAGCCAAGCAAGTTGATCATCACCAATTTGACCATGTTTGGACGGTGCAAAATCAGGATTATCATCTAATACTACACAAATAAAATCACTATTGGGCTTAAAATAATAATATTTTAATGCATCTTCCTGATTACGATTAAATGTTGTAACAATATCAAGATATGTTTCTTTTTCAATACCGCTTAATTTATGTGCATCATTTTTACCCAAAACAATATAATAAGGTATTTTTATAGGATGAATTGCACGCATAAAACCTATAATATCTTCTTCTCTTGATTTATCCACATTATCACCAAGAAAAACGGCAAAATCCGGATTTCTTTTCTTTAAAGATAAAGACAAAAAATACAAATATTTATCCATGCTTTTATCATCAAGTGAATAATGCACATCACTTATTTGAGCAAACTCAAATATCTCTGCAAAAGAGACTCCTTGCAATACAAGAAAGGCGAAAAAGAATAATAAAATTTTTTTAGATATTTTATGCATTATTGCATCTTTTCTGTATCATTTTTTGAATTAACAATGCCTGCTTCAAATCTTTTTTACTTATGACTTTCATAGATAAAAAAATTTCACCCATTGGCATTTTTTTAAAGCGCTGAACATCCAGAACCATAGATAAATGATAAAGATTTATCTTGCCTGATTCAAGTAAAATTTCACCCAATCTAAGACAAGAAACATCTGACCAGTCATCAATGTTGTACAGATTCTTCATACAATAATTATATCTAAAATTTTAATTTAATCAAATATTAAGCATAGAAATCAAGCTTATTTGCCAGATATTCATTTTGTTGATTTGGTTTTTGATATGCAGCATCCATTCTATCAAGGCGTTCAACAAGACCAACATCTCCACCTTGATTTTGCCTAATACTATTTACACCGCCCCAATTACCGGAATTTAAACCAGATAAACCCTGAACAGAAGAACTTGACACATTATTATCTGATGCAAAAATGTTCTTTTCCTCAGCTCCTTGAGGTGTAAAATGCTGCTGACCTCCACCAAACGAAATTCCAGAGCTACTTGCTCCGGCTGCTTGCATTTGATTGTATTGATATGGATTTAGTGAGATCATTTATATTTTCTCCTGCCTAACATATAAATAAAGTATTTTTTTTCTTAAGATTTGCTAGTTTATAAAATAAATTTACATTTGTTACATTTGATTTTTTTTAAAATTTGTCTTGAAATTTTATATTTATGTGATTTAATAAACATTGTGAGCGTCCGTAGCTCAGCTGGATAGAGCAACTGCCTTCTAAGCAGTGGGTCGAGCGTTCGAATCGCTCCGGGCGTATTTTAAACAGACAGGATCAACCTGTCTGTTTTTGTCTTACAGGAGAAGAAAGTATTTTGTTTCTGCCACATGCAGAAAAAATTTGACAACTATAATTAAAATCTATAAATTTATATTAGAGAAAGAAAACTATGGCATTAAGAATTTTATTATTTCTATTTGTAATTTTTCTAATAATAAATATTATTATAATAATATTAAGTACTATATTGAACGTTAACTTATATAAAAAATATCGTAGTAACATTATAAAATGCTATAGTATTTTTATATTGTTTGTAGTTTTGATATATATAATTTTTGCAGTACTTGCTTTAATAAAATAAGGAATATAAAAATGGATAAAAAAGAACTGGCAACTCCAATTATAATAATCTCGTTAATTATTTTATTTATTATTTTTTTCAATCCAATATCTATGGTTGGAGTTGGTGAAAGAGGTGTAAAAGTTACATTAGGTGTAGTTTCTGACCAAAGTTTTTCAGAAGGAATACATTTAGTAACTCCATTTATATCGAAAATAGAAACAATGAATGTTAGAACACAGAAAAGATCTATAAATACTTCTGTTTATACTAAAGATATACAACAGGCAAAAATTTCTTATGTAATTAATTATAATTTACAGCCAGAAAATGCATATAAAATGTATAGAGAAGTTGGAAGCGATTATGAAGATAAAATACTAATGCCAGTGGTTGAAGGAAGTATAAAAGACGTTATTGGAAAGTGGAATGCTCAAGATCTTGTTGCAAATAGAGAACAAGCAACAGGAGAAATATTAACAAAGCTCCAAAACCATCTAAAAGATAATTATATTAGTGTTACTGACTTTCAAATAACTTCTATAAATTATTCTGATGTATTTGAAAGAGCGATTGAAAGTAAAGTAACAGCGGAACAAGATGCATTAAAAGCAAAAAATAAAACCGTTCAGATTCAAGAAGAAGCAAAACAAAAATTAATTTCAGCTCAGGCAGAAGCTAAATCTATGGAAATCAGAGCAAATGCTCTTTCTCAGAATAAATCTCTTGTTGAGTATGAAGCTGTTCAAAAATGGGATGGAAAACTTCCTTATTATATGCTTGGAAACTCCATTCCTTTTATAAACATAAATTCATCAAAATCAAAATAAGGATACTGTATTTCTTCAATCTCTATACACATTTCGTAAGTAACTTTTATACAATCTCTTATATTTATCCAAAACTTATATTATTAAATGATAAATAAATATTTTCAAACTAATCAGCAGAAACATTTTCTTCATTGAGATTTTCAACTAAAAGTTTCTTTATTCTTCTGCCTTTTATTTCTAATACTTTTATCTTTAAGTTTTCTATTTTTACTTCATCATTTACTTTTGCCATTCGACATAGCAACTTTTGTACAAGTCCTGCAATTGTCTCAACTTCATCATCTTCTTCATGTTTTATTGAAAAATACTCAAAAAACTCATCTATTCTCAATAAGCCGTTCATAATATATTTATTATCCGAAACTTTTTTTATATTATTTTCTTCTTCATCAAATTCATCTTGAACATCACCAAAAATTTCTTCAAGAACATCTTCTAAAGAAACTATACCTGACATTCCTCCAAATTCATCTATAACAATGGCAATTTCTGTCTTATTACTTTTAAAATTCTGTAACAATACATCCATTGTCATAGTTTCAGGAACTAAAAACGGCTTTCTTAAAATATTTTTTAAAGATATTTCTTCATTTTTCATTTTTGCAGAATATAAATCTTTTACATGCAAAATACCAAGAACATTATCAATATTGTCCTCATATACCGGATATCTTGTATATTGATTTTCAAGTATTATTTCCTGCATTTTTATCAGCTCTATATCTACTGGTAAAGCAACAACATCACACCTTGGTATCATAATTTGTTTTGCTGTTAAATCAGAGAACTTCAATGTATTCTTCAAGATAAAATTTTCTGTTTCATTTAAAACGCCACCTTTGTAACTTGCATCAATAATCATGTCAATTTCTTCTTCTGTATGAACGGCATGTGTAGGATGAGCAGGCGGTATATTTAACAATTTCAAACACCAATTTCCAAAACCGTTCAAAAGAAATATAAACGGCGTAAATAATTTAGAAGTAAAAACCAATGGTCTTGTAACAGTTAAAGCTGTTTCTTCGGGATATTGAAGAGCTATAGATTTTGGCATCAATTCACCCAAAACAACATGCATAAATGTTATTAATACAAATGCGATTGCTACTGCGATTGTATGTGAAGCAACCGTATTTGAAACATGCGGTAAAAAATCGAACAATGGTTGAATGATTTTTGCGAGTGTAGCTTCACCAACCCAACCAAGACCTATACTCGCAATAGTTATACCAAGTTGAGTCGCAGCAATATATCTATCCAGTTCTTTCAACGCATTTACTGTAATCTTTGCTGTAGAATGCCCCTCATTTGCCAATTGACTTATTCTGGTTTGTCTTACACTAACCAAAGCAAACTCTGATGCAACAAAAAAACCGTTTGCCAATAATAAAAATAAAATTACAATTAAATTTATAATAACCATTTTTTTATTATACTAGCACAAATCAATTTTACAAAATACTTTTCAAAATTTAATATAAATATAGAATATTTATACATTCTATACAAAATTACTAAAGACGTTTGGAGTATTATTATCCTTATAAAAGTTTATAGTTTGATTTTTTAAATTTTTAATTGCTTTTTCTTTATCATATCTGTATTGAGTAAAATATCTTGAAACCGCTGCAACAAAAAATCCCATTACACCTATTCCAAAAAGGAAGGGAACTCCTGATATTAATGTTTTTTGTTTTAGTAATTTTTTATATATGTCACTATAATTACCACCTTTTTCTGCTTGGATTTTCTTTGCTAATGAAGTTAAATCCTTTAAAGTAGGCACTTCTAAATTTTTACCTATTGTTTCTTTACATTTACCTGATTTAACCAACATTTTTTTAAAACCTTTTTCAAGAAGTTCATTTCCGCAAATAATATAAAATCCTACAATTGGCATTCTGAAAAGAACTTCTAAAAAGTTTTGTTTACCCCTATCTTTTGCCGCACCAAAATAACCAAGTGCACCTATTGTTACACAAGAAGTCAGTTGACCTTTACTCATTGTAAGTTTACCATTATTATTTGCGAAATCTACACTCATATATTTGTTTGCAAAATCTTTTAACTTTTGATTCTTTAATTTATTTCCGGGTGCAAGAATAAGTTCAGAAAAGTTTTGAAGAGTTTTAGAATTTTCACCTTTTTTACACAATAATGCACTTAATCCCAAACAAAGACCAAAAGCGGCTGAAGCACCGAAAATATGTTTTTTTGCACTTTTTTCCACTTCTTTATTCTTTTCTGTATTTATAGATTTATTTTTATCAAGCTTAGCAATATCATTAAAGTCTCCTTGTTTAAACATCTTTAAAGTTAACAGATTCTTTATATAATTTAATGAATATTCAACAATTGGGATAGATAAACTGCTTAAAGCTATTGCCGCTTTTATTGGAATTATCTTCTTATTATCAATCGAGTTTTCTTTCAATAATTCAACGGCAGGAGTTGCTATTTTTTCTTTTAATTTATCTGGAAGATTCTTGCTATACAATTTTCTAAAAATACCTTCTCCTATTATTCCGGGCCCATAATAAACAAGTGCCGATTCAGCCAATTCCAAAAAACAGTTTTCTGCAAGATCTGCTTTTGAACGTGCAAAAATTGCTTTCGGCAAAAGTCCGGTTACACTGTCTTGAATAAATCGCATATGAGAAAGACCTGCACCGCCTTCTTGTAATGATATAAATTTTCTTGCAATATTTAATCCTAATCCTATGTTTTCTACTTTCATTATTTTCACCTTTACATTAATCTGAATACAAAAAATAGCCTGTTTACAAAGAAACAGGCTAAATAAATTTTTTTTAAGTTATTCAAATTAACGCCAACTCAAAATGCCTGTTTCAAGAAACAGGTGCCACCAATCTTTATTTTGATTTGAGTTACGGCTATACATAAATACCTCTTTACTATATCAACTATTTTTGCACCACAATATAAAAAAATCAAGATGCCAAATACTATATGTTAAAAGATATCTACATCACTTAGTGATTCTATTGTATAATCAGACATTTTTTGAAGTTCTTCTTCATCTATTTGACCGGTTGCGACAAGAATTGTCTTTTCAATTCCTGCATTTTTTGCAGAAATATAATCCATTGGAGCATCACCAATCATTATTGAAGTTTTTGGATTGGCAGTTAATATTTCTAATGCCATTTTTGTGGGGATTCCGCTTTCTTTTGTACTTTTTGAAGATTCCCGACCAATCACAACATCAAATAAATTATCCCATTTAAAATTTTTTATAGTTAATAAAGTTGATTCTTTGGCATCAGAAGTTACTATTCCTATTTTAATTCCATTCGCTTTTAATTTTTTTATAAAATCAACAGCCGGTTCAATTGGTTTTGTATATTTTGAGATATTCTTATAAAACTCAGAACTTACATAATCAAAGATTTCTTCAATTCTTTTATCTGTGGTAATTATATTTTCTTCTTTCAACTTTTCATTAAATTTCTCTATAACAACAGGTCTGGAATACAATGCAGTAATACCATCTTTTAACATTTTTGATGTTTCAATATTATAGCCCAAATACAGACAAAGTCTGTAAAAAGAAGTCTGCGGCATTCCAAATGTTTTTATTATTTCACTTGCACGCATTTCTGTCATTTTGCCCCAGAAGTAGTGCAAATCAATAAAAGTACCATCTTTATCAAACAAAACAGTATCAATATTATTAATTTGCCATTTATTTGTCTTTAGACTAATCATTATTCATATTCTCCAAAGAAATATCAACTAATGATTTTGATATTTTTACAGCTTCACTCATCGCTTTTTCATCATCGAATAAATTTGGCATTTCTAAATATCTTTTAATGATTTTCCTTGCATAAGAACCAATTGCAATACAGTGAGGATTAACACCACATTTCTTTGCAAGTTCTGTTGACCTTGTATTTGTTCCACCAGACATCATAATGTATACAGGCATTTTAGCATTTTGAAATAATTGAGCCGTTGCAACTGCTTGAAGAGTTGTTCCATATTCATCATCATTTCCGCTCATTGCAATACCATCTGCTTGAATTATTGTTGTATATGGTTTTCTTTTAGAAAGTAATCTTTTTACTCTTTCTTTCAACTTTCTGTCGCCAAGCTCAGAACGATCAATTGAAATACATAACATTCCGTCAAAAAGTTCATTTATTTGATTCCATTTATCATCTACATCAGCTTCATCTTCAGAAATTGCATGAAATTCAATACAATCTATTCCTTTCACAATTAATTTTGGAAGAACCTCTTTGTAATCTTGAAGCTGTGTTACCATTGATATAGCTGAAGCAGGACATACTTTCAGACATTGATTACACCCCAAACATCTTTCCTTTTTAACATTATATTCGCCATAAACAGAACTTACAGCATCATGAGGACATATTCCCTTACACTTTCCGCATTGTATACACTTTTCTTTATTTATTACTGCTTTTGTAATATGAGGATCACCATCTATTCCAACGCTAACACATAAATATCGATTTTCTTTAATCCCAGCTCTTTCTAAACCTCGTTTGGCGGCATCTACAATTTCGGATTTAGCACACACATCAAAAAACTGACATCCTGCCCTTGAATAAACAGTTACTAGTTTTTCAACTTCATCCTCATCTTCATTTCCAGCTCCACATACCAATTTAAAACACTTTTTCTTATCTAACAAATCTTTTAACATTATTTTTGCCTTTATTAAAAAATATTTTTAGAAAAATTCTATTACGACAATAAAAATAATGCAACAATAAATACAGCGCAAATACTTGATTTGATTGCCTTACAGAAAGTACTTTTTTTAAAAAAAGACATATTTAATATATTTTTTTTAAATTTCTAGATTTTTAAATAAAAAAATAAACTTTTATTGTAAACTTCTTACATATTTTGAATTTTTCTAATGTAATTTATACATTTTTTGTTTATAAACAATATGTAACAATTGTAAAATTACATAAGTAAATTAATTATATATTGAGAAAAAGAGCAATAAAATCCCACTTGTTTAAGACATTTTACAATTATACAAATTATGAATTATTTTAAACAATTTTTCTCCGTATGCTTTTTGCGCTTCACCTTGCTGTAAATCAGGATGGAACTTCTTTGAAAGTCTTCTGTATGTTTCTTTATCAAGACTCATCAAGTCATTAGGATTTTCAATTTCTAAAATTTCCGCCAACTTTGCCCATTCTTTTGGAGTTATCTCACTTATACTTTTACCTGTACTTGAAGTCACATTTAGAATATGCTCAATAACTTCTTCTTCTGACAACACAGTTTCTTTATGTGTTGAAGACTTGCTTCCAGTATTATAAGAATAATTTCCATAGTTTTGTCTTCCTGAACCACTTTGCTTATAATATTTTTTTGTTCCATCTGCATTATATTCGTCTCTTCTCAGAACTGCGCCTGTTTCATCAAATCTTGTATATAGAAATGAACCATCAGGATTATATTCAATCTTTGATTTTAACTTAGTTGTTCCAATAAAGAACTCATTTATTTCTTTTGTTCTTCCATTTGCATCAGAAAGAATAATTTTTTTAGCATATCCGGTTCTTTCATCATAGAGCGTTTCCTTCTTAGTACCGGTTAATTTATCATAATCTATAGATCTTATTACTTCTTCTGTATCTGGATTATACTCGGCATATTGATACAAGAAATTATCAGCTGTATATGATTTCGAATGTGTTTGATATCCATATCTGTTATAGAAATTATCTCTAAAGGCCCCATCTTCTTTGTACTGCCTTGAATATTCATATGTTTCACCATCTTTTTGAAATTTTATTTCCTCTACTAATCTTCCATCAACATAATTTTCTGCTGACTGAGGAACATTTGGACTTTTTCTGAACTTATATTTAGTACAAACTTCTTCACCATATACAGTTTGGCTATCAACTATATCCGTACCGGGAATGTATACAGTTTCACATTCCAGTTTGTCATATTTACCGAATTCTAAAATAACACGGCTTAAAATTGTCTTTCCATCTTGTGCAAATTTATATATATCTTTTTTTCTACCATCTTTAGAAGTTTTTACAAGTTTTTTTCTTGCTCCTGTATCATAATATGTACTGTCAAAATACCCACCGGTTTTTGAATCATAAACATATTCTCTCGTAACATTACCTGTTCCTGGCGCATACTCTATAACAGAGTCATACTTATTATTAGCTCTATATTTTTCTTTCTTCAAGATTTGTCCTGTAATAAGATTTTCTGTAAGATAAGTATCTGTTTCTTTGTCATAAAAACGCTGTAAAACCAAATCACCTGTTGTAACAGATAAATTTGTTCTTAAATCAATAACTTGTATAAAATTTTTTCCATTTGCCTCTTGTGCGATAATTCTACGTCCAAGTTCAAAATCTGTTATTATCATTTTTTTACCGGATGGAGTAGATTCTTCAAAATATATCTGCTTCCCATTCTCATTATATTTTTCAGTTCTGAACATAGATGGTGTTTTTGTTGTAATTGTTTTTTCGCCGTCATTAACTTTTGTGACTATTTCTTTATTTAATATAGGATAATATTCTTCTTGTCTTTTTAATTGCCCATCACGACCAACTACTGTATGACGAAAACTGCCATCCTGTTTATTGTAATAAATATTTTCTTTATTTCCCAAAAACTCAGAACACGAATGTTCAAAAATAGGACCTTTTATCCTATTTTCTCCACTAAACGAAACCAATTGACTTCTTCCTATTACCTCTGAAAGAGAGTTACTAAGAATCGAATCTGATTTAATAGGATTATTTGAAGTCGTTATATTTTCATTTTTTTGAACTTTATGGATACTTATGTTATTAATTGGCGTAGCAGCTTGAATTTTCATACCTATTTCCTTAACCTTACTATCATGATAGAAATAAAAAAAACAAAAAAAATGCCAATAAACCGCATTTTATTAAGTTTTATTAACAGTATTTACTCGTATATGATTTCGGTTTTGGAAAGATTACAACCCCTTTTTCTGTCTTATTTCTGCAATTTTAAATCTGATGTCAGAAGCCATTTTTTGTTGAAGTCTTCTTATTTCGTCAAAACTTGGCTTCATTGCAAGATTTACATCATCAACATTAATATTTGTACCAATAAGTAAATCCTTTTGTTCTTGAATATCCTTTTCAGCTTTTATAATTATCTCAATTACTTCTTTTACATCTTCTTCAGAAAATCCCATATTTAGAAGATTTGTTATCATAATATTTTTTTGATTTTCTCTTTCTTCATTTATTTTTTCCGTTCTATTTTCAGGAATTAATCCCAATTTTTCAGCAAGTTTCTGAAATATTCCCATCGTTTAACCCTTTTCTAAGATACTTTATAATTTTTAACCCAATCACAACCATATTTGGAAACATATAAGAATAACCATTCCCTATATCTTAAATACATCCATAATGGATTATGATATGCTAAAGCACATTCTTTTATACAAAAATTAAGTATTTCTTTTATCTGCTGATTATTCGAACCTACACTTTCAAAATTTATGTTCGGAGAAAATTCATCTTCAGCAGGATAAATTTTTGTAATACCGTATTTTTCAGGATTTTCTGCCAACTTAGCATGTCTGCCCATTGTAAAGACACTTCTTCCGTATGAATGAATTATATCTTTATTATCTACCAGCATTTTTACTGTTAATTTTGCATCCTCCATAGTTTCTGTCGGGAACCCAAAAAATATAAACGCAAAATTCCAAATACCAACATCTTTTGCATCTTTTAATATATCAAATCTTTTGTCCAAATCTATTCCTTTATTTATAAGTTCCAGAACTTTTCTGGAGCCGGACTCGAGTCCCCATAATATCATTCTTAGTCCTGATTCATATGCTTCTGATAATATTTCTTTTGTAAATGCCGTTTCTAGTCTTGCATCACAGAAAAACTCGGGGGATAAACTTTTTTCTAATTTAATTTTTTTAGAAAGCTCGCTTAAATATGTAGGAGAAACTGACTCATCTATAAATTCAAATTTCTTAATTTTGTATTTTTCTTTTATTTCTCTAAATTCAGACACAACTTTATCTGTATTCTTTACATTAAAATTTTGTCCGAAATCCTGATCACAAAAACTGCATTTACCCCAATAACAACCTCTTGAAGATTGATATGGAATAACTATTTCAGGAGAAAAATATTTATTAAAATCATAATCATCAAAGTTCATATTTGCCATATCATTTAACTTTATAGGCTTCATTTTTTCATTTTGATAAATTTCTCCCTTATATTTATACATTAAATTAGGAACATCCTGAATTTCAATCTGCCCTGTTACAAATTTTGCAACTTCTACAATTGGACCTTCTCCCTCTTCTATAGATACACTATCTGCAAAAATGTCAAAGAACTCCTTATGTTTTTTCAATTCATCTGATATTCTTCCAAAAAAATTTCCGCCAATATTAATGTGTACTTTTGTTCTTTGTTTTAAAAGATATGTCAATGTTAATCCTGGCACAATTTGACTTGAAGAATTTAGTGATATTGCAATAAAACTAGCTTCCTTTTTTATTATTTCACCTAGCTTTTTTTCATAGTATTTTTTAAAGATATTCGATTTATCATCCAAAACAAAATACTTTATAGTTTCATAATTAAATTTGAAAAAAGGATTAGATATACCTTCGAACTCTATTCTAGTCGGAGTATAAGGCAAAGAAATTATTTCTAATGCTTTATCTATAATATTTATAGAACGAATCAACATCATTGGATTATAAAAGTTTTCACTTTTTATATTATTTTTTGCTTCTTCTATAAACATTGGTATAAAAGTGAAATAATTACTGTTTTTTTGAATATAATTTTTTATTCTATTGTATTTATACAGAAACATCTGTTCTTCTTTTGTATAATCACTTTCTTTTTTATTAGGAGAAAATACAGACATAAGATTCTTCTGAAGAAATTCATATTGTTTTTTTGTATTAAAAATAGCCTCTTCAATATTTTCCTTAGAAAGGATATCATTGAAAAAATCTATATTCAGATCCATAGCTTCTGCATTGAATCCGCTATTTTTCAACTGCCCAATTAATGAAGGTATTGCGAAATGAGGGCTGATAGGAGTCCATTGAGGAGGGAAAATAAATAAAATTTTATCTCTCATTATGTTGTCCATTTTACATAATATCTCATATTTACTGACTTTTGGCAATAAGATGTTTATATTACCTTTATAATTATAAAAATATTCAAAAAATTAGCAATTTTTACATAAAAAAAACTTTATATATTTAAGGGAATTATTAAGAGGGGAATTTATATGACTACAGTCAACGGACAAGGAATTAGCTATCAAGAATTTGAAGAAAGACTTCATCAAGCAGGCATTAAAACTACAAATATAAAAGAAGGAAAAGAAGCAAATTTCGCAGATTATGGAAATGCTTTGTCGGATGATTTAAAACAACAAATATTAGACAGTTTTGACTGTGAACAAGACTATCAACTTCAAAGCATGATAGCTGATTTGTATAATGACAATAAAAGTGTACTACAAGCCGGAGAATTTAAAAAAGCTTGTGAAGCAATGGGTCTAAAGGTCAGTGTATCTTACCAAAAGACCACTTATATTTCAGACTATAAAGCAGGTAACTTCGACAATAGTGTGGGAACAGGTTCAATTGCTGTATATACTATTTCAGATGGAATGGGCGGAGAAATCAAAATTGCTGATGCAAACGGAAATGGAGCACTTGAAAGTGAAGAAATATTCATGAATCAAATTTTAGGCGATATAAACTATGAAATTTCAGTACAACAAGGAGTTTCTGTTGGTTCTCTTGGAATAAGTTCTTCCGCAAGCGCAACAGCCAAAGATGATAAAGAGATATCTCAAATTAACTTCAACGCCGAAGTAGAAAAATTCATAAGACAAGGTTTAGATAAAGAAGAAGCGGTACAAAATGCAAGAATATCTTTAGGCACTGAAAATATGAATTACTCTGGCGGACTGGCAGATTTATTAGAAGAAATGTTTGTTAATGAAGAAGATAATTCTCTAAATATATTCCTTCAAGATGAAGATTATGATAAAAAAGATATCTTAGAAAAGGAAGTTGCTTAAATATTAACTTAAGAATAAATAAAATAGAAACGAACTTTAAAGTTCGTTTCTATTTTATGAAAAAATTATTAAAATAGAACCAAATATCATTATAAAAGTTGCTATTAATTTTCTTATAAGATTTTTTTCTCTAAAAAACTTATAACCTAACAAAACAGTTACTATTGATGATAATTGGAATAATGCAAGCGCATAACCAACATTCATTCTTTCAAAAACGAAATTAGTTGAGAACTGCATCAATCCCAAACATATTGCAATAAATATAAGAATAGAAAATATTTTGCACGATTTTAATTCCAAATTTTTCTTTGCGATTAAAACAAAAATACTTGTCCAAAATAACCCCATAAAACACCAAAATATAAAACACATTTCTACTGAAGATATTAATATTATTTTTTTTAATATTGCAGCTTCTGTCCCGGTTAATATAAGTGAAAGGAATCTTAATTGAATATCCTTTCTTTTTATTAAATTGATTGAAAATCCCTTTTCGTCTGCTTCAAAAATATATTTACTGCCAATTATTATAAGAATCATACCTATTATAGCAATAAAAGAAGGTGTTTCCTTCAAAAATATAAATGCAGCAATTAAACCTATCACACTTTTATATGCATTTATTGGTCCCAAGACAGATAATTCACCAATATTTACAGCTTTTATGGTACAGGCTGTTCCTAATGCACACAAAAAACCTGCTAACAATACTAAAAAAATAAAATTAGTATCTATTCGCTCCCAAGCAACATATTTTCCAATAAACGGTAAGCATAAAACAGTTAATATCAAATATGTATAGAAATTTATAGTAAACGAAGATAATTCATTTGTAAGCTTTTTCTGAAATAAATTCGCAATCGGATTTGAAACTATTCTTATTATTAAAAAGAAAATGGTAAGTATATTTATCATAATTAATGACTTTTATCCAATATCGCTTCTATCTGATCACATTTTTGAACATTCAAACCAAACTGATTTGAAACTCTATTAAAGTTTTTATATAAATCAAAATAATAATCAGGAACTTTTATATTTCGTATAAATTTATATTTCTCGTAATCAAAATCAAGCCTAATTTCCTTTATTCCAAGTCCACTTACCAATTTTATAAAATTTGTTATTTCTTCATTATTATCGTTAACCCCATCAACAATTATATATTTCATAGTAATGTTAGATTTTGCATTCTCAGATGCTTTTATATAATCCTTTATATTTTGAACAACTCTATCAAAACAATCTACCTGTTTAATTTTCTTATATGTTTCAGGGTTTGCACTATCTAAAGAAATAACTAATTTACATTTATCATGTATAAATGCTTCTTCTATTGATTTGCAATATTTTATACCAGATGTAAGAATTTCTACTTTACTATAGATATAGTGCAAAAGCAGAGATAAAAGTTCTTCAAATTCAGGCGATATTGTAATTTCTCCCCCACTCATATATATATGTGCATTTCTGGATAATATTTCTTTATCAATCAAAGATTTAATTATAGGCAATACATTATATTTTAAACCTTTATCAACATGTTTAAAAACACAATACAAACATTTCGCGTTACAAGACATATAATTTTGAATATATACTTTATTAATTTTATTATCAAAAGATTGAATTTTACTATCTGTCAAAAAACGATTAATATCACAACATCCTTCACAGCAAGAAGGATATGAACTATCTGAGAAAATAGAATTTATATTTTTTACAAGTTTTTTTCTTTCACTATATACATAATTCCAATCAACATTTTCATCTTTGTAACTTTCATAAAAGATAGGTCCGGGAACATTTGAACAACAAGCTCTTATTTCATCATAAAAGAAATGAATTGAATGTTTTAACCATTCACAATCCAAGTATTTTTTCTTATCAAGTAAATAATTAAACATTATGCTCCTTACATTAAAACTTTTATTTTTTGTCTATCTTTAAGATACTCAATATGTTCCTTTTTTATAACCTCTCCGGGAAGCAAAATAGGAATTCCCGGCGGGTAATCTGCTATTAATTCCATTGAAACTCTTGCAAGAGCATATTTCAATTCAACCTCTCTTGAAGGTTTTCCCCATAAAAGAGCCGGAGTATATCGAACTCTGGGTTCTATATTTATTACGGGATTTTCAATTTCTTCATTCGGTTTTATTTTGATGTTTTTAGCACACAAATCAAATAAAGCTTTTTCCAGCTTTTTCAATTTTGACTTTGTTGTACCAAGACCTGTAAGAAACATTACAGATTTTTCATTTGCGAGTTCATCCTCTATATTATAGTCATCAAACAATATATCTGAGAGTTCAAACCCTGACATATTAGTAACTTTAACTAAAATTTTTGTTACGTCGTTGTTATATGAATACACCTCTAGGTTAGGAATCGATTTCAAAAATCGAATAGTCCTATTAACATTTTTAACAAGTTCTTGAAGCTTTGACTGTCCGCTTTGAGAGTTTAAATAATTTATAGTAGACTCTATATTAACAAGAATAGGATAAGACGGTGATGTAGTTGTAATAAGATTTAATGAATTTTGAATTAATTTTGGATCAATATCAGAATCCATACCAATATGCAATAACGCTGAAGGATTCAATGCCCCGGCGGTTTTATGCAAAGATTGCACAACTATATCTGCTCCTTGCATTAAAGCTGGTGTACCCAATGATTTATGAAAATTCCATAAAGAACCATGTGCTTCATCCACAATAAGTTTTACATTATATTTTTTGCAAACGCAGGAAATTCTATATATATCAGACATTACACCTTCATATGTAGGGTTTGTCATTATGAACACTTTGATATCCTTATTTCTTGAAAGGGTTTCTTCCAAAACATCCAAACTAATAGTCTCATATATACCCCAATCTTTATTGAAACAAGGCATCAACCACATAGGAACAGCACCTGTCAAAACAAGCCCGTTATATATTGCTTTGTGACAATTTCTTGCAATAAGAACTTTATCACATTTATTTAAAAGCGCATACATTGCAGAAACAATACCTGAAGTCGAACCGTTGGTCAAAAAGAAAGTAGCCTTTGCTCCATATACCTTAGCGGCTTCTATCTGTGATGTTCTTATAATTCCTGTTGGATTCGACAAATTATCAAATCCTTCTAACTCAGAATAATCACAAGTAAAAAATTTATGTCCTAACAGCTTCAATGAAGATGGAGAAACAAAATCACCCTGTCCATGAGACGGCGTGGTAAAAAGTAATCTTTTTTTCTTTCTGAAATTTTCAATAAAATTTACAATTGTCATATCTTTTTTATTATAAAATGAAATAATAAATAATAGCTATTATATTAAATTTTATAAATATCCGAGGTTTTATGACTTTTGATGATGCTAAATCAAGAATAGAAGAATTAAAAGCAATAATAAAGGAAAATAATGAAGCGTATTATGTTTTTGACTCTCCCAAAATTACTGATTATGAATACGATGAACTTTACAGAGAATTAAAAAGACTGGAAGAAGAATATCCCGAATTAGTAACAGAGGACAGTCCGACACAAAAAGTCGGAGATAAAACAGCTAAAGGATTTAATGAAATAACACATAAATACAGATTATACAGTTTGGACAATTCAAATAACTATGATGATTTAAGGAAATGGTACGATAGAGTAAAAAAAGAATACGAAAATGAATCGGACTTGGAACTAGTTGTTGAATTAAAAATAGATGGTTTGTCTTGTGCCTTATCATATGAAAACGGCTTGTTAAAAATAGGCGCCACAAGAGGGAACGGAATTATAGGTGAGAATATTACAGAAAATATAAAAGTAATAAAATCTATCCCACAAAAATTAACAAGACCTATAAATCTTGAAGTAAGAGGAGAAGTTTACATGCCGGTTTCTTCATTTGAAAGATTAAATGAAGAAAATATAGAAAGCGGTCAAAAAGAATTTGCAAATCCAAGAAACGCAGCAGCAGGCTCTTTAAGGCAATTAGATTCAAAGATTACAGCCAAAAGAGATTTGCATTTTTTTGCATATACGGCAATTTCTGAAGACAAAAATCTGTTTAAAACACATAAACAAGCATTGGATTTGCTTTCTGAGCTTGGTTTTGAAGTAAACAATAACCATAAACTTGTAAAAGGAATAAATCCTGTAATAGAACAATGCGAAAAATGGGCAACAGAAAGATTTAATCTTGACTATGCAACAGATGGCATGGTTATAAAAATCAATGATATTTCAAAACAAAATGAACTGGGTTTTACAGCAAGAGCTCCAAAATGGGCAACAGCTTTTAAATTTCCTCCGGAAGAAGTTTGGACAAAATTAGAAGGAATTGAATTAAGCGTAGGAAAAACTGGTGCCGTAACACCAGTTGCCCTACTTCAACCTGTTCAATTAGCAGGTACAATTGTAAAACGGGCCAGTTTACATAATTTTGATGAAATTGAACGGTTGCAGATTAACATAGGGAATGAAGTATTAATAAAAAAAGCAGCAGAGATTATTCCCAAAGTAATAAGAAAAAGAGAAAACGAAGACTTTGGAATATATAAAACACCTGAATATTGCCCGGCTTGTGGAACGAAATTAATAAAACCTGAAGGTGAAGTTGTATTATATTGTCCAAATAATCTTGGCTGTCCGGCACAAATAAAAGGTAAGATTGAGTATTGGGCTTCAAAAGAAGCAATGGATATTGACGGAATCGGTTCATCTATCGTTGATAAGTTATGGGAAAAAGGACTCATTAAAGACTTTGCGGATTTATATAAACTAACAATAGATGATTTTATGACACTTGATTTAATCAAAGAAAAATCAGCAGATAATTTATACAGTGCAATACAGAACTCTAAAACTCCAACTATGACAAAATTTCTAACAGCGTTGAGCATTAAACTTATAGGGAAAGAAACCGCCGACTTAATTGCAAATGAATTTCCGACTCTTGAAGATATAAAGAATGCTAAGATAGAAAACTTAATCCAAATTGACGGAATAGGAGATAAAGTAGCAAAAAGTATCGTAGAATTTTTTAACGATGAAAATAACAAAATTGTACTGGAAAAGCTTGAAGAATATGGTGTAAAACCGCAGGGCAGTGCTTTTGAAAAAATTTCAGATATTTTTGAAGGAAAAACATTCGTTATAACAGGCACATTATCAAAACCAAGAAGCTTTTTTGAAGAACAAATAAAAAAACTTGGGGGAAAAACTTCTTCAAGTGTCAGCAAAAAAACATCATACGTATTGGCTGGTGAGAACCCCGGTTCGAAATTTGACAAAGCTTCTGCTTTAGGTGTTATAATACTAACTGAAAGGGATTTTCAAGTTTTATCCGAAGGAAAAATAAATGAATAAAAATTTTAAAGTTATTACAATAAACGGTATACGAGGAGTACTTGCAGCAATTTTTATTGTTTTGGGACTAATAGCCGGATTTATAATATCTCCCGGTTGGGTTTGCATGCAATTATGGAATTATGTCTTTGAAGATTCGAATACTGTTGCACTAATGAATATATACCAAGGCATAATGTTATGGACTATTATAGCACTTTCTCTATATGCACTAAATAATAAAAAAGCTTTAATAGGCTTTGGCTCATATCAAGGGTTATCTCCGGAACAAATAAAAGATTTAATGGCAAGAGCAAAACAATCAGAAACGAAAATGATGAATGAAATTGAATCTATTAATAAAGAAATAAAAAAAGAACTTGAAAAAAAAATTATATCTGATAAAGAACAAGAAATTATAAAGTCCGAAAATAATGAAAACAATGATGAAGAAACAAAAGAAAAGGAAGAACTTAGGAGTTAGTTTTATGAAAAAAAACTTTGTTTTGTCTTTTATAATATTAAGTTTGGCTTTTACTACAAGTCAGTTTTCCATAGCAGCTGTGACTGATAATTCACAAAAAATGCAAGGTTATATTTCTTTAAACAATTCAATTACAAAAGAAGTTGAACCAAATCTTGCATTAATTACGTTTTCTGTAGAAAATACAGCAGACACAGCAGAGAAAGCTGTTATAGATAATAATACAACTTCAGCTAAAATAATTGAAGCATTAAAACTTATATCTAATAATGAGGCAGATATAATCAAAACTTCAAATTTTTCTGTAAATCCTGTTTATACAACTACCTCATCCGGTAAAAGAACAATTAAAAATTACGTTGCCGTTAACTCTGTAAATGTTCAAACAAAAGACATTAATAAAGTTGCAAAGTTTATTGATACAGCAATTGCAAACGGTGCAAACAAAACTGATAATTTAATGTTTTCAATTGAAGATAACAAATCTATTTGTAAAGAGCAATATCCCTTATTAATAAAAGATTTAAAAGATACAGCGGATGTATTAGCTAAATCAATAGGTACAAGTGTTTCAGGCTTAAAATATTTAAATGTATCTTGTAATACTGAAAATATTGCTTCAAATGGCAGATTTTATGCCAAGTCTAATATGGCAATGGATTCTGTAAGTTCAGAAAGTGCAATATCAACACCAATTGAATCAGGGAAAGTAAAAATCAGAATATACGTTAATGCTGATTTCTATGTAAAATAGGTGGTGATTTATGTTAAGACCTAAAAAATCGATAGAAGAAATGAACGGTTACTTTGTTCCAATGTATGAAAAGGATTGGGATATTAAAATTGACAGTAACGAAAATAATTATGGTCCATCACCAAAAGTTATAGAAAAATTGTCAAAATGTAACTATAAAAATATAAGTTTCTATCCTTTTTATGGCGAACTTTCTCAAAAGATAGCAGATTTTAATAATGTTAAAATAGATAACATTAAGGTTACGAATGGAGCAGATGAAGCTATTCAAGCTATTATTCAAACCTATTTAGAATCAGGAGAATCCCTATTAACGTTAGATGTTTCATTTGAAATGCCTGTTATTTATGCACAAATTCAAGGCGGAAACATTATAAGAGTTCCGTTTAAAGAAAAATGGAAATTTCCTTTAGATGATTTTATAACTGAATTAAAAGAACAAAAAGAAAACATCAAAATAATATATTTAGCTTCGCCAAACAATCCAACAGGAAATTTAATTGAGGAAACTGATTTAACTATTATATTAGAAAACTCTAAAGACAAAGTTGTATTAATAGACGAAACTTATGCAAATTATGCAGGTAAATCTTATAAAAAATATATAGAAAAATACAACAATGTATTCATTATACGTTCCTTTTCTAAAGATTTTGCACTCGCAGGCATGCGTTTGGGCTATATAATTAGTAATAATGAGAATATTATAAATTTAAAAAAAGTTGTAAGCCCTTTTAGTGTGAATTCATTTGCTATGTTAGCAGGAATTACCGCATTAGAAGATATAGAATATTTTGAGAAAATAAGAGCAGAGATTAACGCATCAAAATTGGAATTAAAAACTTTTCTTGAATCATTAAATGCTATAGTATATGACTCATATGCAAATTTTTTATTGGTTGATTTCAAAAATAAAGCAGACTTTGTATACAATAAACTGAAAAATGCGAATATTTCAGTAAAACTTTTCAAAAAAGGTTCATTACTTGAAAATCATTTAAGAATAACAATTCCAACAAGAGAAGGTATAACAAGAATAAAAGAAGCTTTAAAAATAAAGCCTTCTTTAGTCTTTGATATGGATGGGGTACTTATTGATGCAAGAAATTCATATAGGGCAGCAATAGAAAAAACATATGAACATTTTACAGGTAAAACTATTTCTCAAAAAGAAATTCAAAATGCAAAAAACCTTGGCGGATTAAATAATGATTGGGATTTAACTAAGTATTTACTTGAAAAATCAGGTTTTACAACATCATACGATGATATAGTAAATGTTTTTCAAGAAATATACTGGAAAGATGGCAAAGGGCTAATAAATAAAGAAACTGCATTATTTAATACAGAATTATTAAGTGAACTTTCAAAAGATTATAATTTGTCAATTTTTACAGGAAGATTGAAAGCAGAAGCAATATTTGCACTTGAAAAATTCAATGCAACAAATTATTTTTATCCTATTATAACAACAGACGATATCCCGCAAGGAATGGGAAAACCAAATCCATACGGACTAAACATTGTAAAAGATGTGACTATTGGGAAAAATTATACATATTTTGGCGATACAACTGATGATATATTAGCGGCAAAAACGGCAGGATATAAAGCAATTGGAGTATTACCGCCCCAAGATAAATCACAGGAATTAATAGAATTACTAAAGAATAAAGGTGCAGATGATACAATAAATTCTGTAACAGATATCAAAAAAATATTGGAGAAAAAAGATGAGGCAGTGTGCTAAAGTAAGAAAAACAGCAGAGACTGAAATAAAAGTTGAACTAAATATCGACGGAAAAGGTCAACATAAGATAAATACAGGCATTAAGTTTTTCGATCATATGCTTGAACAACTTGCACACCACGCATCTTTTGACTTGGTTATAGATGTTATTTCTCATGATAAAGATAATCACCATGTAGTTGAAGATGTTGCGATTACACTTGGAAGTGCCCTATCTGAAGCTTTAGGTGATAAGAAAGGTATAACAAGATATGGTGAGAAAATCCTGCCAATGGATGAAGCACTGGTATTAAGTGTTGTAGACTTATCAGGTAGAATATTTTCAAAAGTTGATGCAATAATTAAAGATGAAAAAACATCCGATTTTGAAACTGTTATTCTGCCGCATTTCTTTTCAAGTTTTGCGCAATCAGCATTAATGACAATTCACATAAAGATGCTTGATGGATATGATACACATCATATTATAGAGGCAATTTTTAAGTCTTTCGCAAGAGCTTTAAAAATTGCAGTTTCAATTGATGAAAAGAATAAGGATATAATACCCTCAACAAAAGGAATATTATAAACTTTTATAACAAGGAAATAACACTTTCTGCAAGCAATAATGCTGAGTTTTGATTTTGTCCGGTTATTAAATTACCGCATATTTCAACGTGTTCACTCCAAGGTTTTTCTTCTATAAAATTACATCCGAGAAATTTCAATCGAGATTCAAGTAGAAAAGGCATAAATTCAACCATTTTTACAATCTTCTCTTCTTTATTTGTAAAAGAAGTAACATTTTTATTTCTTACTATAGAATAGCCATTTTTATCTTTTGCAAGAACTAACCCGGCAACTCCATGGCACACAGCACTTATTACTTTATCTTTTTCATAAAAATGTTCTATTACTTTTTTCAACAACTCACTATTTGCCAAATCAAACATTGGTGCGTGGCCACCAGGCAAATAAATAGCATCAAACATTTTATAATCAACTTTTGATAATTCTAAAGTATTTTTTAAAAACTTTGCTGTATAATCCCATTCCATTGGATTTGAGCAAGAAAGACTATTCACATCTATTGGACTATTTCCGCCTAAAGGACTTGCGACAACAATCTCATATCCTGTTTTTTCAAAGACCAAAAAAGGAACAGCAAATTCTTCAAACCATACTCCTGTTTTAATATTTTCATTTATTTTGGAGAAATTAGCAGTAACAAATAGTATTCTTTTTTTCATATATAATCCTTTTTTATTTATATTAAGAAAATATAATAAAATTTATATTCTGCTTATGTAAAGTACATAAAGGCAATTATATTTTTATCTACAGCAAAAAATATCTTTATTAGTTTTAAAAAGAATATGAAAATAAAAAGTGAAAATTATTCAAAAAATATAAATTTTTACTCCCGAAACAAAAATGTAAGAAAAGCCGATGATATACAAAGAAGGGCAAGAAATGTGTTTCCGGTATTAAGTCCTTCATATATTGATGAATTCTATTCCTCTACAAGATTAATAAATAATCTTCCTATAAATTTGCAAGCAAGAATGATTTTCAAGAAAATTGACAGAAAACTAACAGCCCTAAGAAAAGTTACAAAAGAACCGGGGAAATATGGTATAGAAGAACCATCTTTTCTTAGAGAAACCCCAAATGCAACATTATTAAACAATATTCAGCTATTAAGAGTGGGAAATTGTGAGGAATGTGCAGCAACAGTACTTGCCGCATTAGCTGCAAATGGTTATTATAATTCTCAAAAAGTATACTTAGGATTAGAGGTTCAGTACATTGATAAAAAGACAGGAGAAATCAGTTACAATGAGGTTGAACCGTTAGACCATTCTTTTGTTATAACAACACTTGATAAAGAAAACCCAAAAGAAAAAGACAAAATTGTAATTGATTCTTGGCTTGGCTTTGCAGATAGTATATCAGGTGCAAATGCTCGATATAAAAAAATGTATAAACAAGAAGATCTGGATAATATATTATCTTACCATCGTTCTATGTTTAGATTAAATATGGCAATTAAAACTGGAAAAACCATAGATTTTAATGACTATGAATTGCACTCTAACATTGTATTTTATCCGGCAAGTTCTCTAACAGAAAACGAATTAAAACAATTAGGTACATATTCAAGAATCATGTATAACGATTTAGTATTACCTTCATTAACAAATTAAGAAGCTTCAAAAAATTCCAGCCAATATTTTATAATACTCTGCGGATATTTTTGTATCTCAAATTTTAAATAATCTTTGGGTCTATATGGTCTTCTTAAAAGTTTCATTTTTGCTTCTTTGGGAGTTCTATCTGCTTTTTTTTGATTACATTCTTTACAGCAAGCAACTATATTTTCCCAAATATCAGGACCGAATCTGGATTTTGGAAAAACATGGTCCAGTGTTAGTTCCTCAGCCGGAAACTTTTTTCCACAGTACTGACAAACAAAATCATCTCTTACTAGTATATTTTCACGACAAAAAGGCAGTTCTTTATATGGAACTGCCAACTCATATGTTAATTTTATTACACAGGGAATTAATATATTTTCTATTCTAATCATGCTATCAATATCATTCAAAAACCGAGCATTTTCTGCTTTCCCTTTTATAAGCAATATTAATGCCCGTTTCCAAGTACAAATATTTATAGGGTGATTGTGTGAATCCAGTAATAATACTTTTTTCATATTAACTCCTACAATTGTAGTATTCCCGTTTTCGGTTGTTTTTAAACTTTTTAAGCTAATTTAACCTAACAATACTTTTGTGCAATAATTAAAATATGAAAAAAGCATCATTATTTGAAATTTTCAAAATATTTTTTTTAATCGGACTACAATTACTGGGTGGAGGTTATGTAATAGTACCTTTACTAAAGAAATATATAGTAGAGGAAAGAAATTGGCTTACAGAAGAAGAATTAGTTGATTTTTATGCAATGAGCCAATGTATACCCGGTATAATAGCAGGAAATATAGCAACCTGTGCTGGATACAAAACAAGAAAATTCTGGGGTGCTTTAATGGCAATTGCAGGAATAGTTGCACCTTCTTTCATAATTATAATCGCATTAGCAAACATTTTATCGGGAATTATTGAATATAAAGTAGTACAAGATGCCTTTTGGGGAATAAGAGTATCGGTTGTAATTCTTATTTTACTGACAATAAAAGATTTGTGGGCTAAAAGTGTAAATTCAAAATTCACTTACACATTATTTTCAATAATATTAATATGCCTGTTAATATTACCGATTTCACCGACTTTGATAATAATACTATCTGCATTTATTGCCCTAATATATGGAAAAATAAAGGAGCAAAAAAATGCTTAAACTTTATTTTCTATTATTTTATGAATTTACAAAGATAGGCATATTTGCGCTGGGCGGAGGCTATGCAGCTTTGCCATTTTTATATTATATGCAATCAAAATATAACTGGTTTACTGTAGATGAACTGACAAATATGATTGCGGTTTCAAATATAACCCCCGGTCCAATAGGCATAAATATGGCAACATACACAGGATTCACTACTGCAAAATTCATAGGCGCAATTATATCAACTGTTGCTATTGTATTAGTACCATTTTTTATGACAATTATCATTACGAGACTATTCACAAAATTTCAAGATGAGAAATGCGTATGTTCAGTTTTTGAAGGATTAAGACCTGCAGCTTGTGCCCTTTTAGCTTCTATCGGAATTAAACTTTTAATTGATACAATAACAAGCAGAAATGAACTTTCTGTAATAACTATAGACTATCATGCATTAATACTATTTATAATTCTTCTTATACCATTCTCCTTTTTCAAGAAAAACCCTCTTCTCACAATAATAGCAGGTGCAGTTGGAGGCATAATAATTCGCAGTCTTTTTTAAAACATTAAGAAATGTTAACAAAATCCGTTATTTAGTAAATTGTTAATCCTAATTTGTTTTTATATAAATGTGGGTAGTTTAGGTTAACAGTTTTATAGTGGAGGTTAGTTTTATGACAGTATCTTTTCAAAATGGTAGTTTTTTAGGCGGAAGTGCAACAGCATCATCTTTAACAACAAGTGGAGGTGTTACAGCCGCAAGCTTGTATAATACAGAATATTTAGATAAAAAATATGATTATATAGATACAAAAGAATCATATGAAATTGCATATTCAGGTAGAGATGCAGCAATTGAAACAAAAATTTCGAATATTTGTTCTTATTTAGCAAATGGTAAAGAAGATAAAGCTATGGCTGCATATGAGGAATTACTAGCTGAAATGAATAGTCAAACAAGATATGCTCAATTAGTAAGTGAAAATGGAGATGATACTCAATTAAGAGCAATAGCAAGACAGTTGATAGAATCTGAACTTGGTGGAGACTTGGAAGAATTTATAAGAGAAAATGCTAGAGACCAAGCAGGTGTTGATCATCAAAAGATATTAACTTGGGGAAATTGTGACTCAACAAGCCAAGAAGACTTACTTGCAGCAATGTGTGACATTGATGAAGAAGAAGGAAGCGGAAATATTATTGTATCAGGTTTATCATTAATAGCAAGCCCATTTGTATGTCTCGGCAACTGGTTATTCAATGGCAACAAAAAGATGTAATAAACAAAAAAATATACACACGAAACAAAATAACAAAAAGGCAGATTTATTATCTGCCTTTTTTCAATTCATCTATTTGTTCTTTTAAATCTTGAACTTCATATTTTAACCTATTCAACTGACAAGTTATAGGATCAGGGATTCTATTATGCATTAACTGGCCCTGGATTAATAATTTTTGCCTTACTATTCGCCCGGGTACACCAACAACAGTTGAATTTTCTGGAACCGAATCAACAACAACACTGCCTGCACCAATTCTCGAATTAGAACCTATTTCAATATTACCAAGAACTTTTGCTCCAGAGCCTACTACAATGTTATTACCAAGTGTTGGATGACGTTTACCATGTTCATTACCCGTACCGCCAAGAGTTACCCCCTGATACAAAAGAACATCATCTCCAATAATAGTAGTTGCACCAATTACAACCCCCATACCGTGGTCAATAAAAAATCGATGACCAATCCTTGCCTGAGGGTGAATTTCAATTCCTGTAAAAAATCTGGATACATTTGATATCATTCTTGGAATCAAAGGTATTTTCCAGTAATTAAGTTTATGTGCAATTCTATGTAGTATTAATGCATGCAATCCCGGATAGCATAGTAATACTTCAAGAATATTTTCTGCTGCCGGATCTTTTTCATAAATTGTTTGAATGTCTTCTTTTATTTGTGAAAATACTTTTTTTATTAAACGCATCTAAACACCTTTTATGTATTTTCTTTTACCATATTGTACGACAACAGGCAACATAGATTTTGATATTACAAAATTAGGATTTGTCTGTTTTTCAGAATTAATTTTTAAAGCGCCTGATGAAGCAAGCCTTTTAATTTCGCCTCGGCTTAAAGATTTATCAAAGTTTGAAACTAAATCAATCAAAGTAATATCATTATCAATTTTAACTTCAGGAATATCGTCAGGAATTTCTTTATTTTGTACAACCTTAACAAAATTTTCTTGAGCTTCATCTGCGGCTTGTTTCCCATTATACATTTCAGTAATTGTATATGCCAGTTTCATTTTTATATCTCGAGGATTTACTGATTTTAAATTTTCTTCAATTTCTTTCAATTCTTCATTAGAAATTTCAGTAAGAAGAGCGAAATATTTAACAATAAGATTATCAGAAATTGACATTAATTTACCGTACATATCTTTAGGAGAATCAGTCAAACTAATGCAATGTTCAGGGAACGACTTAGACATTTTAACAATACCGTCAGTACCTTCAAGTAAAGGTAAAAGCATAACCATTTGAGGATTTTCTTTTCCATATGCACTTTGAATTTCACGACCAAGTAAATTATTAAATCTTTGATCAGTACCACCCAATTCAATATCTGCATCCACTACAACAGAATCATATGCTTGCATTAACGGATAGAAAAATTCATGGACAGAAATTGGTCTATTTTCAGCGTATCTTTTAGCAAAATCATCTCTTGTCATAATTTGAGCAACAGTAACTTTTGAAGCCAATTTAAGCATATCAACAAAATTTAAATCAAATAACCAATCAGCATTATTTCTAATTTCTGCCTTTTCAACGTCAACAACTTTAGAAATTTGTTCAAAATAAGTTTGTGCATTTTTTTCGACTTGTTCTTTTGTCAAACTAGGTCTTGTATCAGATTTTCCGGATGGGTCACCAATCATACCGGTACCACCACCTACAATCAGAATAATTTTATGACCTAAGTCTTGGAATTGTTTAATTTTTCTCATCACTACAGTATGACCAAGATGCAAATCAGGTCTGGATGGATCCATACCAAGTTTTATCCTTAATGGTTTATTTTCTTCTTTTGATTTTTGAAGTTTCAATGCAAGTTCTTCTATTCCGCCAGGAAGTACTTCTGCACCTCTTGCCAAAAGTTCTGCTTGTTTTATAAATTCTTCTTTTATTTCAATTTTAGTCTGCATCTTAATCACCTATTTTTTATATAACAAAAATATTATCTCACAAAAAAAACTCCGATTTATAATTCGGAGTCCTTTTATTTAAAAAATTAACTATACTAATCTAACGTTAGTAGATGTACCTTTCTTAGACATTTCAACTTTACCTTCACGAGCTAACCAGCCTAAGCCCAATTCTGCAAAATTACCTTTTAAATCTAATTCTTTTTTCATTTTAGCAACAGATGTTTCACCGTTTTCATTTAAATAATTCCAAATTTGACCTGCTGTTTGTCCGATAGTTTCCATCATTTACCTCTCCTTTTTGTAACTGCTATTAACATTTCCTACATGTAAATGTATAATCATAGTATAATACAGATTAAAAAGGATGTAAAGAAAAAATGAAACAAGGCAGAGTATGGAAATACAGTGATAACATTGATACAGATGTTATTATACCTGCAAGATACTTGAATACGGCTTCTCATGAAGAATTGGCAAAACACTGTATGGAAGATATAGATGCTTCTTTTGCAGAGAATGTAAAAACTTCTGATATCATTGTAGCTGGTGAAAATTTTGGCTGTGGAAGTTCAAGAGAACACGCTCCTATTGCAATAAAAGCATCTGGTATTGCTCTTGTTATTGCCAAGAGTTTTGCACGAATTTTTTATAGAAATGCAATTAATATAGGTCTTGCAATTTTAGAACATCCATATTTATCAGATGAAACATCGAAAGATGATATAATCGAATACGATTTATCTATGGGTATAGTAAAAAATCTTTCTACAGGTAAAGAATATCAATGCAACAAATTTCCTAAAGAAATTCAAAATCTTATAAATGAAGGCGGATTAATAAACTATACAAGAGAAAAACTTATAAAATAAAGAAAGAGCCCAAATTTTGGACTCTTTCTTTTTATAATTAAAATTTTTATTCAGCGACTTTTTCTTCTTCCTCCTGTATAACGTCAGTTCTAATTGAAGCATTTTTAGAAGACGTAATTTGTTTTTCTTTGAATTTTTTAACTTGTCTGCTAATTTTATCAGCAACCAAATCGATACTTGCATACATTGATTCTGCACTTTCTTCCGCCTGAACAGAACCCGACACAAATTTACATAGAACTTCCGCAGTGTGACTTTGGGCAACTGAAGGATTCTTTATGACATTAAGAACGACATCAATTGATTGAATTTGATCATAATGATTCATAACCTTTCCGATTTTTTCTTCTGCATATGCACGAATTGCATCTGTGATTTCAATGTTACGCCCTTTAACTGTAATGCGCATTTATTCTGCCTCCATAAACTATCACTATGATATTATACCCGATTCATGGCAAGTTTTAAACCCATAAAAATAAATTAATTTTATTAAATGGAAAAAAATGATATAATTTATGACAAAAGAGGTATTTAAAATATATGGGCAAATACTCAATTGGAATAGATCTGGGCGGAACAAAAATACTTACTGCGCTTGTAAATATAGAAAGCGGAGAAGTTATTTCATCCATAAAGAAAAAAACAAAAAAAGATAAAGGTGCAGATAAAATTGTACATAAAATAATTAAATCAATAAACGAGGTTTTATCTGAGAGCCAAAAAGATATTACAGAAATAGAAAATATTGGAATTGGTGTTGCAGGTCAAATAGATAGAAATAATGGAGTTGTTATAAATGCTCCAAATTTAGATTGTGCAAATCTAAATTTAAAAGAAATTTTAGAAAAAGAATTTAACAGAAAGGTCCTAATAGGGAACGATGTAGAAATAGCAACAATAGGTGAAATGTATTTTGGAGCAGGAAAAAATAAAACAGACTTTGTATGCATTTTTGTCGGCACTGGAATTGGTTCAGGTATCGTTCAAAATGGGAGAATAAGATATGGTGCAACAGGTACCGCCGGCGAAATAGGGCATATGATTGTAGATATAGGCGGACGTCCTTGCGGTTGTGGCGGATGTGGATGCTTAGAAGCATATGCATCAAGACTTGCTATTGAGAAAAGAATTATCGGTGCATTAAAAAAAGGACGTAAATCAGATATTCAAAATTATATAGTAGAAGGTAAGCCTATAAAAACAAGCATGATTAGAAAATCATTAGAAAATAATGATGAATTAGTAACGCAAATCTTAAATGAAGCATCTGAATACCTGGCATCAGGACTGGCTTCTGTTATAAATTTTTATAATCCTGAATTGATTATACTTGGAGGCGGTTTAATGGATGCTGTTGATTATTTTTATGAAAAATCAATACAAATAGCCAAAATAAAATCCTTACCAACACCATCTTGCAATATAAAATTTGCAAAAGCACAATTAGGAGATTTTTCAGGTGTAATTGGTGCTGCATTACTTTCAAAGTATAGGGACTAAACATTGCAAGTCGAAATATATAATAATAAGTTAGTTCTAAATTATTTTCTATATGAAATAGTTCATCATTGTAATCTAAATTGCAAGTATTGTGATCATTGTGCACCAATTGCGGAAACTGAATTTGTCGATATAAAAATTTATAAAAATGATTTAAAAAAAATAAAGCAAACATTTAATACAATATTATCTTTTGGAATAATGGGAGGTGAACCATTATTACATCCTAATTTGATAGAAATTCTAAAAATTTCAAGAAAAATTCTTTCTGACTCGACAATTTTCATATTTACAAATGGAATTTGTTTAAAAGAAATGAGTCGTTTTTTTTGGATTATGCTTAATAAATTTGATATAAAACTTGTTATTACGAAGTATAATATTGGACTTAATTATCAAGAGCTTGAAGAAGAAGCGTTAAAACACAATGTTACTTTATTTTATGAAAACAATAATAAAACCAAAGATGGATTTTACAAAATCAAATTTGACTTAAATGGTCAAATGGATAAACTTGATTCTCATAATAGTTGCTATCATGCTAAATATTGTCCAACATTAGAGAACGGTATTCTGTATAAATGTCCAATTGTTCCCGCAGCAAGACATTTTAATCAATATTTTAAAAAAGATATTCAAATTACAAAAAAAGATGGAATAAATTTATATAATAAAAATTCAAAAGAAAATATATTGAAATATTTTATTGAGCCTATTCCATTTTGTAAATATTGTAATGTTATTCAAAGAAACAACATTATGAAATGGGATTTTTCGAAAAAAGATATAAATGAATGGACTTAATACTTGACTCAAAAGAATGTTAATGATATTCTTTTGAATGTTGAAAGGGCTTGTGGCACTGTGCCGAGAAAAATGATTAATTATCATTTTTCGAGAGGTATGTAGCGCAGCTACCGCAAGACCAAGTATTTTGAAAATTGAATATAAGTATGGGCTTGTGGCGCAGCGGTAGCGCAGGGGACTCATAATCCCTTGGTCGTAGGTTCGAATCCTACCGGGCCCAGTTTAATTAATGAAAATAAGAAATTATAATAATATAAAAGATGAAATCTTCATTTAAGTATGGATTTCATCTTTTATATTATGTTTTAATCATAATTTTTTATTTAAATATATGTGTTCATATATATAACTTAACCAAACATACAAGAGTAATGGAAAAACAACAAAAGATAAAGGATTCAGATAAAAAGCATTAATAAAATCAAATTTAAGAATAGAAACAATTGCATGCGTTATATTACAACCTAAACATTTATTTCCAGTCAAGAAATGCCACAAACAAAAATTAATACTTAACATACTACAAACTTTATATGCAATAAGAACCAAAAATGGGGAGATAATAACTATTATCTCCCAAAGATGAATATTTTTTACTTTATTTTTGTAATTCAGAACCATCAGCCGATTTATATGAATTACACAATATAGAAATAAGATCTATCAACACCCAAATTCCACAACCACCTAACGTAAGCAATTGAATTATTCCGATTGCAATATAACCGGTATAAAATCTATGAGCCCCAATACCACCTAAAAATATACATAAAAGCAATGTACAAACCCAACTTCTTTTTTCATCAGAAGAAAGACTTTTACCTTCTACCTTACATCCACAATGTACACAAATAACTGCATCATCATTAATTTCTTTTCCACACTTACTACAAAACATAATATCTCCTTATCTTTTTTGTATTATATATTTTTTATTATTAATTGTCTATTATATAATACTTTTTAGTGTTTATTGAAATAAATACATTTTAAACTCTTAAGTTCTTATATCAATTTCGACCATTTTATTTTTTTATTGTATAATTTTTCTATAGAAAATTAAGATAGTATGGATAATTTATTTTTAGAATTAAAAGAGAGAATTGAACAAGCAGAAAGTATTATTGTATTTTCTCATGTCAGTCCGGATGGTGATACACTGGGTTCCAATCTGGCAATAAGTCTAATTATAGAAAAGTATTTTGGAAAAAAGGCAGACTCTGTTTATGTAGGAATGCTTCCCTCATTATATTCATATCTGCCTGAATTTGAGAGATTTAAAGATGTTCAAACAATAGATAGGAATAAGAAATACGATTTAGCTATAGCAGTAGATGTTGCCTCAAAAGACAGAATGGTATATGGAACGGCTATATTTGATAATGCAAAATTTAAAGTAAATATAGATCACCATAAAACAAATATAGGATATGGCGATTTAAACATTGTTGACGGTAATGCAGCTTGTGTTGGGATCATTCTCTATAAAATATTTAAGGAGTGGAATTTAGAAATACCAAAAGATGTTGCAAGATGCATATATACATCACTGTTAACAGATACAGGCGGTTTTAAATATGACAATACAACACCTGAAACATTTATACTTGCTGCAGAACTTGTAAAACTAGGTGTGTCACCAACTTATGAATTTAGAGCTTGTTATGAAACAAAACCACAATCTATGGTTCAATTTCAAGCCTACATTGTTACAAATACTATTTTCTATAACGAAGGAAAAATTGCCTTTGCAAAAATTACAAGAAGTGATATGAGCAAGTTCGGAGCAACAGATGATTATACTGAAGGTATAGTAGAAGTATTAAGAACATCAAAAAATGTAGAAGTGGCCGCTTTATTAAAAGAAACAAAAGAAGGTTATACAAAAGTAAGTTTAAGAAGTAAGACTCTTGATTTAACTCCAATAGTAATGGATTTTGGCGGAGGCGGACATACTTTTGCCGCAGGCTGTACTATAAAGAAACCTATAGCAATAGCGTTTGATAAGTTATTAAAACGTGTTCAAAGTGAAATAAAATGAGAAAATATATAGAGACTCTGATAAAAAAAATCATTGAACAAGATTTCTGTGGAGTTGCAGCAGAAATGGCATTTTGGTTCATTCTTGGACTATTTCCGTTTTTACTGTTTTTAACCTCTTTATTTGCTTGGATGGGGAAAAAGACTCTAATTACACCAATTCTAACTTTTTTAACAAATATAGCACCAAAAGATGTAGCGTCTTTAATACTTGAAACACTTAATGAAGCAATGATTTTCAAACAAGGAAAATTAATTGCGATATTCGGTTTATGTATAACAATAGCACTTGCAGCAAATGCTATAGCTGCAATAATAAAAGGATTAAATAGAGCATATGCAATAGAAGAAACAAGAAATTTCCTTTATACCAGAGTACTTGCTATTTTAATGGTCTTTATAAATTCTCTTGTTTTGTTTTTAGTTGTAAATTTAATCGTTTTAGGCAAAGTTTTTCTTGATTTTATGATTGAATACACCCTGCTTTCTAAGTTATCAATAGATATAATATCTGTAGTAAGATGGCCGGTAACATATTTAGCACTGGCAATTTGCGCCATAGGTAACTATTATATTCTTCCCGCAATTGAAGGCAATGACAAAATAAAATTTAAGAGTGTGCTGCCTGGAACTTTCTTCTTTAGCTTCTTTTGGATGTTTGGCTCTTGGTGTTTTTCTTTATACTTAAGTAATCTCAACGCATATAACAAAGTATATGGGGCAATTGGCGCTGTTGCAATATTGATGGTTTGGTTATACTACACATCATTAATAATACTTATAGGCGGGGAAATAAACTCAAGAGCATACGAAAAATTTATAAAAAAAGAAGAACAAAATTAATTACTCTTTTAACAGTATTTATATATGAAAAATATTATGTTCTAATTTATATAGAAGGTGGAATATGAAAAAATTCTTATGTCTTATAATTTTATCATTACTATTATTGACTTCTTGCGGGAAAAAAGAAGAAAAAAGTGCTTTAGACAAAATTATAGAACGTGATATTTTAATAGTCGGAGTAAAGGATGATTCAAAGCCTTTTGGTTTCATAAGTAAAGCAACAGGTGAACTTGAAGGTTTTGATATCGATATAGCAAGATATATTGCAAAAGATATTTTGGGCAGCGAAAGAAAAATAAAATTGGTTCCTATTACAACAGATAAAAGAATAGAAGCTGTAACATCAGATGAAGTAGATATTGTAGTTGCGACTATGTCTATTACTCCTCAAAGACAGTATCTGATAGATTTTTCCGTACCATATTATATTGCAGGTCAAACTGCACTAGTAAAAGAAGACAGCGATATTCATACTTTTTCTGACTTAAAAAGAAAAACAATTATTATATCACTGGGTTCAACTGCTGAAAAAAATATAAGAAGAATAATTCCAACAGCAAGAATTGTCGGCTATAAAACTTATAAAGAAGCTTTCCAAGCTTTTATTAATGGGAAAGGGGATGCAATAAGCAGTGATGACTCAATTCTTTCCGGAATGATAATGGACAAGAAAGGATACCGTATTTTAAAAAACAAGATATCTTATGAGCCATATGCAATTGGAATGAAACAATATGATGATAAAAAATTAAAAAATACAATTGATGTCATAATAACAAGAATGAAAAAAGATGGTACAATAAAAGCTCTAAAACAAAAATGGCATTTAAAATAATTATGCCATTTTTATTTGTTGTATTGATATATTTTGAACTGCTAAGTTATTTAATGACTTCCAAAATAAAAACCTTGATTCAACCAGGGCTTCATCTTCCTGAATTGGTTTTGCATTAAAATATATTTCTTTTATTTTACAATCTATAACTTTAAAATCCATATTTTATCCTCTTGTATATATAAAGTATATACAAATGTATATATTGCCTAATTTTTGAATTTTGTTACAAAACTTAATACTCAAAAAATAAAATACTTTGCTTAAATACTAAAGGAAATAGATTACAGCAAAATAAATCAGTTGGAACAAAAAAGATTATTTATACAAACAAACTAACCGAAATTAATACCGCAATTTGCAATTATGCTGGCAAAATCAGAACATAATATTTCAGAAAATACCTTTGGATCAATTTGAGTAGCAATTAAAGCCATAATTTCTTGAGGAAGTTCTTGAACCATAGGGAGCATTTCTTTAGTCTCTAATACAGTTAAAGATTTTAAAATATCTTCTTTTTCCATAACATTAAACGGATGAGTCATTGCTTCAGCAGAAAATTCTTCAAATAAATCAGGTTTTTCTGCCAAAAGATTTGCAATAAGTTGTTTTTTTCCTTCAGGTTCAAAAGAAGAAACAGCTCTCATGAAATTATCATCAGTCATATTACCCATTTGTTGTAATATTGTATCTCTTTCATCATAGCAAGACTGTCCTGTAACATTTTCCATCATCTTTTGAAGTTGTTCTTCATCAACATCTTCAAGAGCCTTCATAAACATATTTCTATCAATTTTATCTGAAGTAAAAAATTCATCCATATATTTTTCAGGAATTGAGTTCAGAAATTTATTTGAATCCATTGTACTTAAAACAACAGTAGCCAATGATTCAGGCGGAAGATTTTGCATTAATTTTATTAGCGCATCATGAGTAAAAATACTTAAACCAAGAATCATTTCCTTAGGATCTAGATATTCCATAATCATCATTAAATCATTTTGATTCATATTCATTAAAATTAAATATCTATTTTTGGGGTTAATTAGTTGGAATACTTTCGCAAGCTCTTCAGGATTTGTCGTAATTTGCAGCATAAATTTTGCAGCAGCGGTATTACCTTTTGCTGCTTCAGTTTGCATAATTTGCACAACACTCATATTCTGGTACTGCTGCATGGCAGAAGTACCAATATTGTATTGGCTGCACAAATAAGATAAATCTAAGTCTAAACTGATCATATCTGCCCGCGTTAATATAGTACTATATTATAATAAAGTCATTTTTAAGAACCAAATTGAATAAAAACGGGAAAATGTTATAAAATTTTACAAATAAATTTTTTACTGATAGAAAGATTTTTATAATTAACATATAATATTTACCAAGGTAGATTATGAAAAGATTATTTCATTTATTAATATTATTCAGTATAGTTTTAGTCTCATTAAATCAATGTTTTGCTGAGCCGTCTTTTGATGAAAAGAAAAAAGAAATCATTGCACTATACAATTCAAACAATCTGGAAGAAGCATATAATATGATTTCCAAAACAACAGAAGATGAAAGAGACTATGAATTATGGTATCTTCTAGGTAATTTATCACAAGATTTTGATAATGACGTAAATGCTTCTTTCTTTTTACAAAAATCAATTATAATGAACCCTAAATTTGATAAAGCACATTACAATTTAGGTAACATATACTTAAAAGATAAAAAATATAATTCTGCAATTAACGAATATAAGCTGGCCATTAAGTATAAGAAAGATTTTCCATATTATTATTATAATTTAGGCTGCGCTCATTTAGGATTAAAAGAATATAAAGAAGCAAGAAACGCATTTAAAAAAGCGATACAATTAAAGAATGATGATGCAAAGTTTTATTATAATTTAGCATTTGCTTATAAAAATTTAGGAAACGAAAAAGAACTAAAAAAAACACTGGACTTATATAATAATTTAAAAGACAAAGAAGAAATATAAATTATGTATGATTATTTAAAGGGACATCTTGTAACAAAACAAGCAAATTCATATAGAGGCGCTCATATAGTTCTTGATGTGAATAATATAGGGTATTTAATCTTAACAGGTAAAAGTACAATTGAAAAACTTAATGAAAATGAAGAAGTAAAAATATATGTTTCATTAACACATAAAGAAGATTCAATGAGCCTAACAGGATTTACTACAAAAGAAGAAAGAGACATTTTCAATATACTTCAAAGTGTATCAGGTATCGGTGTAAAATTAGCATTATTAATACTTGATGAATTTTCTATTCCCGAACTGATAGACATAATGATAACAGAAAATGCAAAAGAACTTTCACGAGCAAAAGGCGTTGGGGCAAAAGTTGCACAAAAGATTATTATTGAATTAAAAGACAAATTAATAAACTGGTCTAACGTAACGCCTGTAGATGTTTCTGATATAAATATAAAAGATATAGAACAAGAAAGTATAGTTGAAGTCCAAAGTGTATTAATTTCACTTGGTTATTCAGTAAATGAAGCAAAAACAGCAATAAAAGAAGTTTTAAATTACAAAAAAGATTGTACAAAGACAGAAGATATTCTTAAGTATTCTCTTGAATACCTGTCAAGAATGGCATAAAAGAGGCACATTATGAAAGTATTATTTGCAACATTTGAACTGGCACCTTTTACAAAAGTCGGAGGACTTGCTGATGTTATGGGGTCATTGCCAAAGTATTTGCAGTCTGATGATATGGAAATGGCTATATTTACACCGTTAATAGGCAGTATTAATCAAGAGAAATATAATATTCAAGAAATTCCAAACTCACAACTAAGATTAAAATTCGGCTATGCCGCAGAATATATTTTCACACTAAAAATGTGTAAACTGCCAAATACAAATATAAATGTATTTTTTATAGATAATCCTAAATTTTTCTCTTGTTTTAATTGTGTATATCCTTCAGGAATTGACAGCTGGTATGAACAAGAGAGATTTATTACTTTTTCAAAAGCAATATTAGAATATGCAAGACTTTTAAATTTCAAACCAGATATTATTCACTGTAACGATTGGCATACATCAATGATTCCCGTATGGATAAAAACTTCATACAAGAATGACGAATTTTATAAAAATACAAAAACGGTATTTTCAATTCACAATCTTGCATATCAAGGACAATATTTTAAGGAGATATTGGACTTTGCAGGATTAAATCCGGATGAAGTATTTCACCAATATGGACTTGAACACTATGGAGCATTAATTTGGATGAAAGGTGCCATAAATTATGCAGACAAGATTATTGCAGTATCACCAAACTATGCACAAGAAATATTAACATATGAATATGGTGAAGGTTTAGATTGGACTTTAAATAACAATAAAGATAAACTATGCGGAATTTTAAACGGGATTGATTATCAAGAATTTAATCCGAAAACAGATAAATTAATAAAATATAATTATTCTATAGATAACATAAATAATAAAGAAAAATGCAAGCAAGAAATAGTAAAAGAATACTGGTTAGAATATAAAAAGGACAGACCTTTAATAGCGATAATATCAAGACTTGTCGAACAAAAGGGAATTGACCTGTTAAAAGCCGTAGAAAATGATTTAATGAAGCTTGAAGCAGATATAATCATATTAGGAACAGGCGAAAAAAGATATGAAGACTTTTTCACTTGGATAAGTTACAACTCAAAAAATATTCGCTCAAGAATAGAATACAGAGCAGATTTATGCAATAAAATATACGCTGGTGCTGATATGTTCTTAATGCCGTCAAGATTTGAACCGTGCGGGCTATCACAATTAATAGCTCTAAAATACGGAACGATACCTATTGTAAGAGCAACAGGAGGACTTGAAAATACCGTTAATGCATATCCAAACAAAAACGCTGACGGATTTAAATTTTATAACTATAATGCTCATGAAATGCTTAATACAATCAAATATGCAATAGAAACTTATAAAAATAAAAAAGAGTGGAACAGTCTTATTAAAAATGCAATGAGCGCTGACTTTTCTTGGACAAAAAGTGCTCTAGAATATAAGAAAGTATATAAATCACTTTTAAAATAAATAAATTTTAATAATTAAAATAAAATCTATTTATTACAAATTTCATCATAAACTTTTTTTATCTCTTTAATATCTTGCCACATTAACCACTTGGGACTGCCTTTTTCTCTTGAATCATTTCTCAAAAGGTATGAAGGATGAAAAATCGGCATCATTTTTTCACCATTTGGTCCATCAAACCATTTACCTCTAACCTTTGTAATACTTGGATATTCGGGAAGAAAAGTATTCAAAGCCACGCGTCCGCATATCAAAATAATTTTAGGCTTTAATATTTTTAATTGAGCATCAAGATACTCTTTACAAGCAGCTTTTTCTTCAGGAAGAGGATCTCTGTTTTCAGGTGGTCTGCACTTTAATGTATTACAAATATAGACATCTTTCTCACGGGATAAACCGACACACTCAAAAATTTTATCAAGCAATTGACCTGCTTTACCGACAAAAGGCCTACCTTTTTGATCTTCCCAGTATCCTGGTGCTTCTCCGACTAACACTATATTACTGTTTGGTTTACCATCAGAAAAAACAATATTTGTCCTAGTTTTTGACAAAGCACATTTCTGACATTTCAAACATTTATTTTTTATTTCTTCTAATTCTTCAAACATAAAATTATTTTAAAAGATTCAAAAGAAATAATAAATTATATATTAAAAATTATGTTAAATTCTTGCCTGAATTCAATAATTTCGCTTCAATATTAATATGAGTAATGATAAAGATAAAGTAATAAATTTATTTAAAAAGACTCCAAAAGAAGGCGATACTGCTCGTCAACGCTTTTTCAAAGGTTTTCAATATGTAAAAATAACAAAAGATGAAAACGGTAATTATTTTAAAGAAGAAGCATTAAGAGAATATGCCCAAAAATGTTTTTATATAGTTACAGTAATGAAAAATAACGGAATAGGCGTAGGACTTTATAAATATAAAGTACCTTACGAATCATTATTGAACTTTTTTAACCAATTCAGAAACAATAAGTCTTATGGAGAAATTATAGATATAGAAAGATATGTTCCGGAAGATTTAGCATAAATGAATCAAGAATTACCAATAGAAAATCAATGTTTATTATATAAAATAAAAAAGCCATACCAATATATAGGTTCAGAATATTTAAGTTATAACAAAGACTTTGAAACGACCGAAGTAAAAATAGCTTTTGCGTTTCCGGATAAATATGAAATAGCCATAAGTAATCTGGGGCAAAAAATCCTATACGACATTGTAAATGCTGACAAAAGATATATGGCAGACAGGGTTTATGCACCAGATATTGACTACAAAGAAGAATTAATTAAAAACAATCTGCAATTTTTAACATTAGAAAGTAAGAGACCGGTAAAATATTTTGACATTATCGGGTTTTCACTTCAGTATGAACTTGCATACCCAACAATGCTTGAGATGATAAAATTATCAGGTTTGCAAGTTGAAAGAAAAAAAAGAGAAGAAAAAGACCCAATAATAATGGCTGGTGGTCCTTGCTGTTTTAACCCAAGACCAATACAAGATTTTATTGATATATTCCTTATTGGAGACGGTGAAGAACTTATAATTGATGTTCTTGAAAAATATAAAGTATTAAAAGATAAAAATAAAACAAAGACAGAAATAATAAAAGAATTATCTAAAATTGAAGGTGTTTTTGCCCCACAAGAACAAAATAAAACAAAAAAAAGAATTTTTGATATATCAAAACTAAACAGAGCGCCCAAAGTACCTGTTCCTTATTCTTCAAGTGTACACGACAGAACCATTATAGAAATAAGAAGAGGCTGCGGAAGAATGTGCCGTTTTTGTCAAGCAGGACACATAAATCTTCCAATCAGAGAAAGAAAAGCCGAAGATATCATAAATATGGTTAAAGAGTCCGTATCTGAAACGGGCTATGACGAATATTCACTACTTTCATTATCTTCAAACGATTATATAAATATAGAAAATGTAATTGAATCATTAAGCGAAGAAATGAATAAAAAGAAAGTATCAGTATCACTTCCAAGCCAAAGAATAGACCGCTATAGTACAAAACTGGCAGAACTTGTAAGAGGAGTAAGAGCAACAACAGCAACTCTAGCCCCGGAAGCGGGAAGTCAAAGACTAAGAAATGTAATAAATAAAAACCTGACAGAAGAACAAATTACAGATACAATTTTAAATTGCTACAAAACAGGATTCAATCATATTAAACTATATTTTATGATAGGTCTGCCAACTGAAACTTACGAAGATCTTGATGAAATGGCTGAACTATTCAATAAAATAAAATACAGAAGTAAACTTCTAAAAAAAGAACTTGAGTTAAAAGACAGCCTAAATTTAACGTGTACAGTATCAATTTTTGTACCGAAACCGTTTACACCGTTCCAATGGTTTGGACAAAACTCTCAAGAAGAAATAAGAAATAAAATAAAATATCTTTTAGATAAAGTCAAAACAATAAAAGGTGTAAAAATAAATTATCACAATAGTTTTACATCAAAAGTTGAAAGTGCTTTTACAAGAGGAGATGAAAAATATAATAAATTCTTCCTTGAATTACACAAAAAAGGAGTATATTTATCAACTTGGGATGAAAATATAGATAAAAATTTATGGGAACAAACAGCATTAGAGTGCGGATTCAATATAGATGAAGAGGCACAAAGAAGTTATTCATTAGAAGAAGATTTGCCTTGGGATATCATTGATACAGGACTAAGTAAAGAATGGTTAAAAGAACAATATAATAATGCCATTAAAGCTGCAAATATAATTCCTTGTGAGTTTTCTTGTGTTAATTGCGGTGTATGTACAAATTTAAAAACACACAAAATTCTTGATAATGAATTTAAAGTAATAAACCCCAAAAAAGATAATATTGAACAAAAAGCTTCAGAAACATATAAATACAGACTAAAAATATCAAAAAAAGATGAAATGAGATACATCTCACACCTAGACTGGCAAAACACAATAATAAAAGCACTATACCGTTCAGGTTTAAATCTTGTCTTTTCACAAGGTTTTAACCCATCACCCAAATTTTCACTTGGAATTGCACTTCCCATCTTTGTAGAAAGCGAATGCGAACTTATTGACATTGAAATATATAACAACATAGAAGAAAAAAATCTTGTAGAAAAACTTAACAAAGTTCTACCGTCTAAGATAAAAATTATTGAAGCAAAAAAAATAGATAAAAATATTCCAGCTATTGATATTACGGCACAATGGGCTTTATATTCTTTTGAGCCGATTATTAAAGGTATTTTACAAAATAAAGATTTGTTGTATATTAAAGAAGTGATATCTTCAAGTAATGAAATATTTATAGAGAAGATAAATAAAAAAGGTATAAAAAAACTTGTAAATATAAGACAGTCGATAAAGTCAGCAGAAGTATCAGAAGATAGACTTCAAATGATTTTAAAAACAGGACAATCAGAAGAAATTCCGTCAGTAAAACCTGATGATGTTATAAGCCTGTATAGACCTGATATAAATTTTAAAATCACAAGAAAAGCATTCTATGACAAAGATATGAACAAGTTGTAAGAGTTTACAATTAGAAAAGGAAAAAATATGTCAAAAGCAATTGTTGTAGCAGAGAGAGATAATATTGCGGCTGTAATTGAAGACGGTAAAGTATGTGAATTTTATGTACATAGGGGCGATATGCTTTTAAATGATGTATATTTAGCTACTGTAGATAATATATTACCAAGTATTGATGCTGCATTTGTAAATGTTGGCTACGATAAAATGGGTTTTTTACACGCACACGATGCAATAGGTAAAGGCACTTTAAAAGAAAAACTATCACCTAAACAAAAAATTATAGTACAAGTTGTAAAAGAACCTGTAGGTCATAAAGGACCAAGAGTTTCAACAATGATTAGTTTGCCGGGAAGATTCTTGGTATTAATGCCACAAGAAACTGGTATAAACGTATCAAGAAAAATAGTAAACCAAAAAGAAAGAGCAAGATTAAAATCTATTATAAGTCTTTTAAAACCCGTCGGTCTTGGTGTAATTGTAAGAACAGAAGCAGAAGGACAGTCCGATGCTGATATTCAAGAAGATATGGAAATTCTTCTTGAAAAGTGGAATACTATTGTTACAGCAGCAGAAACAAGGCCGGCACCAAGTCTATTATATAGAGACCAAGACTTACTATACAGAGTTATGAGAGAAGCCTGCAGCGAAGACGTTGATGAAATTATCTTAGATACCTCGTATGGTGTTCATAGAACTCAGCAAATTCTCCAAAACTGGAATATGAATAAAAATATAGACGTCAATGTATATAAAGGATCTGAAACACTACTTGTAGCATCAGGCATTGTAAAAGAAATAAAAGCAGCACTTCAAACAAAAGTTAATCTTCCGAGCGGCGGCTATTTATTCATACAAACAACAGAAGCGCTAACTGTAATAGACGTAAACAGCGGTAAATTTGTAAGTTCAACAACACAAGATGAAACCATAGTAAAAACAAATATTGAAGCAGTACACGAAATTGCACGTCAATTAAGGTTAAGAAATATTGGTGGTATGGTAATTGTAGACTTTATTGATATGAACAACAGACGTGATAAACTTGCAATTATGGAAGAACTTGAAATTGCACTTGATAAGGACAAAGCAAAACCGCAAGTAGGGCAACTTTCAGATTTAGGATTGGTAGAATTAACCAGACACAGACAAGGACAAAGCTTATCTGAAATATTCGGTAAGAAATGCCCGCACTGCCAAGGCACAGGTTATATTGCAGATGACTTAACATTCTCTGCCCCAGTTGTTGAAGGCGAAATAAAAGCAAAAGCAGCTAAACTAAAAATTCCGGCTCAACAAATTAAGAATAAAACCCCAAACTATAAGCAAAATAAAGTTTTCAACAATCCGAACAACAATCCTTTGTTAGAAAACGAACAAAATAACAACAATAACAATAACAATAACCAAAATCAATCAAATCAACAAAATAACCAATTTAATCAACAAAAAAAGAACTTCAATAAATTCAATAACAGAAATAATCAACCTAAAACAGAACAACAAGAACAAACTATTCAACAAAATGAAAATAACGTTATTGAAGAAGAACTAAAAGAAACTATGAAAATAGTTCAAGAACAGTCACCAATTATTGAAGAAAATCAAATTAACAAAGAAAAAATCGAAAATAAAACAATAGAAAACGAACAACAAAAAGAAAAGAAACAAAGAAAGGCTTCCGGAAGAAAAAAACAATCCAGAACAGAAACGCCGGAAATAACAACAGAAGGAATAACTGAAGAAAAAGAGCAAACTGAAACAGAAGAAAAAAAGAAAAAACCGGGCAGAAAGCCAAGGAAACAAAAAACAACCGAAGGATAACAATATAATAAATGGAAGAATCAATACAAATAAATGAAAATAATAAGGATATGTTTAATATAAACATTCCCTCATTTGATGCGGGGACGGTTGTTCCTTCCCCGCCTGTTTCTCAACCATCAGAGTTGGAAAATTTTACAGAAAAATCAATTGTTTCTTTTGGTACAATGGCGATTTGTATTTTATTATTTTTAGTTTTTATATTCATATTCAAAAGAAAAAGAAAATCTTCTGAAACTGCAGATTATTATAATGAAGAAATTGAAAATAAGAATACAAATGAGAGAAAAGAAGACGAAAATAACGAATATAAATTATCACAAGAGATAAAAAGTAAAACATACCTGAATACACCAAGCAGTATACACAAATGTATAAAATCTTTTCTCGAAAATACAAAAGAAAATTAAATTGATAGTTTTATTATTTCTTCAATCTTATCAAGTATTTTTTTGTTGTAATAATTTTCTGATTTACAAAAAGGAAAAACAGGTAAGTTAAGTTCTTTTTCAAATTTCATACAGGTAGGTAAAACTTTAGAACGCGATATTTGATCCACCTTTGTTGCAACAACAAAACAAGGAAGTTTATTATATTTAATCCATTCTGCCATCTGAAAATCATTTTGCTGTATAGGATGCCTTGAATCTATCAACTGAATCAGAGAAACAATGGACTTTCTTTCTAATAAATATTTTTCTAGACTTTTTTGCCACTGATTTTGAACCTTTCCTGAAACTTTCGCATATCCGTAACCAGGTAAATCAGCAAAAATAAAATTGTCATTAATACTGAATAAATTAATTAATTTTGTTTTCCCCGGAGTATTACTTGTTTTTGCCAGCCCATTTATATTAACAAGAGCATTAATAAAAGATGATTTTCCAACATTAGAACGCCCTATTAATGCGAATTCAGGCAACTCAAGTTCAGGACACTCTTTTATAGTAGGGGCACTAGTAAGAAACTTTGCTTTTGCTATTTTCATCTTTTAATCTTTTCTTATATATTACACTGGAAAGCAATTTATATACTTTTTTGTTATTGTATACAGTCAACTGTATATCATCATCAAAACTGATATCAACTGGCAATTTTTGAGCAAAAATATTAGTCTCAATATGCATAATTTTAATATTTCGTTTATGAATTATGCTAATTGGTGCTGATAAAAATATTTCAAATGTTTTTAAGATATCCATTATTACATAATATCAAACTTATACATGTTTTTGTACAAATGTCAAAGATTGTTAAAATTCATCAGCCTTTTAATTTATTTATACGAGTTTTAGCATAATTTAACTTTTCACTTTCACCATAATCATCCTTTGGCAATAAATCAATAAACTTTTGATAATAAATTAAAGCATTCTCTGGTTCAGATAAATTATCAAAAGCAAATCCCAAATAGAAATAAACAAGGACATTATTTTTATCAAGCTCAAGACATTTATACAAAGAAGCTGTAGAAGCAGCATATTTATTTTGAGCAATATAATTTAAAGCTTTGTAATAATATAAGACAGCATCTTTTTTATTTATTTTTAGTGCTTCATCTACCAAACGCATTGATTCATTATAATTCTGTGCTTCATATGAAGAAATTATTTGGTTTATATATTTTTGTGATTCTGCATTATTCACCATATCAAGCAGGTCAATGGCGGTATTATTTTCGGAATTTAATTTTAACGATTGATTAACATACTTTCTTGCACTTTCAATATCATTTTCCTGTAAATATATATAACCAAATGCACAATACACATCAGAATTTTCAGGATACAATGTCATAGATTTATTCAACAACTCAAGTGTTCTTTGCTTGTTATTCAACAAATAATTAGCTCTGGCCTGAGTCAATATAACATACAAGTTTTCCTGACTAGCTGAATCTAAAACATCGAGTGCTTGCTGATATAGACCTGTCGCAATCAAAGAATTTGCCTCTTTTACTGGTTCATCAGATAGTTTAGCAAGCAAAACATTATATTTAGCTATCAACTCATTACTATCAGCCTTATCTCTTGCCTTAGTCAGTATATCATAAGAATCCTTAAGCTTGCCTTTTTTCATATATATTTCAGATAATAATATGTATCCTTTTGCATTATTCGGATATTTTTCAGTTAGAATAGTTGCATAAAACTCTGCTAAATCAAAATTTTCTCTTTTTAGAAACATATCTGCAAAATCAGAATACACAACTTCATAATCAGGCTTATCAGTTTTATATATTTGTTTTACTATATCTTTTTCACTTGTATTCTTTAAAGATAACAATTTATATATTGAATATTTAGCATCATCATCAGATGAATTAATAGAAAGGATATTTGAATATTCAATAATTGCAGCATCAATATTTTTATTTTGAACAAGATACAATGCACGTAATTTTCTAATTTCTATATCGTTAGGATTTTTTATAATAATCTTGTCACAAATATCTACTGCTTTCTCATAATTTCCGCTCAGGTCAAAAATAATAGTCAAAGCACTTTTTAAAATATTTGTATTTAAAGAATAATTTGCAGCTTTGTTAATATAAGTTTCAGCTTGTTCTTTATCATCAAGTATCAAAGCCATTATTGCTAAATTTGCGCAAAGTAGCCCTTTATCTCTTGAATATTTTGCTGAGTTTTTACTATTTAAATATAATGTACTTATATAACTTTTGACTGTTGAGTTCAATTTATTTTGTCTGGACAAATTTGAAAGAAAAACAAGTTCTTCAAAAGCACTATCATAATCTTTTGATTTCATATACAAATCAACCAATGACACATATAATATATAGTCATTAGGATTAAGATTAATTTTCGTTTGTATTTCTTTTATTGCAGATTTAAAAGAAGCTTCCTCATAACTACTATCATAATTACTATATATAATACTGGAATTTTGTATAGAACTATTTCTATTTGGACTATTTCTCTTAATTATTGCATCTGCGAAAGCAGAAGTTCCAAACATTAATATCATAATTAAATAACACAATTTTATTTTCATAAACCAAAACACCTTATCATACTTATTATATGTTATATTAATATAAGTAATGAAGTCAAATAAAAAGGAGCCTTTTCAAGCTCCTTTTTAATATTTTTAATTATTTCCTTTTATTCTTCGTCTTCAACAATTTCTATTTGACTAGCTGCAGCGAATACATCTACAAATGTTGTTCTACCGTCATTTATTACTGTTGCATTGTTGAATACTTCAGGTTGTCTCGGTAATTTATTTAACATTGTTGCTTGGTCATCATCAACTTCAACTGTTGGTTCATCAGGTTTTGGTGTATATGGAAGCTTATTAACTAATAAGATTTTTTCTGAACCGTCACCATATTGAATATGATGTCTTTGATGATATTGTTTATCTGCAGTCAAATCAGCTGAGTCAGTAACTTCATAAGAAGGATTTGATGTAAATTTACCACCAACTTCAATATATGCACGATCTGCACTGTCACCTTC
>CALUUJ010000010.1 GCA_944323935.1 Candidatus Gastranaerophilales bacterium | reverse complement strand
TGACACTAAATTCATCTTTTCCATTTTTGACCTTTCAATAAAGCACATACGCATTTATTATACACAAAATATAAAACCCTACAAAATAATTGCTTCTATTAAATTAAAGATCAATATCTATTGTTAAATTATCCAAACCAAGTTCTTTAATTAGTGACATATATGCATTATAATATTCTTTCATTGCGTCCAGAAATTCCTTTAGTAATTCCTGATGCGAATGTTCGACTATAATCAAATTTGTTAATGATGTTTGACCTTTTTTGTATTGTATTTTGGATAAATTCAATATTTTATTTGATTCTTCAAGTATATCTTTATAATGTTCAACATTTTCTTGTGCCATTACAAATTTATCATAGTTTGTATGAATAATATTTTTTGTAATATTTATTATTGAATTATATTCTAATTGAGTCTTATCCAATTCAAGTTTTGCACTCTCTATTTCAGGGGTATATAGATATAATGAAGGAATATCAATTCCAGCACCAACATATGCACCTGATGTACCATCTTGCGCAAAGGCATATCCACCCGCCAAATATACATCGGGGATTCTTTGTTTTGTTGCTACTGATAATTCTCTCTTAGCTTTCTTTATTTTAGATTCTGACATTTTTATGTCATATCTGTTATTAAATGCAACCTTTTCTAAGTCTTCATATGGAGGCAGTTCTAATTTTGTAAAAAATTCCTGACCAAAAACAGAATCCTCTTTTGAATCATATAAAGACGGGTTATTTTCTAAATTTAATGTTTTATTAAAATTATATTGTGCAGTCCTTATATTTGCTTTTATTCTGTTTATTTGAACCAAAATTTTCTTTAGTCTCATATCTGCTTGAAGAACATCAATTTCGTAATTTGTATCCGAGCTATGTTTTTGCTTTGTTATTTCCAATAATTCTTCCAGCAATTCTTTTCTTTCTTGCAGAATTCTCAATTCTGATTTTGCAACTAATAAATCAAAATAAGCTGTTCTTACTCTTAATTTAAGTTTGAATTCATAATCTTTAATTTTATTATCGGTATAATCAAGTTGTGCCAAGGCTGCTTGTTTTCTTTCGCCTCTTTTATTTATTTCTATAGGAAGCATTAAACCTATTTGGCTTGAATTACCTCTTGCTATTGGTCCCATTAGAACATTAGATTGAAACTGCGGATTTTTTAATGCATTTGCTTTCTCAACCGTATATTTTGAAATGCCTAAATTTTTTCTTTGTTCTTGAAGTTCTATATTTCCTTCAAGAGCCATATTTATAGCTTCTTCAAGTGAAATTTTATGCAAATCACTTTGAGAATTTACAAAATCTGCTTCTTCGATTGCATTAGCACTTGAAACAAATAGCATTATATATAACAAAAATATAATTAATCTTTTCATACCATACAATATGCTATCGTAAACAATTACAAAGTGAAATACATCTTAAACAAATAAATCTATAATGGTTAATACAATTATAAGCAACAATGCTATAACAACAGGCAAGAATGTTGCAATTGAGGCAATTAATGTACACTTTATTTTATTGTTATTATAAAAGTATTTATCTAAAAATAAATAATTTGAACCCCAAATAAGTATTTCATAACAAAACATTATACAGAATAAAATAATTAAGAAAATTCTATTAAGCCACATTATTGACCATAATCCAAGGAAAATAAAAACATTCAATGCAGAACAGAAAAAAGTAAGTATAAACATTAATACATAAATAACTTTTGTCCATCTTTTACTATTAAAAATATACTTATTTTCTTCGTTTTCTGACACTATAGAACCTCCGTAAATATATTTTTTACTCTTTCAATGCATCCTTGCTTGCTTGTATACCATTCTCTATATGATATTCTTTCAACTATCATGCCAGAGCGTTCCATTAATGTTTGTTTCTTAATCTGAGTTTTATTTGTCTTTATATTATCTTCCAAGCCGTCACATTCTATTATTATACATTTACCTGTCGGGTCTTTAACCATTAAATCAGCACTCAAACCCGCTACCGTCTGTCCTGCTGTTACTTCAAAACCTTCTTCTCTCAATACTTGAGACACTTCTTTTTCAAATGAATTTTTATATATATTTTCATCTATTTTTAATTCATCTTTTAATTTATTTCGTGTTACATATGCTTGAACATATTCAATGTAATCTTTTAATAAACCTTGAGGAAGTGTTTTAGAATCTTTTGACAAAAATACTATTTGTTTCTTTCTTGCACGTGTTATTGCAACATTGAACAAATTTGGTATTTGTAAAAATGTCAAACTCTGATTAAAGCTGTTATTTGCAACTGCCCAAGAAAGCATTATTATATCACGTTCATCCCCTTGGAATGTATGCGCTGTTCCTACTTCAATTTTATGTTTTCTCAATAATGTATCGGGATACAATTGTGAAAGTGCTTTCTTTATTAATTCTACCTGCCCTCTAAATGGAGATATAATTCCTATCGTCACAGGTTCATGTTCAGGGTCTTTATTTCTGTCATCTTCTTGAATAATTTCTTGTAGTCTTTGCATTATTGCTTCAACTTCGGGCATATTTCTTGTCATGTCAGAATCAACTTTGCCTTCCGGTACTTCTATATATTCAAGAACATCTTTTTGTCCTGATTTAGACATTATTCTTATTCTGTCACCATAAAATTCTTTATTACTAAAGTCTATTATCGGTCCATAACTTCTAAAATGTTCATCCAATAATACCGGTTTGGTCGAATAATAATTAGCCAAATCAAACATAGAGTTTGTTCTAAATCTCCACATTAATTGATATTTATCCGGTATTTCATATTGACTTAAAAATGATTGTTCTTTTGATTTTTCCAAGAAAGATAAATGCGGCAACTGCTTATCATCACCTACAATAACAGCTTTTTTACATCTGAATAATATAGGTACACAACTTGCAATATCGCATTGTGATGCTTCATCTATAATTGCAACATCAAATAACCCCGGTTTCAAAGGTAAAGAATTTGAAACTGCATAGCTTGTTACACACCAACAAGGAAATGCTTCCAATAACGGTTTAAAATCTTCATCTTCAAGAAGTCTGTTTTGAAGATTTTTCTTTCTTGTAACAAGTGCTTTTGTGTGTACAATTAATCTTTGTCTTTTTACTTGATCACGAAGTAATCCTTTTAACGAATTTCTTCTTTTTCCTTTTAGAATTTCAACAGCTAAAGTTTTTTGCTTTCTTTTTAGCATTTTGATTTCTTCTAAAAGTTGATGAATATTTCCTATCTTATATATTTGAGTTTCTACATATCTTGCTTTTGTTGATAATCTTGCGACTTCAAGCTCCATTTTTATGCGTTCAAGATTTTCAAAATCAGGCTTAAAATCTTTATTTTGAATAATTTTCTTTAATTGATGATTTGCAAATTTAATCGTAAAATCGGCAAAAAAGCCTTGTTTCTCCGTATTTTTTTCAAGATTTTTTATTGCACTATCTATATTATCAACTTCTTGCATTGTTAATTTTGAAGTTAAAAACTGCAATTTACCGAGTTGTTTTTCTTTTTCATCTCGTTCTTTTATAAGTTTTTGCCATTGTTCTTCCAGTTTTATAATTTCTTCGCATTTATTTTCTTTATCTCTGATTGTCATTACCAACTTTTGCATATCCTCAACATCTACTAATATTGAGTTTTCAAAATCAGTATCCAAATCAACTTTATTAGAAATTAAGTCCTGCAAATCAAAAGAAAGTTGTTTTTGATAGTTTGGTCGTCCTGCTCTTAGTGCTAAATAAGGTGCACCAAAATCATTTAATCTGTTTGCTACAACATCTGTTGCTTTATCCATTCTTGATGCAACCAATACTGTTTTTCCGTTAGAGACTAAATGACATATTAAATTTACTATCGTTTGTGATTTCCCAGTTCCGGGTGGACCATATACTGATAAAATCGTATTATCTTCAAGATTTTTTATTACATCTTCTTGTGAATCGCTCAAAGATAAAGGAGTTACTGCAACAAAATCCTTTAATGTATTTTCCTTTATAGGCTTTGATGCCATTTTACCTTTGCCTTGCAAGTATTCTTCATTAACTACATTTAATGCTGTTTCTCTTATTATTCCTGAAGGTTTTTCTGCTATTTGCATTAATTCATACAATACACCTGCCGTTACAAGAGGTCTTTTGGTCAATATTATTGCACTCTTATTTGTTAGAACAACTTTATCGGCTTTTAATTTTGGTTTCGGTTTGTCATTTTCTGCTTCATCCAAAACTTCTTGAAGATTTTCATAGTTTATTTGTTTTTCTTCATAAAATTCTTCTGCTAAATCTTGTACATTGTTTTCAAGATTTTCTTCTTCATTTAATTCAAATTCCAAATCGGGAATCAATGATTTTAAAGTTGTTAAAAATACGTTTAAATCTTCTTCTTTTAAAGGAAGTTTTGGTACAACACCTAACAAGCCGTCCAGCATATTATCTATTTCATCTTCTTCGCCTGATAAATTCATCAAGCTTGTTAATGCCGCCGTATTTAATGATAAACCTTCTTCTTGTATTGAACATTCAATACTCATTCCTACTCTTTCCAATTTACAAGTAGAATATAATAACGGGGTCAAAAACTCATTTTTTCTTTTTGTTTTTGCATTTTTTCCAACTAAAAATAAATAACCGTATATTAAATACTTATCTTTTTGACTGTTTTCACTTAAAAGCATTAACTCGGTTAAATATGAATCTGAACCATCTAACTTTAAAGGTTGGGGATAATTTGTGAAAAGTTGTTCGCCATCTAAAATAGATGCGTTTTCTTTATTCATTTTTTCTGTTTCTAAGAAAATCCATTTATTTTCTTTATCTTGTTTTAGATTTCTAAATGTCGAACTTTGAACTTCTTCTCTTACACAGTCATGCAAATAAAGACTCAATCTTTTTATAAAACTGTTATGAAATGCTGAGTTTAAAATTTTTGTTGCTTCTTGAAGCATATTTTCCCCTATAAATTAGATATAATAAGAAATTATAGCATTTTTGATTTTAATATACAAAAAAATCCACATGTTTCATACAGAAAAAGTATTTCTATATAACCATTTTATATACTTTATTCTTATTTTCGCCATATAACTTTGAAAGAATTCTTGAGATATCTTTTGGAGAAAAACCTTCTTCTTTTAAAATTTTTATTTTTTGTTTTAATTCATCTTCACTTACATCAGAAGTTTCTTTGGCAAAAAGCATTGCGACAATTTCACCTTTTAACGGATTTTTTTGAAAATAAGATATTATTTCTTCTACTGAATTTATTTTTATCTCTTCAAAAACTTTTGTGAGTTCCCTGCCCACAGCAACAAGAGCATTTGGTCCATATTCTTCTTTAATATTTTCAAGTGTTTCCATTAATCTGTTTGGCGATTCATAAAAAACACAATTCGTATAGCGGTATTTATTAAGAATTTCTATTTGTTGCTTCTTATTTCTTGGAATAAATCCTATAAAGGCATATTCTTCGTTTTTACGGGGAATCATACTCAAAAAAGTTGTTACAGCACAAGCTCCTGGCAAGGAGGTTATTTTTATTCCCCTTTCTATTAAAGAACTTATAAGAACACTTCCGGGGTCTGAAATCCCTGGAGTTCCGGCATCTGATACCAATGCTACATTTTTTCCTTCTTCGAGCAAGTTTATTATTTTTTCACTTCGTTCTTTTTCATTAAACTTATGACAATCAAATAATTTTGCACTAAACCCGTATTTATCAGCTAAGATTCTTGTTACTCGAGTATCTTCACAAGCTATATAATCAACATCATTTAAAACTTCTATTGCTCTTAACGTAATATCTTTTAGATTTCCAATAGGAGTTGCAACTACAAAAAATTGTGAAGACATCTATATACTACTTTCTAGCGATAGGATTTGTTGCAACATTTGCGAATGTTTTATTTAAACCTGTTACATCCAATATTCTGCTTACTTTTGGACTTACATTACTTATTGAAATAGATTTGTTATTTAAAAGTGCAACTTTTTGTATATTTAAAAGCATTGTTATTGCTTTTAAGTCGATTGATTCTATATTTGAAAAATCTAAATTTATTTTACTTGATTTTTCAAACTCATTATTATCAATGTTTCTTATACTTTGAAATAATTCAGTTGCTCTAATTACTTGCATAAAATTTTAACTACTCATCTATTTGTTGCATAAAAATATATTAATATTTTAATCAAATTAATGCAATAGTTTAAACTTATATTAACCTACTTTTCTTATCTCTTCATCTTCATAGTTTTGATAATGATTATTAACATTTAAGTCTTTAGGCGTGCTGATATGATGATTCAAAGAATTAAAACTGCCGTTAACTTTATAATTTATTGATGGAACATATTGTGATTGTACAAGATTTTTATTTCTTAATGTATTTGCATTAATATGCTTTTTAACATTTGTATATTTTTTAGCATTAGCTTCTGTGTATCTTTTTTCTTTTGGTCTTGATAATAACATCATAAAGAACAAGAATATCATACCTACAATTGAACTTGTTAATGCTTTTTTATCAGCAACAAAGAACAAATCGCCAAATATATTTGTTTTATTATCCAATTGTTTTACAAGACCTGTTGATAATTCTTTTGTATATATTTGTGCATTTTGAATATTATCTGCCTGCAATAAAATTAAAGTATTATTATCATTTTTCTTTTGAACAATAACGTTTTTTAAATCTACGGCATTGTCATAGACAATATCCATAGACTCGGATGGCAAAGTAGAATTCATTACCAAAGTTAAATTCCCGTCGTTATCTATTGACTTCTTTATTTGAGATTTTTTATCAACCTTTAATACAACTTTATACTCACCATCTGTTTTTTGCTGAATATCAATTCCTGACAAATAGCTTTCTGCAGCTAAAGAACCCAATGAAGAAAATATGAGCATTGAAATCAATAAAGTACATTTATTTAATATATTTAATCTTTTCCCTGTTTTCATTAAATCTCCAACGACTATACTACCCTTTAAAAATCATTTTAAAGATTTTCTCATTCGGCTACATCAATCAAATGGTTTATATATTTTTCTAAACCTTTAGATTAATCTTTTCTATAATTTAAAAATCATATATTTTTTATAGAAACCTTAATTGGATATCAGAATAATACAATATTCTAATTTCGTTGTGAATTTTGTTACAAGGTCTACAAGAAATTAAGAACGAAGTTCGGGCACAAGTAAGTTGGGTGCAAAAAAAATGCACCCAACTTACTTATTTTTATAAATTTTAACTATTAGCTCAATAAATACATTAACTAAAATCAAAAGCAAAATTGAACCGATTATTCTATAAACAGAAAAAATGATTGAATTAGACCACATAGCTTGAATTGTTAAAGCATCTCTACCTCTGAGCCAAAAAGCAATCAAAGTAAAAGGCAACATGAATAATCCATATCCAAAGCAAAACTTATTTCTTTTTTTATTTAAATATCTGAAATCAGGTTTAACAGTTATTAAATATGTAATCCAAATTAAAACAAACAGAATAATTTCAAGTAACCCAGTTTCATTTAATTTTCTTAATGTATCAGCAAATATAAATTTATGTTTATATAATTCATTTAATATTTCATGTGTAGATACAATATAAAATAAAAATGCATAAACTGCAGTAGCAATAAAAGAAAAAATATAAACTTTATCAAATAAGAATTGTTTTAAAGTCCATAGCCCGTATGTTGGTTTTAAACCCGACAATTCTCTCAAAGAGCTTTTATTATTTATTTTTTCTTTATTTTCGTCAGTCATTAATTTTTCCTGTTTATTAAAAAGTAATATTTAGTTTATATTCCACTTTTTCTATTTTGTTGAGACATTTAGTTTTCTAACTTGTTAGTCTTTTATAGATTTTTTCTGTTGGGTTAAAACCCAACCTACAGACTACTTAATATATAAAGACAATCAATTTTTCTATTTTTGTATAATCTTAAATTAACTATTTATTATATTATGTACTTTTCTCACTGCAGAAAAGTACCCACAAGACTAGTGAGTAGGAAGAAAAATCACCACATCCATATAAAATTATGCAGGTTAATTTCTTACCTGCAGTTATATATTACTTAATTTTATAAAGTACATAGAACCGTTACTTTTTTATAAGAAACCTTGCTTTAATCACAAAATAATACTATATTGGAATAAGGGGTGGGAATTGTGTTACAAGGTTGTATGAGGTGTAATTATGTTAGATTTTCTTTTCAAAAAACAAGAGGTTGATAAATCTGAAATATTTAACAATCTATACTCAAAAATAAAAGAAATATACTCAAAAGAAATTATCTCTGCTAAAAGACAAAAAGAATTATCTGACGAAATAGAAAAATACGGATATCTTCCATATTCTCAAGCAAAAGCACTTAATGAACTTACAAGTTCTGAAGTTATCTTTTGCCTTGAAAAGAAATTAGAACTAAATTCAACCATTACAAACGGAAAACTTAAAATAGCAAATAATGAAATTAGTGCAGTAAAACGTTTTGGATATTCTGATGCGGATTGGATAAAACAAGAACAGCACGATATAAAGCTTATAAACCTTGCAGCTCTTGGTGACGGAGCAAAAGATTCTTCTCCCGCAAAATTTATTGATTGGCTTCGTCAAATAGTAATACTTCCATCAGGAAACCCCAAATATAATATATTATCAACAACAATATATCTTGTACCGTTTCAACCTCGTGACTTTGGTAATGCTTATTTATCCGCAAGTACCGAGGAAGTGAGCGAACGTCTTACTGATAAAGGTTTAATAGAAAAAGGCATAAGTGCTAAAGAACAAATACAAACTTTTATAGCGTTAGCACAATTGGCAGGACACCCTGTTATATATGATGTATTTCCACAATGCGGAAGATATTCAAAAACAGTTATGGTTCACCCTGAAATTGCAAGATGGGTCGATGTTAAATTTTTAACTGAAGAAATTTCAAAAGCATTAAACTTTGTAGCAATAAAATTATCACAAGAATTTGATGAAGATGATGTAACTATTGTAAGAAACATTTATAAAACCACTCTTAAAAGCGGTTCAGTAGATTTAGCTCCGGAATTTATGCCGATTTATAAGCGATTTACCGAAGAACTTGAGTCTAAACGTAAAGAACTTTCAAACTTTATGACAAAAAAAGAAGAACAAAAAAAGCTTCAAAAAAGAGTAACAAATATAGTAGCCCAAATTGAGGGTGTAAAACCTAATAAGCTAAAAAAAGATAAAGATATAACTAAACGTGGTGAGATTATTAATGCCTTAATAGAAGAAGGTCTTTGGACGCTTCCTGACGGAGCTTGGTGTTCAAGCGGAATACCTGTTTTTGAAAGAATGGCAGAATGTGGTTCTTACCCAATGTTTAGACATTATAATCAAAAAGGTGATGATGTTTCTAAGTTTGCAGAATCAGACTGTCAGACTCCTTTTTATTTTGTATATCTTGAAAACGGAGACTATAATCTTCCTGTAATTAATTTTTATTTGGAACAATTACAAAAATTACAACAAGATTACAACTTTGACGGGTTCAGAATATCACATACAGATTTTGTTGTTGACGAAATGAGTGAAAAAGATTTAAGACCTATAAGTTATAGAGCACCAAGATTCTTACTCAAAAAAATCAACGAAATAATGAAAAAAGAAACGCCATACTTTGCAACAATTGCAGAGTATAGATTGTGGAACTCTTACTTTAAAGAATATCATCAGGATATGAATTTCGACCTGCTTTGGGGTAATGATACAAAAACAGATTATGAAAAAATTCCAACTGAAGTAATTAACAACAATAGAGAACTTCAAGATTATAATTCTACTGTAATAAAAAATTCTCTTTTATCCATAATAAAAACATATAATAATCAAGATGGTGAATTTAGAACTGTCAACAGATATTTAGGTTTAATGGATAAAGAAGAAGCTTTATTTAAATGGTTTAAGTTTAAGTTTCTTCCCGGAGGTAAACTTGCAAAACGTCCTGTTATGTACGTTGATGGTGATGAGTCTTTTTCAAAAGACGGAATTGAAGCAACTATACAGGAAGAAGTATCTTTAATACGTGAACACGATGAAGACTTTTATCATAAATTTGATGCAATAAGAAGATTAGCCATTAATAATGAGCTGACTGTTGATGGTGAAGCTCAAATTATCAATCAAAATAAAAATGGATTCATAAGCTGGATGATATCAAAAGAAACAGTTAAAGAATGTTTCATAATAGCTGCAAATTATCTTCCATCAAATGAAAAAATATTAAAACAGAATTCAGAAGGAATTATGGAATACTCAATAAAAACAAATAATGCAATTGAAAACAAAAAAATTCAAATTCCGGGTGATTTTGTTCTTGCTTCTGAATTCATATATGAAGAAGATAAACAAGATTTTATCGAGCATTACAATTCAGATAATATAAAAACAATTGAAATAGATAAACTTGAGCCTTCTGAATTCAGAATATATAAAATCAAGAGATAAAAATGGATATAAATAACTTAACTCTAAAACAAAAAATATCACAAATGTTTATTACAGGTTTCACAGGAAAAAGTTATACCTCAAATAAACAATTTACAGAGCTTCTTACACAAGGGCTCGGCGGAGTTATATTTTTCTCTCACAATATTGAAAGTGAAAAACAATTTAAAGATTTAATTTCAGACCTTACAAAAAATGCAACAATACCAATGTTTTACAGCATTGACCAAGAAGGCGGAAGAGTTGAAAGAACGGAAAAAATCCATAAAGGGAAAAAATATCTGAGTGCAAGACCTGCATATGAAATGGGGCTTTCCTATTTGCAAAATCAAACAAAAGAAATAGCCCTTGAACTCAAAAGCTACGGAATTAATATGAATTTTGCACCTGTTCTTGATGTAAATACAAATAATGATAATCCGATTATTGGAGAAAGAGCATTTTCAAACAATCCTGATGAAGTAATTGCAGCAGCAAAAGTTGTTATAAAGGAATATGAAAAATATAAAATTATAACAGTAGGCAAACACTTCCCAGGACATGGTGCTGCAAGTGCAGACTCACATAAAACTCTGCCCATAATAGATTTACACATCAAAGATTTAGAAGAGATTCATATAAGACCGTTTAAAGAAGCCATTAAAATAGGTATACCCGCAATAATGGCAGCTCATGTTTTATATCCTGCACTTGAAGATGAAATGACACCGGCATCTGTATCAAAAAAAATTATAACGGATTTATTAATTAAAGAACTTGGATTTAATGGTGTAATAATTACTGATGATATGGAAATGAACGGTATAAAAGGACTTTCAAGAATTGAAGCTTGCACTAAAGCAATAAATGCCGGTGTAAATATGTTTATATACCGAGATACAACAAAAGAAATTATTAATTTAATAGATGACATTGAAAAATCAGTACAGGATGGATTTATCAAACAAGAGAAAATAGATGAATCAATTAGCAAAATTATTAATCTAAAACACCAATATGGAATTATACAATAGGGGTATACAGATTTTATATCTAATAATAAATAATAATAATAAAGAAAATAAGAATATCATAAAAAGGAGGAATCATGAGGAAATTATTTACAATCTTATCAATTTGTATGTTAACTGCTAACTATTGCTTTGCAGCAGGAATAGAACTTTCTGATTTAATTGAAACGGCAAGAGAAACAGAAGTTCAACAAACAATGCAAGAACAACCTGTTTCAGATATAACAAAAGAACAATCCCAAACAGTTAATACAGAAGAAGCAATGACACCTGTAAAAAATGAAACAACATCTCCAGTAATGGAAGAAACACAGGCTGTTGAAAAAGTTTCTCCGGACACAACAACTATGGATGCACAAACAACACCAGAAGTAACTGAAACTAAAGACTCAACAGGAACAACTAATCCAACAAAATCAACAAAATAAAAATTAATTAAAAATAATAAAAATAAAAATTTCACCATTGAACTATTTCAAGGTGAAATTTTTATTACCGTAATTACTAAAATATAAAAACTGCTAAATTATAATCTTTGGTAAATTCCAAATTATTTTTGTAAATATTTACTTAATATCTATTTGAAATAATCAATAAAAAAGCAAATAAAAACCTTATTATTATAGGGATTAATAGGGGATTAGAGATGGCAGAAATTAATAATAGAATGTTTTCTCAAAACTATTTAGCCGATATTAAAAATATTACATTTAATAGAATGGATAGTTCTAAGAATGGCGGAAATGGCGACGGTCAAGTAGATATAAACGAAGCGTTTAATGATTTAGATATTGGCAGTTTGCTATCAGGGCAAAATCTAGAAGATTCATTAAAAATTATGAAAGCTGCTGAAAATATAGGAGATGCTCTGAGCGAATATGCCGGTGAGGATAGCATATTTAGTGAAGAAGAATGGGCAAATTTTATAAACGGTGATGAATGGGGCAGTGTTCTTGATGCTTGGCACAATTCAAGCAAAAAAGCCGAACTCGAAATGAGATGGATTGACAATGCACACATTGAAGACGGTAATGTAACAAAAGGCGAATTAAAAGTTGGTATTTATAACAATCTATGGAAACAAGGATTGGATATTTCTACTGATTCCATTGAATCATTAATTGATGAATATGCAGGGGATGATGGTATTTTTACAGAAGAAGAATATATGGCATTGAAACAAGATGATGAATACAAAAGTTTTGTCGAAAAATACAATGTAACACCATGATTTAATATTAATTTAGAAGGATAATTAATTTTGATTTAAATAAACAAGTGACCGTGTATATAAATAGATCCGGTCACTTGTTTATTATTATATACTAACTATTCTAAAGAATAATTAAAAATCTCTTGGTTTTACATTATTTAACCAATTATCTTCAATTGTTTCAAGTGAGATACCTTTTGTTTCAGGAATAAAGAAATAAACAAAAATTATACATAAGAAAGAAACGAAACCAAACATCCAGAATGTTAAATCCCCGCCAATTCTGTTAAGAAGTACAGGAAAGCTTGCAACAACAAAGAAATTAAAAGCAAAGTTTGAAAGAGTACAAATACTCATTGCTAAACCTCTTATTTGCAAGGGAAAAACTTCAGATACTATTATCCAACCAATAGGTCCTAAACTGAATGCAAAACATACTATATATGAAACTAAACTACCAACTGCAATCCATTTTAAGTTATCACCCAGCATTTCTTCAAATCTAAATGCACAACCTAAAAATATTAAACTTAACATCACACCTGTTAAACCTATATACAACAAGGGTTTTCTCCCGGCTCTATCTGTTAAAAATATAGCAACTATTGTCATTAAGAAATTCACAACTCCAATACCTGTTGTTGCATATATTGCATTAAGATTTGAGTCAAAACCTGCAATTTTAAATATTGTAGGAGCATAATATATTATTGTATTAATACCCGTACAAATTTGGGCAAACATTATACCAATACCTGCAACAAAAGGCATTATCATCCATTTCTTAAAATGAAATTTCTTCGCTGTTTTATATGGAGTTATTGTTGACTTTATCTCTTCTATTTCTTTATCAGCGTCTATATCAGGTTCTATTTTATTAAAAACTTTCTTTGCTTCTTCATATTTTCCTTTAGAAACAAGCCATCTTGGAGTATCACTTAAACATAACATGCCAATTAGAAGAATTATACCGGGCACAACACCGGCAAATAACATCCACCTCCAGTTATATACAGCATTGGCAAAAATAGCATTTATCATATAAGAAAATAAAATTCCAGCCGTTATAGCCCATTGATACAATGAAACTATTGTACCCCTTAAATTCTTTGGTGATACCTCTGACAAATACAAAGGAACCACAAAATTAACTATTCCTACAGCAAATCCAACCAGAATTCTCGATAAAATTAATATATATATATTGGGCGCTATAGCACATAAAATTGAACCTAAAATAAAAATTATGGCAGTTGCAATTATTATTTTTTTTCTTCCGAATATATCAGCCAAAATACCGTTTGTTGCTGCACCTATTACAGCTCCAATCAGAACCGAACTTACAAGTATTCCTTGTATATAATCAGTTAAATCCCAGCTTTCATTGATAAAAAGTAAAGCCCCTGAAATTACACCTGTATCATAACCTGATAATAATCCTCCTAAAGAGGCAGTTATTGTGACTAAAAATAGAAAGAAGTATTTTATTTTCATAATAACTCCCAATAGACCATTAAAACATTATTTAAATACCACTTATTTTACATTTTATAACCTTTTTATTTATTACTATATAGAGTATATTATTATATTTAACCTTTATGTAATGACTAATTTAACTATTTTATATTGAAAACTCATCTAATATATTTTAAATAGGAAAATACGTTATGTTTTTCTATTTTCGGAGGTTCAAAATATAAAAATGAAAAAATTAGTTCTAACAGTTTTTATATTAATATTTATATTCCCAATTAAAGCTGAAGGCAAAAGGTTACACAAAGAATTTGAATATCAAAAATATTGGTGTAATAAGAATAATGGAATATTAGAATATGAATTAGATGACAAAACAAGAGTTGATTGTTTGACCGAGAATTTAGCAGTAGAAGTTGATTTCGCAAATAAATGGGCAGAATGTATTGGACAAGCTCTATATTATGGTTTAAGGACAAACAAACAGCCCACTTGTTTATTAATTATTGAAAATATGGGAAATGACTTAAAATATCTAAAAAGATTAAAATGTACTGCAACATATAATAACATCAAAACTCTAACCATAACTCCTAATCAACTTTAATATTATAAAACTTTTACTTATAAATAAAATTAGCAAAATATCAATTTATGATTTTTAAATATAATATATAACATTTAAAGGGGTAAACGTGATTAATAATAATTTTAGATACAATCCAACTGGGTACTTACAATATGGCTTCAGTAAATTTTGTACAGATGAAATACAAAGCATTCAGAAGGGTTATATTCTTGTTCCACAAGGAGAATCTTGGCAAGAACAACAAGCAAGAGAAGCCGCAAACAGACTTGTAGAATGTATAGGTAAAGAAGATAAAGCAGATGATGTAAAATATTATGCTATGTTTTGCGATGCAGTACATCGTGATTTTCCTGATTCGCCTGTAAAAACCCTAAAAGATAAAAATGATATACCAATTAAGGCAACACATATAATAGGAAACTATGGTGCTAAATTAGCCGTTGTACCAAATGCACTTGCATCATATGAAGATGTAATTAAATCTGTTGCACAAAGTTTAGACGATTTTCCAAACATAATTGATATAACTAAATAATTATATTTCTACACAAACTTTATTAAAGTATTGAATCTGAAGATATTTGGCACCAAGAATTTTTGATTTTATACTATTTATCTTTATATATTATTTTTACTAACAAACACTTTAACCCAATGTAACATCAAAAAGTTCATCTAAAAATATACATAGTTTTAGAAATTCGTATATTAAATATGCTATTCCTCCGTTGTATATTATTATATACACAATTGGTTGTATAAATTTAATCATAAGTTTTGAGATAAAACTAAAAATAAATATACAAAAAGTTAATGCAAAAAGAAAATATAATATATGTATTTCCCCGAGCCCTTTTAAAATATCATATAACGCAGGAGGCATTAAAAACCATACTGAACTTGGGGTCTTGCTCGGGGTTACTAATATATATATTATCTTTACTATTGCAAATACGGTTAGAATTCCATATGAATATAATGTAATTTTACCTAATTCTTCTAAATTATGAGCCTTTTTATTTAAGAATGTATATACACTCATTATAAAAAGCAATACAGGTATATATATAAAAAGAAAATATCTCTTTAAAACATAGGTATCATATGCTTGAGGCGATTTATAAACTCCAACTCTATCAACATGTAAAATATTTATATCTAGGAATATACAAATAATTGCAAATATTAATATAGTTAGTATTATTGTTATTTCGGGACTTAAAAAAGTTTTTCTTGTATTATCTTTTACAAGCATATTCTTTCCTTATTTTAATATTAATATTTATTTTAATATATTTTGGATACTAATGCCTAAATCTGCAGGGTTTTTACAAACAGTCACTCCACTTGATGTTAGTGCTTCCATTTTACTTGAAGCCGTTCCTTTTCCGCCTGATATTATTGCTCCGGCATGTCCCATTCTTTTTCCTTCCGGAGCACTTAGACCTGCTATAAAACTTACAACAGGTTTTGTAACGTGATTTTTTATATAATCAGCAGCTTCTTCTTCAGCACTTCCGCCAATTTCTCCTATCATGCAAATGGCATCAGTTTGTTCATCTTTCTGAAATGCTTCAAGAACATCAATAAAACTTGTACCTATAATCGGGTCACCACCTATACCTATACAAGTTGATTGACCAATTCCCAGTTTTGTTAATTGGTAAACTGCTTCATATGTTAATGTACCGCTTCTTGATATTACTCCAACATTACCCTTTCTATGGATTTTTGATGGCATTATACCTACTTTTGCTTCATCAGGAGATATTATCCCCGGACAATTTGGACCAATCAATCTCGCACCATTCATAGTTACAGCTTTTTTTGCGTTAATCATATCATATACAGGTATACCTTCCGTAATACATACAATTAACTTTATGCCCGCTTCAGCAGCTTCTATAATAGCATTTGCAGCAAACCTTGCCGGAACAAAAATCATACTTGTATTAGGCTTTACTTCGTTAACAGCTTCTTTTACAGTATTAAATACTGGAACACCAAGAATTTCCGTTCCGCCTTTTTTGGGTGTTACTCCGCCTACTAAGTTTGTTCCGTATTCTTGACAACTTTGTGCATGAAAGGAACCCTCTTTTCCTGTAATACCTTGTACTATCAGCCTTGTATTTTTATTAACAAAAATAGACATTATATTCTTTTTATTACCTCTATTGCTTCATTTAAATCGTTTACTACTGTAAATTTTAATCCTGAATTATTCAATATCTCGGCACCTTGTTCTTTGTTTGTACCTTCCATTCTGACAATTACAGGACATTCTACGTTTAGTGTTTTTATTGCATTCTTGACACCTTCTGCAAGAAAATCACATCTCAAAATTCCGCCAAAAATGTTTATAAAAACAGCTTCTAAATTTTCATCAGATATTAAAAGCTTAAAGGCTTTTTCTATTTTTTCACTGCTTGCTCCACCACCAACATCTAAGAAATTTGCCGCATCTTTTCCTGCAAGTTTAATAACGTCCATTGTTGCCATTGCAAGCCCTGCACCATTTACCATGCAGCCTATAGTGCCATCTAATTTAATGTAATTTAACCCGTATTTTTGAGCTTCTAATTCATATGGATTTTCTTCTGATTCATCTTTTAGCAATAATATATCTTCATGCCTGAATAATGCATTGTCATCAAAATTAATTTTGGCATCTATTGCAATAACTTCTTTTTGTTTTGTTATTACTAACGGATTAATTTCTACAAGAGAAGCATCTTTTTCGATTGTAAGTTTATATAGCGATTTTACTATATCACATATTTTGTTTGTTATATTTTCGTCCAGACCAAGTTTTGATACGGTTTCATACGGATTGAAGTTAATATCTATATGTTGAGTATATATTTTATCAGGCATAGATTTTGCCACTTCTTCAATATCCATTCCGCCTTCAGAAGAAATAATAAAAGTAATACATTCATTTTTTCTATCAAAGGTCAAACTTAAATATAATTCCTTATCAATATCAACACCTTGTTCAATTAGAATTTTATTTACTTTTTTTAGCCCGGCTTGTGTAGATTTTAACTCCATACCTAAAATATTATTAGCAATTACAACAGCTTCATCATATGTTTTTGCAAGTTTAACTCCGCCAGCTTTACCTCTTGCGCCTGAATGTACTTGCGCTTTTATTACACATGGTAATGATACTTTTTTTATTATATTTTCAATATCTTCACGCTTTTCACACAATAGAGAAAACGGTACGTTTATTCCATATTCTTTAAACAAATTTTTTGCTTGGTATTCGTGTATTTTCATTTATTTAACCGTAGCTTCTTTCCTAATCATAACTGTTAATATTGCTGCCATTGTCCAAAACAAATATTGTATTTGAGGTCTAAAATATACTGTATCAAATAAACCATGTACCATCACTGCTAAAATTGATATTAATGGAACAAACAATAATATTTTGGTAATTATATCTTTTGAATTTATAAAACATTTTACTGCTGAATATATTAAAATACCTATAAACAGTATATATGTCAAGAGTGCAAAAATCCCACTTTCAACTGCCATTTCAAGATATATACAATAGCAACTTAATGCATCAAAACCGGATAACATATATAAACCGTATATTTCACGAAAAACTTTATTTCCTACTCCAATTCCGCAAATAGGGTTATCTTGAAACATTTGAATTGCAGAGTTATATACATTCATTCTGAAAGATGTTGAAGAATCACCCCTCAGAATAAATATAGACATTAATCTGTTAAATATGCCATGGTTAAGGAACATAAATAAAACAGCCCCAATAGAACCTAATCCAATAAGGGTTTTCCATAGTTTTTTTAGTTTTTCATTATTGAAATCATAGAAAATTATCTGAAATGATGCAATAACAATACCAATAATAATTGTAAATAAAGCAAGATAAGCACCTCTACAACCCGTTAAGAATATACAAAGAGCACTTATTAATAAGCAAATACATGCTATTATAGCTAATTTTATTTTATTTTTTTCAACAAACAAACTAATTACAGCTAAAATTGATGCAATTCCTGTTATTAAATATCCGCCAAATAAATTGGGATTATATGGTTTTAAAGTTCCATATACTCTTGATAGTACATCTTCTGGATTAACATAACTTGTATCTTGCCAAGTTGAGATATTTTCTACTCCTATTGTGTTTTGTATAAGTCCTATTACACTTTCGATACTTATTAATGAAGCAATTACAAAGAACAACATAGGAATATATTTTTTGTTATTTTTTAAAAATTGACATAAAGCAAAATAGAAAGCAAAATATATAAGCGTTTTCATAAAACCATACAGGCTTTGAAACGGCATTAAAGATGTAAAGTTTGTTATTAAGCAAATCAAAAGGTAAACTAACAAATAAAAATTACAATGTTCAAGCTCAAGCTTTTCTCCTTTTGTAATTATTGTTTTAAAAATAACAAGTGCAGGAACAAAAAATGAAATAACACCTATCATTTCTGTATTAGCAAAAGTAGAAACAACAAATGTTGATATTATGAAAAACAATATTAAATAATCAATATTAGATAATATAAAGCTGTTTTTTCTGACATTATCTGTTCTGCTTTGGATAAAAGCCAAAATGCTGTTTACGACATTAAAAATTCCTGATTCTAATATTCTCATTATTTATTTTGATTTTCTTCAACCTCATATACATTTGAAATAGTACCTTGGTATTTGTATTTTTCGCCTTCTATGACAACAGGAATACCCATTTTAAGTTTATTTCCGCCAACAACAAATCCATCAGGAGTTTTCTTCGCTGTATCTTCGAGTTTAACGATTAAGTCAAACAAATTAGGCATAGAAACATCTTCTATAATTCTGAAACCTTCATTTGTATTTGCAGGAATTGTAGTCATTCTCGGACGACCATCCATTGCAACAATTTTTAATTTTGTATACGGAACATTCCTTATTGTTATAAAAGCATCTTCACCGGGTTTAAAAGGACTTTCTGTTGAAGATATTGTAACCCCTCTAAAAAATACATCAAATTGAACTTTTACTTCTTTTTCAATAGGAAGATTTGAAAAATTCTTTTTCTTAAATATAACAAATGACCCAACTATAATTAATATAACAATAGCGGCAATTATTACATAATCAGTTAATTTTAGTTTTTTTAATATATTCATAAAACCTCCTAAGCATTAATTTTACAGCTGTTAAAATCCATTTTTCTTAAAGTTTCTTTTAAAACAGGTATTGTAGTAGTAGCACAGCCAAAATACCTTATTACAATACTTGCGGCTAAATTACCTAAAATAGCAGCGTCCTTTTTAGTTAATCCTGCTGCCATTGCAAGTGTATAAGTTGCAACTACGGTATCGCCAGCCCCTGTTACATCAAACACATCAGTTTTGTTGAAAACAGGTATTTTCTCAAAATTTCCGTTCTTTTCAAATAATGCCATTCCATCACCGCCAAGAGTTATTAATGCTGATTGAGCATTTGTTTTGGCAAGCATTTCTTCTCCTGCTTTTTTTAATGTAGTTTGGTCTTTAATAAAGAAACCTACAAACTTTTCGCTGTCAGGTTGATTTGGAGTCATTGATGTAACACCTTGGAATCTGTCCAAATCTTTTTGAGAGTCTACCACAATGATTTTATTATATTTATGGCATAATTCAATAGCCTTACTTATAACATTTTCAGTCAAAAGACCAATATTATAATCTGATAATATAACAGCATCATGTAGTGGTATTGCTTTTTCCATTTGTGCAATTACTTTTTCTTCTGCTTCTTTTGAAAGTGGATCAATTGTTTCTCTATCAATTCTTACAATTTGCTGTGTTACGGACTGAGAACAAGAACCTGAAATTCTCGTTTTAACTGTAGTTGCTCTTGTTTCATCTTCAACCATATAATCTGTATTAACATTTGCATCTTTAAATGCTTTTAATAATATAGGTGCATAATAGTCTTTTCCGTATGTTCCTATAACACTGACTTTTCCGCCATTTAATGATGAAATATTATGTGCGGCATTAGATGCAGCACCGAGAATAACTTTTGTATTGTAATGACGGAGAATTAAAACCGGAGCTTCTCTGCTCATTCTGTCGGTAGTTCCGTATACCATTTCATCAATAGCCATATCACCAATAACCAGAACAGAAGGTTTTGAAAGATTATCTATATCTCTTAAAATCTCTTCTTTTTCAACAGTGAACATAACTATAATCTCCGATTTACAAAATTGTTTAAACTAATAATTTACTTTATAATAGTAACATAAAATTATAGAATTGATTTATGGATATTATAAAAGATAAAGAATCAAAGATTTCATTTATAGGATTGTCACTTGGTGGGTTAAGTACAACAGAATCTGCAGTTGCTGTTTTAGACAAAAATTTGCACGTAGTATTATTAGATAAGCTTTTTTCTATGAATGATGTAAAATATTTTCTTGATAATTGGGCAGGAAAGCAAAATTCTCTTATCTTAGTATCAATACCGGAAAATGAAGTAATGCTCAGTACAAAATGGAAATATAATTCAAGAACCTATGATATTGTTAACTTTGATAAAAAAATGATAAACCGTGACAATTGGACAAAAAGATTTTCAAATCGAGGAAGTGAATATTTTAAAGAATTATCTGATAAAGGTATTGATATCTATAGATTTGATGTTGATAATATGAAGAAATTCTTTGGAAACTGCTATGCATATAGAGAAAGAACACCTATCGATTGTAAATCTTTGCAAGATACCCTAAGACTCAAATATAATATGTGGGAACTACCTGTTAATATGTTACCGGTTGCTCAATTAGAGGCAATTTTGGGTGCTTTCTTAGCTCAAATGATTGCTACTGATAATAAAGAGTTTGAATATAAAAAAATTGGAACGTATGAAAATCTTCCTATATTGGGAATTTGATTAAATATTTAAAATAAGAGAATACATTTCTATTATATTACCCATTTCATTTTGATTATTGGAATCTATATTTTCAAAATATTCTTTATGCTCATAATTTTTTTGCATAAAAGAGAAATATATAATATCTCTTACAATGCTAAATTGCTCATCAAGACTCATTGATTTAAAATCTTTGATTAATTGCAATCTTTTCAAATGTTTTTCTTTTAATTTGTTATTTAAGCCCCTTTGTTTCATAAGATTACTGAATCTAAACAATGGAGATTTTTTTATTTTTCTCATAAAATCAGGCGAAAAATTATTTTCATTGACTATTCCGTCACGAATCAGTTCAACCAGCATTGCACTTTTATAATACTGAGTTCTTTTATCATCATCTTTGGGTATAAAACTTGCTAATCTTATATTAAACTCTGCTGATTTAACAAAATCATTAGTGTCATCTGCTAAATTCTTTTCAAATCTTTCTATATCTTCAGACGAAAACTCCGCTTTTTGAAAGGCTTCATTAGCAAGCTTTAGTCCTTTTTCTATATAAGAAACTGATAATACTTCAGGGAGTCCTGATGCGTGCGTACATAATAATCTTTGATTAACAAAATCTTTAAATTGCCACCTTATAGCACCGGGGTACCAAGGTTCTTTATGTTCTTTAGGATCTATTATCATAAATAAAGCATCACAATCACTACCGGGGATTGCAACACCTCTGCCGATAGAAGAATTTTTATCATAACCTATGAACTTAACATCAAAATCTTCTCTTTGTGCTAAAGAATGAATAGATTGTTCAATCTCGCTTTCAGCTTTTTGTTTAACTTTGTCTAAATCAGGAAATCCTGTTTCTATACAAAATAAATCTACAAATTCTTTTTTTTGCCGGAGTGATAAATTATCCAGTATACTAAGCTTTCTTATGGCTTCAATATTTGGTGCTATATAAGGTCCTCTATCAGGATTAAAATATTCTTTTTCAGGGTTTTCATACTTTATATCATCCCAAAAAGCTTGCAAATCAGCATTTTTACATAGCGAAACCGGCTGATAATAAGCGCCAAAAACACTTTGGGATTGTTGCTCGGTATTGCATTCAGTTTTATTTGCTGAATTTTGACCATTAAAATTAATTGGTTTTATTAATTTATTATAGATACAAGAACTTATTTTCATATTTTATATAAAACGCAAGGGAATTTTTTATTGTCATCATAAAAAATACCGCCATAATAATGGCGGTATTCTCTTTCTTTAACTCTTATTATACAGCAGTTAATTTCGCAGCATTTTCAAGTCTTAATGTTTCAGTTGTAATATCACATACACTCGATGGTCCAAAGTATTGAATTGAACCTGGGAATATGTATTTATCTTCCATAGCCCATTTTTCTCTGTTTTCTTCCAATACTTTAAATACAGGTCCATTAAGTTCAACTAATGCTTTCTTAATTACAGGCTTAAATTGACCATGACGTTTTTCCATATTCATCATCATTGTTAATGGTACGCCGCCTGCTACCCATTCTGATGCAGGAGCTGATAAGTTCTTAACAGATGATAAATAACCAGTCAAACCAAATTTCATTAAAGCAAATGCATTATAACCTAATGAATAGCAATAATCCGCATCAAAGTTAGAAGGGAATGCACATCTTCCTTCATAACCGAAGAAGTGACATTGTGCTGAGAATTTACCGTTAAATTCACCTGCTTTTTTCATTTCTGATAATCTTGCACTTACCATTTCTATTAACAATTTTTCAGTTTCAATTTTAGAAACTTGAACATTACCATGAGGATCTCTGTCCATTAACAATTGTTGTTTAATCATTACAGGTAATGACGTAAATACAGCTGCATCTTCAGAATTTAATTTACCTTTTATAATTTCAAATTTTGTATTTTCATCAGCATTTTTATATGTTGAATCATTTTCAAGAACAGCTAAAGTATCATTTAAATTTGCAATCATTGCTTTAAATTCAGGAATAAATTCAATTAAACCTTCAGGAATTAAAGCAATACCGAAATTTTTACCTATTGCAGCTCTTCTTGCAACTATATCTGCCATATAATCAACTATTTGTTTTAATGACATTTTCTTTTCTTCAACTTCTTCAGAAATTAAAGTAATATTAGGTTGAGTTTGAAGTGCAACTTCTAAACCAACGTGAGTAGCACTTCTACCCATTAATTTTATAAAGTGCCAATACTTTTTAGCGGAATTAGCATCTCTTAAAATATTTCCGATTAGTTCGGCATATGTTTTTGTTGCTGTATCAAAACCAAAAGAAATTTCAATTTGATCATTTTTTAAATCGCCGTCAATTGTTTTAGGACATCCGATAACTTGAATGCCTGCATTATTTTTAACAAACCATTCAGCAAGCATTGCCGCATTGGTATTAGAATCGTCGCCACCAATAATTACAACGCCTGTTATACCTAAATCTTTACAAACTTTTAAAGCTTTTTGGAATTGTTCTTCAGTTTCTAATTTTGTTCTGCCTGAACCGATAATATCAAATCCGCCTGTATTTCTGTATGCATCTATTTTTTCAGGAGTAAATTCAATATAATCGCCTTCAATAATACCTGAGGGGCCTCCTAAGAAACCGTATAGTTTACTTTCAGGATTTGATTGTTTTAAAGCATCATATAAACCCGCAATTACATTGTGTCCGCCGGGAGCTTGTCCGCCTGATAGGATTACACCAATGTTTCTTTTTCCACATGCTTCTTTTGTTGAAGTTGTTTTGAAAGTTACAACAGGTTTTCCGTATGTGTTTGCAAATAATTCTTTAATTTGTTCTGCATCTTTTACACATTCTGTTTTGCTGCCTTCAATCATAGCAAGATTATTAATACCACCGGCTAATGATGATGGAAGTTTTGGTTGGTATTTTAATCTTTCAATTTGAAGTGAAGAAAGTTCTTTCATTTAGTTCTCCATTCTTTTTGTACCAAATTACACAAAAATTGTAGCATAAAAATTTTTAACTATCTAAAAAATTAGCTGTTTGTGTAATTTAAATACTCTTTATTTTCCTAATAATAAATTCAAAGAGGTGGACTATGAAGAATATAAAATATTGGATTCTTATCTTTGCATTAAATTTTAACTCTGTTTTTGCTTTTAATTACACTGAAACAGATAAAGAAATGTTTTATGATGCATTTTTAGATGGTTATTTTACTGAAATAGCCAAAAGTATCAACCAAATGAATATTGAACAATCAAAAAAAGATAAGCTGGTTGAAACTATAAAAAAACAAACAAATAAACAAGAATTAATAAATTCTTCTTGGGATTGTATTCAGAAATACCCTATTCAACAAATAGTCCCAGCGTCTGTTATTTGCACTTCGACTTGGACTCAAAAACAAGCTTTAGAAAACAAAAAAATCTTTGATTCAATTAAATAAAAAATGATTTTATTAGTCCCTTAAAAAATCTTTTATCAAATGATAAAAATATTCTTTTGTATATTAAAATCAAATTTGTTTTATTAAATTTTTCTTTAAAATAATCTTTATTAGAAGATATAAATTTAAACATTTGACTTCTTATTTTTTTATTATTTCTAAAATAATTATTTTGAGTCTTTTCCTTTAAATACTTTTTATTGCCCATAACAGGATTTGCCAGTGAATAATTAGATGAATGCCTTCTATATGCATATAAGACTTTATAAATAATCGCACTCGACCCTATAAGATGACAAAAAGAAAACATAAATTTGTCAGCCGTTATTTTCAACTGTCTTGTTTTTTCTAAAAGTAATAACATATCACATACAGATTTTCTCATCATTGCTGAAGTTGTAGGTCCCCAATGCCAAGTTGCAAAGCTGTATTTATCATTATCCAAAACTTTGACTTCTCCGTTCTCGTTATTGATACCTTCAGCATGTCTGTATTCTAAAAATTCTTCATATGATTTATTTTCTACTTGAATTTTATTTCCCTTTTTTCTGGGACTATCTATTGAACTTAGAGTATGAATCACATTGTTTTCATCAATTTCAGCTTGCTGACAAGTTGTTAAGGCTACTGATACTTTCATATGTGTTTCTATATGAACAGCACAGAACTCTGGGAATAAAATATCATCACCATCTATAGCACATATAAATTGTCCTGTTGCAAGCCTTAAACCTTCAAGAAAAGAAGCTAACTGACCTATATTATTTTCATTTTGTATAAATTTAACAGAAAGTTCTAAATTACTATTTATAAATTCTTGTATTTTTTCTCTTGTTGAATCTTTAGAAACATCATCAACAATAATAATTTCATAATTTTTATAAGTCTGATTTTTTATACTCATTAAGCAATCACACACAAAGTTTTCAAAATTGTGTGTGATTACTATAAATGATACTTTTGGTAAATTTAAGAAATCTTCCATATTTATACTATCGCTTTTTCTATACGATATTTTACCTTATCTTTACCCAATACTTCAAGTATTACTCCCATATCAGCACCATGAGTTCTACCTGTCAAAGCCGCTCTTACCGTCCACATTGTAACTTTAGGTTTTATTCCTTGTTCTTTGAAATATGTTCTAAATTCTGCTAATTGTTCATGAAGTTTTTCTTCATTGTCAAAATCATAACTATCAAGCTGTGAATCAAAGTATTTTAATATTGTTTGGGCTTGTTCGGTATCAATATTAGCTTCTTTAACACCATCTTCATATACAATATCTTTACCAAAGAAGTATGCAACATCATTTGTTAAATCAGAAAGTACCGTAATTGGTTCTCTTGTAGCTGCAATAACTTTCTCTAATTGTTCTTCAGTTAATTCAGACAAATCATATTTTGCAAGAAATGGTTTAGCTAATTTAGTCAACGATTTTATATCCATTTTCTTTATATATTGACCATTCATCCAATTTAACTTGTCATATTCAAATATTGAATTAGAAGAAGAAACTTCATGAATTCTAAAATCTTGAGCTATTTCTTCTAAAGATTTAATTTCATTAGAATCTGATGGAGACCAACCAAGTAAAGCAACAAAGTTGATTAATGCTTCAGTTAAATAACCCTTTTCAACAAATTCAGATACTGCGGTTGCACCGTGTCTTTTTGAGAGTTTACTTCTATCAGGCGCCAAAATCATACCCAAATGACCGAATTTTGGAACTTCAGCACCTAATGCTTCATAAATAAGTATTTGCTTAAATGTATTTGATATATGGTCTTCTCCTCGTATAATGTGTGATATTTTCATTAACATATCATCAATTACTACCGCGAAATTATATGTAGGAGCACCATTTGATTTCATAATTACAAAATCGCCGATTAGACTTGTATCTTGGTGAAGATCACCTTTAACCAAATCTTCAAAATGAATAATTGGTGAATCATGAAAAGCTTTTTGTGCTTTTGAAACAGAAAAACGAATTGCAGGTTTTCTGCCTTCTGCTCTTAATTTTTCTTTTTCTGCTTCTGTAAGGTTTTCACATTTTTTAGAATATACATATGCTTGTTTATTTTTAGTAGCTTCTTCTTTTTCTGCTTCCAATTCTTCAGGAGTACAGAAACATTCATAAGCAAATCCTTTATCCAAAAGTTCTTGAACATACTTTGGATAAATATCAAATCTTTCTGATTGAGTATATGGCCCATATGGACCGCCAACATCAGGACCTTCATCCCAATTTAAGCCTAAAGCTTTTAAACTATCAAATATATTATCAATATATGCTTGACTTGTACGTTCAGCATCTGTATCTTCAATTCTTAAAACGAATTTACCGTTGTTCTTTTTTGCAAATAAATAGTTAAACAATGCAGTTCTGGCTGTACCCACATGTAAATTACCGCTTGGTGAAGGGGCAATTCTAACCCTGATTTCTTCCATCTTTTTCTCCAATCAAAACTAGTTTTTCTATAATTTATATTCTATTACAAACATAAAAATGAGATTAACTTATATCTATCAATTATTTAACATATAGACAATTTAAACTCAAAAAAGTACCATAAAAGAAAAAGGAGAATAGTTATGGCTTTATACTTATTAAAATATCCGTATCGTAAAATTTTACTACCGATTGCGAAAAAAATGAAGTTTATAGATCCTGATATTCTTGGATATTTAGCTACATTTGTCGCTTTGATGACAGCTTTTTGTTACTTATATGCCCCTGATAAACCTCAATTATTATTGATTTCTATCATATTAACTCTTTTTAGAATGACCTTAAACACTATTGATGGGGTTATTGCTATAGAAAGAGGAAATTTAAGGTTAAAAGGCGAAATAGTAAATGCACTACCTGACAGATACTCAGATATTTTTGTTTTAATTGGTATAGCAATGTCTCCCTTATGTAATCCATTTTTAGGAATAATTGGTATGGCATCAATGTTTTTAGTAAGTTACACAGGTATGCTATCAAAAGCCATCGGTGCTTCTTGGCAGCACCTCGGTCCTTTAGGGAAAGTTGAACGTCTTATTTTTATTATGATTTTTTCAGTATTGGAATACTTACAGCTCACAGGGAAAATTTCAAAAATCGGAGAATATACATATTTTGAATGGTTAATGATTTTATTTATAATTTTAGGACAAATTACAGTATTTAACAGACTTAAAGCCCAATTAAGAGAATGTAGAAAATTAGATTGGATAAAATATCGTAACATTAATAAGAAAGCAATTGTTATTTTTGATTCACAAACGGGAAATACAGAAAGTGTAGCGAAAGAAGCAGCAGATGCTCTTTGTTGTGGACTAGTTAATGTGAGAAATGTAAAAGATAGTGATTTATCAACTTATGACATAGTATTTTTAGCAACACCTCATTTGGGCAGAAAAATTATGACTTCTGAAATGATTAATTTCTTGGAAGATAACCATAACATAAAAAACTATGCTCTGTTAATGACATCAGGAATGCCAATAAAACGTTGGTTTTCATATCAAAAATGTATTAAATATTTTAAAACTAAACTAAATAAAAATCCAATTGGCTCAATAAATATAAAAGGATATCACTCTATTGCAAAGACTTACAAAAACAGACCAAATGAAAATGACTTGCTTGATGCTTACTTATTCGCAGCCAAAATATATGAAAGGGTTTAATTAATGAATAAGTTTATTGAAAACGTAGAAATTTCTATTTTAAAAATTGTTGTAGATACATTAGGGCAATTAAGTAACGGTATATGTCTTGCATCTAAAGAAGGTTTTACATCAGGCAAAATGCTTGACTATATATATAAAAATGAACCTACCGGAAAGCTTGGAATAGGAAAGTTGATTGATAAAATTTATCTTAACCACCCCGGATGGCAAGATGTTAGAACAAGAAAGCAGAATTTAGTTGCAAATTTAAAAGAAGCTGTTGATTTAACTTTACAAGCAAAAGGTTCAGCCAGAATTTGTGATGTAGCCTCAGGTCCTGCTCGTTATATTATTGAAACATTAGAAAGTTACAAAGATAAAGCTGTAACAGCAGAATTGCGTGACATTGATATAAGGTGGTTGTTAGAAGCCAAAGAAACAGCAGAGTCTCGAGGTATTAATATTGAATACAAAACTGCAAATGCTTTAGAAGATAATGATTTTAATTTTGAAAAACAACCTGATATTATGGTTGCATCCGGTTTTTATGATTGGTTTGATGATAAAGAAATAATAAAAAAATCTATGAGTTTAATATATAATGCTTTACCTAAAAACGGATACTTTGTATTTTCAATACAGGCAGGTCATGTTGCATTAAGTCTTACAAATAAAATTTTTAAAGACTTTAATAATCACCAATTGAAGATGGTTACTTGGGATATGGACATTATTAATTCCATTCTTAAAGAAATAGGATTTTCTGTTATATTAACAAGGTCTGATGATAAGGGACATTATCCTGTCTTATTAGCTAAGAAAGTTTAACATAAAAAGGAATTATAATGGAACAAATTCTTTTAACAAATAATGTAAAACTATGCATTATTATTTTATATATTGTCTTATTTCTTATTACTCTTTATGCATACATTATGAGTAAAGTAAAAGAAAACTCATCAAATTTATTCACAAGAATGAAATCATTCTGGATAATTGTTATTCTTTTTACTATTGCTTTTATGTTTAATAAATTAACCGCAGTATTTTTCATAATGCTGATAAGTTATTTGGCTTTAAAAGAATTCTTTTCAATGATTCCTACAAGACGCTCTGACAGAAGAGTTCTGTTATGGGCTTATTTATCTATACCTATTCAGTTTTATTTCATATACATAAATTGGATTGTAATGTTTTATTTATTTATACCATTATATTTATTTATTCTGATACCTTTAAGAATGGTAATGGTCGGAGATACGGAAGGTTTTCTAAAATCTTGCGGGATAATTCACTGGGCATTAATGACTTGTGTATATGCTATAGGATATTTTGCAGTATATTTTTCAATTCCGAATGAAATAAATCCGCAAGGCGGAGCATTAGGATTACTACTTTTCATATTGATAATAACAATATCAAATGATTTTATGCAGTATGTATTTGGGAAATCACTGGGCAAAAACAAAATCACTCCTAATGTCAGTCCTAATAAAACATGGGAAGGTTTTATTGGTGGAGTCATTTCAACCGCTGTACTTTCTATGTTAATAACACCAATTTTAACACCGTTAAGTATTTTACAAGCAGGTATTGTTGGTCTAATTATTGCAATAGCCGGATTTTTTGGTGATATTACAATGTCTGCAATTAAACGTGATATTGGAGTAAAAGATACAGGAGCACTACTTCCCGGACACGGCGGAATTTTAGATAGACTCGACAGTATGATTTTTACAGTACCATTATTTTTCCACTACATTGCATATACTAATAATATAGGAATTCTGCATTAAGAAATGAGTAATATAAATAAAAGTAATTTCATAAAATTCTTTTTTTTCTTATTTATTGTTAAACCATTTATACTATGGGCTTTAGGAATAAATGTTCGAGGAATGGAAAAGCTGCCGAAAAATGGACCTGCTATTATTGTCTCAAACCATAACAGTCACGTTGATACATTAATTATAATGAGTTTATTTCCCTGCAGTACTATATTAAATATACATCCTATTGCTGCAGAAGATTATTTTTGCGATACAAAGTTTAAAGCATTTTTATTTAGAACTTTAATCGGAATTATTCCTATCAAAAGAAAAGCTGTAAGACTACCAAAAAAAGAAATATTTAAGGATATTAATTCTGCATTAGCAAATAATGAAATTATTATTCTTTATCCTGAAGGAACAAGGGGAGAAGATAACAAATTAAATGAGTTTAAAACAGGTATAGCTCATATTGCAGCAATGAACCCAAATGTTCCCATTATTCCGTTATATATAAACGGACCGGATAAAATTCTCCCCAAAATTGACGCTATTTTGGTTCCTTTTATATCTGATATTTATATTGCTAATCCAATATATTATGATAATTCTGCCACAAAGGTATTTACAGAAAAAATAAGAAATATAATTGAAGATCTTATGCTTTCTCATAAGAAAAAAGAAACACTATAATTATCAAGTTTCAGTCAGAAAAATATACATTACATTTGCTAATATAATATGTTTAAACTAAAATATAATAACCATGATAGAAACTGAGACATTAAAAGCTCAAGAAAACGAGCAAGAAATAAAAGAATTGCCTCAAATTGAAGCAAAAGATAATAAATCTCCAATATTAGGTATATTATTTTGTGCAGTTTTTGCACTGATTTCATATTTTACTTGTAAGATTGATTTTTTTGTAAAATACAATCTCAATTCTTTAACTTTTGCGATAATAATCGGGATGTTAATCGGGAATTTTTTAAACAAATTTATTCCTGAAAAATTTAAAGAAGGCATTACATTTTCAAGTAAAAGGATTTTAAGATTTGCAATCATCTTATATGGTTTCAGAATAACATTCGGACAAATTGCACAAGTTGGTATGACAGGTTTTGTTGCAGATGTAATTATGCTAACAACTACTTATTTACTAGGCTATTATATTGGTACAAGATTATTCAAACTTGATAAAGATCTTTGTATGCTAACTGCAATAGGTTCATCAGTATGCGGAGCCGCAGCTGTTTTAGGTACTGATTCAATATTAAAAGCAAAATCTCATAAGGTTTCTTTAGCTGTTGCTACGGTTGTTTTATTTGGTACTATTTCAATGTTTTTATATCCATTTATATATCAGCTTGGCTTTTTAGATGCTAATGCTTTCGGTATATATATAGGTTCTTCAATACATGAAGTAGCACAAGTTGTTGCCGCAGGTAGTGCAGTTTCTAAATCTGCTATGGATACTGCTGTTATTGTTAAATTAACAAGAGTTATGATGCTTGTTCCTTATTTATTCTTGTTAAGTATGTATTTAGCAAAAAAAGCAGGAACAAAAATGAGCAAGGTTCAAATACCTTGGTTCGCTATTTTATTTGTAGTTGCTTGCGGTATTAACTCAATCGGATTTATTCCTCAAAATGTAACAAGTGCAATTGTTGAATTTGATGTTTTCTTATTGACTCTTGCAATGTTTGCTCTTGGGGTTGAAACAAACTTTAAAAAGATTCAGGGGCTGGGTTTAAAACCAATTCTTCTTGCATTGATTATGTTTATTTGGCTTGTATTTACAGGGTTCACAGTTGCTAAGATATTATGATTTTAGTTGAAAATAAAAACGATATTACCAGAATATACAATGATATGCTCACGCAGTTTCCTACAAATGAACTGAAATCTTTTGAGCAATTTGAATTCCTTAGTAAAAAAGATGAATACATAATTTATAATGCAATTGAGAACAATCAAAACATTGGTTATATAATCATTATTGATGATAAAAGCTCAAAAAATATATGGATTGATTATATTGCAATATTTAAACAATTCCAGTCAAAAGGTTATGGACATAAGGTTTTAGGAAAATTAAAAGAATTATACGCTGAGTATAACGGTTGCTTTTTGGAAGTTGAGAAAGTAAATAATAATAACTACAACACTATAAGAAGAGTAAATTTCTATAAATCGCAAGGGGCTGTAAAACTTCCCATAGAATATTATTATCCAGATTATAAAGAAGCATTGCCTATGGATTTATTTTATTTCCCATATCAAAATGCAAAAAATGAAAATACTTTTAATGTAATCAAAACAGTATTTAGTATATTGCATACAGATGTAAAGAATTTAAGCGAAATATATAATAAGATTAAACTTGTTGAGTAGGATTGCTATTGTCGTAATGCAAAACTATTTCACCATTTTGCAGAGTTTTTTGCACATCAATAATTCTTTGATTAGAACTTCCAACCCAGCAAAGATTATTATCTTTTAAAGCTTTAACAAATCTGCCATCAACAAGAACATCAATATATTTCATTTTAGGATGTTGTTCAAAATCTTCCCATCTAAAACCGGTATAAACCCAGACTGTTTTATCAGGATATTGTTCTTTAACTTTTCTCATTAAACGAAAAGTTTCACCACGATTGAAAGGATGTAAAGGATCACCACCTGAAAAAGTAATACCTGAAATATGCGGTTTTGCTAAAGCTTCAAAAAGTTCATTTTCTGCGGCCTCATCAAATGGAATACCACCCGTAATATCCCAAGTTATAGGATTTTGACAGTCTTCACATTGATGATTGCAGCCCGCAACCCACAAAACAACCCTCAACCCATCGCCATTTAGCATGTCGTCTTTTGTAATATTATGATAATTCATGATTACATACTTTTTCTATCTCTAATCTCTTCCATTTTAGCTTCGTTAAGACGAGTATCACCTTTTACTCTTGAATAAGAAAGATAACCGTTCATCCTATCGATTTTTGTTAAATTTCGGCTTCCGCATTTAGGACAAACATCCATATTCAACTCTTGGTGACCGCAATCGTCACAATATGAAAGTGATAAGTTTACTCCTTCGTAGAATCCCATATCCATTGCTCTTTCTATTAAGGTTCTAATTGCCTCTTTATTGTAAGAGATTGGATATTTAACATATTGAATTTTTCCGCCATTCATCAAATTCCAAAATCTATTTTCCAAATCTTGTTTTTGAATTGGGCTTATATCCTCAGAAACATGGCAGTGGAAGCTGTTAGAAACATATCCTCTATCAGATACATTTGCAACAACACCATATTTTTCACGGAATTGTTTTACCTGTAATCCGCAAAGATTTTCAGCCGGTGTTCCGTATAAAGCATATAAATTACCGTCTTCTTCCTTAAACTCATTTACACGCTTATTAATATATTCCATAACTTCGATTGCAAATTGACCATCTTCAACAAGTGATTTTCCGTTATGAATTTGTTGCAATTCATTTAATGCAGTAATACCAAATGAAGCAGTGGCAGCCTTTAATAAAGGTTTAATTTTATCGTGGAAACCTAAATGACCGCCGTAGAAACCACCCTCGCAATATGCAAGAGGATTTGTTGAAGCCTTCATTTCACCAAGATAATCATAAGTTCTGATATGCAATTTTCTGATTAATTGTAAATAGTAATCAAGTACTTCATAAAAGTCTTTGCTTTCTTTTTTAGCCTTTGCATATATCATTGGTAAATGTAAGCTGATAGCACCAATATTAAATCTTCCGACAAATACAGGTACATCGTTTTCATCAGCAGGTTTCATACCGCCTCTTTCAAACCAAGGGGATAAGAAAGCTCTGCAGCCCATAGGTGAAATGACTTTTTTATATCTTTTATAAATACTTGCAACGTAACCTTCACCTGTTAATGAAAGCCAATCAGGATACATTGATTTTTGTGAACATTCAATACCCGCTTCAAAAACATCTTCAAGTTCACAGCCTTTTCCGTGCAAATCTTTATCATATAAAAATACAATTTTAGGGAATAATACAGGTTTTTTGCATTCTTTCTTGCCTTGCCCATTTTTTCTGGTTTCTAAAGCAATAATAGAAGCCATTTTTTCATATTCGCCTGTACCTAAACCAAGAGTAATTGTAATAAACGGATAATCACCTCTTGAAGAAGCAACAGTATTAAATTTGTATTCCCAACCTTGGAAACCTTGTTCAAAATCAACTTTTACATCATTTAAAGCTTCTTTTCTGGCTTGTTCAAAGCTCATACCCATTGAAATATAACGAGAATATTGTTTTTGATATGTTTTTTCAGCATATGGTGCTAATAATTTATCTACTTCAGCAACTGTAAAACCGCCATATTGTTGGCTTGCAGCCGCCATAACAATATCACCTATAACGTCAAAAGCAACAGCCAAAGATTTTGGTTCGTTGTACCAAAGGTTACCCATTTCAAAACCGCCTTTAAGTACAGAAGCAACATCGAATAAACAGCAATTCATAGTATCACGTCTTGCAGACATATCATGAATGTATATGTAACCGTCACGAATAGCTTGTAAATCTTCTACAGTCAGGAAGAATTTTTTGTATAATTCTTTGTTTAATTGATTAAATATTAAAGAACGTTTAGTAGAAACTAAAGCGGAGTCGGAATTTGAGTTTTCCTTATCTCCAATATACATAATTTTTTGGCTTTCTTGATAAACTTTATCAAGCATTCTAACGAAATCTTGCTTATAGTTTCTGTAATTTCTGTAACTTTGACCCACTTTAGAATTAACATTTTCAAGCGCATCTTCAACAATATTATGCATATCTTGAATTAAAACTTCATTTTTTCCACTATCTTTAACTTCTTTTTCAACAATCGAACATATATTATCAATCTGTTCCGGAGTAAAATCAATTAAAACTCTCAAAGCCGATTTTTTTACCGCATTTATAACTTTAGTTATATCAAACTTTTCTTTAGTTCCATCTTTTTTAATAACAAAAAGTTCTTTTAATTCACTATTTTCCATGCCTACCCCAGCTATATTATTTGCATACCCTAAAACACGTTGACTCAACGCATTTTTAATTAATACTCTTTCCCAAATCTCAAATTTGTATCAATATTATTTTACATCAAAATTGCATGTCTGTAAATATACAAAAAACAAATTGATAACGATTATCAATTTTATATATTTAAAATTTAACCGTTATCAATTTGCAAGTTATTTATTATATATTAGTCTTCAAAAGAATCCGCCAACTCACGCCAACTGAAATATTCCATTTCATCAGGATTTTTAATTGCGAGATATCCATCCGGCATCCAGCTGGATTTATGTGGATCTAATTTCCCTGCCGGTATAAAACGAAAAAATGGTATTATATTTTTATTTGCAGTCTTCCTATAATTTTCAAAATCTTTTTTACTTTGTTGTGACTTAGCAGTTTGTTCTTTCAAATCCAAATCATAATCAACGCCATAATTATCCTTTATGGTTTGTTTTTCAGCATCAAAGAACCAAGTTTTTGGCAAATCATTCAATTTTTGACCTTTAAAGCTTAGGTTCTGAGTCTTGTTAATATTCATAGAAGCAAAAGTGAGACTTCTAGTTGCATTCGCGTATGTTTTACTATATGGTGCCGTAATATTATTTTGAGCCGGAACAGCAGTATTTTCACCCATAGATTGTTGTACATTTTGTATACCATATTTTATTGGTTGTCCTATTTGAATAGTTTGAATCATTTTCTCACCTCTCTTTATACTTGTTCATTTAAAATCAAGACATATTTTTTTTTGCTAACTAAATTATACAAAAGAAATCAAAATAAAAACTTATACCAATAATACAGGTATGTCCTTCTCTTTAGCAGTCTTTTTTGTACTGTTTGTTTCAATTGTAGAATTAAAAAAATTTTCTTTTGGCATTACAACAGCTTCTATCTGTGGTTGAAAAACAACAACTTCATTAATATAATCACTTGAATTTTTGGCTTCTAAGAGATATTGATGAATATTATCTATTGCAATTGCTATTTCTTCTGCAGAAATTATACGACCTGATTTTAATTTTATATCCGGAATTTCTTCTTTTTTTTCAAATTTATCTATTAAATTAAAAAATTCATAATATTCTTCATCTGTTAAATTTAATTCTTTCTTTATAAAATTCGGAAGTTCAGTTCTAAAGTTTTTATTTCGTTTTGCTTCTGATTCATTTTTTCCTTGCATAAAAATATAAGTTTCAAAAGCATCACGGCCTCTTTGCCCACCGGTACCTCCTACTTTCTTTCCTGCAAGAGCGATATCTGAATTTGAAGAATGAAGAATAACACTGACCCCTGAATTATAGTTTGTACTTAAACCATAATTAACATTAAGAAGACTGGAACTTAAACATATTTCTTTACTATCATCACAAATTGCTGATAATTCGTTTAAAGTACCATGCGAGCTATGGCATAAAAAGTTTAAATCGTTTACTTTTGTACCTTGAGCAAAACCGAATTCAGATAAATCCTTATCAGGATTCGAAAAATCAAGATATTTCACCCCTTCAGCATCTTGTGGGAATTTTGATTTATCTACAGGTAAATTATCAGCAAAGATTGGAATACCATTTTTTCTTATAAATTCAATATTACTGTTAATTTCATCAACAGTAGATTCATTTGCGGCATAGGTAAAACCGGCTGATTCTGCATCGGCTTTTGCTATAATTTGTGCTATTTTAAAATCATTAAAATATCTATATGAAGCAGCTAAATCTTTTGCATTTGTGCCATCTGTAACCCAATGGCTATTTATAATTATATTATATATCCTTTTCTTTTCATCAGAATTTATCGGAAGTTTTTTTACAAGCTCTTTTGCATAATAAGCAGAAGGTTTTGCATGTCCTTCATCGACCATTTTCTGTCTTTTTGCTATATCATGAAACATTACAGATAAAAATAATATTCTGAATTCTTCTTTTGATAAAGTTTTTGTTTCAGGATTTTTAAGGCATAGTTGTAAGTCTTCAAGGGTATGTTTATCAATAGAATCGCCTCTATGTTGAATTTTACCGACAACGGAAATAAATTCAGGAAATACGCGGATAAATGCATTAAGAACTTCTTCAAAATCTTTATCTTCTTTATCAAGAACAAATTCATTATTCATAATAAAATCATTAACATAAACACTGGTTTTCTTTATTGCGGCTTGAACATTTGCATTAAACCCAGATATATCAGAATCATTCGGTATCGGGAATTTAACAATATCATTTTCATTATCTATTCTAAATTGATAATAATCAAAGACCTGTTTTCTATCATTAGGGTTTAAGTCTTTAATTGCAGAATTAAAGTCTTGAATAAAATTATCACGAGAATATTTTAGAGGTAAACCTTTTTCATATTTCGATAAATCTAAATCGCCTATAGTATTCTGTAGATTTTCAAAACAGAAAGTATCACTTTCAACAAAATGAGAAAGAGAATCTTGACTACATTCGATAAACTTAACAGGCTGATTTTTCATCCTAGCTTTCAGTTCAGATTGTAGTGCCGCATTTGAACCACATCTTTTGATATCATTTATCAGGTTAAGTTTTAATAAAGGATCATTTTCATTTAAAGAATTTATATAATTTTCACTAAAATTATGCTTAAAAAAGCGTATGAAATTAACTTGATTTGCTGTTGACATAAAATCAAACTCATCATATTCACGAATAGATTTTAGCCCAAAATAAATCGTTTCCCAAATATCTGATGGTGTTTGAGCTCCATTCCAAACCGAATCTTCTTTGTATTTTACTTTTGCCATCTCATGTAAGGATTTTAACATTTCAGGAGTAAGTTCTTCTATTTCTAAAAATATTGCAATATTAGAAAGTCTTACACTTTGTACCGAAAGTTTTGCTAAATTATCCTGATAATATTTAAACTTTCCTTCAACATTTGTATAATCAAGTCGAGAAAGTTTTTTTATCAACTCTTTATTCTTTGAAATATCTTGCAAAGAAAAACCTGAGTCTAAAAACATTTTTGTTAGTTTTACTTCATTTACTTTTTGCCTGGCTTTTTCATCAATATTTGATTGAGTTATAGCTTGTGAAACTTTTTTTATAATTTGGGGTGTTATTCCTAAATATCCACGTAAACAATCAGCAGTATTGGATGCAATATTGTGGAAATCGTTATCAAAAGACGTTTTTTGTTCGACAGTTTTCCTATAATCTTTTCCCACATTATCTTTTGGATTTGTAACAATTATGTTTTTAGTTAAATTTTGAATAACTTGCATTATTACCTCCATAGTTGCTTTTGTGATATATAAAAAATCTAAACTTCGCAAATTGCCTAAAACAAATTAATTGTTAAAAAAAATAAAGAGAAACACAAAGAAAAGTCATTCCAACTTATTTCTATCATAATGTAGAAATATCTATTGAAAATCAAACAAATCTTTTTCAGATACATCTAAAGTATCGCACATCTTAAAAAGAAGCCCCAGACTGACACCTCTTCTAGCTGTTTCGATTTTTGCAAGATGTTCACGAGAAATATCCAACATCTCAGCAAGCTGATTTTGAGATAAATGTTTTAATTTTCTATATTTTGCTATGTTCTTCCCGAACTTTTTTAATTTATATTCTTCACTAATCATATTATTATTTTGAAACATACGCAGATAATTGTATGTAGCCCTTTGGAGAACAAAGCAGGAGTAAGAAATTTTTTCTATATAAAAATAGCCTTTTTTGAAAGTTTTTATTATGATAATATTCTTTTTATGAAAATAAGCGGTTTAAAAATTTTACTTGGCGATTTTTTAGGCGGATTAAACGCCTCAATCATAGCACTTCCACAGGCATTGGCATTCGGCGTTGCAACCGGTGTTGGTGCTTTAGCAGGTTTATGGGGTGCAATTATATTATGTTTCATTTCTGCAATAATTGGAGGCAGAGCTCCTTTAATATCAGGAATTACCGGACCTGTCGCAATAGTTGTAGCCTCTGTTATGCATGCATTAAATGCTGATATCCCGTCTGTACTTATGATTATATTACTCGCCGGTATAATTCAGATTCTTCTATCACTTACCGCTTTTCCTTCTGTTATAAAATATATTCCATATCCTGTAATTTCAGGCTTCTTGAACGGTATCGGAGTAATCATTATTATAATGCAGCTAAATCCATTACTTGGATGTCCTGTTATGTCTAACACAATCACAAGCATCACTGCTTTATTTAAAAATATTCATTTTATAAATTACCATGCATTATTGTTAGGTTTATTAACCCTTATAATTGTATTTGCTATTCCAAAGAGATTTAATAAAATAATCCCTTCTCAGGCAATAGCTCTTGTTATTGGAACATTTATATCCATAAAATTAGGTCTTAATGTTGAAAAAATTTCTCATATATCAGTTGCACTGCCAAGTTTGAATATTCCAAAATACAATCTGCACGATATTATTACTTATATGCATTATGCAATAATATTAGCAATTGTTTTTTCTGCAGAAAGTTTATTAACTGTTTTGGTTTCTGATTCTTTAACAAAAAATAAAACATCATTAAAAAGAATGCTTATAGGTCAAGGTATAGGAAATATGTTCTGTGCGATGACAGGCTCTCTGCCTGGATCAGCCGCTACAATGAGAACAGTTGCAGCAATCAATTCCGGTGCAACAACAAAAATATCTGCAATAATATGTCCAATAATATTAATAATTCTTTTATTCAAATTATCAGGTTTTGTTGCAGAAATACCATTACCTGTTTTATCTGCAATACTAATAAAAATAGGGTATGACATAATTGATGTAAAATTATTGAAAGTATTAAAATATGCCCCCAAAGATGATTTATACGTTTTATGGTTAGTATTTATTCTAACTGTATTTTACAATTTAATAGTTGCTGTAGGAGCAGGTATAACAGGGGCCGCAGTTTTATATGCAAAAAAAATGGCAGATAATACAAAACTTATTCATAAAGCAGTACATAATGAAGATATAATTGAATTAGAAAAAAGTATTGATAAAACATTTAAACATAAAATTCGTATAGTCCATATAGACGGTCAATTTTTCTTCGGGTCTGCAACACAATTAGTTTCACAATTTGAAGAATTATGGGGTACAAAATATTTAATATTAGATTATTCCTCCGGCAGTTTGTTGGATATCTCTGCCATATTTGCACTCGAAGATATTATAATAAGACTTCAGTCACAAGATATTAAAATTTTTATAGTAATTGACAACCAAGATGTTTTAAGGCAGTTAAAAGAACATAACATAATTTCTCAAATAGGTGAAGATAGTATATTCTTTTCTGAAATTGATGCAATAGAAAAAGCAAAATTAAGTCTGAAAAAAGATTAAATTATAATTGAAAAATATATATTTATGCATCAATACCATTTGCTATATCTTTTTCAAAATCTGCAAATGTGATTTGACTTAAAGAGTGCTGATAGTCTGCTTTCGTTTTATGATGAAAGAATTTATTCTCAAATTTTTCCGCAGCCGGAGTTGCAATTAAAGGTACAAGAATCCTCTCAGCAAGTATTGTAGACCCTAATAATGCCAAAATCTGGCTAAATCCTTTTTTTGCCGCAACTATATTGTCGAATTGACAATTTTTGAATAGCTTATCCCATATCTTATTTTGTATTTTAGGATTTGCCAAACTATAACCAACTCCTATTTGCATTGCAGCAGTAACAACACCTGACATTAAATCCATTGAAGCAACAAAGGGGCGTTTTTCCTCAGGAATTTCTTTATTATTCATTGTTGTCGCAAATCTTGCACCATAGGCGAATACATCTTTCGCTACATTTAATGTTACTAAGGTTTTTGCTGCAAAAGTATCATCTTTTATTGCTTTATGAATATGTTTATTTACCAATTCAGAATTGGTAATTTTATTTAGAAGAGTTGTTTTCATTTTTGTTTACCAATTTCTGAGCTATTTTAGGATAAATTTTATTTGATAATGCAAGTACTGGTAAATAAGCAATCGCAGAAACCACTGCACCAATTCTGTCTTTGAATATTTCATTATATTGCTCTCTATACATTTTTAATGCTTTATCATAATCATTATTACAAGCATTTAAAATCTTTTTAGGTATTTTAGATACATCTTTAGTAGCATTTTCAACATATTTGAAGTTTATTTTTCCTTTTTTTATTAATGAATCAACACCTTTATACAGAAGAGCCAAACTTGCTAATTGCATTACAATTGTTATAACTGCTTCAACAGGCTGTTTTACAGCTGCCCATTTTTTATTATCTTCATTTTCTTTGGTAAACGGATTATTCATAATAACAAGAGGAGCTATAACAGCCTTTCCTGCAGCATTAACATAGTTAGAAACTTTTTCTCCGCCTTTTTGCGAAAATTTTTCTAATGAAGTTGCAATGTGTTGATTTATTTTAGGCATTCCGACTCGCATAGCAATAGTATGAAATCTCCTGAAAATTTTTATTGTCCACTAAAAATTAGAATTGATAAAAATTTTAACATTATTTAAGCTTAATCAATAAAGCGATATTTTATTAATGTTAAAATAGCGTGAATGCCATCCTTCCAGTTTATTTTTTTCCCTTCTTCATGTCCTCTGCCAAAATAAGAAATTGGAACTTCCTTCAATCTTATTTTCTTTTTCATGATTTTTGCTGTTATTTCCGGTTCAAAATCAAAACGATTAGACTTTATCGTGATACTTTGAATTAGCTCTCTTTTAAATGCTTTGTAGCATGTTTCCATATCAGTTATTTCAGCGCCATATAAAATATTTGTTAATAACGTTAAAAATTTATTGGCTATTTTATTTTTTAATATGAAATTTTTTAAATTTGCTTGATTTTTAAAACGTGAACCATATACAACATCCGCTTCATCATTTATCAATAAAGGCAAAAGTTTATCATAATCATCAGGAAGATACTCCAAATCAGCATCCTGAATTACAACAAAATCACCAGTTGCTTCTTTTACAGCTGTTCTTATTGCAGCACCTTTTCCTTGATTCTTTTCATGAAACAAGACTTTATATTCTTTTCTTAATTCTCTTAAAACATCTGTAGTCCCATCATTTGAACAGTCATCTACAATAATTATTTCTTTTTCTAAATCTGAAAATTTTGCAAATTTTACTTTTTCCAAAAGTTCTTTTATAGTGTCTTTTTCGTTATAAACGGGAATAATAATACTAACTTTTTTCATAATTTTTTAATCTCTTGTATCAAATCCATAAAATATATTGTATAATGAAACAAGAAGTTTGTTAAGGATGTATATGCCTGGAAAGCATAATGGTAGTTTGTTCAGTGAAACCCTAGAAAATGCAGATTGCTTACTGAATGAGGCAATAGAATTATATGCTGCAGAAAATTATAAGAATGCAGTTACAAATTTATCTTTGGCCCATAAAATATTTCTTGCACATAAAGATATAGCCAAGGTATCCGTTTGTCTATCTTTAACAGGTCTTATTAAATATATAGATAAAGAAGAAAGTTATTATAAATCCTTACTTTTGTTAGAAGATTCAAAGTTTTTGGCTGAAAGTACAAATCAGAAATCAATACTTGCCATTAACAAATTTGCTTTTGGACAAATATATTTTATTGAAAATAAATTTAATGAAGCTCTTTTTTATTTGACATATGCTTCAAATTCAATTGATGAATTCCCGCTATTGAAAGTTAAAATATTTGAATTATTAGCTTTAACATATATTAGATTACAAAACACAAAAATGGCTTATGACTATCTTGAAAAATCAATTCATCTGGCCCATTCTTTCGGATACAAAAATATCTATACTCGCTTAATTAAAATATCTGAAAATTTCATAAATACTAATTCGGGAATAAAATCATCGTTTAAAGCAAAGGACTCAAAAAATAAAGATTCAGAACAAAATACTACATTATTATTAGCTTTATCCAAAATAGCAAGAACTGTAAATGCTGAAGCTAATTTGGATAAACTTTTAATTACCATAGCAGAACAAACAAGACTTGTTTTAAATGCAGACAGATGTACTGTTTTTCTATATGATAAAGATAAAAATGAACTATGGTCTAAAGTAGCACTTGGAATGGAAAGTGAAGAAATTCGTTTTTCTGCTGACAAAGGATTTGCCGGCTATGTTGTTAACACCGGTGAAACTATTAAAATTAAAGATGCCTATAATGATATTCGTTTTAATAAGGAAATTGATAAGCATACCGGTTATAAAACATATAATTTATTATGCATGCCAATGAGAAATATTAAATTTGAAATAATTGGTGTATTTCAAGTGTTAAACAAAAAAGACGGTGATTTCACAGATGCCGACGAAGATATATTACTGGCAATAGGCACTAATGCCGGTATTGCAATTGAAAATAATCTTCTTTTTAGTATTCAGCAAAAAATGCTGGAAGAACAGCAACAATTATTTGCAGGTTTTATTGATACATTGGCAGCTTCAATAGATGCAAGAGATAAGATAACTCTTGGTCACTCGAATAGAGTTAAATTATATTCAGAATTAATTGCAAAACAAATCGGATTAAATAAAGATATTACAGAAATTATATCCAAAGCAGCTATGCTCCATGATATAGGTAAAATTGGAATAAAAGATGCCGTATTACAAAAAAAAGGTACTTTAACAAAAGATGAATATGAACATATTAAAGAACACGTAAAAATCACTTATGATATTTTATGCAAGACAAATATGAATTCTTCGTTCTCTGAGATAGCAGAAATAGCGGCATCACACCATGAAAAATATGATGGAAGCGGTTATTTTAGAGGTCTAAAAGGAGAAGAAATTCCATTTGGAGGAAGAATTCTTGCTGTCAGCGATGTTTTTGACGCAATTACTTCTGTTCGTCACTATCGTGACAGAATGCCTATGTCTGATGCATTAGATATTATGATAGAAGGTAAGAATAAACATTTTGATGGCAAAATTATTGATTATTTTCTAAATTTACCTTGTGACCTAATTACAGATGTTCTTATAAGCGAATATCAAATGGTACTAAAAAGTAAAGATAGAAAAATTCTTTCTTCAATAAATTTAAAACAATTCGCAGATATTTTAAAGAAAACATCTTTATCTTCAAAAGAGAAAAAGATTGTGGATGTTTTTAATTCATATTATATTCGACAAAGCAATACAGGAAAAGTTTAAAGGTTATTATATGTATAACGTGTTAATCGTAGAAGATCACGCATTAATAAGATTTGGATTAAAAACAGCATTTGAATCTAAAAATTTTATAGATGAAATTTTTGAAGCATCATCAGGAGAAGATGCAATTAATATGGTTAATAGTCATAATATTGATGCTGTAATTATGGATTTAGGGTTGCCTTCAATGAACGGAATTGAGGCAACAAAAGTAATAAAATCAATAAATAATCAAATAAAAGTAATTATATTAACCTCTCATAATTCAGAAGAAGAAGTATTAGATTCAATAAAAGCAGGAGCAAATGCATATTGTTCAAAAGACATAAATCCTGATAGACTTGCAGATACTGTATTATCTGTAATAGAAGGTGCTGCTTGGTTTGACCCAAAAATTTCCAACGTTGTTTTAACTGCTTTATCTTCAAAAACACAAAGACTGTCTTATAATTTTGATGAAGATTATAATCTTACAGATAGAGAAAAAGAAGTTCTTGAATACATATGTGAAGGTCTGAATAATAGTGAAATATCTAAAATATTAGATGTAAGTGTTAATACTGTTAAAGTACACGTTAGCAGTATTATTCAAAAACTTGGAGTAGAAGATAGAACTCAAGTAGTAGTGAAAGCATTTAAAAATTTAAAAAAATAATCCAAAATATAAAAACAAATTTTATTAATTAAATGACATGAAATTTTTGCATGGGTATAATAGAAATATATAAAATATAAATAAGAGCAGAATATGTTTTTAGACAATAAAAAAACAATATGTGTATATTGCTCATCAAGTGACAACTTAGATGAGAAATTTTATATTTATTCAAAGGAATTAGGAGAAAAAATCGGACAAAACGGATACAACATGGTCTATGGTGGCACAACTGTAGGAATGATGGGTGTAATTGCCAATAATGCAATAAAAAACGGAGCAGAAGTCATTGGTGTTATTCCTGAACGTATAGCTTCATTCGGACTAAAACATCCTGCTTTAGCAAAAGTTGTAATTACTAAAGATATGCGCGAAAGAAAAGCTACTATGGAAAAATTTGCAGATATATTTGTCTGTGCTCCCGGCGGTTTTGGAACTTTTGAAGAAGTTTTTGAAATACTCGTAGCTAAACAATTAGGCTATCATAATAAACCAATTATATTCTTAAACTTAGACGGATATTACGATTATATGCTTAAAATGTTTGATGTTGTTTACAAAGAAAAATTTGCAAAAGAAGAAATGAAATCTTTATATTATATAGCAACATCTGTCGATGATATATTTAACTATGTTACTACCTATAAACCTCAAGAATATGTTCATAAATGGTAATTAGATTTCTTCAAACTTAATATAGAATTCAGATTTTTCACGGACGAAAATTTTGTCTGGGTATTTTTCACTTTTATAAAGAATCATAATTTGTCCGTCATTTGAATTCGTAGCATTGATAACGTCATCACGAATTATTTCGTATATATTTTGATTTTTTTTATTTCTAAACTTTTTGGAAGACATATATATACTCATGTTTAAAAATATAGAAACCTCCGTTTAATGCTCTATATCTCCATAGATTAGCAGTTTTACCCTTCGCTCTTTCATTACCTTCCATATTCTTAACTATAACGGCTTTCATTTTAAAACCTATTTCACGCATTTTAGCTGCACAATCGGCACCTAATGGAACTATCTCACCATTTGCATATTTATCACCAATAATTAATGCGGCAAATCTGCCTTTTTCCAGCATATCATAACCATTTTGTGCTACTTTTTTGAACAGATTATAAAATTCTTCCGTATTTGCACAATTAGATAAGTCTTCTTTCTTATCTGAAAACTTAATTATGTCATCATATGGCGGATGAAGCACCAAAAATTGAGCTTTATCTCTTCTCATTACATCAAGTCTTGCTTGAATTTTTTCTTTTACTTCTTCATTTGCACTATCTGAACATATTAAATTTATATCAGTTACAAGCTCTTTTGGAGAAAATTTATTGCTGACAATATCAACTTGTTCAGATTTTAATTCGACTCCAATACATCTTCTGTCCATATGCAATGCTTCAATTGCACTTGTACCAGAACCTAAAAACATATCAAGTACAATATCTCCTTTTTTGGTAAATCTTTCATACAATTGTTGAGCAATTTGCGGAATATAATTGCCATGATATTCATTTGAATGCCCGTTAGATTTATCTCTTGCTGCAAACTCCCACCAAGTATCGGTTTTAATATGTGAATAATCTTTCCAATTATTTAAATCTATATCACTATATGGTTTAGTTTTAACTTCTTTAACAATCCTTAAATCAGGTTTTTGCTCTTGAATTCTAACTTTTTTTGTATTACTTGCTTTTACCATAACTCCCCAAATCTTTACTATATTTATTTGTTTAGTATATGAAAAGTTGAGTATTTTTGTATCATATAAATTAATGATTTACACACATTCATTGAATTTTTCACCAAAAACCTTAATATATATATAATTTGGGATATTTTTTTTAACAAAAAAATACAACATATAAATGATGTCTCATTGTATAAAAAAATATATCGTATTCTACAGGGTTAAAGATTAGGGTAAGTAATGACAGCTTTAAAAACAGAAAACAATAAAAATAAAGGGCAAAAGAATGATTTAGTAAAAAATTATTCTTGGTTTTACTCTAATATATACTTAAAAATTCAAAAGTCGATTGATGAATTTTTTCAAAAAGACTTTAAGTTAAGATTCATGGGAATATCTTGTGAAGATAATATATTTTTCTATGGAGATGAATATTTTGTTAATAAAATACCAATAACAAAAACATCGTCAATTACAATGAGAATTTCCTCAAGTCTTATATCTTCATTATTAGACAATTCTTTAGGTGTAACAGATAACAGATTCGAATTAAAAAAACTTACGGATATTGAAGCCGGTGTAATAAAATCGTTTACTGTGTTTGCTTATAAGAATATTGAAGAAATTCTAAATAAAACAGAATCAAACAAAAAACTAAACGAGTCAACAAATGATTATAATTTCACCTTTTTTGCAAAATTTAAAAATAATCATACTGGAAAAATAATATTAACCATACCAGATTATATGCTGCCAAAGATTGAACCTGAAAATTTTCCTGAAAAATTCAGTATATCTGATTTTAAAGAAATCCCTGTTGCGTTGACATTAAGTGTAGGCTCAACAAAACTTGCACTAAATGAAATTAAAGAAATTGAAGATGGAGATATTATAGTACTCGAAAATAGCGATATTAACAAAATGTCAGTATTATGGGGGAATAATGAAACTAAATTTAAAATAACCCCTAATCCATCATTAATAATAAGTATAGATAATAATGGAGACAATGAGATGGAAGAAGAAACAAATGTAAAACCTCAAAATATGTGGGATTCAATTCTTGTAGATGTCATTGCGGAATTTGATAATGTTAAACTTACATTAGGAGAATTAAAACAAATTTCAGAAGGTCTTGTTATTGATGTTGGATCTGTATATGACAATAAAATTAAATTGAGAGTTGAAAATCAAATTGTGGCAACAGGAGAACTTGTTATATTAAATGACAGATATGGCGTAAGAATAGACAATGTAAAAAAGACAAAAGAAGAAGCGGCAAAAGCAAAAGAAGTCAAAACAGAAAATGCGACTCCCACTGCAGCAGCACCAGAAGCAAAAAAAACGGCACCAAGACCAATGCCGGCAAGTGCAGCAAAAAGACCGGTAACACCAGGAGCTGTCAAAAGACCGGTAAGACCTAATGCTCAGCCAAACCAACAAGCTGTTCAACAGACTGAAGGAAATGAAAATTTTGACTACAGCGACTTTGAAATAGAAGATGAAAGTATTTAGAGGTAATTATGAATAGTTACTTAATTAATTTTGCTATATATACACTTGCAATGATTGGTTTTATTGTAATGGCTTTATTTGTATATAAAAAGTCTATAAACATTAAGTCAGGATCTAAAAACAAAGAATTTTTACAAGTAGAAAATTCTCTTAGATTATCAGCAACAAAAACAATATATGTTATTAAAGCCGGAAATGAAAAATTTCTGATTGCTGGAGATCCCGCAAGTACAACAATGTTATCTAAATTAGATGGAAATAAAAACATTGAAAACTATGGAAATGAAACAGTAAATAAAAAAGAAAGAATCACAGAGTTTTCTACACTAAAAGAACTAACTCAAAGAATAAACAGAGGTTAAAAATGGATACAATATTACAAGATTTAAGTCCAGTATTACAATTATTAATGGTAATGGCGATTTTTTCGTTTTTACCTTTTATGTTTGTCTGTATGACAAGCTTTCTAAGATATGCAATAGTTTTTGGATTTTTGAAACAAGCTTTAGGAGCACAACAAATTCCGCCTGCAATTGTATTAGTCGGGCTTTCAATAATATTGACATTTTATACTATGGGTCCTGTCTTTCAACAAATGTATGAAGTCGGATCAAAACCATATGAAAAGAATGGTTCAATTGTGCTAGCAATAAGTGAAGGTTCAAAACCGTTAAAAGAATTTATGTTGAAACAGACAAGAGAAAAAGATTTAGCATTTTTTGTTCAATTAACAAGAAAGGAGGCTCCTGCATCCGTTGAAGATGTTACTATTTGGGAGGTTGCTCCAGCTTATATTCTTAGTGAATTAAAAACCGCATTTGAAATAAGTTTTATAATATTTGTACCATTTATTGTCTTGGATTTGGTAATTGCTAATGTTTTACTGGCACTAGGTATGTTTATGTTATCGCCTACGATTATTTCTTTACCGTTCAAATTGCTAATATTTATAGCTGTTGACGGTTGGAGTTTGATTGTTAACGGTTTGGTCGGAAGTTTCAATTAAGGATTAAAAATGGAAATATTAATAGAGTTTTTTGCAAAAGGATTAATGGTAATGTTAATGATAGCAATGCCCTGCGTATTGACAGCAGCTATTGTCGGTTTAATTGTAGGTATTTTGCAAGCAGTAACACAAGTACAAGAACAAACAATCGCTGCCGCTCCCAAAATATTTACTGTTTTTCTTGTAATTATTATTTTAGGAACGGGATATTTAAAATTATTAACTAACTTATTCAACGAAGGAGCAGTTATTGCTTTTGATGTTGTACCAAAATCAGATAATTATGTTCTGCCATCAGACTATTACAATTATACAAAACCATTTATTGATGAAATGAAAACTGATACAAAAAAAGATATGACACCTATGTCTCATATATTAAATAATGCAGCCCAACCTCAAGGAACAACTCAGTCAGATAAATTTAACTTTTTAAGAAACGGAGCAAAGAACATTCCGACTCCCAATCTTATTGAAAGAAAGAAAATTATGGAGAACCAAAGATGAGAAAAATAATTTTATTGTTATTATTTCTTTTTATGGCTACTCAAACAGGCAATTGTGCATTGGTTAAAAATGACATTAATCTTTTCAATTTAAAAACAAAAAACATGTACCTACTAAATATTGATTCAAGAGTTAAAAATATAAATATATCAAATAAAGACATTGTAAATATTACACCAATAACATCTATTTATAATAATAGAAAACAACTATTTGTCGAAGCAAATAATAATGGCATTTGTGATGTTATTTTAACAACAGATTCCAATACTTATCAAATAAGGTTCATCTCAGGTCCAAAATTTCAAGATAATAAGGAAGAATTGACACAGATAGACCTACCTTCAAAATACGAAAGTGAAAATAAATAATGCTTGATTTAATCATAAATGAATTTCCAAAAGTTTTTCCTGAAGTAAATAATATAATTGCTGGCGGTATTCCTATTTTTGCAAGAGTAGCAGGATTAATCAGAACCGCACCCTTTTTACAAAGAAGTGAAATTCCTATGATTGCAAAAGTAGGATTTGCTCTTATATTTACTATAACGCTTTCTATGTTAATCAGACCTGAAACACCACCACAAGGAGTATCTATAATATATTCTGTCGTGATAAATTTCTTATGCGGTGCTTTAATAGGATTTATTGTAAACTGTATAGTTAAAGCTGTTGAAAGCGGTGGTGATATGATTAATATGCAACAAGGTGTTTCTTCTGCTACAATTATGGATCCTACAACATCTTCTCAGATTTCTATTATGGGTAGAATCTTTAGTATTATTGGACTTATTATTTTCTTAGAAATAGGGGGTGCATACTGGACATTTAATGCTTTTATAAGAAGTTTTGAAATTTTCCCCGTTTATAGTTCATTTGTACCTCTAGACGAGATTGTTAATATGCCATATTTAGTAAAAATAACTTCAAATGTTTTATATATCGGTTTACAAATAGCTTCACCTGTTTTACTTGCAACATTAGGACAAGATATAATCTTAGGTATTATTTCCAAAACAGCTCCTCAAGTTAATGTCTTCCAAATGAGCTTCTTATTTAAACCCTGTATAGGAGCTGCTATTTTGGTTGTAATTATGCCTTCTTTACTTAATGTTATAAGTGACTTTTTTATGTCATTTGCAAATATATTTTAATGCTAAATAATAATTCTAAATATCAATTCCTTTTATTCAGCATAGTTTGAACGGATATTTTATTTAAAATAATCGCAAATTAATTCTTTCTTATTATATGTTTTAATTTTTCTGGCAAGCTTTGAAAGGAAAGAGGGTTCTTTGTGCATTAATTTATCTCTTAAGATAGCTTTTTCAATTAAAAGCTTGTTAAAAGATTCATTCAAAATTGGTTTCTCATCAGTTAAATGAGGTTGTATTGTCTGTAATCTTAATTTGCACATTCTTATAGAATTCTTAATTTCTTTTTCTTTACTTTTATTCATGTATTAATCGTCCTAATTGTCTTTTATATGCAGATATTAACCATTGCTTTCTAACAAACTAATAATAATAAAATTTTTTATAAATTCATTCCCCCAAAAAGTTTAAAAAAAGAATTCAAATGTAAACTTTTATAGTATTTTTTTAATATTAAATTCAGCTATTTATATGTAATCTTTGCTATACTTAGTAAAAAAGGTTGAGAAATTGAAAAATAATAATATAAAAAAAATATTAATAATAAGATTAAGTGCTTTAGGGGATACTATACACACACTTCCATTAGCTAATGCTTTAAGAAAAAAATATCCGAATGTTCAATTGGATTGGATTGTTGAAGATAAAGCAGAAAAATTTATATTGAATAATCCGCTTTTAAATAATGTTTATGTCTTAGAACGTAAAAAATGGAAAAAAATGAATTTTTATAATGTTTTGAAAGAGTTTTTTTCAATTATAAAAAAAATACGTTCAGAACAATATGATATTGTGATAGATACGCAACAACTTTTAAAAAGTGCTATTCTTATGGGGTTGTCAAAAGGAAAAAGGAAAATTGCATTAGACGGTGGAAGAGAGTTTTCTTGGCTTTTTGCAAACGAAATAATAAAAACGAATAGAAAACAGTTTGACATAGATTATCATGTCGTCAAAAGAAATCTTGAAATTGCAAAATATCTTAATTGTAATGATATAGAACCAGAATTTGTTATTCCTGATTTGAGTAAAGAATATTCTAAAAATATAATAGATATAATAAAAAATCTTGATAATTCAAAAAAAACTATACTAATAGCGCCTGCTACAACTTGGGTAAATAAGCATTGGACTGTTGAAGGATGGGTTAAAGTAATAAATGAGTTTCAAGAATTTTGTAATATAATTATAACTGCAACAGAAAAAGAAAAATTTCTTACAAATAAGATATTAGAAAAGATTTCAGAAAAAAATATTATTAATTTAACAGGAATGACAACTATCTCAGATATTGTATATATATGTCAAAATGTTGATTTGGTAATAAGTCCGGATTCAGGCAGTGCACATATTGCTTGGGCAACAGCGCATCCTAAAATAATAACATTGTTTTTTGCTACAAGCTCAAATAGGACCGCTCCATATGGAGAAAAATATTTTTCAATTCAATCCAAAACAGAATGTTCACCTTGCATGAAAAAACATTGCAAGCTAAAAAGCAATAAAAATAAATGCATACAAGAAATTTCATCAGAAGAAATAATAAATATTGTAAAAAAGGTATTACAATAATATAAAAAAGGGTATATAATACATATACTTGGCATAATATCTTGGAACGAAATTGTGAATATATTTTCCGGTTTTAAAGAATTACTGGGACAAATTAATAAACTTGATGGGTCTATATACTTAAAAGGCAAGGACTTTGCGGATGTATATGCAAAAAATATTGCATTGGAAGAAGAAATTGCAGCTCGTACTAAAGAATTAGAGCAAGCAAATCAAACAATTCTTACATTAAATAGCGTCTGGGATATGATGAATTCTTCTCAGCCACTTTCAAGTATGCTGGACAAAATTGTAAGTATTTTGCATGAAGATATGAACTATCATTATGCCGGAATATTAAAAATAGAACACGATGAAAATAATATTGCCTATTTTTCAGTAAAGTCATCATCAACCAATAAAAGTATTGATAAACTTTTTGAAATGATGAATGAATCTGTTGAAACATATAAACTGCCATACGTGACTAACTCTATAGTAGTAAAAGCAATTTCTGAGAGAAAAATATTTTCAACTCCGGACATAAAAGGAATAATCAATATGTTTTTCCCTTTATTTTCAGAAGAACAAATTAGTTACGTTATGTCTGAAATGAATTCAAAAACATGCACTATAGTTCCTCTTTTTAACGGGAAAGAAGATTTCGGTTGCGTAATTGTATCATCAGATAGAGATGGGATTACAGATACAGAAACAAATTTTTTAGCTTTATTTGCAAACCAAATTGAACTTGCTATTACAGTCGCCGGACTATTTGAAGAAGTAAAAAAGCAAGCAATTACCGATCCATTAACCGGTATATATAACCGAAGATATTTTGAAGAAAACATACTGAAAGAAGCTGAACGTTCTTTAAGGCTAAAACAACCGTTTTCGCTTATATCAATGGATTTAGATTATTTAAAGAAAATTAATGATACATATGGTCACCAATTTGGGGATTTAGCAATTAAAACAATTGCAAATGTATTAAAAAGAGAAGCACGTTCAATTGATATTCCGGCAAGAATCGGAGGTGAAGAATTCAATTTACTTTTGCCTGGTGTTGATTCAAGAGGTGCTGCTATTGCCGCAGAAAGAATAAGAAAATCAATAGAAAATCAAGTGCTTGATACAATTGGCGGCATAACGGCAAGTGTTGGTGTTGCTACATTTTTAGAACACTCAGACAGAATTGATGAACTAATGGAACTTGCAGATCAAGCAATGTATAAAGCTAAATTAAACGGCAGGAACCAAGTTCAAATAGCCCAAAAGCAGAATGAAATAAATTGGCAAGAAATTGCAGTTGAAACTTTTATTGATATACTTGGTAAAAATCGGATACCTATTGATGAAGAAACATCAAAGATTTTAAATCAGAAATTGAAAAAAATAAAAAATGAAGATAAAAATTCTAAAGATATTTTATATTCAATTGTAGATATTATTTCGCAAACATATAATCAAATGTACAAAACAGGTACTACAAAGTCTAAAATTATATTAGCTGTTATGGTTGCAAAAAAATTGGATTTACCAAAAGATGAAATTGATAAATTAAAATTAGCAATACTACTTTATGATATTGGAAATATTATGATTCCTGAAGAAATTTTTAATAAAAAAGAACCTTTAACAGAAGAAGAAAAAAATATTATTAAACAGCATCCTGTAATAGCAGCAAGAGAAATATTAAAACCAATTTCCAACATTCAAGATATTATTCCCATTATAGAAAATCACCACGAAAATTGGAACGGAGAAGGATATCCCGGTAAAAAATCGGGGATAGAAATTCCTGTCACTTCCCAAATAGTGCTTCTTGTTGATGCATTCTATGCTATGACTCAGGATAGACCATATAGACAAGCCTATGACATAGATGAAATTGTTGAAATAATAAAAAGTGAATCCGGAAAACAGTGGAACGAAAAATTGGTTGAAGATTTTATTTATGTGGTAAAAAATGAGGCAATACAATAATCTTGAAGATATTATAACATTCTTATATAAGCATATTTCATCTTTTAAAGGTGAGTCTTTACTAAAAGATACAACTAAGCTGAGTAAAATTAAATATGATGCATATATAGACAGTACAATATCTTCACCATTATCTTTTACTGTATTTGAACTGTCAGATAAAGGCGAATTGTTGATTGATAATGCATCAAGAATAGTAGGAAGTGAAGCATCATTTTTTCTGTTTGTTAATCCCCTGCACGGGTGGACTTTTGCCGTAAAAAATACCCTTGAAAACCAGAAAAAATTAATCAAACAAGAACAAATTCAAAATTATAAAATTAAGTTTTTATAATTATTCATCAAGCGTAAATACTTTTTGCCCTGCTTCTTCTTTCATTGCTGTTTCAAGAAGAACATATGTCATATAAGCACCTAACGCAACAGCTTTAGGATCCAAATCTGTATTTTGAGCTGCTTCAATTATTGCTGAATTGATTTCAGGATTTTCATCTTTTATATAGTGAATCATTTTCTTTCTCCAAGAATGAACATCTTGGAAAATTTCTGCAAAACATAATGTTGATTGTTCTTGAGTTACTATCGGAAGCATTTTATGCCTTCTATTTCTATAATACAAAGTGATTATATCTGAAAAATATAAATCTTTCATCGTATAATAAGTGGACTTAGAATATTTTTTACTTAACTTAAAATGTGTATTTTCTTGACTCTGTAATATGTAGAGGATAAAATAAATAAAGTCTTTATATTAAAAGGGATAGTATGAAAGAATTTGAAACAGATTATATTGAAAAATTAATTGACATAATGAAAAACAATGAACTTACAGAAATAACATTGGAAGATTCAGATAAGTCATTAATTATAAAAGGAAACGGATTTAAGCCAATAATAAAAGAAAAAATTGTAGAAGAGGAAATTCAAACTTCAATACAGGAAGAAAAAACAACAGAACAACAAGAAACAAAGAAAAAGCTTGTACCAATCATTTCTAATATGATAGGACTGTATTTTTCAAAGCCATCGCCTAACGAAAAACCATTTGTTAATGTTGGCGATGAAATAAAGGAAGGTCAAACCGTTTGTATAATAGAAACAATCAAATTAATGAATAAAATTACTTCCGAAATATCAGGTAAAGTTGCTGAAATCTGTATAGAAGACGGTAAACCTGTAGAATATGGTCAAGTAATTATGTATGTAGAGCAAGAGTAGTGGTATAAGGGATATGTTTAAGAAAGTATTAATAGCAAATAGAGGCGAAGTCGCAGTCAGAATCATAAGAGCTTGCAGAGAGATAGGAATTCCTACTGTTGCAGTGTATTCTCAAGCTGATGCAAACTCGTTACACGTTAGTTTAGCTACAGAAGCATATTGTATAGGGCCAAATGAAAGTTCAAAAAGTTATTTAAATATACCTGCAATAATATCTGCGGCATTAATTTCAGGAGCTGATGCTATTCACCCGGGATATGGATTTATGTCTGAAAGAGCTGATTTTGCTGAAATATGCGCTGAACATAATATAAAATTTATCGGTCCTTCTCCTGAATCAATGCAATTAATGGGAGATAAAGCTACTGCAAGAAAAACAATGATGTCAAAAAATGTTCCGATTACTCCAGGTATAGGAATTATAACAGATATCGAAGAAGCAAAAACTGCAGCTAAAAAATTCGGATATCCTGTAATAGTTAAGGCAACTGCAGGCGGTGGCGGAAAAGGTATGCGTGTTGCTAATAACGATGCTGAGCTTGAGCAAAATATTACACTTTGCCGTCAGGAGGCTGAGAAATTTTTTGGCAATCCTGATGTATATATGGAAAAATATTTAGTAAATCCAAGACACATAGAAGTACAGGTTATTGCAGACAAGTTTGGAAATGTTGTTCATTTAGGGGAAAGAGATTGTTCTATTCAAAGAAGACATCAAAAATTAGTTGAAGAAGCTCCTTCTCCTGCTGTTAGTGAGGAAATAAGAAAGAAACTTGGAGAAGCTGCTGTCAGAGCTGCTAAAGCAGCAAATTATGAAGGTGTCGGTACGATTGAATTTTTACTTGATAAAGATAAAAATTTCTATTTTATGGAAATGAATACACGTCTTCAGGTTGAACATGGTATTACCGAAATGATATCAAATGTTGATATTGTTAGGGAGCAAATAAATATTGCGGCAGGTAATCCATTATCATTTAAGCAGGAAGATATAAAATTATACGGTCACGCAATTGAATGCCGTATAAATGCAGAAGACCCTGACAGAAACTTCTTACCTGCACCGGGTGAAATAAACGGATATATTACTCCAGGAGGATTTGGAGTTAGAGTTGACTCACATGTATATTCAGGTTACAGAATTCCGCCTTATTATGATTCTTTAATTAGTAAGTTAATGTGCTGGGCGCCAACCAGAGAAGAAGCGAGAAGAAGAATGTACAGGGCTTTAAAGGAATACGTTATAACAGGTGTTAAAACAACACTTCCATTTTATCAGGAGCTGATAGAAGATGAAGTGTTCATAAGCGGTATTTTTGATACAGGATTTATGAATACATATAAGCAAAATAATAAAGAATAAATATCAATAATTTATTCTATAGAAATCAGACCCGAATATCCATCAATGGTGCTTGGGTCTTTTTTTGAGTTTGTCTTATAAATCGCTGAATATGCTTTGCATTCATCTTCAGATTGCCGTCATAACGTTTTTTAAATCCACACTTATCAATATAAAATGGTGTAGCATTTTCAGTTGGAGAACTTATAATAAGCTTATCACCATTATGTTGTATTGTATCCAAGCCAAGTGCTGCCAGCATAATTTGACCTACATATTTATATTTATTATCTCTTATACTTTCAATAAATTGGACCGAAAGATTTTTGCCATCTTTTTTAACCTGACTCAGTCCAATAATTAAACCGTTGTCATCTTGTAAAATATAGAAAGAAGGTAATTCTTCTTTTGGTAATATTTCAAGAGTATCATGTTTTATTTGCATATTTCTTACTATTGTACTTTTGAAATTCCATTTGCCTGTTAAATTTGCAATATCTAATATATCTCCTTTATCTTCACAATCAACTTCACAAAAAGTTGCAGGAACAAACTTATTTTGTTCTATATCTTTTATTTGACATTGTGTAAGTTGAATTTTTTTCCCAAAAGATATTTGCATAATTTATCCTTGTAGATTAATAATTGGGAATTGAGTTTTTTCTTCCGTTTCTTTAATAAAACGATTTATATCTGATTGCTCTAATTCTAAAGCTTTTGTTTGTGTAGTTTTGAAGCCGCAACCTTTTATATAAAAGTCTCTCGCTTCAGGAACAGGAGCACTTACTGTTAACTTGTTTGCTTTTGATTTTAGTGTTTCTTTTGCTGCAGCTGCTAATAATACAGATCCAATATATTTGTGTTTATCGAGAAATCTTTTTTCAAGTAAATTTATATCACATTGGTTGCCGGTTTCATTAAATTGCATAAGACCTAAAGTTCTTCCTTGTTTATTTTCTAGTGCAAATATTCTAATATTTTGGAATTTTTTAGGAAATTGAATTTTATCTTGTGCATTAAAGAATATTTCATTCTTAAAAAACCAATAGCCACCTATTCCATTTATATCATCCGCATCTTTTTTATCATTACAATCATATTCAAAGATAGTAGCAGGAACAAATTCATTTGTTTTTGAATTTACAATCTGACATTGCATTAATGGTATTTTTTTTCCAAAAGATATATTCATTTTCAACCTTTCAAATCAATAATAGAAGCATTTGTTTTTTGTTCTGTTCTTTTTATTAATTCCAAAATTTGACTTTGATTCATTCTTAAGAAAAAATCACCAAATACTTTAAACCCACAAGCATTAGTATAAAAAGGAATAGCTTCATCAATTGGAGTAAGGACAGTTAAAGTATAACCATTTCTGGCAATTGTTTCGCGTCCTATCGCTGTAACCATTGCCTGTCCTACATATTTATATTCATTGTTAGGTTTTGTTTCAATATATTCTATGTTGCATATACCATTTCTCGTTTGTGTTTGAGCAATACCTATAAGTTGTCCTTGTTCATCATGCATTTCATATATTGATTTATTACTTTTTTGTTTAAAAAATCTTTGTACCACATCTTTTTCTTCTATAGCTTGTGCTATATGATTTCTAAATGTCCACTTTCTATCAAGATTTTTTACTTCATTATAGTCATCTTCATCTTTACAATCAACTTCAGAAAAAACAGCCGGAACATACTCTTTAGTATCTTTTTTCTGTATTTGAAATTGCATTTTGGGAATTCTTTTACCAAATGAAATGGAAAAATTATTCATTTTCGAGTACCTTCAATTTTCATATTTCTGTTAAAACTTATGAAAACAGAATTTGCTAAATTGTAATTTTTTTTTTAGTTGTTATTATAGTTTTGTTCGGAGGAAAAAATAATGAGTGAAAATATAGTAAAACCCAAAAGAGAAATGTTGAACTATATCAATGTCTTTAGGGGATTAGCAATACTTCTGATTTTGGCCGGTCATACAATGCAGATAGGTTCAACAGGAAGTTTATTAAAAAGCATTGCATTTGAAGTTTGGGCTGGAGGCACTGCTCTTTTTATATTTATTTCGGGATTTTTATTCCAACATCTTTCTTCAAAATTTGAGTATAAAAATTATCTTCAAAAAAAATGGAAAAATGTAATCCTTCCATATATTTTAACTGCAGTCCCAGGGATTATTTTATGTTTTTGTATGCCAATTGAATATGGAAATCCTTTTGACGGCTTAAACCCAGTCGCACAAATAGGGGTCTTTCTTACAACAGGAAGAGTTCATAATGTTCCGACTTGGTTTATTCCGATGATTGTTATTTTCTTTTTACTAAGTTACTTACTTTTGTATTTAGAAAAGAAAAATTGGCTGTATAGACTTTTGCCTTTATTGTTTTTAATAACAATTTTTATACCGCGTATGGATATAGAACCTTCGTATGTTGTCAATATGGATTACTTTCATAAATATATTGCCTATTTAAAATATGTAGTAAGCGGATTTATACATTTTACATCTATGTATGTTTTTGGAATGTATCTTTCAAAATATAAAGATAACATTGATATTTTTTATGATAAAAGATACTTTTTTATTTTTCTTATGATAATAACTTCCGTTGCTGATATTTATTTTAATTACAACGGGATGTTCTTTAACGGAACTGTTTCCAAAATATTCTTAACAGTTATTGTATTAGGATATTTGAAACATTATGATGAGTTAATAAAATCACACGAAAAAATAAATCACTGGCTTGATGTTACTGCAAAATACAGTTTTGGGTTATTCTTTATTCATTGGTATTTTGTATTCGCATTTAACCATATCTTCTCCAAACCGCCTGTAATACCCGTAAATCATTTTGAGGAATTTCTTATTGCAACAGGAATTGTTTGTTTAAGGTATTTATTTGTTCTGTTTGCAAGTTTTATAACTTTGTTTATAATTAAAACAATATTAAAGAAAACAAATATAGAAAATACAAGAACATTTATTGGCGTATAAAACATAAAAAAACCACAATTTTAGTGGTTTTTTTAATGTTTGCTTTTTTCCCACAAATAAGCTGTTTTTATACTGTCTTCAAGAGTATGTTTTGGTATCCATTTTAATATTTTTTTAGCTTTTGATGCATTGGCTAAAAGTATGGCCGCATCACCTTCTCTTCTTTCTTGATATTCTATATTGATTTTTCTTCCTGCAATTTCTTCTACAGTTTCAAACACCTCTTTTACGCTGCTACCATTCTCTGTACCAAGATTGAAAATATCAGATTTATTATTATTTTTCAGATACATATATGCCAAATAATGAGCTTCAGCTAAATCTTCAACATTAACATAATCTCTTATACAAGTTCCGTCAAATGTATCATAATCAGTTCCAAAAACTTTGAATGTCTTATCTTTTTCAAAAATAGATTTCAATATATTGGGAATAAGATGTGTTTCAGGTTCATGCCATTCTCCTATTCTTGACTGTAAATCAGCACCTGCAACATTAAAATATCTTAAACATATTGATTTTAAGTTATATTTAGCATCATATTCCTTTAGGATTTCTTCCACTTGAGATTTATTTTCACCATAAGGATTTAATGGTTTTTTAGGATGTTTCTCGTCTATAGGCGTATAAAGAGGTTCTCCATATACTGCAGCTGATGATGAGAATACAACTCTTTGAATATTATGTTGTACCATTGTATTAAAAAGATTAATTGATGCTAATACATTATTTTTGTAATATTTTTCAGGATTTTTGACACTTTCTTCAACTTGAATAAAACCGGCAAAATGAATAACAGTATCAATTTTATAATTTGAGAAAATTGCTTCAACATCGTCTAAATTTCTTAAATCACCTTTGATAAAATGGATATTCCCTATTTGTTTTAATGTATTTACTGTTTCAATATGTCCATTTTCAAGGCTATCAAATATAACAAGCTCATAACCTTTATTTATAAAATTAAGTACGGTATGACTGCCAATATAACCGGCTCCGCCTGTAACTAAAATCATAAAACTAGCCTTCTGCTTTATTAACAACAATTTGTGGAAACGGTATTTCTATTCCTTCTTTTTCAAACCTTTCTTTAACCATCTGATTAAATTTACGTTTTACCATCCATTGCTCCTGCGGAGTTGTTTTTATTCGGCACTGAATTACAATCGCTGAGTCTTGAAATTCATTTAACCCTAATACCTCTATATCAGACAAAACAAACCTTGAATAAGTAGGATTTTGTTTTAATTCTTGTCCTAATTCTTTTAAAACTTTCATTGCATGAGTAACATCAGTCTTATAAGCAACGCTAATATTAAAAACCGGAAATGAAAAATTCTTTGTTTGATTAATTATTGTATCAATCTGCCCATTTCTAAGATAATGTACATCGCCATTATACGCCCTTATAACAATCATTGTTAATGTTACTTTTTCAACAGTACCTGTTGAGTTGTTAACTGTTACATAATCACCAACACGTAATTGCCCTGTCAATATTATTGATAAACCGGTAAATAAATCTTCAACAAACTTTTTACCTCCAAAACCAACTGCAACACCAAGTACTCCGGCTGTAGCCAAAATTGGTTTCATATCAATTCCAAAATTTCCTAATATATTTGTTGCAAAAAACAATATTACTATAGCATCTATTAGATAAATACCTATTTGTCTTAATGTTTGGTAATGCTTTTTTGTTTCTGAATCTGAAATTTTAGATATTAATTTATCAAAGAATAAATGTAGCGCTTTATTTCCTATTCTTAATATAATTATAAAAATAATGATTTCTGCTATAGTCTTACCAATTAAGAACAAATCAATTTTTTCTGCATGTTTTAAAATAAGTTGTTTGATTATGTCTTCCAAAATTTTTCTCCCTTAAATAATATATTTATTTACTTATTAACAAGTGTTAATGTCAATATCAATTATCTTATTATTTACTCCAATTAGGGTAATAAAAAAGAATAACAGTATTTTTCTTTTTTATATTGGCATGCCCACCTATTATAAAGTTAGAAACATATCCAGCAAATGGTATTATTGTTAAAGCCCATTTTATAGGCAAAACAATTAAAGTTCTATTTTGTCCTCTTTTGATGTATGTTGCTTTCAACCTATTTTTATTGATTCCCTCTATTTCGAAATCATCGATTATCAAAATAGCAGGAACACCGTTTAACCCCCTGTCCATATACGTCTGAACAACTCCTGTAACCTTTGTACCTTTTTTTACTATAATTTTAGAATTATATTTTACATCTTCTTTTACAATAAAATCTATAACCTGACCTTCTGTAATACTTTCGTTTTTAGTTGAAATAGGATTAATTATTTGCAGTTTAATAGGCACTCTTTCAACAGACTCATAATTATATTTTAAATTGGTTTGAGGATTTTTTATATCAGCATATTTTAACAGTTCTTTTGTAATCTCATCATCTTCTGTTGCTTTTACAGACATACTTGCAAAAAGAAAAAAAGCAAAAATAACAGAAAACAGTTTATTAAGTATTTTATTCATAATCAGCTGCTTTCTTAGATCCTGATTTTATTTTTTTATTTAATTTTTTTCTGTTTTCTATAGAAGTTAAAAGAAAATGTTGATAAGTTTCATTATCCAGATACTCATTATTAGCAAGAAAATATGGATATTTTGTATATATATATTCATATATATTAGCTAATCGTTTAGATGTTAAATTATGTCTTGAAACTTTATCAAATCTTTTCTGCGGTTGAGATTTATGGATGAACGTTATAAAGCCGAGAGGATTATATCCGGCCATAACCATAAAATCAATAGCTCTTTTATCAAAGAACAATTCATATTTTTTTGGCGCCATCTTAATTTGTGCAGAAGAAACAAACCCTTTAAACGCACCCGAGTACGATTCTGCACTTTTACAAATTTCACGTGCTAAATATGCTGCTACCTCATCATCTGATGACGCAAATTGTATTGTTTTATCATATATTATAATCTGCCTTTTCATAAGACCGGGCTCAACTTTCATAAGTTTTTCTTTGTCTTGATATACAAAAATCATCCGTACATCAATCTTATTCGCATTTAACAATCTAAACCCGATATTACTTATTCTTTTCTGTATTTCAATATCATTTTTAAGAGAACTTAAATCTGCATCATTTGCAAAAACAATCGTGCACGCAAATGCAAAAAACAATGCAATCAATAAAATAATTCGTTTCATAATAAATTCCAACTCTTTCAAAATCTATTATAAACGAATTATTTTAATCATTCAAATTTAAAGACTATAGTCATTATTTCTAAATTTTAATCAATAGAAAAATTGAATCTTTCAATGCTTTAACAGAATGTGTCGTATTTTTTTCAAAAAAGAAAATTTGTCCTTTTTTTAATTTATACTTTTTATCTTCTTTTTTATTTTCATTTGATATCTCACATCCGCATGCTTGACAAGTGCAATTATCATTAGGATTAAAGGTCAATTCTATTTCTCCATCATTTACATAAATACAAGCATCACTATGTGACATATGAGCTTCTATTTCTTCATGTTTTTTTAGTGAAATTAATTTTAGATGTGCTCCATTATTTTCCATTAAGTTTATAATTTCACGTTTAGAATCTTTATCACTTATCAAGTCTTCTATTTCAAAAATTTTATATAGCATAATTACTCCTTTCACTTTTTAATCAAAGTCTATACTATACATTAATAAAATTTATTCCCTAATCGTTTATTTTTCGGCAATAAACATTTTGCTTTAAAAACTATAAATTGTATATAATAATTTCGGAGGATTAGAATGGAAGAATTAAAAAATAACAAGCTATTAAAAATACTTTTTGTTGCTTTTATCATCATTTCAATAATTCATATTATATATGCCACTATTACAATGCGAGGAATGTATTGTGATGGTGGTTTTTATATGTTGGATTTATTAAATAATTTTTCATCTGAAATATATAAATTATCTTTTGATGAAACCCATCCTAGATTTATGATATCTTTCTTAATGCAATATCCTGCTATATTTGCACATTCTATTTTACATATAACAAATAAATTTGTTCTAATGGGAATATATTCTTTTGTACAATTTGCACTTCCTATAATATTTTTATTATGGAATTTTCTTCTGACAAAAAGAACAAAAAGGATAGATATTTTATTTTGGAATATTTTCACATATGGTGTAATTATTTGTCCTTTTATGATTTTTTCTGTAGTTGAATCTATTATTGGGGTTTCCCTTCATTTTATTCTGTGGAATTATCTTTGTGCAAAAATAGATTATAAAAAAACAGATATTATTTTTATATTATTTTTATTAACAATGATGTTCGGAACATATGAATATGTTGCTTTTCTTGGAATTATATTTTTCTTTGCACATTTTCATTATGTTATGCAGGAAAAAGATTTTAAGAATCAATGTGTAAAAACATTAATTGGAGTTGGTTCTTTAGCTGCAAGCATATATAACATAATCTTTATGTTAAAAACAGATGGTGAAAGAGGAGAAATTATTCGCTATATTGGAGAAGCAACTGATTATTTTCCCCATTTACTTGAACTAAATACTTTATTTTCCATAATAACAATTATTATCTTGATTTTGATCTCATTGAAAAAAGAACAAATATCTAAATTATTAATGAGTTCAATTTTTATTACGTACACAATAACATTAATATATTTATTAAATACTCCTTTAACATCCATTTATCCAATGTGGGAAGGACATTTAAGAACAATTCCTTGTTGGTTTATACCAATATTATTCACTATTTTAGTAATTAAGGATATGGTATCGGACAAAATAAATGAAAAAAGATACATAAATTTCATATGTATAGCATTAATATGCTGCATTTTTCAGACAAGTTGGCAAATGGTAAATACATATTATTGGAATAAAAATATAGAATATATGCGAAACGAACTACAAAACTATAATGGATTACTGTATATACCATCCGAACATGAAGAAATTTCAGGATTTCATAATAAAGAATTAAGACGCTACATATGGCACGGAATATTCCCGGCTACAAGTATATTATTTTCAAAAGAGTATAAACAAAAAACATTATTGCTTTCATATGATAAACCTCAAGATCCCGGTAACGGTACTTTCAGAAATAGATTATATGTTATCTCAGATAAGAAAATGTCAATTCCTTTTGGCACAGCAATTGATATAAAAAATGATTATTGGGACTTAACAGATTGTGCTAAGGCACTTGATAAATACAATAAGGAAAATAAAATAGAAACAGACAGGTAAAATATTGAGAAATCTGTTATAATGTAAGAGATGAAAGAAACTGTCAGGAACATTTTAAAAAAATACGTGGATATTTCCTGTGAAACAACTTTTATAGTTGGTTTCTCGGGCGGTTGGGATTCTATGTGTCTTTTAGACATAATGAATAAACTTTCAAAAGAGTATGGCTTTTTACTCGTAGCTGCTCATTTAAACCATAACTGGCGCGGTAAAGAATCAGAAGCCGAAAAAGAGCGCTGTCTTGCATTCTGTGAAGAAAATGATATTACATTTATATCAGATACATTAGCAGAAGGAACCAAAGCAACTGAAGTTGTAGCAAGAGAAATGCGTTATGATTTTTTCAAGCGATGTGCAGAAGAATTTGAAGCTGATGCAATATTAACAGCTCATACAAAAAGTGATAATGCAGAAACAATTTTATATAGAATTATAAAAGGAACGGGTTTAAACGGACTTGAAGGGATTAGAGAACTTCGTGATTTAGGCGGATTCAAGGTTATACGTCCGATATTAAATTTTTCACGAAAAGATATTGAAGAATATTGCATAAAAAATGAATTATATCCAAACAATGATTCAAGCAATGCAAATACAAAATATGCAAGAAATAATATAAGACACAATATTATGCCTGCTATAAAGTTAATTAATCCGAATATAGAAAATTCTTTAATTACGCTTGCAGATATTGCGACAGGAAACAATAAAATCATAAATGAATTAATGCAAAATATTGAAAATCAAATTACGGTTGGGAATAAATGGCTTACTCAAAATTTTCTTATTTTAAATTCTGCAATAAAGCAGCATTTTGTGTATAAATTATTAGTAAATAATGAAATTGAACCAAGCTTTTCTAAAATTCAGGAATTAATAAATTTTATAGTGGAAAATCAAAAATCCAAAACAGGAAAAACTCTTTCTATAGCTAACGATAAATGGCTTTTTGTTTCACATAAATATACCTATTTTATACATTCCGAACATTACAAAAAAATTGAAGAAGAAATAAATATAAATGAATCTGGTTCATATGACTTTGGCGATGAATACAAAATATTAATAGAAAATACAAATGAAAAAATCACTAAGTTTCCAAAAGCAATAAGCAATTCTGCATATGTAGACTTAACAAATATAGATTTTCCCTTAACAATAAGAACAAGAAGAAACGGAGATATTATTCAACCATTTGGAATGCAAGGGAAAATGAAGTTAAAAAAATATTTTATAAACAAAAATATTCCTGAACACGACAGAGATAAAATAGTCCTTTTATGTAAAGAAAATGAGGTTTTGTGGGCAGTAGGCGTAGGGCTTAGTGAAAAATTGCGTACAAAAGAATTGCCGACGCATAAGTTAAAGATGGAGAGTCCGGAAAATGGTAATACTAGACAAAAAGATTGATGAGTTAAAGGTTTTGATTTCAGAAGATGAAATCAAGAAAAAATTAATAACACTGGCAGAAGATATTGAAAAAACTTTTCCTGAAGATGAAGAAATATATGTAATATGTGTGTTGAAAGGTTCTGTTATGTTTTGTACAGATTTAGTTAAACTTTTCAAACACCCTATACAAATGGAGTTCATTAGAATTTCGAGTTATGGTCATGAAACAAAATCAACTAACAACTTGCAGGCGATAGATTTAACTCTGCCAAATTTGCATGAAAAGAATGTTTTAATTGTTGAAGACATTATTGATACAGGTTTAACCGCAAGATTTTTGACTGATTTATTTAAAATTAAACATCACCCCAAAAAGCTTGTTTTTACTTCTCTTTTAAATAAAAAATGCGCAAGACAAATAGATATCGAACCCGATTTTTACGGATTTGAGATTGACGATAAATTTGTTGTCGGCTATGGCTTAGACTATAAAGGATATTACAGGAATCTTCCTTATATAGGATATTTCGCAAATTAATCAAAGCCACAAACTTTTATCAAATATATTTCTAAACTGGAAACAAATAAAACAGAACCTTGTCGCAAAAATCTTATTTGCAACATTAATATTCTGCTCAAATTTTTTGTATATATTCGTATACTTATTAATTGCAGCTTTTACATATTTTATATCATTATCTAAGTCTAAGTCAGAATATATCTCCATAAGCAACCCAAAATAAACTTATATATTTATATAAAGTTTAGATTCATTATGAAATTTCATCAAAATCGCTAATTGTTACAAAAGTTACAAAACTATTCTTCTTGAATATTTTCCAGAGCAATATTTTTTAATTTTTTTTCTATTTTTCTATTCCAAGGCAAATCTTGGCGAAAAACATACTCATACCCCGTAACTTCGCCTTTCGAAAATGTTTGAAGTTGTTCATTACAAAGATCTTCAAATTCTTTCTGAATTTTTTTAGTAAATTCATGCCTGTCAAACTTGCAGTTTTCGGCAGTAATTATAATAGGTTCACCAACTTCAGCAAGACATTCAGGTCTATCTTCACGCAAAAAAGTATAGTTGACAGCAACTGGAATTAAATTTACACCACCATGTTTTTTTGCAACATTTTGAGCTATATAAGCCAAACCTGTTTGGAACTCTATTGGTCTATAATTTGGCGGTCTTACAATACCTTGCGGAAATATCCAAAATCCCATATCAGGGTCTTTTAAATCATCGACTATATATTTAAGAGAAATCATTGCTTCTTGAGCAGATGCTTTATTAACAGGGAAAGCACCGATTAAAGCGAACAAAGGAAATCTGTTCATTTCTTCAATCATCATTCTTGTTCTGACTTTAAAAGCACGTCTCATCAAGTTGTAGCCAACAATACCATCCCACCAGTTATTATGCGGAGCATATATTATTGATGGAAATCTTTTATCTCTTCGTTCATTGAAAGCTTCTAAATTTTTTATTCTAAGTGCATAAAATCTATGACTTAGCATTCTGAATAAAATTCTGTCGGCAAGCCACGTCCAAAACGGCAAATTTTGAGCTTTTCTAAATTTTTCTTTTCTGTTTCTTAACCTTGTTGGAGGAATATCCGAATATAATTTCTCTGACTTTTGCATACTTAATCCCTGAACAATTTAGATTATATCACTTTTTTCAATTTTTTAATCAAAAATTTCCTTAACGCTTACGGATTGTAAATTTTTCATATCTTCAAGCTTCCTATATATATGAATAACAGGACTTTTTTCGGTTGAAAAAACTTTAGCATTTATTTTTAGCATATCTCCGTCTTCGTCAACTGTTTTATGGTTATAATCAATAATTTCAGGGAACAAGTCAACTAATTTTTTATAAACTTCATTATATTCATCATATTTACATATAAAGGAGATTTTAATTTTACGTAAATGCTTTAGATTTTTAGGCATTATTTTCATTTCTAATATTCTAATCAAGACAAGAATAGCAACTGCAAGAATCGTTGAAACAACTGCTATATTTAGCTTTCCGCAACCGCAAGCCATACCTATGGCTGCAACAATCCATAATGTAGAGGCTGTAGTTAACCCTGTAACAGTAAGTCCTTGTCTTAAGACAGTTCCTGCACCGATGAAACCTATACCGGTAATAATTTGGGCAGCGACTCTTGATGGATCACCCAAAGGATACAAGGTTACTGCGGTAGAAAATCCGTATATTGAAAGTATTGTAAAAAGGCAAGAACCCAAGCATACCATTATTTGAGTTCTCAACCCTGCGGATTTATTTGTTAATTCTCTTTCAAGCCCTATTATTGAACCTAAAATGATTGAAAAAATTATTCTTAATAAAATATCTGCGTTTTCAATTTGAATGTAGTGTAATATATCTTGCATTCTTTATCTTTCTCTGCTGTTTGGATCCAATACATCTCTAATTGTATCACCAATCACGTTAAAAGATAAAACCGCAACAAAAATTAAGAAACCGGGAGTCAACAGCCAAGGTCTTGATATTATATTCACGAATTCTTGAGCTTCTTTAAGCATATTTCCCCAACTTGCATCAGGTTGTTGAATACCTAAACCAAGAAAACTTAAACCTGATTCCGATAATATATAAGACGGTACACTCAATGTCATTGCTATGATTACATAGCTTATTGTTTGAGGCAAAATATGATGAATTATTGTTCTTAAGTTTGAAGCACCTAATGCTTCAGATGCTATTACAAATTCTTTTTTCTTTATTGAAAGCACCATACCTCTTACTACTCTTGAGAATCCTGCCCAACCTATTAATGCTAATATAAGTACGATAAGGGTAAACCTTTGCACACTTGTCATATTCGCAGGTAAAATCGAAGCCAAAATAATTAAAAGGTAAAAACTTGGTATAGACATAATTGCTTCTGATATTCTCATCATAATAAAGTCTGTTTTTCCGCCCAAATAACCTGATAACCCGCCATACAGCATTCCTAACGGGAATGAAACGAGCAAAGCAAGAAATCCAATAGTAAGCGATATCTGACCGCCATATAACAAACGTGAAAAATTATCTCTTCCGTTAATATCCGTTCCTAACAGATAAAGTTCTCCGCCTTTTTCGACATCATAAAAATGCCTGTCAAACGGGATAAAGCCAAAAAGCTTGTATTTCTCACCTTTTGCAAAATATTTTACTTGGTACTTTTTTGTTCTGTCTTCTATATATTTTGTGTCAAAATTTTCTTTGTCAAAATATCTTATATAGTTATAAGTATATGGTTTGGAGAGTTTACCTTTTTCATTAATTATGTATATTTTAGATGGCGGGCAATATGATTTATTTCTGTTTGAATAATCCTTAGAATAAGGACTTATAAAAGAAGCTAAAAACACGGATAAATAAAGAATACATAATATAATGAATGCAACACGTGCAAATTTATCTTTAAGAATACTCTTTAAAAGATTTTCGCTTTTGAAACCGTTTATATCAGGAAACTTAGCCATTAAACCGCCTCCACTCTCGGGTCAACAAGTTTTAAAAGAATATCGGCAATCAAATTACCTAAAACAAGCATTATTGTACCAATCATTAATGAAGCCATAACAAGATTTATATCAGATTTCATAACAGCTTCAAGAATTAAACGACCTAACCCGGGGTATTGAAAAACATACTCGGTTAAAGCAGCACCACTTAATAAAGAAGCAAACTCAAACCCCAATAATGTAACCATCGGGTTTATTGCATTACGCAATGCATGTTTATATATAACTTTAGTTTCACTTAAACCTTTTGCACGGGCAAATTTAACATAATCAGATTGCAAAACATCAAGCAGATTACCCCTCATCTGCCTTTGTAAACCTGATAAAGAAATAGTAAATAAAACAACAACAGGTAAAACTAAATGATGTAAAACATCAACTATTTTGCCCCAAATTGTCATTTCCGAATGATTATAACTTGTAAGCCCGCCCGTAGGAAACCAACCTGTTTTTACTGCAAAAATAAGCAACAAAAGGGCAAAGAAAAATGAAGGAATTGCCATACCAATACTAGATAAAATAGTAAGCAACCTATCAATAGGCTTTCGCCAATGCAAAGCGGCAACAATTCCCAATGGTATACCAACAGCCCAGGTAAAGAAAATTACAAACCCCGTTAGTAAAAGAGTGTTAGGAATTCTTTCCATTAACTTATCGGCAACTCTTTCACCTGTGGTGCAATAGCCCATGTCACCTTTAACAAAACTTTTAAGCCATAACCCATATTGAACAATAACAGGCTTATCTAACCCTAATCTTTGGACTTCGTAGTCTAAAGTTTCTTGAGTAATAGAAGGATTTAACCTAAGCTCGGCTAAAGGGTCAACAGGAGCAAGCCTAATAAGAAAAAAACTTATTATGGATACCAAAAATAATAACGGTATCGTTTGAAAAATTCTTTTAATTATATAGCCTGCTAAATTCATACGCTAATTTTAGAATATCTGTACATTTTTGGCAATTGGTCGTGTAGAGTTATTAATTTTAGCAAGGTTTAACTATAATTTATAAATTAACTGTTTAAAATACTTTTAGCAATATTAGCAGTATTTATATTGTCTTTCATATTGGGGAAAGCTTTTTTAAAAAGCTCAATAAAAACAGCTTCTTGCATATTAAGATGATACTCATATTTATTTTTTGATTTGGCAATTTGAGCAGCTGTTATATACATATTTAATAAATCTAAAGCATTTTTATCATTCATTTTGATTTATATTTACCTTTGCAAAATCATATTTTGATTTGAAATCTTCTTGAATTTCTTTATTCATTATAACATATTCATTTTTAATTCCGTAAGATGAAATTATAGGAGCATATTCATAACCATTATAAAAAAGAGTCCATTCATCAGCAAGTAACCTATACTCATCCCAAAACTTTGTTATACTTTTATAATATCTTCTTATTATGTCTTCTTCAGGAACGTTGTGCCCGCCATTTTGAACTCTTTTTTTGACTCTTTCAATACAAGTAGTACAATTTTGCAAAAATGAATATACTAAAATAACTTTATATCCTTTTTGTTTTGCGGTTTTAATTATTCTTATAATGTTATTGCCAGCCAATGTAGATTCAACAGCAAAAGACTTATCTTTGTTAAAAAATTCTTTTAATCTTTTAAAATATAATTTTCCGGCTGAAATAGGAACACTATTAATAGCGTTAGGCGATATTTCTTTTGCAATTTCATCAGCATTTAAAAATTCTAATTTTTTCTCAGATAAAAGAACCTCTGCTAAAGTACTTTTTCCACTTCCATTTGCACCTGCAATTATATATAGAATTTTTTCATTATTAACCATACGCTAATTTTAGAATATCTGTACATTTTTGGCAATTGGTCGCAAATAAGTTTTACAGGCAGTATAAAATTTGTTATCATATAAGTTACAGTTTACATAATAAAGGGATATTAATGAAAAAAGTTTTTGCATTTGATATGGGTAAAGCAAGTATAGGTTATTGCGTAAGAGAAGATTTTGAAATTAAAGATATTGGTTCAATAATTATAGATAAAGACCATGCTTCAGTTGCAGATAATAGAGCAAGAAGAAGAACTCATAGAACAATACAAGCACATAGGGCAAGAGAACTTTGGTTTAAAAATTTATGGATTAGCAGAGGTTTAAAACCATTAGAAGAAACTGATCAAAAGTTTAAAAAAGAATTTGCTCAAAAAAATGATAATACTATATATAATTCTACATTATTACGTATTGCACTGATTCAAGGTCGTAAATTAGAAGAATGGCAAATTTATAAAGCATTGCACAATGCAATTCAAAGAAGAGGTTATGATAATAATATTGCTTGGGCTACATCAGATGACGATAAAGAAAATGAAGAAGCAATCAAAAAATATTCTTGCATTGATGGTATTGAACTTATTCTATCAGATGAATATAAATATCCTTGTTATTATGATGCTTTACTCCTTGGTTTATGGAGTGAAAATAATCCTAATGAATTAAAAAGATGTATTGGTTTAAATCCTGAAAAAGTAAGAAAAGCAGGAAGAGTAACTCCTCGAGAATTAGTAGTTAAAGAACTTTCAAAATTATGGGAAGAAGCAAAAAAACAAATACCTCAAATACAAGATATTACCGTAGATGAATTTTTATATGGAGATTATAGAGAAGCTTATGCATCATATCATAATCCTGAGTGGATACAATACCGCGGCACAGAAAAAGACTGGCAAGGTGTATTAGGTCAAAAAATTCCAAGATTTAATAATAGAGTAATTGCAAAATGCAGACTACTTCCTAAAAGAAATGTGTGTAGTGCTGATAGTATCGAGCATATTTCTTTAGTTCTTTTAATGCAGTTAAAGAATATTAGATTTATAGATGATACTACATTAGAACAAAGAAGATTAGCACCTTACGAAATAAAAGAAATATATGACAAAAAGGTTGTAGAGTGGGCTAAAAATCTAACAGACTTGAGGAAAGGAATAAAGTCAACAGCAACATTTTCAATACCAAAAACAGATATAGAAAAAGTAGTTGGTCAAAAATTCAAAAAAAATGAAGTTGAAACTTTAAAGGCAAATATTTCAGGACGTTCAAGCTTTTGCAGACGAGCTTGTCAAATAATGATAGACATTATAACGTCAGGATTACATCCACATGAAATTGATGCTTCTAAATATGCAGATAAAGAAGGTACTAAAAATGGAATAACAAAAGAAGAAATTCAAACAATGTTATCCAAAATTGGTGATTGGAATAATCTTTTTATTGGTGATAATCGTGATGAGTTAGCACAAGAGTCGAAAAATGCTGAAATAAAAAGTGATATTTTAATAGGTAATATTACAAATCCTGTTGTAAGAAACAGATTACAAATATTTAAAAATCTCTTAAATTCATTAATATATGATAATGGGAAACCTGATGAAGTTATCTTTGAATTTGTGCGAGATGGGGCTGATAATTCATTATTCGGAAGTATTAAAGCAAATGATACAGCAAAATATATGAAAAGTCAGGAAAAGGAAAACGAACAATTAATAAAAGAACTGGAAGAACACAATTGTAATCCAAAACAATACTTTTTAATGCATAAATTAGCTAAAATGCAAGATTTTAAATGTATATATAGCGGAGATAGAATTTCACCAACTGAATATCCCCTCTGTGAAATAGATCATATTTATCCAAGAAGTATAGGTGGTAATGACGCCTTATATAATAAAGTTGTATGCTATAAGAAAGAGAATCAAGATAAAGCAGGCAGAACTCCATATGAGTGGTTATATACAAATAAATCACGATGGGAAGAGTTTAATACAAGAATAACGAATTTAAGACCAAAATTAGGTAAGAAAAAAGCAGACTTGCTTGTACTTCCACCAGATAAATGTGCAAAGTTAATAGATAGTTATAATGGTTTAGCAGAAACCGCACAAGTTGCGAAAGTAGCAAGTGCAATAACCCATTATATTTGCGGTTGGGGCATGCAAACAAAAGGGGATGAACGTCATGTATACGTTGAAAATGGGTCAACTACAGCAAAAATAAGAAGAACATACAGTTTAAATTCGCTTTTGGGTGATGATGAAAAGAAAAACAGAACAAACCCAAAACATCATGCATTAGATGCAATCTGTATAAGTTTTGCACGTGAATATAAATTGGATGAAGAAACAAGAAGATATTCAATAAAAGGATTTAATCGTCCTCAAGTAGAAGAAAAAATCATGGAGTTAATGCCATATCCTTATACACATAGAAAACCATTAAAAGCGAATACAAATCCTTTAGAAACAATATATGGTAAAAGAGTTTTAGATAATAAATTTTATATAACATCAAAGATTAGCTTAGAATCAATAAAAAAAGATGTGAAATCTATAAAAAATATTATAGATACTAATATAAAAAATGATTTATTATCAAAACTTGAAACAAACCCATCAGAACAAGAATGGAGTGAAATGCTAAAAAGTTATGTTCATCCAAAGAAAAATACAAAAGTAAAACGAATACTTACCATAGTTTCAGAGGGAATTATGGAAACAGATTCTAATAATAGAGAAAGAATTGGTGAATATGTAGATTTTGGTACAAAAGGTACGAAAGGTCAGTTTAAACACTCAAAAGGACATAAAGGGCAAATTCTTTATTATGATACAAAGGGAAATATCAAGGTTATGCCTGTATATGCAAATAAATCAACTAAAGAAGTAAGAGAAAATCTCATAGAAATGGGATGCAAATTATACAATGGCGGAGAAATGTTCTATTCTGGTTGTTTAGTGGATATAAAAGATGATTTTACAAGTAGTGACAAAATAAATTCTAAAGGCATATATGTAATATGTTCACTGAGGAGCGATGGATATATTCAGCTCAAAAACAATTTAGGAGAAATTCTTAAGCCAATACATATTAAATATTTAATTCCATGTAGTATAGAAAAAATAAAGGACTAATTGACTTTAAAATAATAATAATTAAATGTAGACTATGAGCTACCATATTCTGCATATTACAAAACAAGGCAGTTATATTTCAATAGATAAAGGTATTTTATTCTGTGAAATAAAAAGAACTAATGAAATATATAAGCTTCCTATTAATGATATAAAGGCAGTCATAGTATGTACACCAGCTGTTTCATTTTCTAATAACGCAATAGCAGCATTATTAAAAAATAATGTTGTTATACAACATTGTGATAGAACATTCCAACCAATCGGATGGAGTGTTCCTTTGGCTAGAATAGTTAAAACTAAAGTTTTTAAAAATCAAATTCTTCAAAATGAAGAATTTACAACAAAACTTTGGAAAAAAATTGTTAAACAAAAAGCATTAAATCAAGCAATGGTATTAGATTTAATGGGTTGTGATACACATAATTTGTATAATCTAATAAATAAACCATTAATGAATGAAGCCAATATTGCAAAACAATACTGGCATGACTACTTTTTCTATTTAAGTGAACCAATGAAAAGAGAACACCAAAATGCCCAAAGTTTTGAGAATACTTGTCTTAACTATGGATATGCAATATTAAAAACAATTATTTATCGTTCTATTTTAGTACATGGTCTACTTCCTAATTTAGGAATACACCATACTAGCAATTACAAAACAACACCTTTAGTTTATGACCTAACAGAACCTTTTAGAGCTTTTATAGATTTATACTTATATTATTTTTCAAAAAATTATTCTATTGAATTTGAAAACGAAGAGATACAAGAATGGATAAAATTTATTCCTAATTGTTTAAAAGATTATAGAATTAAACATAAAAATTATAGCTATAAAATTATAGATATAATTGACATTTATATAGAAGAAATAGCAAATTCATTTTCATTATTTGATTATTCCAAAATTTTTCTTCCAAATATAAAAGAACAATATTTACACAAAGATACGCAAAAGAATAGAGAATATGAAGAGTAAATACCGTATGGGTTGGTTATTTGTATGTTTCGATTTGCCTGTTGTTGATGATGAAGAAAGGAAACAAGCAAGCAATTTTAGAAAAGATTTGTTAAAACTTGGTTATTTTATGCTACAAAACTCAATTTATGTGCGTTCTTGTGTAACTTATGATAAAACAGAACAATATATAAAACTTGTTAAAACACTTGCACCTGCAACAGGTCAGATAAATATTTTTTATTTGACAGATCGTCAATGGACTAATTCTGTATGTATAGAAAAAGCAAACTATAATTCTTCAAAATATAGAAAACAAATGGGCGAAAACACAGAAAAACAGATGACATTTTGGTGATTTTAAGTTAAAATACTAATGTCACAAGTTTTAGAGGTTTGGAGAATGAGGCATAACGTGTATTTACCATACAGAGGGAACGACTATTCTCCTGTCAATTATGATTGGTCTCTTAATTTAAAGTATATTACTTTGTCATTATATATTATTTTATCTATTTTGTATATCCTATTATAACATATTTTAAATTAAGAGAAAATCAAAACGATTTCTTGGCTTATCAGATACCAAAATTAATTATAACATATTTTAAATTAAGAGAAAATCAAAACATGTTCTGGGATAACATAACATTAGAAGAATTATAACATATTTTAAATTAAGAGAAAATCAAAACGTTTGTAAGTTTCGTAAAACTTAGATTTTATTATAACATATTTTAAATTAAGAGAAAATCAAAACGTCCACGATTTCAATAAACTCGTCAGGGTTATTATAACATATTTTAAATTAAGAGAAAATCAAAACGAAACATACAATGCATCAAGCTCATTTGTTATTATAACATATTTTAAATTAAGAGAAAATCAAAACACAAATCTTTTGCACGAAGCATCTTTTCGATTATAACATATTTTAAATTAAGAGAAAATCAAAACAGATGTCAGCTTTAAATCCCCAGATTTATATTATAACATATTTTAAATTAAGAGAAAATCAAAACAAGTAATTTTTTGTTTATCATTTTAGTAATATTATAACATATTTTAAATTAAGAGAAAATCAAAACGTTCCATCTGCTTTGATAAGGCTCTCAAGTATTATAACATATTTTAAATTAAGAGAAAATCAAAACTTGTTTGGATTACAAATAAAAGTTTCCGCTATTATAACATATTTTAAATTAAGAGAAAATCAAAACCCATCGGATCTGCAAGTAATTTGTATTCAATTATAACATATTTTAAATTAAGAGAAAATCAAAACGGCATTGACTCTGATAATGACAGCGACTTTATTATAACATATTTTAAATTAAGAGAAAATCAAAACCTAGCCAATTTTGTTGACTTTCTTGTAACGATTATAACATA
>CALUUJ010000009.1 GCA_944323935.1 Candidatus Gastranaerophilales bacterium | reverse complement strand
ACAAAAAATACAAAATGTCCAAAAAGCATATGGATAAAGGGATATGCAATATATACGCAAAACTTAATAAAAGTTAATATTATGAGCAAAATTCGCTAAAAATGAGATTTCTAACTCTATTTTTTGTATGCTAAATCTGGATTTCTTGCTGCCAGTGTTTCATTAACTTTTTTTACCGGTGTATTAATAGGATGTTTTAATACTTCTTCCGGATTTTCTTTTATTTCGTTTGCAATATTAATCATAGTATCGATGAATTCGTCCAAGCGCTCTTTTGTTTCAGATTCTGTTGGCTCTATCATAATTGCTTCATGTACTATTAGCGGGAAATATACTGTTGGCGGATGGAAATTAGAATCCATTAATCTTTTTGCAATGCCTAGAGTATTTACTCCTTGCTCTTTCTGCCATTCACCGGATAGTACAAATTCGTGCATACATTTTCTATCATACGGAAGAAAATAATATTTCTTCAGTTTATTCATAATATAGTTTGCATTTAATACAGCATTTGAACTTATGTCTTTTAATTCTTTCCCTGTCATTAAAATGTAGGCGTATGCTCTTATTAATACGGAGAAATTACCGTAAAATGCTTTCATTTTACCTATTGTATGCTTAATATTATAGTTTCTTATATATTTTTTGCCGTTAAATTCAATAATAGGGGTTGGCAGAAATTCTCTTAATAAATTTACAACGCCTACAGGGCCTGCTCCTGGTCCACCCCCGCCGTGCGGGGTAGAAAATGTTTTGTGCAAATTCATATGTACAATATCAAAGCCCATCAGTTTTGGATTTGTATGGCCTAATATTGCATTCATATTTGCTCCGTCATAATATAACAAGGCGCCTGCATCGTGAACAAGTTTTGATATTTCCAAAATATCTTCTTCAAATAATCCCAATGTATTTGGATTTGTTAACATAATTGCTGCAGTATTATTGTCTAGTACAGATTTTAATGCATCAATATCAACTAGACCTTTTTCATTTGATTTTATTTCAACAATGTTAAATCCGCACATAGCTGCACTTGCCGGGTTTGTACCATGTGCTGAATCTGGAATGATAACGTTTTTTCTTGTTTCTCCAATCATCTCAAAATATTTTTTTATAATCATCATTCCGCATAGTTCACCATGTGCTCCGGCTGCTGGTTGAAGTGTTACGGCATCCATTCCCGTTATTGTTTTTAATGATTCTTGCAATTTATACATAAGTTTTAATGCACCTTGACTGTCTTCATCTTCTTGCAATGGATGAAGTTCACAAAAACCTTCAATGGCTGATAATACTTCATTTACTTTTGGATTATATTTCATTGTACAAGATCCTAAAGGATAAAAGCCTTTTTCAATACAAAAGTTTTTGTCTGAAAGTTCTTTATAATGTCTCATTACCTCAAGCTCTGAAATTTCAGGTAATATTGTTTCTTTACTGTTATTTATATACTTTGAATTTATGAAATCAAAATTTATTTCTTCATCTGTTAAATTTATTCCGGATGTACCTTTTTTTGTTTTTTCAAATATTAGTTTAGTCATTATATCCCCTGATGATTTATTTGTATTGCGTAACTTTTTCTTTCGCTATTCTTGCTCTTTGCTTTATCTCTTCAAGACTTGCATTTTTATATAGTGCTCTTCCTATCCCTACAGCCTTTGCTCCTGCATATAAATATGAAGTAATGTCATCTATTTTTATACTACCTGCTGCTATTATGTTTATAAATTTCATTGGTCTTAATATATCTTCTATGTATTCGGCACCGCCCATTGGATTAGCAGGTGATATTTTAATTAACTGAGTACGTGCTTTCCAAGCAGAATATGCTTCATTCGGAGTTGTTGCAGTCATAATTAATGGTATTTGTTGGCTCTTACATAATCTTACCAAGTTCATCTGAAATACCGGTGAAACTATTACATCAGCTCCGGCATCAATGGCTATTTGTGCTTGTCTTTGAGTTATTATTCCGCCTGCCATTATCATTGGTCTTGTTTTTCTTTTTGTTATTTTGCCTAGAATTTCAACCATTTCTGGGTTTTCTATTACTATTTCAATTATATTTATGCCACCTTCTGATAATGCATTAATTATATCCTCAGTTTTATTTGGTTCTTGCATTCTAAGTACTGCAAATAGTTTTTCGGCGCAAATCTGATTTATAGTTTCCATTATTATTTCTTTCTTAATTTCCATATATTTTGCATAAATGCATTTTCTATTTTTTCGGAATTTTCATTGCCTATTATTTTTTCTAAATCTTCTTTAAATTTTGCTATATCTTCATATTTTCTTAGTATACCGTCTATTGCAATTGATATATCCCCTGTTTCTTCCGAAACGACAATGCAAGCAGAATCCGATATTTCACTTGCTCCTATAGCTGCTCTGTGCCTTGTTCCATATCTCCAACTGAGTTTAGGATCTTCTGTTAGTGGCAATAATACACCGGCTGCTAATATTTTATCTTTATGTATTACCATTGCTCCATCGTGCAGAGGAGTATTGGGGAAAAATATAGTTAAAATTAATTCCGTTGAAATATCTGCATTAATTGTTGTTCCTACTTCGTTATAAAAAGATTTATCTTGTTCTTTTTGGACAACAATAAGTGCTCCTCTTTTTACTCTACTGCAATACTTTACAGCTTCTGTAATTTCTTTTATTACATTTGTTTGTTTCTCATTGTTATCTTTTCTGAATGAGAAAAAATTTTTTGCTACAAACTTTGTTTGTCCCAAATGTACCAGTAGTTTCCTTAATTCCGGCTGGAATACAATTACCAAAGAAAGCAAAATACCTGTTAATAGATATTGCGCTATTTGACCTAAAATTTGAAATTCTAAAGCTATAAGTATTGCACTGAATATCCACGCTGCAATTATGAAAAAAAGTATACCTCTTACAAGTTTTTCAGCTTGTGTATTTTTTATAAATTTCATGTATATATATGAAATTATTAGAACTACTATAAGAATCTGAATGAAGTCTTTAAACGTAAAAGTTGTAGCCTTACCGATTATTTCGCTACTGTTTAAAAAGTCACTATATAATTTCAATATTCGCTCAAGCATTAATTACCTAATTCAGCCTTTCAGGAACAACATCAGATTCACATAATTGCTCATATGTTTGTCTATTTATTATGATATCAGATTTTCCATTATTTACAAGTACGGCGGCTGCTTTTAAAACCCTGTTGTAATTGCTTGACATTGAATATCCGTATGCTCCTGTCGTGTAAAAACATATAGTATCCCCTTCTTCTATTTCAGGAAGCATAATGTTCTTAGCAAGAATATCTCCTGATTCACAGTGTTTACCGGCAATGGTTACTTCTTCATCAGCAATACCATTAGGATTGTTTGCAATTTCAACTGTATATTTTGCTTGATATAAGCTAGGTCTTGCATTGTCAGACATACCGCCATCTACTGCTTGATATTTCTTTCCGTTCGGAACTTTTTTTGAACTTCCGGCTGTATATAATGTTATTCCTGCTGTACCTACAATGCTTCTTCCCGGTTCAATGTAGACTATTGGTTCTTCTATTTCATATTTTTTTGAATGTTCTTTTATTGAAGAAATTATTGTTTCAGCTATTTCATATACAGAAATTGGTGAATCGTTTTCTGTATATTTAATTCCAAGTCCGCCGCCAAGATTAATGGTGTGTAAATATATGTTATATTTGTCTTTTATTCTTTTTATTTCTTTAAATATTACTCCGACTTCATCAAAATATACTCGTTTCTCAAATATTTGAGATCCGATATGAGCGTGTAATCCTATTAAGCTTAAATTAGTATATTCATCTTTTATTAATTCAATTGCTTCATCAATTTGTGTTAAGTCAAATCCGAATTTCGAGTCTAGATGTCCTGTCTGTATATATTCATGTGTATGGCATTCTATTCCCGGGGTAATTCTAAGTAATATATTTATCTTTTTGTTATGTGATTTTGCGATATCATTGAGTAGTGCAAGTTCAAAAAAATTATCAACTGATATTGTTTCTATTCCGCATTCAAGCGCATAATTTAATTCATCATATGATTTATTATTTCCGTTAAATAGGGTTTTTGACATTTCAAAACCGGAACTTTTTGCTGTATAAATTTCGCCACCGGAACATAAATCAAGACCAAAACCTTCTTGCTGCATGATTTTACAAATGGCTTTTGTCATAAATGCTTTTGCTGCGAACATCATTTTTATATTCGGATATTTTTCAAATGCTTTTTTATAGCTTTGTGTCATTGAACGTATTGTTTCTTCATCAAATACATAAAGAGGCGTGTTATATTTATTTGCTAATTCAACTAAGTCACAACCTCCAATTTCTATATTACCTTTTTCATTAATTTTTGCTGTTATTGGTTTAATGTTTTGGTTTGCAGTTTTCATAATATCTCCTTGTTAATCTCAGGATAATTTTATCATAAAGATTTAATCTTGATAAAAGTCATTAATGTATTATTATATTAATTATGAGAAAAATCTTATTATTCTTAACCTTATTTTTATTTTTATCAATGAATGCTTTTGCATCTGAGTTGGACTATGATTCTTTGTATGATGCTGCTATGCCTTTTGAATCAAGGTTGTATAATGATATAGACCCTTTTGAAGATGAAGATTCTATAAGATATGCCTGGTCTCCGTATCCATTATTTAGAACATCTGCTTTTTTGTATTTTAAGGAATATACAATTGAACCCGGTTATTATTCTATTGTCCCGAGAACTTTGCAAGGAAAGGATTATATTTTATTTAAACAGAACGGTAAAGTTCAATTTATTATTCCTGTTGCAAAAAAAGAAAAAACACCTTTAAATTTTTATGAAGCAAATACTCCAAAAATAAAGAAAACAAAATGGCAAAAATTTACTTCTGCTGTTAGAGAAAAATTCTATAATACAGCTAAAGATTCTATGAGAGCAACGCCTCCAAGCTCTGTTGTTAATGTTGAAGTTGAGGTAAAATATATTATATTGACGCTATATTATGGCGAAAATAAGTATATTGCTCTATTCAAAAGAAGTCCTTATTGATATTTAAAAAAGTTTTTATTTTTTTCTAATCGTTTTTTTGTGACAACATATCCGCATTTTGAACAAGCAAATATATTCTCTGTTGAATCAATAGGCATAAAATTGTGTTTACAGGTCAATATATCTTCAAGCTCTTCATTTTGAACATTTGTAGTGTATGAAAAATTTTTTTCTTGTTTTCTAAGTTTTAAATATGTTTTTATAATTTTTTCAATTATGTACATTCTTATAAAATCTTACTTAATACCACTGCTATACATATTAACAATGTAAAAATAGAAAGCAAGTTTCTTACAATTAGAAATTTAATTAGAAAATTACGTTGCTCTCGTGTAACATTATGTTTTATTTTTGTATTGCCCATAAAAAAGTTTGTTTTTACCTCTTCTTGAGGATTGTTTATGTGAATGACCATTGTTTTGTATAACATAATTGCAGTAGGTAAACTGAGCAATGTTATGAGAAAATAAGGACTTAATTCTTTTATAAATACAGAGAGTATTATGTTTATGTATGCTAATGAAATAATAAATATTAATAATAGTAGAGCGTTTCTTTCTGTTTTACATAATCTGCATAGTGTTATTTTTCTGTTCTCTTCATCATACTTGAAATCTAAAAGCATGTGATTGTGCAGGACTGCAACTGACAATAATCCGGTAGAAAATGATATTAAGAGTATTTCTAATGAATAAAATCCGCACATTGTATAAAATACTCCTAAATATAAAAGAGGAGAAAAAATAATAGCGACAATTAATTCACCTAAGCCTAAACAGCCCAGTAGAGGATATAATATACAAAGAATTGCAGAAGGAACGATTATGTATAGTAAATCTTTTCCATATAGGCTTATAAAAAATATCGCAATTATTAATGAAATAGAGAATAAAAGGAAAGAAACAAAATAATATTGTTTTAAATTCAGTTTTCCTTCCAAAATGCAAGAACATTTTCCTTCTTGAAAATTGATTTCTTTTTTTATTCCTTTTTCTATTTGTTTCATTTCTCTTGTATAATCAATTGCATCATCAAAAAGATTTGTTGCTAGATGTAATGTTATTATCCCGATAAGGGAAATGATCCCGTAAAAAATATTTCCTTTCTGAAACAGACCAAAAAGAAAAGGAACAAACCAAGACATTATTGAAATCGGAAGAGAATATGCTCTTAATGCAAGCAGCCAAACATTAAATATTTGAAAAAAAGAATGCATAAAAATGCCCAATCTTCACCAATATACTATAAGCATAACCCAAAAATAGAAAAAAAATATTAAATTTTGTTACAAAATAAATGCACTTATTTCTGAAAGAAACTATAATATAAAAAAACAATCAATAAACCAACGTTTAAATTTACAAAAAAATGTGTAACTTTCAAAAAAAATATGATATAATAATAAAACCAAGAACGATAAAGTGTTAATTGTACATTTTATATGTTTTAAATAAATATTAATATTTTGTAAACAAGATATTAAAAAAGGCAATAAATTTAAATTATATTTTTTTATATATAAGTGATGGTAAGTAAGTAAATTTTTTGTCGGAGGAAGAATGACAATAAGTGTGAACTCTAGAAAGAAACAGGCTAAAAAGTCTTTTGATGAATTATTGAATGATTTAAGAACTAGTAATTCAGAAAAAGTTAGATATAATGCAGCAAGAGTACTTGGAGAAATGGGTGATGCAAATGCTGTTGAACCATTAATTGATGTATTGAAAAATGACAGAAATGGTTCAGTTCGTTTATATGCGGCAAGAGCTTTAGGTGAACTTGGTGAAGTTTCTGCTACTATTCCATTAATTGAATCATTACGAGAAGATCGAAATGTCGACGTTCGTGTTCGTGCAGCTCGTGCACTTGGTCGTTTAGGCGGTCGAGAAGTTGTTGAACCGTTGGTTGAAGCTTTAAATGATGAAAACCCTCAAGTTTGTATTACTGCTACTGATGCGTTGATTGAAATTGGTGATGTTGCTACTGACTCTTTAATTGAGTCTTTAGATAGCGAAAAAGTTAATGTAAGATGTGATGCAACTCGTGCATTAGGCGAAATTGGTAACCCAAAAGCTGTAGATTATATTATAAAAATGCTTAAAGATGAATGGGTTAATGTTAGAATTTATGCTGTGACTTCTTTAGGAAAATTAAATGATACAAAAGCAGTTCCTTCTTTAATAGAAGTTATGCAAAATGAAAAAGAAAATGACTTGGTAAGAGCAGGTGCTGCTGCAGCATTAGGTGTTCTTCGTGACCAAAGAGCTTTATTACCTCTAAGAGAACTTATTGTTAAAGCTGAAGAACTTGGTGAACTTGAAGATACTGCTTTAAAATCATTTAAGAAAATAATGGCTGCTAATTGGAAGCCGATTAACGAAAGTCAAGCAAAGAAAATAAATGCATAAATAATTTTAAAATGCCCCATCTGGGGCATTTTTTATTGCTTATTTTTTGACATTAAGTTGTGTTTTATTTAGAATTATTATATGTAGATAGGGATATATATATGAAAATAAGAGCAGAGAACCTTGTAAAAACTTATAACGACAGAACTGTTGTTAATGATATTTCTATAGAGGTTAATAAAGGCGAGGTTGTTGGTCTTCTTGGCCCGAATGGTGCAGGTAAAACTACTACCTTTTATATGGTTGTTGGTTTGGTTAGGCCAAATTCCGGTAAAATTTATATTGATGATATAGATTTGACTAATTTAACAATGGATAAAAGAGCAAAGCATGGTATTGGTTATTTGCCTCAAGAAGCATCAATTTTTAGAAAACTCTCTGTTGAAGATAATATTAAACTTGTCCTTGAACTAAATGATAAGTTAGATGCAAAGCAAAAAAAAGAGAAATTAGAAGAATTGCTGGAAGAATTTAGTATAAAAAAATTACGTGATACTTCTGCTGTTTCTTTATCAGGAGGAGAAAGAAGACGTGTTGAAATAGCAAGAGCATTAGCTGCAAGTCCTGAATTTATTCTTTTAGATGAACCGTTTGCCGGTATTGACCCTATTGCGATAGGTGAAATTAAAGATAATATAAAAATTCTTTCAAATAGAGGGCTTGGTGTTTTAATTACAGACCATAATCCTAAAGCTACCTTATCTATTACGGACAGGGCTTATGTTATTTTTGACGGTAAGATTAAAATACAAGGCACACGAGATGAGATTGCAAATGATTCCATCGCTAAACAATTTTATCTTGGAAAGGATTTTTCACTTTAATGAAAATAAAATTGTTAGATAAATATATTTTTTCTCAAGTCTTTTTTGCTTGTTTTGGATGCATATTTATTTTTATGATTGTATGGATAATGCCAGAAATATTCTTAAAAACAGTTCAAAAGGCTATTAGTGGTATATATACTGTTGAGATGGCTGTTTCTATTCTTATATATGAATTGCCAAAAGTATTAAATATTGCTCTTCCTGTTGGAATGCTATTAGGTACTCTGCTTACTTTTGATAAGTTGAGCAAAGATTGTGAAATTACGGTTATGAGAGGATCCGGTTTTCCTTTTTTTAGAATTATTTCATCTGTTATCTTGATTAGTATTTTTGCTATGTGTTTTACATTTATTATTGCTGCAAAATATTTGCCGTATTCTGCTTGTAAATTGAGAGATATAAAGGGTGAAAATAGGGTTTCTCAATTTGTATTTCCTGTAAAAAACAGTGACGATTCTATGAATAAAATATTAATTATTTCAAATTTTGATAATAATAACATTCGAGATGTTATTGTATTGAATTTTTATCAGAAGAATCAAAAAGGTTCAAGTTTACTTTCAAGCATTTTAGTTTCTGATTTCGTAAAATATAATCATAAAGATTGGACTTTAAATGTTGCAAAAAAATACAAAATATCAGAAGAAGGTATATTTAAAGAAATTGGTACTGTAAGAAATTTAAAAGTATTATCAGATGAAAGCGCTGAAAATGCTTATAAATTAATGAAGTATTCTATATATAGAGATAGAGAACTTACTAACCAACAAATATCAGAATATATTAAGCTTTTAAAACAAGAAAGAATGGATGATGAATATAGATTTATGTTAAATAAATATATTCAGCGTTTTGTTCATTCCTTTATGTGTATTTTATTTGCTATTTTGGGGTGTTTGTTAGGTTTTTCAAAGCCAAGAGAACAAAAATTTATTGGTATGTTAATTGCTGTAGGTATAATTTTCGCATATTACATTACCATTCCGTTTTTTGATTTACTTGCAGAAAAAGCTGTTTTATCTCCGTGGGTTACTTCAATGATAGCCCCTGTTTGTTCTGTAATTTTGATTGTAATTTTAAAAAGAATAAAGGATTTATGATTATTATGCGTAGAATTCTAAGTTTCTTATTTTTCATTTGTTTATTCTTTGCTCCTATTATGGCATATGCTTCTTGTCCATATAAAATTGTTCAGGATCCCAAAGGTGTATATGTAATTGAAGTAAATCCGGCTAAGTCAAGGGCAAAATTACAACCTGTTATTGTTTCTGAGCTTGAAACAAATAATGATGTTTATAAAAGATTACATCCAAGATTTATTGTTAATGCCGGTTTTTTTGATCCAAAAAATCAAAAAACTGTTTCATATGTTGTTGTTAATGGAGAGGTTATTTTAGATCCGAAGCAAAATGAAAATCTAATGAATAATGTTGCATTGAAACCATATATTGATAAAATATTAAATCGTTCAGAATTTAGAATTTTAGAAAATGAAAAAGGGAAAATATTGTATGATATTGCTGCTCATAATGATGCAATTTCTGAAGGTTATAAAATTAAACACGCAATTCAAGCCGGTCCAATGTTAGTTCCCGATTTAAAATTGGAAGAAGAGTTTTTCATATTAAAAAGAGATGGAAAAATTATTAGTGAATCTGCATCTTCTCTTCATAAATATGCTCGTACTGCAATTGGAATAAAAGAAAATAACGTGTATATAATTATTGCAACTAATGATGCGCCAATGACTTTAGAAGAAGTTGCAAATTTTGCTCGTAGCCTTGGCCTTGAGAAAGCAATGGCTTTTGATGGCGGCGGTTCTACCTCTTTTGATTCACAAGAGTTACATATAATTTCCGAAAAAGATAATCAAGCCAGAAAACTAAAATCATTTCTTATGTTAAAGTGATTTCAAATAATCATAAATTGCTATTAATCCAAGCTTATAGCTGTTAACTCCAAATCCTGTTATCTGACCAATACAGGCAGGTGCTGTTAGGGATGTTTTTCTAAATTCTTCTCTTGTATGAATATTTGATATGTGAATTTCAACAGTTGGAATTGACACTGCTAAAATAGCGTCTCTTATAGCAACGCTTGTATGTGTATATGCTGCCGGATTCATAACTATACCATCAAATATATTTTTTGCTTCTTGAATTTTATTTACTAACTCACCTTCAATGTTGCTTTGATAGAAATCTATATCTATATTAAGTTTTTTTGCTTCTTCAGTTATGAAAGTTTCAATATCTTGTAATGTTTGATATCCATATTTATCCGGTTCTCTTGTACCTAATAAATTTAAATTCGGTCCATTTAAAAATAATATTTTCATTGATTTACCTCATATTTATTGATTAATTCTTTTGTCAATTTTCTAATTTTTTCATCTTCTTCTAATATTTGTTCAAGATTCGCATTGTTAATAGATGTATAATTGTCAAATATTGATTTCGTAATTTTATATATATCTAAATATTTTATTTTCTTTTCTAAGAAAGCAAAAACCGCTTCTTCATTTGCTGCATTCATACAGACAGGATATGTGCCTCCCTGTTTACCTGCTTTAAAAGCAAGTGATAATGAAGGAAATTTTTCATAATCAGGTTCATAGAATTCCAGTTTTCCTGCCTTTATGAAGTCAAAGCTTTCTGTTTCTATTCCTTCAACTCTGTCGGGATAAGTTAGGGCATATTGTATTGGAATATGCATACTTGGTATACCTATTTGTGCAATTATACTTCCATCAATAAATTCTACTGCACTATGCACATAACTTTGCGGATGTATGACTACTTTTATATCTTCATAATCAAAATTAAAAAGATGGTGAGCTTCTATTACTTCAAGTCCTTTATTCATCAATGTTGCTGAGTCTACAGTGATTTTTTTCCCCATATTCCATCTGGGATGTGACAATGTTTTATCTAAATTTGCATGTTCTAATTCGTTTTGTGTTGAAGTGCGGAATGGACCGCCGGAAGCTGTTATAATTAATTTCTTAACGTTTTTACCACCATTTATACATTGGAATATTGCAGAATGTTCACTGTCTACAGGCAATATCCTAACATTATTTTCTCTTGCCAGTTTCATTACTATATCACCTGCCATAACTAATGTCTCTTTATTTGCAAGTGCTATATTTTTCTTTTTCTTTATTGCCTCTATTGTCGGTTTTAATCCAATTTTACCGGAAACTGCAACTAATAATGTATCTACCTCATCTAATGTTGCCAGTTCTATTAGACCTTCGTTTCCATATAGTATTTTTATATTTGTAAATTCTTTTTTTAATTCAATTGTATCAGTTTCATTTTTTACTGATACATATTTAGGGGAATATTTTTTCATTTGTTCTTTTAATAATTGAATATTGTTTCCTGCAGAGAATGCAATAATCTCAAACTTATCAGAAAGCTTATCTATGACTTCTAAAGCTTGTGTTCCAATAGAACCTGTTGAACCCAAAATTGCAATTTTTTTTCTCATTTTATGCTCTGCCATATATGTCTTCTAGTCGTTCAATATCGTTCTCATCTAAAATATCACCTTGCTGAATTTCCAAAACTTTTAATTGTTCAGTTCCAAAATTTTGCAATGAATGTATTTCTTCAATTGCAATATCAATACTTTCACCGGCAAGAAGTTTTACGAACTCTTTACCTTTTAGTATTGTTGCTTCCCCTTCTAGTATAATCCAGTGTTCACTTCTGTGGTGGTGCAATTGAACACTTAATTTTGCATTTGGATTAACTGTTATACATTTTGTTAAAAAACCGTTACCATTTTCTAATACTGTATAATATCCCCAAGGTCGATATACAGTTTTATGTATTTCTTTCTTAGAAGAATTTTTTCCGTTCAATTTTTTATAAATATTCTTTATACTATTAGTATCTGCTTTATCACTAACTAATACAGCATCTTCTGTTTCTATCACAAATGTATCTTTTAATCCTAAAGTTGCAACAAGCTTTGATGTTGAGTATACCATTGAATTTTTTGAGTCTATATCTACAACATTGCCTGAAAAATAATTTCCGTTTTTATCTTTTTGGGAAATCTCATAAATTGCTTTCCAACTCCCAATATCCTTCCACTCTGTATTAAGCGGAACTATTGTTATTTTTTTACTTTTTTCCATTAATGCATAGTCTATTGATATATCTATAATTTGCTCATAATCATTTAATGGTATTGATGGAATTGTATTTTCTATATTCTTATTTTGAATATTTTTATATATTTCAGGTGCATATTTTTTTAGTTCTGTGCAAAATGTTTCTGCATTAAACATGTAAATACCAGAATTTACAAAAAATTTACCTTTTAGGTTATCTCTTTTCTCTTTACTTGAAGGTTTCTCAATGAATTTTGTTACTTTTAGTGCAGTTTCTTCTATTTCTGAAATTATTGCATTTTTTCTGGTTTTTATATATCCAAAATTTGGATTTATTTCAGTTGTCTCTGTTCCGAAAGAAACAATATAACCTGCTTTTGCCAGTTTGATACCTTTTTCTATAAGTATAGAAAATTGCTCTCTGTTTGTAATTAGTTGATCTGATGGAACAGTAAGAATTATTGGAGATTCTGATGAGTAATTTAATTTGTCTGTAATATATTTTACTGCAATTGCCATAGCGGGCGCAGTATTTCTAAAAATAGGTTCTGTAATTATGTTATATTCTTTTTTTCTGCAAAACTTATCTTGTAATACTTTTAGTTGTTCTTTTATTGAAGAAGCATATTTTATATTTGTTGTTGTAATAATATTTTTATCATCAACAATATTTGCTATATTTAGAAATGTTTTTTGGAAAAGCGTATATTCATCATCAAGCTTGAACATTTGTTTGGGAAACATTTCACGAGATACCGGCCATAATCTGCTGCCTGCGCCTCCGGCTAAAATTATACAAAATACTGATGCTACCATAACTCTCCTCTATACAGTTATTAATTATACAATAAATACTTTAATTTTAGAAATTGTTAATATCTTTTCTTATTCGAATTCTAATCGTATAATCAAAATTATGAAAAATTATAAAACTATAATTTCTTTAATGTCCGGAACTTCAATTGATTCGATTGATGCTTGTCTTTTGAAAATTTTTGATGATTTGTCTTTTGAAATTATTGATAGTTATTCTTTAGATTATCCTGTTGAAATAAAAAAGAAAATTCTTGCCTTAGCAAATAATATTGGAAGTATAAAAGATGTATGTTTTATGAATTTTGTTATCGGGGAATTATTTGCAAAGACTGTAAATAATTTATTAAAGAAAACAGGAATTAATTCTTGTGATGTTGATTTTATCTCATCACATGGTCAAACTATATATCATATTCCGTTTGAACAAAAAATTAGTAATGTTTCTACAAAAAGTACCTTACAGATTGGAGATATCTCTGTAATTTCGCATAAAACAGGAATAATGACTGTTGGTGATTTCAGGACAAAAGATATGGCTGCGGGTGGTCAGGGTGCTCCATTAGTTCCATTTGCAGATAAAATTTTATTCGGTTTTGATAAAAATAGGTTAATTCAAAATATTGGCGGTATTTCAAATGTAACAGTTTTATCAAAAAATTGTGATATTTTTGCTTTTGATAATGGTCCGGGTAATATGCTAATAGACTATTTTATGAGAAAATTATATGATTTGCCGTTTGATAAAGGTGGTGAAATTGCTTTAAAAGGTAAAATCGATGAAATTTGGCTGAAGGAATTACTTCTTGAAAAATATTATTCATTGTTGCCTCCCAAAACTACAGGACGTGAACTATTTAATAATGAATATGCTGAGAAAATATATATATCTGCTCCAAAGAGAAAAGAAGATATTATTGCTACCCTTACGGCTTTAACTGCAAAAGTCATTACAGATTCATATATTAATTTCATTATGCCTAAAACTAATATTGATGAGGTTGTTCTTGGTGGTGGCGGTGCTTACAATAAAACTTTGATATTATATATGAAAGACTATTTCCCTGATTTAATAATTAAAACACATGAAGACTTTGGAATTCCTAATAAATTAAAAGAAGCGGTTGCTTTTGCCTATTTAGGATATTTCACCTTGCAAAAACAACCGAATAATGTTCCATCTTGTACAGGGGCCGATACTAATGTTGTTATGGGCAAAATTGCATATTAGAATTAATTATGTTTGTGAGCATTAATTCTAATTATTGCATTATATTATCAAGTCCATATATAAATTCGTTATTGTCATAGATATATTTAACGGCAAGTAAAACTCCTGCCATATAACAAGAACGCTCCATTGTATGATGTGCAAGTTTTAATATTTGACCGGAGGAACCAAATATTACTTCTTGAGAAGCAATATATCCGGGCATTCTTACTGAATGAATATGAATATTTGCTTCAGAATTTCCACCTCTGGAGCCCTTTATTAATTCTGTCTCGGGGCAATTACCAAATGTAAAGTCAGAATTGACTTCTGCCATAAGTTGAGCTGTTTTTATTGCTGTACCTGATGGTGCATCTTTTTTTTGATTGTGGTGTAATTCGATTATTTCAGCGTTATTAAAATATTTTGCTGCTTGCTTTGCAAACATCATTAGTAATACAGCTCCTGTTGAAAAATTTGGAGCTATTAAACATCCTGTATTATTTTCTTTTGTTAATTTTTCAATTTCTTTTAATTGATTTTCTTTTAACCCTGTTGTTCCTATTACTGATTTTACTTTGTGTTTAATATATGCGCATACGTGTTCATATATTCCGGATGGTTGAGTGAAATCAACAATTACATCGGGGTTCTTTTTCTCTATTGCTTTTTCTATGTCGGTTTCTATCAAAACATTGCAAGCTTTTCCTTCTGCAGCAATTCCTGCATCTGTTCCTTCTCCAATGATATCGACAGCCATAACAAGTGTTGTTGCATCGTCATTTAATACGGCTTTAACTACTTCTTTTCCCATTTTACCTAGTGCACCGACTACTCCTACTTTAATCATTTTCTTTCCTTATTTAAAAACTCTTACATCTAGATGATATCACGTTTTTTACTATTTGTTAAAAAATTTAATTATATCTTGTTTAATATAGGAAAATATGTTAGGATTATTACAAAAAAGAGGTGAGTAATGAAAAAGTTTAATAAAAATTCTGTCCTTAGTATTTATGACAAAATTACTGCTGTTGGTGTAAATTTGTCTATAATTTCAAGTATAATTAAATTTTTGGATGTTTCAATAAATGATAATACAAATTTTTCGAAAGCTGATGTTCATAATCTTGTCATAACTCTAAAAAAAATGCACAATTTAGTAATTAATGATTATTCTGAAATTGAAAAAATAATTGATACTTAAAATATTGACCTTTTAACTTTATTTTATTAATATTTACTTATATTGATAGTTAGGAGATATTATGCCACAGCCATTTTCACAAGGTCCAATGAAAAAAAGAACTTCTGTTCTAGTTTTTCTTAAAGGAACTACTGCACCTTTAGTTTTATATGTTGATAGTCCTATAGATGTTTATGAGGAATTAGCTCAAATATTAAAGCAAAATTCTCCAACTCCAAGATTAATAGAAAAAAATACAAACGGTCCTATTAGAAAAGTTTGTATTCTTTCTACTCAAATTTGTGCTGTTGCATTGCAAGATGAACAATATTTATAATTATTTCATATCCAGTAGGATTTTTGTTGTGTCTTTTATTAGTCCTGCTGCCCATTTTAATATTAGAATACCTCCAAGTATTCCTATTATTGAGTCGAGGCTTGTAATCTGAAAATATTTTCCTGCAAGCAGTGCTATAATCGCTAATATTGATGTTAAAGCATCAGCAAGTATATGGAAGTATGCAGCTTTGTAATTGTAGTCTTCATCTGTGTGATTGTGTTCTTTATTTTCTTCTTCTGTTTCTTCGTGACAATGATTATGTTTGCTTTCCATTATAAAAATACATATTGTATTTACTATTAAACCTATAATTGCAACTAAAATCGCATCATCAAAATTAATTTTTAACGGATGTATGAATCTGTCTATAGCTTCAACTATTATCCAAAATCCTGTTAAACCTAAGAAAATTGAACTTGTGTATCCCGCAAGTGTTCCTATTTTATCTGTTCCATTCTTAAACTTATCCGAATTCGCAAGTTTTCTGGTTAATACATATGCTAAAAATGTTAATGATAGTGCGAGTGCATGTGTTCCCATATGATAGCCGTCTGCCAGTAATGCCATTGAGTTTGTAATATATCCATATATAATTTCGGCAAACATTGCTATAATCGTAAATATAATTACAATCAATGTTCTTTTTTCATTCTCTTTGCAGATTTCTTCTTTGTGTTTGTGCATATATACCTCTATTTAACTATAATCTTTCACTTAAATATTGATTGTAGTTTTCTAAAAATTCTTTTATAATCTTTAATTTTTTTTCTTCTATTTTATTAAAGTAGTTTAAATCTCCCGAACAAAATAAACTGTGTATTTTTTCGTGTTCTTTAAATGCTATTTTGCCTTGCTGCGTTAAATTGTAGTATATTTCTTTTTTGTTCGATTTATCTGTATATGTTTCTATAAAGCCTTTATTAATTAATTTCTTTATTATTTTACTTATACCGCCTCGTGTTATATTCAAAAGTTCTGATAATTTAGTTACATTTGCTCGCTCTATTGTGCCAATGTAATTGATGCAGTGCATTTCAGAAAAACTTAAATCCTTTAGTAATTCGCCTGATTTTTCTTTCAAATGTTTATCTATTTGTTCTTGTTTTCTTGCTATATCTTTTATTAAGTCCAGAAGTTCTTCATTCATAATAATATTGTTTCCTTGTCAACAATATTATTATGACTCTGTTTTGTTTCCTTGTCAACAAAAAATAAGAAATGTTAAGTAGTTTTCATATCAATAAGAATTTTTACTGTATTTTTTATCAGTTTGAAAGCCCAAATTATAATCAAAATTGCGCCAATTATTCCTGTTAGTGCATCTAAGTGAATACAATTAAACATTTTTCCAAAGAAAAGTGCGAAAATTGTTAGAATTGAAATTAAAACATCTGAAAGTATATGTAGGTATGCTGCAAGATAATTGTAATCTTTATTTTGGTACTTTTTATGTTTATGTCTTTTGAATTTTCCTTCCATAATTGCAACACAAATAAAATTAATAATTAGTGCAAAAATTGAAGCATAGATTGCTTCTGTAAACTTAATTTGCTCGGGATGAAAAAATCTTTCTGCCGATTCAATAAATATATGAATACCTGCAAATGTTAACATTAATGCACTTGTGTATCCGGCTAAAACACCTATTTTATCTGTACCATTCTCAAATAACGGAGAATCCTTTAATTTTCTGGATATAACATAAACAATGTAGGTAAGCCCAAGAGTTACAACATGCATACCCATATGATAACCTTCAGCTAAGAGTGACATTGATTGTGTTATATATCCAAAAACAATTTCACCTATCATCGCAAAAATGGTTAATAATACTATAATTAGAATGTTTTTTTCTTTTCGTAATCTTATAAGGTATTCAAGTCTTTTTTCGTGCATTTTATTTACTTTCAACTAACTTTTTAAATGCATTGAAGTCTTCTATTGTATCTATACCGATTGCATCGTATTCAACAACAGATGTTTTTATTTTCATACCGTTATATAAGGCTCTTAATTGTTCAAGACTTTCTGCTTGTTCTATTTCGGGTTGTGGAAATTTTGTTATTTTAAATAATGCTTCACGCTTATAGCCGTAAATTCCTATATGTTTATAAAATTTTGCTATTCCCATATTTCTTTCGTAAGGAATTTTTGAGCGTGAAAAATACATTGCGTATCCGTTTATATCCTTTACGCATTTAACCATATTCGGATCATCTACATCTTCATTTTTGATTTCTGAAACAAGAGTAGATATATCTGCATTATTATCTTCTTTCAACAGTTTTATCACTTCTTCAACGCAAGATGTATTTATCATTGGTTCATCACCTTGCAAATTTATTATGTAAGAAAGTTCAGGATATTTTTCTGCTACTTCGACTATTCTGTCACTTCCGCATTTATGATGTTCCGATGTCATTTCTACATTTGCACCAAATGATTTTGCACAATCATATATTTCTTTATTATCAGTAGCAATAATTACAATATCTGCTGATTTTACTTGAACTGCTTTCTCCCATACCCATTGTATTATCGGCTTATTACATACCTTCAATAAAGGTTTTCCTTGTAATCTTTTTGAACCATATCTTGCAGGTATTATTATTGCTGTTTTTGACATATTAGTCCTCCCTTTGAACAACGAAAGCAATCCATTCTTTTTGTCTCATTTCTTCTATCATTTTTAAATTATTATTTTTGATTGCTTCTAATACAACATCTTCTTTTCCTTCAAGAATACCACTTAAAACTATTTTTGCGCCTTTTTTCAAGATTCTTTTTAAATCAGGCATAATTGCTGCCAGTACATTATGTAGAATATTTGCAAATACAAAGTCATATTTTTCTGAATCTAAAATATCAGATGTTGCATTCTTAAATTTTATAGAAAATTCCTTATTAACTTTTGCATTTATTTGAGCTGTTTCAACTGCTGTTTCATCTGTATCTACAGCATCTGCTTCTTTTGCACCAAGTTTCATTGCACATATTGCCAGAATTCCTGAACCGCAACCTATGTCTGCAATTATAGAGTTTTTTGCCATATATTTTTCACAAGCTTTGACACATAATTGTGTTGTTGCGTGAGTGCCTGTTCCAAAAGCATTACCGGGATCTATATTTACAATGATTTCATTTTCTTTTGCTTCATATTTTTCCCAAGTTGGGCAGATTACTATTCTTTCTGATATTTTAGACGGCTTCCAATGTTCTTTCCATTTTTTAGACCAATCTATTATTTCTTGTTTCTTTATTGAAACATTCCAGCTTCCTATATCACAATTAAAAATGTGTTTATCAATCAAATCTTGTCTTTGTGCATGGAAAAAAGCTTGTACGTTATCAAAATCCAATATATCTGCAACAATATATGCTTTTAATGTATTTTCCGTTGTTGATACAAGCTCTAAATTCTTATATTTTTCTTCTGCAGTTATAATACCCTCACATTCAAATTCTGTTTGAACAATATCGCAAACTATATCTGAACAAATAGGATTTATCTCAATACATACTTCCCAATATGTTTTATTAACTACTGACAAAATACACCCATTCTTCTGAATTTATTGTATCTTTCATCTCTCAATGTTTTGGGTTCCAGCCCCTTTAATTCTTTGATCTCTTTTATAATCGCATTTTTTAATTCTTTGCCCATTGCTTCATAGTCATTATGAGCACCGCCTAAAGGCTCTTTAACAATTCCGTCAATTATTTCAAGTTTCAGTAAATCTTCACTTGTGATTTTTAAAGCTTCAGCCGCTACATCTGCCTTAGATGCATCTCTCCATAAAATTGATGCGCAGCCTTCAGGTGAAATAACTGTATAATAAGAGTGTTCAAGCATAAGTACTCTGTCTGCAACTGCTAAACCTAAAGCACCTCCACTGCATCCTTCTCCTGTTATTATTGCAACTATCGGAACATTTAGTTTCGCCATTTCTCTTAAGTTTACTGCAATTGCTGTTCCCTGAGCTGTTTCTTCCGCTTTCATCCCAGGATATGCCCCTGGTGTATCTATTAATGTTACTATCGGTAAATTAAATTTATTCGCGTGATAGAACAATCTTAATGCTTTTCTGTATCCTTGAGGTTGTGGCATACCAAAGTTATATATAAGATTTTCTTTTGTTGTTTTACCTTTTTGTGTTCCGATTATAACTACACTTTGACCGTCTATTTTTGCAATACCGCCTATTATTGCTCTGTCATCAGTACCTTCTCTGTCTCCGTGTAATTCTATAAAATCGGTTGTCATTAATTTTATATAGTCTAAAAATGTTGGTCTATCGGCATGTCTTGCTATTTGCAGTCTTTGCGCAGGCGTTAGCTTTGAATATAATTCCTTTTTATATTCTAAAGCTTGTTTTTCAAATGTTTCTATTTGGTCTGATACATCCATACCTGATGACTCACTTATTTTTTTTAGTTCTTGTATTTTTTCTTCTATTTCGTATAAAGGTTTTTCAAATTCTAAAATAGCCATACCCTTCTCCTACTTCGTATGCAAGCTGATTAATTTTGCTAATGTTGATTTTAATTCTGCCCTTGATGAAATCATATCTATTTGACCGTATTTCATTAAGTAATTAGCTGTTTGGAAGTCTGCCGGAAGACTTTGTCTTATTGTTTGTTCTATAACTCGTCTCCCTGCAAAACCTATTCTTGCATCTTGTTCAGCTATAATTATATCACCGAGTGTTGCAAAACTTGCAGTAACTCCGCCAAAAGTAGGTTCTGTCAGTACTGTAATATATAATAAACCTGCTTCATTTAATCTTGCAACTGCACAACTGGTCTTAGCCATTTGCATAAGACTGAGTATACTTTCTTGCATTCTTGCTCCGCCGGATGCTGTTACTGCTATCATCGGGATTTTTCTTTTTAATGCTTCTTCCATAGCAAGAGTGACTTTCTCTCCCACTACACTTCCCATAGAACCGCCCATAAATTCAAAATCCATAACAGCAGCAGCAACTTCATACCCGTCTATTTTTCCTACCCCTGAAATTACGGCTTCATTCATATTTGTTTTGGCTTTTGCTTGAGTAATTCTCTTTTTGTAAGCTTCCGTATCTGAAAACTCTAATGGATCAGCTGTTGTTATATTTCCAAAAAGTTCCTCAAAAGAACCTTCATCAAATAGTTGGTTAATACGTGTTCTTGCATTTATTCTAAAATGATAACCGCATTTTGGACAAACATCTAAATTTTCTTCTACTTCTTTTCTTAGTAATTGTGCATTACAGTTATAACATTTGACCCAAAGTTTACCTATACTGTCATCTATTTGTGCATCTTGGTTTCTTCTTGCTATTTGCATTTCTTTTCGTTGTTCGAACCAATCCTTTACTGTCATAAAAGACTTCCTCCGCTAATCTACTGGCTCTTTTGAGCTATATGCTTTTTTTTATTATTATTATACAACAAATATTTGAATGAGTAATATTATACTATTGTTTATAAGTTAATTTTTACATTTTTTCAGGTGCATCAACAGCAATTATGTTCATTGCTGATTTCAAAATTAATGTTACTGCTTTTACAATCGAAAGTCTCGCTATTAAAAGCTTTTCATCTTCGACAAGAACTTTCGTATATGAATAAAATTGATGAAAACTTGCGGCTAGTTCTTGTAAATATTTTGTTAATAAGTAAGGTGTTCTATTTTTTGCTGCAGTTTGGACTATTGATTTATATTCTTCCAGTTTTAAGATTAATTTTTTTGTTGTTTCAAGTTCTTTTTCGTCTTCACTTTCCCACAAAATTTCAAAGTCTTTTGATTTTAATTCATCGATTTTGTTCTCTAAATCAGTAATTGTTGCTTCTTCTTTTGTTTTGTTTATTATATCAAATTTTTCCTGAACAGCGTGTCTTAATATTGAACAAGCTCTTGCGTGTGCATATTGAACATAAAATACAGGATTTTCATCTGTTTTTGATTTGGCTAGTTCTACATCAAAATCAAGTGTAGTATCAATGCTTCTCATAATCATCCAGTATCTTGTTGCATCAACTCCTACTTCATCTATTAATTCATCTAGGGTTATCATTTTTGTTCTTTTACCCATTCTTACTTGTTCACCGTTCATAACTAAGTTAACAAGCTGACCTAAAAGAACTTCCAATGAGTTCGGATTGTATCCTAATACCTCTATTGAGGCACGCATTCTTGGAATATAACCATGGTGATCAGCACCCCATATATTTATTAATGTATTAAAGCCTCTTTGTAATTTATTGTAATGATATGCAATATCTGCAGTTAAATATGTGTAAGCACCGTCTGATTTCTTTATCACTCTATCTTGATCATCACCGTATTTTGATGAAGCAAACCATAATGCTCCGTCTTTTTCATATAACACACCCAAATCATTCAGTTTCTTTATGCATTCTTCTACTTTTCCTGATTCATGTAGTGTTAATTCACTGAAATAATTGTCAAAATTTGTATGAAAATTTTCAAGTAATGCTTTTTGCATACTTAACATTTTTAATCTTGCATATTTACAAATATACTTTAACAATTCAGGATTGAATTCACCATTATATTTGTTTTTAATTTCTTCTGCTTTTTCTTTTTCTTCTTTTAAAAATTCTTTAGCTACTGGTATAAGATATTCACCGGTATAGAAATTTTTTGCTTCTTCCTCATCTGTCGGAAAGTCTATATTTATATTTAATTCTTTTAATATTCTGATGTATAAGGATTTCCCAAGTTTTTGAATTTGACTTCCTGCATCATTTATATAAAATTCCTGATATACATCATATCCTGAGTATTTCATTACATTTGCAAGTGTACTGCCCATTGCAGCCCATCTTCCGTGTCCTATATGAAATGGACCTGTAGGATTTGCACTTACATATTCAAGTATGACTTTTGAATTATTGCCAATATTATTTTTCGCAAAATCAAGTTTCTTTTCCAAAACTTCAGCAAGAATGTTGTTCAACATGTGACTTTGCAATTTAAAATTTATAAAGCCTGCAGTTACATTTATATCAAAGCCATTTCTTTCGATATTCTCAGAAACTAATTCTGCTATTTTTGCAGGCGGTAGTTTAGCATATCTAGAAAGAGATGATACATTAACAGCGAAATCACCAAACTGAATATTTTTTGGAACTTCTGACTGTAAAGAAAATTCTTCATCTTGTGTCATTTGCCCAAGACATTTATTCTTTAACAAATCTCTAATTGATGTGTTTACCTTTTCTAAAAAATATTCTTTTAACATAATTCTGCTTTCTTAATGTCCGTACATCTATAAACTATAGCAAAAAAATGCAAAAGAAATAGATTCAATAATAAAAAATTTATTATTCTTTTTTATCTTTTAATTTTTTCTTAATACACATGTCATAAATATCTATACTGCTATTAAACTTATCAAAACTTTTTAAAAGTTTTCTAAGCTTTTTAATTGTATCGTCACTTGATAATGTAGTTTTAGTTTCCATATGTCCTCGAAATAAAAACAAAAAGCATGCAAAAATAAAATACTTACCTTTTAGTATGTTATTCCACTTTTTATTTATAAATAAACTACATTACTTTACATTATTAATGTATATTTTATGTTATACAGCCGTAAGAGTGAGTTGCTCATCAACAATAATTTTGTATATATCAACTGACGAACTGATATTATCAATATTATCAAGAAGTTTTTTTATTTCTATGTCGAAATTCTGTGAGTTTAATAATTCATTACCCATTATATTTCTTCTCCAAAAACTAACTTATTTGTTATCGAAAAAAAAAAATAAAACTTTAATAATTTATAAAAAAATTTACATATTATTACAATTGATTTTATAATTTATAAAGTTCATACATTATAATTGAGGCACATACTGATAAATTCAGGGATTCTACATTATTTTTCATTTTTAGTATTATATTTTTATCTGCAATTTTAATAAGTTCTGTAGATAAACCATTTGCTTCAGAGCCAAACATAATAATATATTTTTTTATATTTTTACATTCATTAATAGATATAGTATTTTTTTCATATAATGCTGTTGAAATTTTCTTAAAATCTTTAAAGTTCTGATTAAAGTCCTCTATATCTTTTACTTCTATGATTGGTGTTTTAAAAAAATTGCCTGCAGATGAACGTATTACTTTTGATGAGTACATATCAACGCAATCTTTGTATAATACAATCCCCTCTATTCCGAATGCTGAGGCGCTTCTTATTATTGTACCTAAGTTACCCGGATCGCTTATTGAATCTAGAAGGATCAATTTATTTTTATTCTTAAAATCATTGATGTTATATTCTTTTTTCTTTGCAACTGCCAAAATTTCGCAAGTTGAACTTGTTGTTGAAATTTTTTTCATTATTGCTTCATCAATAATTTTTACCGTATATTTCTCTGTTTCAAAATCTTTTAGCGCATATATTTCTTTTATATCAATATTATTCTTTATTAATTCTTCAATAGCTTTAATACCTTCAACAATAAAAAGACCTAATTCATCTCTATATTTTTTTTGATGAAGTTTGACTATCTCTTTTATACGATTATTTGAAATAGTATTTATATAAGACATGCATTTGCCTGCCATTTCATATAGTAGTATTTTTCATAATCGTTCATTGAAGAAAAATCAACAAGTTTTATTTCAAACGGAAAATGTGAAAGAGAATTCATTGTGATTTTATCTTCTTCATATTTTGCATATACTGTATTTTCTAATCTTATACCGCCCCAACCTTCTTTATAAACTCCAGGTTCTATTGAAAATACAGTATTCTCTATTATCTTTGTTTTAGCTGCATCAGATGAAGAAACTCTGGGCGGTATTTCATGAACTCCAATACCGACACCATGCCCGGTTCCGTGTGCAAATGCATAATCTTCAGATATTGATTTTCCTATAGTTTCTCTTGCTATTTTATCTATATTATAATAAGCGGACTTTTTTTTGTATTTATTATAACAAGCGTTTAAAAAGGCTTTAAGAACTGCAGTATATGCTGCTTTTTGTTCTGAATTTGGCGTACCTTTTATAAAAGTTCTTGTTGTATCTGTCGCAAGACCACCTTCATAGTATCCGCCATAATCTATTAACAATAAGTCACCATCATTAACCATTTTTTCTTTTGAAGGTGTTGAGTAGTGGATTATAGATGTGTTTGATCCCGCTGCTACTATTGGTTTAAAACTTAATGATAATGCTCCATTTTCTTTCATTGATTTTATAAGTGCTTCATAATAGTCATATTCAGAATATATTGTTTCTGAATTTAACATATCATATACTATTTTTAGTGCTTTATCTGCCCTTTCAAAACAGTGCTTCAAATGGGCAATTTCATTATCATTTTTTACTGTTTTATATAATTTGAAATAGCTTGGCAATATTTTATTTGATTGGTTTATCAATTTATAGTCATATATTGTCAATTGTTCTTCATCTATGAATAATTCGGATCTATCTAAACTTTTTAGAGTTGTTTCATATTCTGATAATTTTTTTATTTCAAAATTTTCTCCAATATGTGGAAGTGTGCAGTTAGTAAAAATAATTACTTTAGATTCATTTATTATTGCTTTTGCAGGGAATATTGCACTATATTCAAAATCATATGAACGTAAATTTGTAATATATGCAATATCTTCTAGTGATGTTACTAAAATATTAAAATTACTTCCCAGATATTCTTTTATTTTTGCATATTTTTCATCCGGAGTTATACCTGCAATTTCTGTATCAATTTTGAAAATATTGTAGTTTGTTTCTTTTTTTGAGTCTTTTTTATATTCCATTACAGGATCATTATTTAACAGTTTGATTGTTGAATTTTTTTGTTGCAGTCTTTTTGTTAAATTATCATAGAATTTTTTTGATGTTTTTGTAGAAATAATACCTAATTTGAAGTATGCAGGAACTATTTCTGTTAATGCATTTAAAAATGACTGAGAAAGAGGCATTTTTACAACCTCTATGTATTCTGGATTAACCTGATTGTCTGCTTGTTCATGATATCTTGTATCGACAAATAAATATATCTTATCTTGTGTAAATAAAACATCGCCGGTTGAACCTGTAAATTGTGTAAGGTGATATCTTGAATTCAATTCTAATAAATTATACTCAACAAGAAATTCATTTGTTGAGTTAATAATTAAACCGTCGATATCATTTTTTGACAGGAAATTTTTTAAATATTCTATTAATTTTATATCCATTAGTCTTTTTTATCTGTTAAGTATATTAAGTGATAACCAAATTGAGTCTTAATTGGATTTGAAACATCCCCTATATTCATAGAAAATGCAGCGTCTTCAAATTCTTTAACCATCTGACCTTTTGTAAAATATCCCAAATCTCCGCCATTTTGACCAGAGGGACATAACGAAACTTCTTTTGCTGCTTGTGCAAAATCTTTCCCATTATCAATTTCTTCTTTAATTTTTAATGCTTCTTCTTCTGTTTTGACGAGTAAGTGACTTGCTTTTACAAATGTTGTCATATTATCTCCTATCTTAAAATTTAATTTTTATAAATTTTACTATTTTTATGAAGTATAACATGTACTTATTTTTTCAGCAAAAAAAATATTTATGTGAATTATATAGTTATGAATGTAACACAATTAATATCTGCCATTTCTTCTGCAAAGTGTTTGAGAAAAAACCTGTCTTCTCAGATAAATCCGAATATTTGTATTCCAAATTTGCAAAATGATAGTTTTGAGATGAGTCTTTCTGCAAAACGAAATTTGCAGGCAAAAAAAATATTATCTCGTACAAAAAAGTTTGATATTGATTCATATAATTCACTTTCAAGAAAAGAAAGAGCAATTTTAATGGCGACTAGTAAAGAAGCAGAAGATGCAGCTAAGGACACTTTAAAAGTTGGTATCAATGTAAAAAATGACTTAGATAAAAAATATGGGGAGGGTAATTATGTTTTTGTTTCTATTGGTACTTCTCCTTCTGGTATTGGAAGAGTTCTTGAGTTTATGGGTGTTGAAACTAAATATTTGCCAATATCCGGTTTGAGCGAATACTGGGAAAATGATTCTTATAAAGATTTTTCTACATCATTTCCGAAATACAAAGATTTTCTCACAGAACAAGGTCTGTCCAAAGAAAAAATAGAATCATCAGGCAAAAAGTATTTATTCTTTGACTATACTCGCACAGGAAGATCTTTGAGTGTCTTTGAGAATATAATGAAGGAATATTTTGGTATTGACAGTAAAAATGTTTCTTACAGGAGTTTTGATTATGAGTGTTATTCTTCTTCTGCAAAACATATAGATCCTGAAAAATATGCCATAGATTATATAAGCTTTTACGTAAGTCAGGAACATATTGCCGAATTTGGAGGTGTAGCTCATCTTCCATTGTGGGAATTGGATAATATTGACCAGTGTAAAAATTTCGAATCTGAAAATGCAAAAAAATTCAATTTTTTAATAATTGATACATTAAGAAGAAAAAATTTATTAAAAAATAATCCTGCTAATAATAATTCTCTATAATTTATATTTTATTTTTTTCTTGTTTTTTTAATGTATAATTTTCTCTATGAAGAAATTATATATTGAAACTTTAGGTTGCCAGATGAATAAGTCAGACAGTGAAAGGATTGCGGGTATTCTTTCTCATTTTGATTATGTTGAAACTGAAGTTGAAAAGGACGCTGATTTATTAATTATAAATACATGTAGTATTCGTCAATTGTCTGCAGATAAAGCCTATAGTAAATTGGGAGTTTGGGGAAAATGGAAAAAATCTCGTCCTGATTTAAAGATTGCTATTTGTGGTTGTGTTGCACAACAAGATAAAGAAAAAGTCAGAGTTAGGGCTCCATATGTCGACTTGGTTTTTGGTACACATAATATTTACCAATTACCGGAATTAATAAAAAAAATTGAAAATAATGAAAAAGTTTGCGCTATTACAAATAATCCAGTTGTTTGTAATCAAAATGATTTTAAAATATTAAGAAAACAAGATTCTGTTAATGCGTGGATACCAATAATTGAAGGCTGCAATAATTTTTGTACATATTGTGTTGTCCCTTTTACAAGAGGCAGAGAAAGAAGCAGACATCCTGAAGAAATAATACAAGAGGCTAAAAATATAATAAAAGAAGGTTTTAAAGAAATTACCCTTTTAGGACAAAATGTTGACAGTTACGGAAAAGATTTAAAGGATAAAAACATTACTCTAGCTAATCTTTTGCGTGATTTAAATAAATTAGACGGTGAATTTCGTATTCGTTTTGTTACGTCATATCCTTCAGATATTACTGATGACTTGATTAATGCAGTTGATGAGTGTGATAAAGTCTGTAAATATTTTCATATCCCTATGCAATCAGGAAATTCTCATATACTTGCGGAAATGAATAGGCATTATTCAAAAGAACAATATTATGAAATAGTTTCTAAAATAAGAAAAAGATTTCCTGATGTTGCTATTACAAGTGATTTTATTGCCGGTTTCCCTGGGGAAACGGAAGAAGAATTTCAAGATACTTTAAACGCTATTGATGAATTAGAACTTGATTATTCAAATACTGCGGCATATTCTCCGAGAGTATTTACTAAAGCCGGAAAAATGGTTGATAAGTTTATTCCTGAAGATGTTAAATATGAAAGATTGGAAAAACTAAATGAAAAAAATAGGGAAGTATGTTTAAAATCGAATGAAAAGTTTGTTGGTAAAGTACTTAATGTTTTAGTTGAAGGTAAAACCGAGAAAGACGGAGTTATTGTTCTAAACTCAAGAGCAGGAAATAACAAAATTGTACATTTTGTTGATGATACAAAAAATATTGGTGATTTTGTTAATGTTAAAATTACAAAAGCTCAGACTTGGTGTTTATATGGTGAGTCTGTTTAATTAATTTTTTATATTAGCACTATATATTCTACTTGTGTTTAGTTTATTATTTCGGGCATGTTGTGTTAATCTTTTGTTATGAAAAATTTTAGAAAAATAATTTTTATAATAGTAATTGTTCTTTTTATCATGGTCTCTTGTTTTAGAGTTGACAATGGTAGGCAAAATATTAGTTCCAAAGTTGATAATAGTATAAAAAGAGTTGATGTAAAAAAGCTGTATAAGCCATATAATACAGAATTTTATAATGGAGTAGATTATAAAATGTCAAGGTCGCCTGTTGGGAAATATGGAGGACAAATAGTTTCTTCAACAATTGGAGAAGGTCCAAAAACATTTAATCCTTGGGTTTCAAAAGATGCTACTTCTTCTCAAATTGGGGATTTATTATATGATTCTTTGTTTACAACAGACCCTGATACAGGTGATGTTATTCCAAATCTAGCTAAGGAAATGACAGTTTCGGACGATTTAAAAACATATACAATTGAATTACGTAGAGGTGTAAAATGGACAGATGGTAAAGAAATAACAGCTGATGATGTTATCTTTACTTGGAATGAAATTATTTTGGCAGGTTTTGGTAATACTTCATTAAGGGACTCTGTTCTTATTGAAGGCGAATATCCGAAAGTAAGGAAGATAGATAAATATACGGTAGAATTTACGATAAAAAAACCTTTTGCTCCATTTCAAAGATTTGTTGGTACTTCTATAGCACCGGCTCATGTATTTAGACCAGTGGTAAAAAAAGGTAAAAGATATTTTGATTCCTATATGGGTACAACTGTAAATCCCAAAGATATAGTTTCTTCTGGTGCTTTCATGTTGGAAGAATATGTTCCTGCTCAACGAGTTGTGTTAAAAAGAAATCCTAATTACTATTCTATGGATGAAAATCATAATAAACTTCCATATCTTGATAAATACGTGATTTTAATTGTAGGTGACTTAAATAATGAGTTATTAAAATTTGAATCGGGTGAGCTTGATGTTATTTCGGTTAGAGGCAAAGATTTGCCCAGATTTAAAGAAAAAGAAAAAAAATCTGATTTTAAAATTTATAATCTTGGTCCAAATACCGGAACTATGTTTATTACTTTTAATTTAAATACTAGAGAAAATAAAGACGGAAAATCATATGTAAGTCCAATAAAACAAAAATGGTTTAATGATTTAAATTTTAGAACAGCTATAGATTATGCAATTGACAGAAATTCAATGGTATATAATGTTGCAAATGGTGTTGCACAACCTTTATTTACGGCAGAATCACTTTCTTCAATATTTCTAAATGAAAAATTAGCATCCGGACACCAAAGAGATATTGAATATGCAAAAGCTCTTTTGACAAAATCAGGTTTCTACTGGGATAATAAAGGTTATTTGCACGATAAAGATGGAAATGAAGTTGAGTTTAATTTATATACAAACGCAGGGCAAACTGAGCGTGAGGCTTGCGGGGTTATGGTTAAAGAAGATTTAAGAGACTTAGGAATAAAAGTCAACTTTAAACCTATTGAATTTAATTCACTGGTAAGCAAGATAATGACTACATCTGATTGGGATGTTATTCTTATGGGTTTGACAGGGAGTCCCTTGGAACCACATAGCGGTAAAAATGTTTGGTATTCAAAAGGACATCTTCATTTGTTCAATATGCGTTTTAACGGTGATAAAAATGATTTTATATTGCCCTGGGAACAACAGATTGATGAAATTATTGAAAAAGGGGCGTTGGAATTGGATTTTGCTAAGCGGAAAACTATATATGATGAATATCAACAAATAATATATGATCAAAGACCTATTATATATTTATATTCACCTCTAACTATAATGGCTATTAGAAATAAAATAAAAAACCTTCATCCTACGGCATTGGGAGGGGCTTTTCATAATCTTGATGAAATATATATTGATCAATAACTCCTGATTATATAAAGATAATTTTTTATAATATATTTTTAAATATCTTTTTTACTTGCTAAATTTCAATTCCGCAAATTTTTAATAGTCCTAAACCATCTTTTTACAAAGAATTTAGATATAAAATAAAAGATAATTATTAACTTTTGTAAACCTAAATTATTTTGTTTGGCATTTTGAAAAAAGAAAAAAACTTTATATAAAAAGAAAAAGGATTTACTAAAAACGAGGAGGAAAAGGGATGAATGCAAATTCATTGGGTACAAATCTTGCTGGGATTAATCCGGTTCCCGAGATAAAAAAGGAACAAGAACAAGTTGTTAAAAATACTGTAGAGGAACAGTTAATTAATTTTTCATTTTCGGAAAGTAAAAACGCTGAGATTGGTGATGTACTTATTTCAACAGAAGATTATTTGCCGGATATGGATACCGATGGTGATGGTCAAGTTACTAAAAATGAAATTATTGAATTTATAAAATCATTATTTCACAAGGAAGAAAATAAAGATTTAACAGACGAGTTAGATGCAAATGGCGATGGTATAATAACTCAAGAAGAAGTTGATGCATATAACAAAGCAAATCCGGGTGAAGAATTAGCTAAAACAGACTTGGAAAAAATAGAAGAACTTTATGATGAAGAAGAAAAAGATTATTTGCCTGAGCTTGATGCTAACGGAGACGGTAAAGTTTCTGAAGATGAAATTCTGGGATTCCTTGAAGGTAAAATTAAGGGAGATAAGGAAGAAGAAGACATATCAGGTGAACTAGATGCGAATGGTGATGGTATAATTACCCAAGAAGAATTGGATGATTATAACTACAGAACACAAGATATAAGTGGTGAATTGGATGCTAATGGTGATGGAAAAATAACTCAGGATGAAGTTGATGATTACAACAAAAAACAAAAAGATGATGGCTCTGAAAATTCAGAGACAACACCAAATATTCCAAGTTTTATTTGGAGTGGAGACGGTACTATCACTTTTGAACCTCTTGATATAGATAATATAGAAGAACAACTGTAGAGTTATTAAATAAATTTATACAATATTTTATATTGGATACTTATTTACAACATTAAAAGACCTTAAAGGTTATTAAGAGAGAATTCCCCTATAAAAGATGTGCATTATTAATTTAATGTACATCTTTTAAATATTTTCATAATAAAATCTTTTAATTTCTTTTAAATATTGATAAGATGTTGGTATGGATAAAGTTTTGGTTATATTATCTGATAATAATAAAGGAAAATTTATTTCAAAAGGTTTTTCATCTGCATTTAGGAATTTATCATTCTTTGTATATGAAAAAAAAATATATGATTTAAATATAGAAGAAATAAAAAAATTTAATCCTCAAATTATATTTATTTTTTGGACAGATGTTACCCAAGTTGATGAATTGTGTTGTTTCCTTAATGATTATGATTCTTCCGAAACAATTATTATTCATTGCGCTGAATTATTCAGAGATATATTATTTGATTTTAAAGATAAAGAAAATCATTATTCTTTTTACTCGGATTCTAAAACAAAAAAGAATAGATATATTCCAGCTATAGATTCAAAAGAATATAAGACGAAGTTTAGCTGTTATAACTATGATATATCATTTTCCGGCAATCCTGCTTTTGAACAGAGGGAATTACTTTTAGCAAAATTGATATATAATTTTGGGCCAATCAATATATTTTGCAGGTCTTTTGATTTTTATAAAAGTGTAGAAGAAATACAAAAACTAAAAATATTTGATGATTATTTTCTTGAAATATATAGAAATTCATATAGAGGCTATGTTGAGACACAAAAAGAACTTTCAAAAATATATGCTTCTTCTAAAATAAATATTGATATAGACAAAGATTGTGATAAAAGTATTAGTTACAGATGTTTAGAAATAATGGCATCAGGTGGATTTTTAATTACACCCAGGAATAAAGAAAAAATTACTAAATTTGAAGGTGGAAAAGAACTTGAAACATATTCAGATTCGAATGAACTTGTAGACAAAATAAAGTTTTATCTTAATAATTTGAATATTGCTCAATATATTGCAATAAATGGGAAAAAGAATACAGTTAGTAATTATTCTTTTTATGATAGACTAAAATATATGTTAAAGGTGATATATGGCAAAGATTTTAGTAGTAGATGATGATGTTGCAATTAATGAGTTAATAAAAGTAAATTTAGAATTAGCGTTCTACAAGGTGATAACTGCGCTTGACGGAAATAAAGGATATGCTTTGGCAAAGCAAGAGTTGCCTGATCTGATTATTTTGGATGTTATGATGCCGGAAGTTGATGGCTATACGGTTGCAAAAAGAATAAGAGAAAATGAAGAAACAAAAGATATACCGATAATAATGCTTACAGCATTAAACATGCTTCAAAATAAGGTACAGGGTTTTAATATTGGTGTTGATGATTATTTGTGTAAACCTTTTGAAATGGAAGAGCTCTTAGTGCGAATAAAAGCATTGCTTAAAAGGACGAATAATATCCCAAAATCTTTTGCTGTTAAAGAGGTCTTGACGCAAGGCGATATTACTTTAATTCCTGAAACATATTCTATTGAAATAAATGGACAACAAGTTAAAGTTACTCCAATAGAGTTTGATATAGTAAATCTTTTAATGCAAAACTATGGAAATATGGTATCGAGTGCAAAAATATTGAATGATGTTTGGGGATATTCTGCTGATGATGCGGTAGAAACAATAAGAGTCCATATGCGTCATATTCGAACAAAACTCGATAAAATTTCTAATGGAAAAAAATATATAGAGACAATATATGGTGGTGGCTACAGATTAGTTCCTGATGGCACGGCAAAAAAATAATAACCAGAGATTAAGCAAAAAAAATTATTTTTACATTTAATTCTAATATGAAAATTACTTATACTGAAAATTTTTCTTCTAATTTTGGTTCCAGAAAAACATTTAAAAAAATGTTTGATAAGTGTGCATACTCTGGTGAGGGATTTGCTCCATATGATACAAGGACAATTGAACATATTATTCCGGTTGTAAAAGGTGGAGGCAATGAATATTCTAATTATTTGGTAGTTAGAAGAAGTTGGAATATGGATAGAAGTGATCAGTCCTTGGATGAATTTATAAAAGCAAATCCTCAAGTAAAAGAAAATATAGTTGCAGCTGTTAATTCGAAAGAAGGTCAAATAATTGAAGGTATAAATTGGGCTGATGAAGTTAAAAAGACTTTGTTAAAAGAAATAGGATATGATATTTTCAAACAGTAAAAAAGGTTGATATTAGTATCAACCTTTAATGTTTTATATTTTTATTTTTGTTTGAAATCAAAATCTATTTTGGCTTCAATAGTTGCTTCACTTACAAATTTGTTATAAGTAATACTATCTGGATCTTCTCCATTATTTTCTTGTTTATAAGTAGTAATTTTTTCTTCAAGAATTTCATCAAATTTTTCTATTTTTTCGGTATATTCTTGTGCACTGAGTAGTGTTCCCTCTGTTAAGTTTATTTCGTATTCAACTCCATTTACTCTTATTGTTGAAGAAGAACTTCCTGTTGAACCTAAACCATTTCTTTCGATTAATTTCAAATTATCTTCAAAACTTCTTGAACCGCCCCATTGGCCAGGTGCATCACCATTTGCTGTGTAAACAGCTCTTACTGCAGTTGATACATCTAATGTATTTTCACTGTATAAATCAGCAATCGTGCTTGTGCCTTCGAATTCACCATTGTTTATCATTACTTCAAGATTATCCATTAATTCGAAATAATCATCTTCTCTTCCGATAAAATCTGCTTTTGAAATGCATTCATAACCGCCTAATGTATCTAATATACTGGAAAGATTTATTTCTGCTCCATTAGCAACTCCATCAGGAATTAAACAATCAGAAAAAATCATACTTCCTTTTTTGCCGTTTTTATCTGTTAAGATTTTTGCATCTTTATCATAAACAGCATTATATACTTCATCATATATTTCATTAATTTTATCTTCATCATTTCCGGCTTCGGCAATTTTGGCTCTTAAATCATCAGGCAATTCAACTAATGAAAATGAATATGTTCTGTTTTGCCAACTTGAAGCATTCCCAACAGCATCAATTCTAATACCTAATAATGCAAGTTGTTTTACACCAATAGAATCTTTTGTACCGAATAAGTTTCTTAAGTTTTGGTCGCCTGCATTATTTATTACTTCTTCAAGTTTTTCTTGAATATATAAATCTAATTCGCTATCAAAAGATAGAGCAATTGCATCGGCAATCTGAACGTTTTCTTCATCACCGGTAATTTGTCCGTCACCGTCAACATCCATTGTAACCAGCCACTCTTTATTTTGAAGGAATTCTTCGATTCTATCATATCCATCTACTATATTTCGGTTAAATAATTTATCATAATTTCGCAAATCATATACACATTCTCTTGCAGTGGAATATCTTTTTTCATTTTGCTCATATTTTTCAAAAATTGAATAATAAGAGTTGCTGCTTGAAGAAGATGATGAACTTCCTCTGCTAGAACTTGAAGAACTTGATGAACTTGAACCACTATACTTTTGTTTTATTGCTTCATAAGTAATTTGTGCCATAATTTTTCTCTTTCTCTTTCTCTTTATCCTTATATAGATAAAGTATATTTGATAAAAAAAATTAACAATTTACTGAGTAATGTTAAGAAGTATTAAGATTATAATATATAAAAGGATATCATTTATATCACATATTGTATGTTAATAATATATTGTGTTATATATTTAAAGATTTATATAATTCTGCGTGATGTTGTAAAGTGTATACAAATTTTAAATATTAGTTTATTTTCTGATTATAATATATAATTATTTCTTGTATTTGGTAGTAAAAGGAGAGTAAAATGACATTTTTTGAAAAATGCCAAAACTCTGTTAAAAAGTTATTTGCTGCATTCGCATTAGCTATTTTTATTGGAGTACCGGCATTTGCCGGAGAGGCAAATCTTGTAGTTCCTAAAATTCAAGGAGATAATTTTAATCTGCTGGTTGCAGGTATTATCGTGTCTGTTCTTGGTCTTGTATGGGGACTTATTGCTTATGGGCAAATTAAATCGGTTAAGGCTCATAATGCAATGATTGAAATAGGTAATACTATTTTTGAAACTTGTAAGACATATCTTGTTCAACAAGGTAAATTTTTGATTGTATTAGAAATATTAATTGCAATTTGTATTGCATTCTATTTTGGTTTCTTGCAAGAAATGTCTGTTAAGAATGTTCTAATAATATTAGCAGCTTCAGTTGTAGGTATTTTGGGTTCTTACGGTGTCGCTTGGTTTGGTATTAGAATGAATACTTTGGCTAACGCCAGAACTTCATTTACAGCACTTAAAAACAAACCTTTAGATATTTTGAATATTCCATTAAAAGCAGGCATGAGTATTGGTGTATTATTGGTAAGTGTTGAACTTATTGTAATGCTTACAATATTGTTGTTTGTTCCGGGGCATTTAGCTGGTGCTTGTTTTATCGGATTCGCAATTGGCGAATCATTAGGAGCTTCAGCACTTCGTGTAGCAGGTGGTATTTTTACAAAGATTGCCGATATTGGATCTGATTTGATGAAAATTCAATTTGGAATAAAAGAAGATGATCCGAGAAATCCTGGTGTTATAGCAGATTGTACCGGTGATAATGCAGGAGATTCCATAGGGCCTACTGCTGACGGATTTGAAACATATGGTGTTACTGGAGTTGCGCTTGTTAGTTTTATACTTTTAGGTGTATTCCCAGATTATCAAATTCAATTGTTAACTTGGATTTTTGTAATGAGATATTTAATGATTATTACTTCTGTTGTTGCATATGGAGTAAATAATTTGTTAAATAAAGTTCTTTTTGGTAAAAAACCAGATTTTGACTTTGAAGCTCCTTTGACAAATTTAGTTTGGTTAACATCTATATTATCAATTGCTATGACTTTTGGAGTAAGCCATTATTTACTTGGAACAATGCCCAATAATTTATGGTTAACTCTTTCAATTATAATCAGCTGTGGTACATTAGGTGCTGCTTTAATTCCTGAATTTACAAAGGTGTTTACTTCACCAAAAGCAAAACATACATCTGAGGTTGTTACTGCTTCAAAAGAGGGTGGTGCATCATTAACAATATTATCTGGTATCGTTTCAGGTAATTTCTCAGGTTTTTGGATTGGTCTTGTAATTGTTGCATTAATGACTATGTCATATTTTGCAAGTTTACATATACCGTCAGAAATAATGATTTATTCATCTGTCTTTGCATTTGGTTTGGTTGCTTTTGGTTTCTTAGGTATGGGACCAGTTACTATTGCTGTTGACAGCTATGGACCTGTTACAGATAATGCACAATCTGTTTATGAATTATCATTAATAGAAGAAATTCCTAACGTAGCTGATGAAATAAAAAATGAATTTGGATTTGAGCCAAACTTTGATAATGCAAAGAAATTCCTGGAACAAAATGATGGAGCAGGTAATACATTTAAAGCTACATCAAAACCTGTATTGATTGGTACAGCTGTTGTTGGTGCTACTACAATGATTTTTTCTTTGATTTTAGTTATAAAAGAAACATTGGGAATTGCACCGGAAGCAATTTTAAATTTATTAAATCCATATACAATTTTAGGTTTGTTAATGGGTGGAGCGGTAATATATTGGTTTTCAGGTGCTTCAATGCAAGCTGTTACTACAGGTGCTTATAGAGCAGTTGAATATATTTCCAAAAATATTAAACTTGGAGAAAGTGATGATAAAAAAGCAAATGTAGATAATTCAAAAGAAGTTGTAAGAATATGTACTGAGTATGCTCAAAGAGGTATGTTAAATATATTTATTGCATTATTTGCTTTTGCACTTGCATTTGCTTGTTTATCAGCTCCAATGGCAGAAAACGTAAATCCTGTATCATTCTTTGTAAGTTACTTAATAGGTATTGCTGTTTTTGGTTTATTCCAGGCTGTATTTATGGCAAATGCCGGTGGATGTTGGGATAACGCTAAAAAAATTGTTGAAGTTGATTTATGTGAAAAAGGAACACCTTTACATGATGCAACTGTTGTTGGTGATACAGTTGGTGATCCATTTAAAGATACTTCTTCAGTAGCAATGAATCCTATTATTAAATTTACAACATTGTTTGGATTACTTGCAATGGAAATTGCGATTGCTCCGGCATTTAAGGACGCAGCCCCAGTTGTAGGCATTATTTTATTTATCGTTGCAATTATTTTTGTTATACGTTCATTCTATGCAATGAGGATACCAACCGATAAATAAATTATTTTCAAAAAAGAATGGGCAAGATATTTTTCTTGCCCATTCTTTTTTTCCCAAAAACTGGATATTAATAGTCTGAAACAGAACTTTCTTCTTCTTCCGAATCTTCTTTATTATAATTTGTATCAAAATCATCAGGTAAAAGTTCACTATCCGGCCAAATAGTTGTTTCATCTGCCCTTGTTGCAGCTAAATTATTACTTGCAGAAAAATCAGAATCCGTTAAATCTGCTTCTTTAACAATACATCCGGCCATGTCTGCATCTGTAAAATTGCAATAATTTACTGTTGCATAACTATAATCTGTACCATTTAATATTGCTTCAGAAAAATCACATTCTACGATATTCGCTCTTGTAAAATCTGCTGCATTTAAATCTGCTGCAGTAAAATTACAGTTAGAAAGATGAGCGTCTGTAAAAGATGTACCTGCTAGTTCCGTATTTGAAAAATCTATTTCTTCTAAAGTAATGTTTGAAAAATCCAGTTCTGTTAGGTCGAGCTCTTCAACAGATTTCTTATATGAATTATACTCTTCAGGATTTTTGATAATTAATTCTGCGAGTTCTTCTTTTGAATACATTTAATATTCTCCTTTTTTTCTCTACCTCATAATATATACTAACCATATTCTTATTCCACAATTGAATAAGTTTATAACATTATTATTTTCTTATTTATTTTTTTATTGTCAAGATTTTATATTTTTAAGGGCAATTTCTTTTTCTTTTTTGTTTTTATATTAATATAAGGGTGGTTTTATAAGGTCTTGTTATTTTGAGTATATATAATAAGGTAGGACAAATTAATATTTCTAATACTGGTAGTGTGCCTAATTCAAACTTAGGAAAAAGTAAACCTGTATTTAAATCTTATTCCTTTCAAAAGGATATATATGTTAAATCAGCGCCAGTAAAACAGGCCACAGTATCAAAGAACAATACAACATTACCTATATCAAGTTTCTATTCGCCGAAACAACTTTTAAATGCTTATTTAAATCCTTCATATTTAAATTTTTTGGTTAATACAAATTCCAATATAAATGATATATTAAGTTCAAAGGGTTTACAGACAAAGTTTTATCCTGAAAATGTAAAAAATATAATAAATTCACATATAACAACAACGACTGCTTTTGCTCTTCAGATTGCAAATATAATGGAACTTTCTCAATCTGAAAAACAAGTTTTGGAACAAGCATGTGTTTTCCATGATATTGGAAAAGTTTTTATTCCTAAAGAAATAATAGAAAAACACGGAACTTTAACAGATGAAGAAAAACAAATAATGAGTTTACATGCCGAACTAGGTTCTGAATTATTATCATCAACCGGAATAAATGAAAGAGTTATTAACTTAGTAAAAAACCACCATAATGCAGGTAACAATACAGATATATTAGGACAAATACTGTCTGTCGCTGATATATATTCGGCGCTAAGAGAAACCAGAAGCTATAAAGAGGCTTTAACCGAAAGTGATGCATTAAAAATCTTAGACCAAAAAGCTCAAAGTGGCGAAGTAAGTGCAGAAGTAGTTAATGCTTTAAAAGCATCTTTAAATTCAAAATCTGTAAATGCTGCATAAAAAAAGAACCCTGAAAAGGGTTCTTTTTTGTTTTTTAATTTTATATAGCTCTCTGAACTTTTCCTGCTCTTAAGCAAGAAGTGCATACTTTAACTCTTTTTACAGTACCGTTTTCAATTATTTTTACTGATTGCAAATTAGGACTTTGTCTGTACACATGATGTTTATGAGAGAATGAAAGTTTTGCTGCTTTCAAAGGTTTTTTTCCGCAAACTGCGCATTCAACTGACATTTTATATTTCCTTTCAAATAATTTCTTATAGCTTGATAATATAAGAAAAAAAAGTAATAATCAAGCCTTTTTTCCATCTTATATTAAATATTCTAAACAAAACAAGAAAACAAGCTGTTATAAGGGTATTTTTTGTAATAGAATATAGGTGAGGGATATTTGGGATGAAGATTGATGGTTTAACAGTTAGAGCGAGAATTGAAAAAAAAGAAGAACTTTTTTTATCTCCACTTGCAACAAGAAGCTCAAATACAAAAGGTCGAAACAGATATGAGCTTCCTTGCGATTTAAGAACAGAATTCCAAAGAGATAGAGATAGAATACTACATTCAAAAGCATTTAGAAGATTAAAGCATAAGACTCAAGTTTTCTTTTCTCCTTATGATGATCATTTTAGAACAAGGATGACACATACTTTAGAGGTTTCTCAGATTGCACGAACAATTTCCAGAGCATTGGATTTAAATGAGGATTTAACTGAAGCAATATCGTTAGGTCATGATCTGGGACATACACCATTTGGTCATAGTGGAGAAAGAGTTCTTAACGAATTAATGCCTAACGGATATAAACATAACGAACAAAGTGTAAGGGTTGTAACTTTCATAGAAGATTTAAATTTGACACAAGAAACACTAGATGGGATTTTAAATCATTCTTATGATTGTTGTCCATCAACTTTAGAAGGTCAAGTTGTTCGTTTATCAGATAAAATTGCTTATATAAATCATGATATTCAAGATGCAATAAGAGCAAAGATAATTTCAAACGATGATATTCCGAAAGAAAGTGTTGAGTATTTTTCTACAACAAATAGAATAAGACTAACTAAAATAGTTAATGATATTGTTGAAAATAGTTATGGCAAAAATAAAATAATAATGTCAGATGAATGTTTCGAACAATTTATAAAACTTAGAACTTGGATGTTTAATCATGTTTATGATAATTCGCCTGCAAAGCAAGCGGAAGATAAAGCTCAAAATGTTATAAGACGGCTTTTTGAGTATTATTGTGAAGAATTAAATCGCATATATCCTTCTTCTGAAGAAGAAAATATAATGCAGACGGTCTGTGACTATGTTTCAGGAATGACAGATAGATATGTCCTAATTAAATTCAAACAAAATTTTTTACCGGAACCATTGAAACAACAAAATAATGATGAATTTTTGTTTAAACTTGCACGCATGAATGGACTTAATAAATAAATGATTACAAATAAATCTTACGATGAAGTAAAAGCTGAAATAAAAAGTCGTTTGGATATACTGGATGTAGTCCAGTCAAGAGTGGTTTTGAAAAAAAAAGGTCAGAATTATTGGGGATGTTGTCCTTTTCATAATGAAAAGACTCCTTCTTTTTGTGTGAATGTACAAAAAGGTATATTTAAGTGTTTTGGTTGTGGAGAAAGCGGTGATGCAATTAGTTTTCTTATGAAAATTAATAATCAGTCTTTTTCTGAAGTTATAAAAGATTTAGCTATTCAATTTGGAATAGAGCTTCCAACAGCATACGGAAACTCAAAACAATATAGCGAAGAGAAACAACAAGTGAAATCAATACTTGAAAAAGCGTGTGAATATTATCATAATAATTTGTTAACATTAGCAGAAGCCAAACCTGCTCTTAACTATTTGTTAGATAGAGGTATAACTGAAGAAATTATAAAAGAATATAAATTAGGGTATTCAAAAAAAGAATATACCGATATACAAAAGCAATATAAAGCTGATTTCACTCCGACAATAATGGAGAAAGCCGGATTAGTTATAAAAACAGAAAAAGGTGATTTTGTAGATAGGTTTCGTCATAGAATAATGATTCCTATAAAAGATGAGTCAGATTGTGTTATAGCTTTTGGGGCAAGGGCAATTGATGCTAATCAAAATCCAAAATATTTAAATTCTCCGGATACTATTCTTTACAATAAAAGCCGAATATTATATGGCATAAATGTAGCTAAAAATAAAATGATAGAAGATGACTATGTTGTTATAATGGAAGGGTATTTCGATGTAATATCAGCACAAGCTGCAGGATTGAAAAATGTTGTGGCTTCTTGCGGAACAGCATTGACTGTGGATCATGTAAAATTAATTGCAAAATATTCAAAATCAAGAAAAATATATTTAGCTTTTGATACAGATTCAGCAGGGCTGAAAGCCACACAAAGAAGTACTGATGTTATAAAAGAAGCATTTGCTGGACTTGGTGAGCTTAAATTTTATGATCAATCATATTCATCATTGTCAGACAATAAATATACTTGTGAAATCCGTGTAATAGCACCTTTTGACAGTAAGGATCCTGACGAATTTATACGTGAATTTGGTATTGAACAGTATAAAAAATATATAAAAAAAGCACCTTTATTGTTAGATTTTGAATTGGAACAAATATTAAAAGATTATAAAAACGACTTTTCTCCAACGGATAAGTTAAATTTAATAAAAAAAATCATGCCTTTAATCGAGGAAATTCCTAATAATATAGTTCAAAATGAATATATAAGGCTTGTTGCTGACAGAATAAAAGTTGATGAAAAAGCCTTAATTAGGGAAATAAATCGGAGTAAATTTGTGCAAAGCACTATAAGTAGGGATTATTCACCAATTGTAACAAAAACTTCAAATATTTGTGAAAAAGCACAAAAAAATTTATTAAGCTTGTTTCTACTTGGTGGTAATAATGTAGACGTAAATTATCTTTCGGAAATTATAAAAAATGTTAAATTTATAGATAAAAACTTAATTATTATTCGAGAAGCAATTGACAAATTGTCATGTCAGATAAATAATGATGTGGATAAACTTATACAGTCCCTGTATACACAATTTGCTGAGGATAACGGATTAAAGGATATAATAACAGATTTAATATATATAGCTGATAGCTTTAGAGGACTTTCAGATAAGGATTTTAAAGCTGTGGTGCAAGAGAACAAAGCAAAAATTCTACAATATCAAGTAGATTGTGAGAAGAAGGAACTTGCTTCTAAATACAAAAATTTAAATGATGATGATGTAGAATCTATGCAGTTTCAAATGCAGTTAAGAGAAAAAATTAGAAATAAGCAAAAAATCGGAGAATAACTTTAATGAGCAAAAAGAAAATTTCAGATTTATCAATAGTCGGAATTATGGACGAAGAAGAAACATTAGAAAACGAAGCTTCTGAATCATCAGGTATAATACTAATGACAGAACCTGATTCTATCAGTCGTGATGGAATGGATGTTCTTATGAATTCAGAAAGAAATAAAATTATTGATACCATGGAGAATGAAGATTTATTCTCAGGTGATATTACTGATGAAGATGAAGAAGAAGATGTATCTCTTACTGATGCGCTACTTCCAAAAGGTGTTTCTTTTGATGATCCTGTAAGAATGTACTTAAGAGAAATCGGTCGTATTAAATTATTAACAGCAGAACAAGAAATTGATCTTGCAAAAAAGATTATTCAAGGCGGAAATGCCGGAGTTATAGCAAAAAGAAAACTTGTACAAGCAAATTTAAGACTTGTTGTAAGTATTGCAAAGAAATATGTCGGTCGTGGTATGTTATTCTTAGACCTTATTCAAGAAGGCAATTTAGGTTTAATAAGAGCTGCTGAAAAATTTGACCATGAAAGAGGTTATAAGTTTTCTACTTATGCAACTTGGTGGATTCGTCAAGCAATTACAAGAGCTATAGCAGACCAAGCAAGAACTATTCGTATTCCTGTTCATATGGTTGAGACTATAAACAAATTGAAAAAAGTGACAAGAAAATTGGCTCAAGAACTTTCAAGAAAACCAACGGAAGAAGAATTAGCTGTTGAAATGAATATTTCTGTTCCAAAATTAAGAGAAATAATAAAAGTTGCTCAAGAACCTTTATCATTGGAAACACCAATTGGTAAAGAAGAAGATTCCAGGTTAGGTGATTTTATAGAAGATAAAGATGCTGATGCTCCTGTTAAAACAGTTGCTCAAGAATTATTAAGAGAAGACTTGGCAGAAGTATTAAGCGGTTTATCTCCAAGAGAAAGAGATGTACTTCGTTTAAGATTTGGTATGGATGACGGCAGACAAAGAACCTTAGAAGAAGTTGGACAATTGTTTGGTGTTACAAGGGAACGTATCAGACAAATTGAAGCTAAAGCTTTAAGAAAGCTAAGACATCCAAACAGAAGTAAACGATTAAAAGAATATATTGAGGTATAGTAAAAAGGGGATTTTTAAATCCCCTTTTTCGTAATATTATGTATTGGAGCAATTAAATTTTTGTATAAAAAATAATGAGAAATAATAAGCAATTAATATTAAAATTTACTATATTTTGTTTTTGTTCAATAGGTATTTTGTATGCTGTTTATCTTTTTATATTACCGCATGTTTTAAGTTCGAAATTGTTTGTAAATAAAATAAATTCAGTTATTTCTCATACTACAGGAATTAAAGTTCATGCTGACAAGTTTAGTTTTGTTTCATATCCTAGCTTAGTGTTTGATTTAAAGTTTGATAAATTACAAATATACATACAAGAAACGGAACTCCTAAATGCAAAAGATGGATATTTAAAATTTGATATAAAAAATTTATCTTTAAATAAGATAAATATTGATTATGTTTTCATAAGCGAAAATGGATTAAAAAGAATTTTCAATAAAAAATCTGCTAAAAAATCTTTTAATTTTAATTTTAAAAAAATACCTGAAACAAGTATAAAAAATGCTGAAATTTGGATGGATAAAGACGGTATAAACAGTATATTTATTACTGTATCAAATTTAAAACTGATAAAACGTGGAGAAAATTCTTTCTGTGTATTTGAAGCAGAAATAATATCAGATTTGTTTCGCAACTTAATAAACATAGGAAAAAAAGGTTACTTATACTTTCAAAAAGATTCTTTATATGCAAAGGATTTACAAATATTAATTGGTGTATCAATGTTAAATTTAAATGGTAAAATTATTGATTCAAATGATAATAATGATTTTTCAATAAAAGGAGAAAATATACCTATTGCAGATATAAAAGCATCTTTATTATATTTTCAAAAATTAAAAGATTCTTCAAAAAAATTTATTGAAAATTTTTATGATTTTTCCGGCAATATGGATGTAGATGTGCATGTTAAAGAAAAAGGAATTTATGGGAAATGCATAGCTAAAAAACTTGCTGCAAAAACTGTTCTTTTTGATGTTCCTATATTTTTTAAAAAAGTTGATTTTATATTTGATAAAGATACTCTTCAAGCTTCAGAAACTGGTACATTAGGCGGGGAAAAAGTATATACATCTTTTAAATTGAGTAATATTGCTAAAAAAAATCAAGAGGTAGTTGGGAATGTATATGCAAATTTGACAAATAAATCAGTTTCAAAGTATGTTCCTTTTTTATCACTTCAAGGTTATGCTGCAACCAGTGTTGATTATTGTGTTAAAAATAAAAAAATTAATGTAAATTATCTGTTAAAACTGAAAAAAGAGTCCGATTTACATTATAAAAATGCATATTTAGGATTAATTGATAAAAACCGTAGATTGTTTGTAAAAACATTAAAAGAAAATAATACTTTGAAAATATTACATTATGATTATTCTATTCAAGAAGGAAGTAATATTTCAAATATTATTTTAGGAGAAGGGTTATTTATAAAAAAAGATGGTCATTTAGTTCCGTCATATCTTACTTGTAAATCTAATGGTTTTGCACCTGTTTCGGTAACCGGTTCTTTTGGTCGTTATATTAGTGGCGGTTATTTTAATGGTGATTTGAAATATGATTTTGAAAAAGAGCTTTTGACTGGAATTTTTATGCTTAAAGATTCTCTATATAAAGATTTTTATATTGAGAAGGCCAATGTTATTGCTGATTCTTCCAAAATGAAAATTATTGCAAATGGTGAGTATTTAAATTCAGTCTTTGAAGCTAATTTAGAAGCTGAAAATTACTTCGTTAATAAAATTCATGTTTATAATATGGAATTATTTTTGGATAAATATATATTTAAAACAGATAATAAAAAAAGTGAAATAATAAAGCAACAAAACTCTTTGAAAATACCAACGCCGCCTGAAAAACTTGATTTAGATATTGATAATTGGATTATAAGACTTAATAAAATTAAAAGAAAAAAATTAGAACTAAATAATATATTTATTGAGGGGAGTTTAAAAGATAATATATTTTCTTTCGCTGTTCCTGAGATACTTTTTGCAAAAGGAACTATTAATGCTAACGGTATATATGATTTTAAAGAAAAAACTTCAGATATAATTTTCATAGCAAAGGATATAGATTCTAATACAGTAGCAAATGTTATGTTTGATTTACCTAATCAAATTGAAGGTACAGCCAATGCGACCTTGCATGCTGAAACTACAAATTCTTTTGATAAAGTTAAAGCATACGCTACTTTCTCATTAGAAGAAGGATATCTCCCTAAGATTGGAAGTACTGAATTTATAATAAAAAAGTCTAAGAAATTTAGAAGACCTTTAAAGTTTAAACTGTCTGATATTATTAACATTGATATTAAAAATATGAAAGCTCTGAGTTCAAATTTAAACGGAAGTTTTTGTTTTGATAATGATTCTATATATAATGCAAAGATAACATCATCGCAAAAATATTTGTCATTATTAGTTGAAGGTGATTATAATTTTGACTCTCAACAAGCTGATTTAAGTTTGTTTGGTAAATATAATAACCAGGAGATGGGAAAAGTTAAGATTCTGTTTGTACCATTATCTTGGATTTTTAAATTTGTATTTAAACCTGAAAATACATTAGAATTATATAAAAATAAGCTAAAAGAAGTTCCTCCAATCGTTGCAAAACCTCAAGAGCAAAGTGCTTTCAGAGTTAAGATGGATGGAAACTTAAATAAAAATGATGTAAAAGTAGAATTAAAAAGTATTATTTGATTTTTGATTTAAGCTTTTTCTTTACATCAAATAAAGGTCCATTATTAGGATTCCTTATATATCTGTAATAATTTCTTGCATAATAAAATGGATACTTTGGAAGCCAAGAAAATTTTATAAATATTGAAACTGTTTCTGCGCCTTGAGATAGCATTAATTGATCTATTGTATCTTCATGTGCTGGTGATATTGATGAGAATACTTTTATTAAATAATCTGTAAATGTAACTACTGAATACCCTGATACTATGCCTGTATTTACAACAATATTACTTACTTTAAAATCAGGATTGTCTTTGACTGTCTTTACATCTTCAGGCAGAGTAAGAGTATCTGATGTGACTTGTTCTATCTCATACCAATTACCCTCATATTGTAGTCTCATAATATTGGGTTTTGGCATATAAATATCGTCAAATATATTTTCGAGTATTACTCTGCCTTCAAAATCAGATACACCATACTTAAAATTATCATAAGTTAAAAGCATTCCGCCAAAAAGCAAATCTATAGAATCATAAACAGGGGGAATAACTGCAAAACCTGTTTCATCATACAATCCAAAATCACCATAGTTCCCAAGTTTTGCATATTTTCCCAAAACTCTCTCAACATGCCTATATTTTATCGGTACTAAAATCTCACCTTTAGAATTTATTATTCCAAATTTGCTTTTTTTCTGAACTATATATCCATTTTCACCAAGTCTTATAATTTTATTATATTTTGGTTTAACAACAATATTTTGAGACTGATCTTTTATTCCAAACTTACCGTCTTCATTATATATTTCTATATTAGCCAGTGATAAATTTTGCGAAATAAAAAATATTAAAACTGTAAATAATAATAACTTTTTCATAATTTTATTATATCATGATGATATGAAAAGATTCTTTTTAAAATTATTTATATCTGTTGTTATTTTGTTAATTGCAATATTATTTGCATATATAAAAGTTTTACCCTTTGCGGTATCAAATAATTATGTAATATCATTGGTTGAAAAAACAGCAAAAAAATATGCAGATGTTGACATCATTATTAAAACTCCTGCATTAAAAACAGGGTTGAATCCAATAATAGAATTTAAAACTGACAAGATATTTGTCTCTAAAAAAAATGAAAAGCTTTTTGCTGTTAGCGATTTTGATGTATCAATATCTTTAGATGAGATTTTCAAAAAAAAGATTAAAGTAAATAGATTTGGAGCTGATAAGTTCTTTATAGATGTTGATAATTTACTTCGTGCTTTTAAAATTGAAAATTCAAATTCATCATCTCAAAAATCTGATTTCTATTTTGATTTATACGATTCAATTCTTTTCTTAAATGAATGTTATGTTTCATATCTTTTGGATAATGGTACAAAAGTCAGATTAAAAGCAACAAATTTAAACGTTGATAATACTCAGAAAATTGAAAGATTTGTCCATATTAACTTTGACGGAGAGATTATAAAAAATAACAGAACTGTAACTTTTTCTTTCAAAGATGAAGATAAAATTGTAATAAAGAATAAACATATATATGTCAGTGATTGTCCTTTAACAATAAATCATTCAAAAATGTTTTTTAATGCTGAAGCTTCCAGAGAAAAAGGTTATAGGCTAACTATATATGCAAAAAGATTCTTTATTCCGGATGTAATAAAACTTTTAAAAACCAATGTTGTTGAAAATAATATTGATGACGTATTAGTCTTTTTAAAAAGAATTAATGGTGATTTTGATTTCAGTGTAACTCTTACAAAAAATGATTTAAACGGTAATATAAAGTTAAATAAACTTTCTTCAAAGTTAACAGCACTTGCAAATATGCCGTTTACTCTTTCTCAAGGAAATATTCAAATCACTAAAAATAATCTTATATTAAAAGATTTCAAAGGTTTTTATGATAATAATCCATTAAATGAATTTAGTTTTAAAGGTACTGTCGCTGATTATATGAAAACGGTTGATACGAACATTGATATGTCTGCACTTTTAACAAATGATTTTGTAGGAAAGTATTTATCTGAAACAGCAATGATACCTTTAACGTTAGTCGGTAAAGATAAAGCAAAAATATTAATTCATTCTCTTGGTGCAAATACAGATGTAACATTGATGGGGAAAATTTCAAAAGGCAATGATATTTTAATCGATGGTGCTTCTTTAAGTCCTGTTAATTATGATAGGGCACTAAAAGCTGATGTACATGTGAAAGGTGATATTGTAAATATAGAAACAATTAATTACTATATAGCAAAAGAAATCAATAGGGAGTCAAAAGGAATAAAGCCAATTTTGACTTTAAACGGAAATATAAGGATTTCTGATGGTAAGATATTAGATTTAGGTTTTGATATTCCAAATCCGTTACCGAGTGAATTCTTGAATGTTTTAATAGGTCAAAGACTATTCAAAGGTGGCAATTTTTCAGGTAATATGCATTATATTGATAAAGGTGATTATCCTGTTATAACCTCAGATTTAACCGCAGAGTCAATCAGAATTCCATCGCAGCGATTAGTTCTTAAAAATGGAAAAATTAGCACTGACAAAAATTTAATAAAAATAAATGCAGATGGTAGATTTAGAAGAAGTTCATATATATTTAATGGTGAAATTGTAAATGCAATTAAATATCCAATAATTATTAAACATACTGATTTAACTATTGATAATTTAGATATTGCAAGAGTAATGAAGGCATTTTCTCAGCCTGTTCAAACGCCTTCTCTTACGGAAGAAGTTGTCGATGAAGAAAATGATGACAATGTTGCAATGACTTTTGATGTAAAAAACTTGATAGTTGAAGAATCTCTGGTACATATAATAAAAGGTTCTTATAAAGAAATTAATTTTTCTGATGTAAAAGCAAAAATGTCATTGGATAAAGAAAGTGTATTTAAACTAAAATCAAATAGATTTGAAATAGCAGAAGGGCACTCATCTGCTGATATTAATTGTGATTTAAAAAATCAAAAATATAATATAAAGCTTGGTATTAAAGATGTTAATTCTGATTTGATGTCAACTGCTATACTAAATTTAAAGCGAGAAATATCAGGTAAAGCTAGTGGTTTAATTGATTTAAATACAGATGATTCTTTAAAACTAAATGGAGCAATAAAATTCGTTGTAAAGGATGGTACAATTCAAAAAATCGGTTTGATAGAATATGTATTAAAATTTGCAGCTTTATTTAGAAATCCATTGGCTATGATAAGTCCTTCAATATTTTCAGATTTGGTTAATATTCCTGAGGGTAATTTTGATAAAATTACCGGAGATTTAAAATTAAAAAATAATAAAGTAGAATTAATGAGAATAAAATCGCAATCTCCGCAATTGAGTGCATATATCGTAGGCTCATACAATTTGGAAAATAGTGATGCAATATTGCGTATATACACCAAATTTACAAATAAAAATAAAGGATTTGCAGGATTTTTAAGAAATATTTCATTAAACAGCTTAGCAAACCGAATACCATTAAATAGCAGAAATGATGCAAATTATTATGCTGCTGAATTATCACAATTGCCACCTATTGATGCAGATGAAAAAGATTGCCAGATTTTTCTTACTAAAGTAGATGGTGATGTAGAGCATAATAATTTTATATCTTCATTGAAAAAGATTAAATAATTAAACAAAAAAATATATTTGTATTAAAATATAAATGTAATCCCGTTTCGTCTAATGGTAGGACGCAAAACTCTGGATTTTGCTATTGAGGTTCGAATCCTTGAACGGGAGTTTTTATTTTGAAGGAGTATGTTATGTTTCACGTAATTACAGAAAGAGATTATTCTGAATTTTCAAGAAAACAAATTGGCGAATATACAAGTTTTGAGAAAGCTCTGGAAGTAGCTCAAAATGCAATTAAAGGAAAAGAAGGTTTAAGATACATAATTGAAAAAACAGATGGTCATATTGATAGTTACGGAAATCAAATTGTAACTGTTGTTGCAGAAAGTGAGTAATTCTAATATTTAAATCTTTTTGCTCCATATCTATGGTGTTTATAGAGTTCTTTGATATCTTTATCAAAATATTTGAAATGAATTTTCTTTTTTAATTTTACAAAAGGATTATCCTTTTGTATTTGTTTATCGTTCGTATTTTGAAAATAGAAAGAATAGAATTCTGTTATAAAATTTTGTTTAACAGCTATTTTATTCATTTCCTGTGCAAGATTTATAAAATAATTATCAATTTTATAATTTGTGACTCGAGAATATCGTGCATCAATATCTATAATTAGATTTCTGACTCCAAGATTTTTTGCTATTTTTAGAAATTTTTTAAATTCAGATATATTGTCATTATATGTGGGAATAATAATGTACTTTAATCTTATTGCATTACGAGATTTTTCTGTAGCTGCATATTTCTTTAGACTGTTTATTACTCTATCAAAAGCATTAACACGCTTTATTTTATAAAATGTATTTTTGCAACCACAGTCTAGAGATACAATAATATATGTGGCTGCTTTATCCATTGCTTGAAAAAGTTTTTCTGAATACCTTATTGCATTCGTTGGTACAAATACTCTGGCATAATTATTAATAGCAAATAGTTCTAGTAATTCATCGCATTCATGATATATTGTGAACTCTCCGCCGCCAATATGGAGCTCACATCCTTGTTTTATTATTCCTTGCTCTTTAAATGATTTCAGAACAGGAAGAATTTTGTATGTATTATTTGTTCTTTCGTATAATTCATGGTTATTAGTACAATATATGCAATCTGCATTACATATACTAAAGTGTGTTATTGTTATGTAGTCAATATACTTATCTTCATCCCATTCTTTTTCTTCAATATGATAGCAACCTTCACATTCTTTTGGGCAATTGCCATTTTTAAATACTGTGACGTATTTATTTATTCTTTCAAATAAATCTTCTTTTGAAGGAATTTGACCTTTATAATTGTCATATAATAAAGGAGGAACTTGTCCGTCTATCTGATCAACCGGTGAAAAACAGCAAGAGGTCAGAATATTATCGAAAAAACACAAACCATGTTTTAATATTTTACAGCATTTATACATTCAATTATATCTTCGAAATTAAATTTGACATTTCTATTGCAGATTTTGCAGCATCAGCGCCTTTATTTCCTGCTTTTGTACCTGCTCTTTCAATTGCTTGTTCTATATTATCGCAGGTTAAAACTCCGAATATAACAGGTATACCCGTTCCCAGCCCCACAGCAGCAACGCCCTTAGAAACTTCTGCACAAACATAATCATAATGTGATGTAGAACCTTTTATTACTGCACCAAGTGTTATTATTGCATTATATTTACCTGTTTCAGCAGATTTTTTTGCAATTAAAGGAATTTCAAAAGCCCCTGGTACCCATAATATATCAATATTTTCTTCTTTTACTCCGTGGCGCATAAGTTCATCAATTGCACCAGATAATAATTTTGAACTTATAAATTCATTAAATCTTGCTACAATAATACAAAACTTCTCATTATTTACAGTTAACATTCCTTCTATAATATTTGGCATATAATCTCCTTAATCTTTTATATACATTTGATTTTACAATATTAAAAAAAAATATAAAAGTTATACAAATAAATATTTACATGTTTTTTCTAAAAATGTCTTAGAGAAAATTCAAAATGTCCTTTTAAAAAATATTTATATATTTCAACAAATGCGATATCTCTATTTATTTGAGCTTTTAGTTTTTCTATATTATCAAATTTCATTTGATTTCTTATTTTTGTTATGAACTCTATTCTTATTTTTTCACTGTATATATTTTGGTTGAAATCCAGAATATGAACTTCAGTTTTTTCTATTGTTGAATTATTTACGGTTGGTGCAAAACCATAGTTTAATATGCCATTATATTTTTTGTTTAAAATAGTTACTTCTACAAAATATACACCATGTGGAATTTTAATTTTTTCGTCAGGGTAAACAATATTTGCGCTTGGATAACCTAATTTTCTTGCAAATTGTTCTCCTTTTATAACAATACCGTCTATAAAAAATTTGTAACCAAGTAATTCGTTAGCATTTGGGAAATCACCAAGATGCAATAAATCTCTTATATTAGAACAGCTGACTATATTATTTTTGACAACGAAAGGAGGAATTTCAAAATACTTATAGTTATATTTATCTTTGTTGTTTCTCAATAATTCACTATTTCCTTCTTTATTAAATCCAAAATGGTGGTTAAATCCTGTTGTAATAGCTATTGGCGAAAAATACTTTATTAATATATTTTCAAGATAATCATTTGCTCTTATTGAAGCAACATCATCAAAATTTAATAGTACAAGATTATCTATACCAATTTTTTCCATTAAGTTTATTTTTTCATCTAATGACAATATCTGATCTATCTTTTCACCTGTAAGACTATTTAATGGATGTGTCTTAAATGTTATTACAGTTGATTCGACATTATTTTCTTTTGCAATATTTATTGCATTTTTCAGGACTAATCGGTGTCCAAGATGTAATCCATCAAAAAAACCAAGTGCTATAGATGATTTATTAATATATGTTAATTCATTCCAAATACGCATAATGTAATTATAGACAAAAATCAAATCATGTTGAATACTTAAAGAAAGAGACATATATATGCTTAATACAACTAGAATAAAAAATATAAATAGAGTAAAAACCCCTTGTGTTTTTGATACTTGGAATAACCATTTTGGAGCGTATTTCCTGGAAAGCGGAAATTCATTTTTCAGATTGTATACATTTTCGGATGTGAAGAAAGTAGAGCTTGAAGTAAAACCTTCAAATAAATCTATTTTAAAATATGAGATGAATTATGCAGGAGGCGGAATATGGAGTCTGGAACTCCCATTTGGAACAGTTAAAAACGGAGACAGATATCGCTTTATAATTGATTATAAAGATGAAACTTTCCAAGTAAAAGATCCTTGTTCAATGTGGCAGGATTCATATTTTAAGTGGTCTAGAATATATGATCATTCTTTATTTAATTGGACTGATAAAGAATGGATGTGCTGCGAAAATGAAAAGAGAATAAGCCGTTTATCGAACCAAATGAACGGCTTAACACCGGTAAGTGCTTTAAGAATATATGAGTTACATATTGGTACCTTTACTGACGAAGGAACTTTTCTTTCTGCAAAAGAAAAAATTGAAAGACTTTCTGAAGAATTGCATTTTAATACAATTGAAATCATGCCGGTAGAAAATACATATTCTTTTAACTGGGGATATGATGGTGTTGATAAATATGCACCGAATCATACATATGGAACACCGGATGATTTAAAAGAGCTTATTAATCATGCGCATAAATGCGGTCTTAACGTGATTATGGATATAGTTCCAAATCATTTAGGACCGGATATCGCAGAATTGCAAAAAACAGGACCATATACAGATGGAGAAAATTGTTTTGGTTATAAGTTTAATTTTGAAAAAGATGAAAATTGTGTTCAAGTAAGAGATTTTATAATTGGAGCTGCATTAAATTGGATAATAAATTATCACTGTGATGGTTTGCGTGTTGATATGACAAAATTTATGTGCAGTGATTATACAATGAAACAAATGGTTGCAGAAATTAATTTTCACGCACCGGATGCCTTCTTAATTGCAGAAGACGGTAGAGATAATGATGCAAGAGTTATTCAGCCATTTCCGTATTTAGAAAAAGAAGAAAATGAATTGCACCATGAAGCATATATAGAAAAAATAAGAAGTAATAATGTTTCACTTTCAGCTTTGGGATTTGATTCTGAATGGGATTTCCCTTTTCATAAAGAAATTGCCTCGATGATATTAGGCTCTTGGGATTGCAGGATAAAAAATCTATCTTCTTTTGATTACTCATTAAGAGCTGCTCAAACAAGAGTTAAATATCCAATGAGCCACGATGAAATAGGGAATATTGATGGTACTCGCTTAATTTCCAAAGTTGTTGTTAATGAATTGAACTTATGTAACAAAATGGCTGATTGCAGCGAAAATGAAAAGTGTAAGTTAATGGCGCATGCTTCACATCAAATACTTGTATCTTTTGTTACCGGACAATTAGAAAATATGTCTGATGAGGAGCGGATTAATTTTTATAATAAAAATAAAATAGCAGTTGATATACCTGTTGAAAAAGTACAAGATGCATATTTTAAAGCGATACAAATGCACATGCTTGCGATAGGTAAAGTATATTCAATTCCTGGACCAAAGATGATATTTCAAGGTGATGAATCAGCAAATTTATCTTATTTTAAATTCTTCAGAAAATTCTCAATAGGACCTGAGACCTATCTAAAAGAAAAAGGATATGAACCGGGACTGCCTGCTTTTCTTGATTCTAAGCTCTCAGCAGTTAAAGTTTCTGATAAATATTCTTACATTAATAAATGTGTTGAAGAATATGTTCGAGACTTAAATTTATTATGCGAGCATAATATTGCTCTTTCATCAGGTCATATTGAAAAAACATTTGTTTTTGAACAGTCAGATACTCATGCTGTTCATTGTAAAAAAATATATAATGAAGTTTTTTCAATTTCTAATTTTAAATCAACTGCATATTATAAGAATTACGGAATAATGTTCCCCAAAGGAAAGTGGAAAGAAATATTTAATTCAGATAGGCTTGAATATTTTGGTGAAAACAAATACTTAAATGAAGATAGCATTAAAGAACATTTCTCATATATTTCACTGCCTTCATACGGAATTGTTTTCTTTGAAAAAATTATATAAATTATATAAATATTAAATTCTTTCAAGAACGTAGTTTATTGCACCTTTATTTTCATCAAAAACTGATTTTGCATTTTTGCAGAATTCACTGTATTCATTTGGATTATTGTATAAGTTCGTCAGACTATTAATAAGTTCTGTTTCATCATTTACTATTTTTGCGCATTTTTTATCAGCAAGAATTTTATATACATCTTTGAAATTAAAAGTAGATGGACCTGAAATTACAGGTTTATTCCATATTGTTGCTTCAAGAGGATTATGACCTCCTGTGCCAGAGAAACTTCCTCCAATATAAGCAACATAACATATTGAAAATAATTTTGATAACTCACCCATTGTATCTAGCAAGATTATTTCATTATCGATAAAACTGTCGTTATTTGAACGCTTTCCCCATTTTAGTCCTGATTCATTTAAAAGTTTAATTACTTCTTCATATCTTTGAGGGTGTCTTGGAGCAATTAATAATTTTGAATCAGTAAATTCTTTTTTCAATTCTTTAAAAGCATTTAAAACAATTGAATCTTCAGGATTATGCGTACTTGCAGCTATAAGAACACGATAATTTATAGTTTTTAACTCATTTTCAAATTTTTGAATTTCATTTGGAGTTAAATTGGGTGTTATATCAAATTTCAAATTTCCCATAACTTCCACTTTGTCATCTTTTGCTCCGATATTTATAATTCTTTTTGCGTCGTCATTTGATTGCATAAAGATTTTAGTATATTTGTTTAAAATTGGAGATAAAAATAATTTGATTTTTTTATAACCATCATATGAATGTGGTGAAATTCTGCCGTTTACACAATATACATTTATTCCTTTTAATTTAGCTATGGATATAAAACAAGGCCAAATTTCTGTTTCTGCAATAATTATTTTTTGCGGTTTAAAAGTATTAAAAAATGATAATACGCTAAAAAAGAAATCATATGGAAAGTAAGTAATTTTATCAGCTATATTTTTAAATACTTTTTGTGCAATTTCTTGACCTGTTTTTGTAGTTGTTGTTATTACAATAATTTCATCTGGATGTTTTTTTCTATATTCTGTTACTAAATCTTTTATAGCATTTGTTTCGCCTACAGATACTGCGTGGAAAATCGTTGTATTATTACGTTTATTTATTTTAAAAGAATAAAATCCAATTTTCTCAAAAAAACCGGCTCTAAACTTAGGTTGTATTATAAATGCTATTATTATAAGCGGGATAAATATTATTGTTAAAAGAATTAAAACAATATTATACAGAATTATCATTTTATTTATCTTCGTCCTTGTTATCCATCATTATTGTTTGTTCGGGATTATCAAATCCTTCCGGCATACCATATTGTTCAGGTGTAACTATTTGTATTCCGAACTTTGTTCTGAATAAGTGTTTTACTGTTTCACTTTGAATGTCATACATCATGTTATTAAATAAATCATAAGCTTCTTTTTTGTATTCAAGTAATGGATTCTTCTGCCCGTATGCTCTTAAACCTATACCATCACGGAGCATATCAATGTTATGTAAATGATCAATCCATCTGTTATCAACAACTCTTAATAATAAATCTTTTTCCAGTTGTCTCATTACGTTGTCAGATGAAAAAGGTTCTTCTTTTTTGTGATTTAGATTATATTGTTCAGCAACAGTATTATAAAATTCAACAGTTTTTGTTTCATGCTCTTTATATGCATCAAGTGCAAAATCCCTTATTTTTGCATAAACATTTTCGTACTTGAGTCCTTGAATATCTTTGACTTCAATGAAAGATAATTGTGGAATTTCGGAATGAATTTCTTTTGTAAGAGAAACTAAATCTTCATAAATATATTCATCAGGATTCATTCCCGGGGCAATATATGTTTTAAGCAGTCTATCCACTTCTCTTTCTATCATATAGATAATATCTTCTCTTAAGTCATTTTCTTCAAGAACTCTATTTCTTTGCGCATAAAATTTCTCACGTTGTAAATTCATAACATCATCATATTCAAGTACACTCTTTCTTGCATCAAAGTGGAAAGTTTCAACTTTCTTTTGATTACTTTCAATTTGTCTTGTAATAAGCCTGTTTTCAATAGCCATATCTTCTTCAATGTTAAGCGTATTCATAAGCGCCATTATTTGTTGTCCGCCAAAAATTCTCATTAAGCTATCTTCCAGAGATAAGAAAAATCTTGTAGAACCAGGGTCACCTTGTCTTGCTGCACGACCTCTTAATTGGTTATCAATACGTCTTGATTCATGTCTTTCTGTACCAATAACATGTAACCCGCCAGCTTCAACAACTTTTACATGTTCATCTTCTGTTATTTTTTTTGTTCTTTCAAGAATTTCATTTTTTATTTGTTCATAATTTGGCGTATTTTCAGGTGTAATACCTTTTTTTACAAGTTCTTCTTTTGCAAGATACTCCGGGTTACCGCCAAGTAATATGTCAGTACCTCTACCTGCCATATTTGTTGCTATTGTAACAGCACCATAACGACCCGCTTGAGCTATAATATAGGCTTCTTTTTCGTGGTGCTTAGCATTTAATATGTTGTGTTTTATACCTCGTTTTTTCAATAAATCCGAAACAAGTTCAGATTTCTCAATACTGATTGTACCAACTAAAACAGGTCTTCCAGTTTTGTTCATTTTTATTATTTCATCAACAACTGCAAGATATTTTATTCTTTCTGTTTTATATATGATATCAGGTAAATTTATTCTAATATCAGGCTTATTTGTAGGAATTTGTGTAACTTCAAGATTGTAAATTTTGCCAAATTCAGCTTCTTCAGTCATAGCAGTACCTGTCATACCGGCTAATTTCGGATATAGTCTGAATAAATTTTGGAAAGTAATACTTGCAAGAGTTTGTGTTTCATCTTGGATTTTTACGCCTTCTTTTGCTTCAACAGCTTGGTGAAGCCCGTCAGACCATCGTCTTCCTTCCATTAAACGACCGGTAAATTCATCAACTATAATGACTTCTCCATTTTTAATTACATAGTCAGTATTTAAATGGAAAAGTTCTTTTGCTTTTAATGCTTGCAAAAGATGATGTGCGTATTGGTTGTTAATGTCAAATAAATCTTTTATTTCAAGTATTTCTTGAGCTTTATCAATCCCATCTTCTGTCAAAATAACATTTTTGTTTTTTTCATCGACTTCGTAGTGTTTACCTTTTGATAATTGTGGTGCAACAGCTGCCATAGTTCTGTATAATTCTGCTGATTTATCAAGTCTTCCGCTGATTATTAAAGGTGTTCTTGCTTCATCGATAAGTATACTGTCAACTTCATCTATTATTGCGTAATTATACGGTCTTTGAACTCTTTGTTCAACTGATGTTGCCATATTATCTCGAAGATAGTCAAATCCGAATTCATTATTTGTTCCGTATGTTATATCACATTCATAAGCTTTTTTCTTTAAATGAAAACTTTCGTAGTCATTCATTCCTGATAAAATAACACCTACACTTAAGCCAAGAAACTTGAATATCTTTCCCATCCATTCACTATCTCTTTGTGCTAAGTAGTCATTAACAGTTACAATATGAACTCCTTTGCCTGTCAAAGCATTTAAATATGCTGGAAGAGTTGCAACAAGCGTTTTACCTTCACCTGTTCTCATTTCTGCAATTTGTCCTTCATGCAAGAAAATACCGCCTAAAAGTTGAACATCAAAGTGTCTCATATTAAGAACGCGTTTGCCTGCTTCTCTAACTGTAGCAAAAGCTTCAGGTAAAATAGAATCTAAAACTTGCTTTTCTATTTCTCTGTCTTTTTTTATATCATTTGATTTTTGTCTGTTTGCTAGTATATTTTTAAATTCAATTGTTTTATTTTTTAATTCTTCATCAGAAAGTTTTGCAAATTCAGGCTCCAACGCATTTATATGTTCAATAACAGGCATCATTTTTTTTATTTTTTTATTATTTGGATCGCCCAATAATTTTAGAAGTAGATCAATCATTCTCCCTAATCTCCGATAATATTGTATTTATGAGAATTTTATCATATAAACTTTTTTTTTGAATAAAGATTAATAATATATTAATTTTTTATTTTTATTGTAAATTTTTCTTAATAAAAAGTCTTAAAAAAGCAAAAATTAACATTGATTTATTTAATTATTGTAGAATTATAATATGTAAGAAAGGTAAAGTCATGAGTATTTCTGCAATTAATTGTACACCAATAAAACCTCAAGCTTCTTTTGGCTCTGCTCAAGGTGTTGATGAGGCTCAGAAGGTTCTTGAATTATCAAAACAATTAAATGATTCATTCGCAAGCGGTACTCGTTGCAACGGCGATTGTGATGAAGAAAAAGTTACAAATAAAAACCCTATACAAACAACTATTTCTGTTTTAGGTGCTTGTGCAACAATGTTTGCTTTAGGTAAAGGTGCCGGTAAGGGTTTAGTTGCACTTACCAAAAAAGTTCCGGCTTCTGCAAAAGAAAATATTTTAAATACAGGCAAAAAGGCAGTTTCTGTAATTTCTGAGCAAGTTGCAAAATTACCAAAGAATGAAAAAGTATCAACAATTTTATCTAATACTGTTGGCAAAGCATTCAATAGTGCTAAAGCTGTAGTAATGAAAAATCCAGAAAAATCATTTACAACTGCTGCAGGTGTTTTGGCTGCTTCAACATTAGTTCCTGCTATTACAACAGCAGACGGGAATAAAGATGGAGTTGCGGATATAGCTCAAAATAACATTAATGCTTATGCCAGTGCATTTAAAAAAGCTGAAATTTTTGCAGATATAGTTGGTGCATTATCATAATATTATATTAAATTTTTTAAAAGAGAACTATTTTATAGTTCTCTTTTTTGTGTGCAAAAATATGTTAATTTTTATTAATAAACTGTTTAAAACAGGCAAAATAAAATATTGATTGCATTATATGAGGTATAAAGCTCCAATTACGAAAGGTAAAAGGTAATAATATGAATATTTCTGCAATTCCAGCTTCACAAATAAAAGAGAAAGCATCTTTTGGTAAAGAATACCAAGTTGAAGATGTTGAGCATATGATGGCATTGACAAAAGAGTTAAATGACAGCTTCCAAAAAACAGAAGAGCCTGAACATAAATCACCGGCCGCTATTTGTGTTTCTATTGCCGGTGCAATATTAACTATGTTTATTTTAGGTAAATGTGCTGCTTCAAAGCTAATGACAGCATTCCCAAGTATAACAACTAAATTAGGCTCGGCTGTCAGAAAAGGTGCTAATGTTGTAAGAGATTTTTCAGATGATGTTGCAAAAGGTGCTAAGTTACAAAAAGGTGGGAAATATACACAATTTGTTGGTGACAAGGTATCTAAAGCAGAAAGTTTCTTAAGAAAAAATTATATAAAATTAAGAGATAAATCTGGGGCGGAAAATCTTATAACTAATGCTGCCGGTTTAACTGCAGTTGCGGCTGTTGCACCAGAAGTAATTTCAGTTGATGGAAATAATGATGGTGTTTCTGATATAGCTCAAAAAAATGTTAATGCATATAAAAATGCACTAAAAAATGTAGGTATTGTTTCTGAAATTGTAGATGCACTTGCATAGAAAATTATAAAAATATTTTAAAATTAAAGACTGACTATTAATATAGTCAGTTTTTTTAATATAATTACTTTATTTTAAATTATTTACTTCATATAATCTTTCCAAAAATATTTTTGCACATTTTGAAATTGGGTGATTTTTTTTCCATGCAATAAGAATACCAGCTTCAAGTGATGGTTTTAATGGTTTAAAACAAAGTTTAGAATTTCCGGTTAAATTAATCAATCTATCAATACATAAAGCATAGCCCAAACCTTCTTCCACCATGATGGATGCATTAAACAGCAAATTATACGAACCAATAATATTTAGCTTTTCAAAATCAAATCCAAGCCAACCGGAAATTAAGTTTTTGACTAAATATTGTCTGGATGTGAATATAGGTATATTTTTCATATCCTCTGGTTCAATATATTCCTTACCAGATAAAAAAGAATCATTTCTCATTAAAAGTCCCCATCTGTCTTTTTCATTCAATTGAATAAAACCATACTCTTTTTTATCAATCGGCTCAATAAATATTCCAAAATCTAAAAGTCCTTTCTCAAGTTTCTCTCTTACATCTTCGCCATTTCCGCTATAAAGATGATATTTAATATTCGGATATATTTCAGATGATTTTTTAACTGTTCTTGCAATTATACGCATTGCTTCAGTTTCGCCGCCGCCAATGTATATATCTCCTGCCAAATTCTTTTCATCAAATAAAAATTCAGACTCTGTTTTATTGGTCAATTCAACAATTTCTAGTGCTCTTGCTTTTAGAAGTTTTCCATCATCTGTAAGTGTAATTTTTTTATTTCTTTTACCTCTAACCATAAGTTTTGTTTTTAATTCATTTTCAAGATCCATTAATTGTCTTGACAAAGTTGGTTGAGTTATATTCAATACCTCAGCTGCTTTTGAAATGCTTTCTTCTTGAGCTACCGCAAGAAAATATTTTAAAACTCTTATTTCCATAAAATAATTTTAACTTTTTAATATATGCTCGTCAAGCATACATAACTATACAATATAGGTATTTGCTATTTAATAAAATAGGGTAAATAATAAAAATACAAAAATGAGGTGTTTTTATGTATAAAAAAATATTTTCAATTCTAATTTTTTTATTTTTGTTTCAATTTACATATCAAGAATCACTTTCAATAGAAAGGAAAACAATAACTATGCAAGAAAAATCAAGAGAAGAAGTTTGTAAAAAGAATTTCGAAAGTTTATTTATGTCTAATTGGAATCCAAATATTGGTTCAGATCCAGAGATGATGATTATTTTGCAAAAATATATTTTCGGTGACATTTTTACAATAGGAAACTTGGATAATAAAACAAGAGAAATGGTAACTGTAACATCACTTACAGTGCAGCAAACACTTCCGCAATTAAAAGCACATATAAATGCTCTTTTAAATACAGGGGCAACTCCATTAGAAGTAAGAGAAATAATTTATCAATGTGCACCATTCATAGGTTTTCCAAAAACTCTTAATGCTATTGATGTTATGAACAAAGTATTTACAGAAAAGGGAATTAATTTACCTCTTGAAAGTGCAGCCACAACTGATGAAGCAAACAGATACAATTTAGGTAAGAATATACAAAATCCAATATATGGAGATGAAATAGAAACTGCACTTAGCTTTGTTCCAAACAAAATGGGAAAAGATGTCAGTAATTTACTTACAGAAGTTTGCTTTGGCGATTTTTACACAAGAAAAGGACTTGATATAAAGACAAGAGAATTACTTGTTCTTGCTATATTAACAACAACAGGAAACACTGATACTTTAAAAAGTCATATTCAAGGAAATTTAAAAATAGGAAATTCAAAAGAAAAACAAGCTGCCGTCATAATTCAATGTATGCCATACACCGGTTTCCCAAATGCAATAAAAGCACTTAAACTTTTACAAGATAATGAAAAAGAAGAATTAAATCAACCGTTCAAAAAAGGAGAAATAAATCCATACAATCAATTTTTTACAGGTATAACATATCTTAATATGCTTGTAGAAAAAGATGAAATATGGAATTCATCAATAGGAAATGTAACGTTCAACAAAGGAAGCAGAACAAATTGGCATAAACACTCAGGAGGACAAATACTTTTAGTAACAGCAGGGGAAGGCAGATATCAGGAAAAAGGAAAACCTATCCAAATCCTAAAACAAGGTGATGTTGTAAAAATTCCAATAAATGTAGTTCATTGGCACGGAGCTGCACCAAACAGTGATTTTGCACATATTTCAATAGAAACAAACATTCCAAATAATCAAACAACTTGGCTAGAACCTGTAAAAGATAATGAATACAAATAGAGGTAAATATGGATTTAAATGAATTTCTAACATATTTAAACAGCGGGAAAGAAGTAACCGCAAAGTCTGATATACATATTTATATGACATATTTAGCCGAAGAAGCAAGGAGACTATCAGATGAATTAAACAATAAATATAATCCTCCTGAAAAAGTACAAGAATTATTTTTTAACTTAATTAATAAACCAATTGATAGAACTTTTCGTTTATTTCCGCCTTTTTATACTGATTGCGGAAAAAATATAAAAATTGGGAAGAATGTTTTCATTAATTCTTGCTGTCATTTTCAAGATCAAGGCGGAATTGAAATAGGTAACAATGTATTAATCGGGCACAATGTAGTAATTGCAACTTTAAACCACAACCAAAATCCAAAACTAAGAGCATCTATAATACCAAAGAAAGTAAAAATAGGTAATGATGTTTGGATTGGTGCAAACTCAACAATTCTTCCCGGAGTCAAAATAGAAGATGGAGCAATAATAGCAGCTGGTGCGGTTGTAACAAAAGATATAAAGAAAAATACAATCGTAGGCGGTAATCCTGCAAAGATTATAAAAGAAATTGAGGTATAGCTTATGTTATATGAAACACACTACAAAGAAGGTAAAAAAGTTTGGTTTAATAAATTTGATACAAAAATTGCAGGACTTTTATTTTTACCTAAAAATTTTAACGAGAATGAAAAATATCCTGCAATAGTAATCTGTCATCCAGGGGGAGGAGTAAAAGAACAATGTTCTTCTTTATATGCTTGGCACCTGGCACAAAACGGATTTATAGCTCTGGCTTTTGATGCAAGTCACCAAGGAGAAAGCGAAGGCTTACCTAGATACTTAGAAGATCCAACATCAAGAGTTGAAGATATCAGAAGTGCCGTAGACTATCTTGTAACACTTTCATTTGTAAATGAAGATAAAATAGGTGCAATGGGAATTTGTGCAGGTGGTGGATATACAATTAATGCAATTCAAACAGAATATAGAATAAAAGCAGCAGCAGGAATAAGCACTTGGGATGTTGGCGATAGTGCAAAAAATGGTTTTCCCGGAGTAAATATTGATAATTTTATGCAAAAACTTTTAAAAGAAGTTGCTGAAGCAAGAACAAAAGAAGCAAAAGGAGATAAACCATTATATTGGCAATATGTACCAAATTCTGAAAAAGAAATTAATGAAAATACATCAACAATACAAAAGGAAGCATATGAATATTATCGAACACCAAGATGTTCTTTTCATACATCAGTAAATAAATATCTTGTATCAAGCAATGATAAATTAGCGGCTTGGGATGCGTTCTCACATATTGGCACAATATCACCAAGACCTATTTTATTTATAGTTGGAAGTAAAGCCGATACCTTATACTTTACAAATGATGGATACGAAAAAGCAAAAGAACCAAAAGAAATTTTTACAGTTGAAGGTGCTACTCACGTAGATTTATATGACAAGCCAGAATTTGTTAACAAAGCAATCAGAAAGTTAGTTGATTTCTTTAATAAAGGATTAAAAAATGATTAAAAAATTATTCGCAGTAATTTTACTATTTTTATTATTTATAGGAGTAAATAATATGGCTAAAGCAAAAACAAATGAATGGAATAAAATATTCAAACAAAGTAACGAAGTAGAAATAAAGAAAGTAAACTTCAAAAACAGATTTGGAATTACTCTTGCGGGAGATATGTATATTCCGAAAACAATAAAAAAAGGAGAACAATATCCGGCAATAGCGATATCTGGTCCATTTGGAGCAGTAAAAGAACAAGCTTCAGGATATTATGCCCAAACATTAGCAGAAAAGGGCTTTATAACTTTAGCATTTGATCCTTCATACACAGGAGAAAGTGGCGGAGAGCAAAGAAATATTGCATCGCCTGATATAAATACAGAAGATTTTAGTGCGGCTGTTGATTTTTTATGCAATCAAAAAAATGTTGATGCTGAAAAAATAGGAGTACTTGGAATATGCGGGTTTGGAGGTTTTGCTCTAAATGCTGCTCAAATTGATACAAGAATAAAAGCTACAGTAACATCCACAATGTATGATATGACAAGAGTTAGTGCAAAAGGATACAATGATTCAATTGATGAAATCGGAAGATATAAATTAAAACAAGAATTAAATAAACAAAGAACGGAAGATTTTAAAAATAAAACAATTGCTAAAACAATAGGCTTACCAGAAAAACTTACAGGTAATGAACCTCTTTTTGTAAAAGAATATTGGGAATACTATAAAACTCCAAGAGGATTTCATAAAAATTCAATAAATTCAAATGGTAATTGGAATACGACCTCGGTTCTGTCTTTGATAAATTTACCTATTCTTGCCTATAGTAACGAAATCAAAACTCCTGTATTACTGATTCACGGAGAAAAAGCACACAGCCGATACTTTAGTGAAGATGCATTTAAAAATTTAAAAGGTGACAATAAACAATTACTAATTATTAAAGATGCAAATCACGTAGATTTATACGACAATGCAAAAAAAATTCCATTTGATACTATTGCTGAATTTTATAAAAATAATTTAGAATAAGAAAAAGAGGTATTAATATGAGTAAAAAAATTCTAGTAATTTCAACAAGTTTAAGAAATGGTTCAAATTCAGATATTTTAGCTGATGAATTTACAAAAGGGGCACTTGAAGCAGGCAATGAAGTTCAAAAAATCAACCTGAAAGATAAAACTATAGCATTCTGCAAAGGATGTTTAGCCTGCCAACATACTAAAAAATGTGTAATTAATGATGATGCAGTTAAAATTTTTGAAACAATAAAAGATGTAGATGTCGTGGTTTGGGCAACGCCTGTGTACTACTATAATATGTCAGGACAAATGAAAACATTAATTGACAGATTAAACCCATTATTTGTTTCAAACTATAAATTCAAAGATGTATACTTAATTGCAACTGCAGCAGAAGCCGACGAAGCAGCAATAAAAGGAACTATAACAGGTCTAAAAGGTTGGATCGAATGCTTAGACAAGACAAATTTAAAAGGTGTAATTAAGGCTGTGGGTGTATGCAATGCTAAAGATGTAAATAATTTCAAAAACTATCTTTCTAAAGCATATGAAATGGGAAAATCTGTTTAAATATATTCATTTCCTGAAATAAATAGGAAAAGAATTTATTTATTGTCTAAATTATCTATACAATTCTTATATTCTAAATTAAACTACTTAAAGTGATAACAGAATTGTTTTTAGTTGTGCAAAAATTGTACCCTACTCGCTTAAAAATATTATTAAAAATTAAGAAACTCAGACAAAGTAAGGTTAAAAGCTTTCGCAATTTTATATAATTTGGAAAAAGTTATATCATTTTTTGCAGTTTCAATATTACCTAAAGTTGAACGAGCAATTTGTGCTAAATCTGCCAAATCATCTTGCGTGTAATTATTCAATTTTCTCAATTCTTTTATTCTAATTGCTAATTTTTCTAATAACACCTTGTCCATAATAAAATTGTCCGCTATAATGACAAAGTTAACAAACTGTACTACGGACAAAGAATTATGTTTAATAAAAAAATACTTATAGATTTAGATGGTGTTCTAAATGAGTATGGAAAAGAAAAATTTAATGAAAATTTTATTCCTGAAATTAAAGTTGGTGCATATGAATTTTTAGAAATTTTATCTCAAAAAGCAGAACTTTATCTTTTTACGTCAAGGAATTTGATGCTTGCAACCAAATGGCTAATTAATAATAATTTGGATAAATTTTTTAAGGATGTTACTAATGTAAAATTACCGTCATATATTTATATCGATGATAGAACTATTTGTTTTAAGGGTGATTATCGTAAAACTCTTGATGAAATTGAGAATTTCAAAGTGTATTGGAAATAGACCTTTATAAAAACTCATTTTATATTATATAAATTCAAATAAAAAAAGAGAGGTTTTCGCCTCTCTTTTTTATTTATACGTTATTATTATTCAACTTCAATAGCGTTTACTGGGCAGCAATCAGCAGCTTCTTTTACGCAATCTTCGTTTCCTGCAATAGCGCCTTCATTTACAACTGCTTTATCTTCTACTGAAAATACTGCATCACATACTGATTCGCATGCGCCACAAGCTATACAACTGTCATTAACTGTAACTTTCATTATTTTCTCCTTTTTGTTTAACTGTGTTATTTTTTCTATAACATCTCAATTATATCATTAAAATTAAATTTTAAAATAGGAATTTTTATTTATTTAAATTAAGCATTCTATCTATACTTAATCTTGCTTTTTCGATTATATTTTTATCTAATATAATTTCATTTGTTTCGTTTAATAATGTGTCGTAGATTTTTTCTAAAGTATTATATTTCATACTGTGACATATTATATTTTCATTAATCAGAATAAATTCTTTATCCCAGTTGTTTAATTTGCTGTCTCTGTTTAATCTTTCTACAACGCCTTTTTCTGTTGCAATTACAAATTGTTTTTTATCACTTTTTTGAGAAAATTCCATAATTTCTTTTGTAGAACCTACAAAATCAGCTAGTTTAGAAACTTCATAATGACATTCAGGATGTGCAAGTATCAATGCTTCAGGATAGTTTCTTCTTGCTTCCATTATATCTTCCGGTCTTATTCTTAAATGTACAGGGCAAAAACCGTTGAATGTTATAACCTCAACATCTTTTAATTTCTGACCTACCCATTTCCCAAGATATGTATCGGGAGCAAATAAAACCTTCGGTACATTTAAATTTTTTACTATATCTACAGCATTAGAGCTTGTACAGCATACATCACATTCTGCTTTTACTTCTGCTGTTGAGTTGATATAACAAACGACAGGAATATTCGGATATTTTTTCTTAAATAGTTTTAAATTTTCAACATCTATCATATCTGCCATATGACAACCTGAAGTAATATCAGGTATTAATACTTTTTTATCCGGTGAAAGTATTTTTGCACTTTGAGCCATAAAGTATACGCCGGCAAATAGAATTATATCTGCATCTGTTTTTGCTGCTGCTTTGCTTAGGTATAATGAATCACCAACATAATCAGAAACTTCATCTATTTCTATATTTTGGTAACAATGAGTAAGAATAATTGCGTTCTTTTCTTTCTTTAATTTATTGATTTTTTCGACTAAATTCATAACTTCCTACCTATTGAGTTAATTATAAATTAAAGTACAAGGGCAAGGTTAAGTCAAGTTAAGAAAGTAATCTTGTAAAATTTTAGCTATAGTTTTATGTGCATTTTCATCATAATGTATTCCGTCTATAGAAGATACATTAACAAAATCGTTGAGATTAATAATTGTACAATTTTTTTCTTTCGCAATATTTTGATAAATATTATTTAGTTTTTTTGATTCTTCTATTGATTGTTCATCAAAAAGTTGGCAGAAAAATCCATTGTAAATATCTTGAGTTATTATTGATGGGACAAGTATTATAATATGAATATTTTTATTTATATCGTTTGCTATATCAATTATTTTAGCAAGACCGTTTTTAGTTGCTTCTTCGTTACAACTATAGACTTTTTGTAAATCATTTATACCTAATGCAAGAATAAGAATATCTGTCTCATTGGTTAAATATTTTTTTATTGCTTTATATCCTGTCAGATCTTCACCCTCAGGATTATCCATAAAGCAAGTCCTGTTATTGCATCCTGCTTCAATAACGTCATATTTATCTTTTAATGAAGTTTGTAGAATGCCGGTCCATCTTGTATCTTTATTATATCTTTGAGCATTTATAGGATTGAAGCCGTATGTATTACTGTCACCAAAACACAGAATCTTTTTTTTGTTGTGTTTCATGTTATTTACATAATCCAATCCAGAACTCGTTTGGATACATATTCAAAAGAATTAATTTCAGGCAATTTGCCTTTTTTTCCATTTTTTGAATAAACAATAATAGGTACTTGTTCTCTTGTATGGTCAGTACCGGGAACTGTAGGGTCGCAGCCATGGTCTGCCGTTATTATAAGAAGATCTTCTTCTGTCATAGCATTCATTATTTTGGGTAAGTATGAATCTATTTCTTCTATTGCTTTTGCATAACCTTGAGCATTATTTCTATGACCATAGAGCATATCAGTATCTACAAGATTTGTAAAAATGAACTGCTTATCATATTTTTCTATATCGTATTTTTTACACTTTAACTCATCAAGGTTTAGTTCATTTCTAACTGCTTTTAGGGTTATTTCAAGTCCTTCTGTATTTCCGCCTGTATGAATAGCATGCGAAATACCTTTGCCTACAAAAATATCTTCGATTTTGCCTATGCCAAGTACTATTCCGTTATTTTTTAATATAATATCGCAAGTTGAATCTTTGAAAGGTTCAACAGAATAATCACGTCTTAGTCCTCCGATTCGAGTCGGTTTTCCGTCTATCATTCTATATGGTCTTGCTATAACTCTTGAAACATTATATTCATCAGTTAAAAGTTCTCTGGCAATTTTACAATAATCGTATAAAGTTTCTAAAGGTATTACATCAATATCAACTGCAATTTGAAAAACGCTGTCTGCACTTGTGTAAATGATAGGAAATTTTGTTTTAGAGTGTTCTTCATGATAGTCTTCAATAACTTTTGTTCCTGAAGCAGGGAAGTTTGCTAAAATGCCTCCGCATTTTGTTTTCTCTATAAACATTTTTATAAGTTCATCAGGAAATCCGTTTGGATAGACTTTGAACGGATTATCAAGAACTAGACCCATCATTTCCCAGTGTCCGGTTGTTGTGTCTTTTCCTTTCGATTTTTCTTTCATTATTCCATATTCTGCTATTGAATCAGAATTGGCTGAAACACCCAAAACTTCGCCTAAATTGCCAAGTCCCATTTTGTAAAAATTTGGTACATTTAAGCCGCCAACTGCTTTTGCAACATTGCATAATGTATTACATTCCGGAATATCCGAATATTCTCGGCAATCAGGCATAGCCCCGCAACCCATTGAATCAATTACTATAACAATTGCTCTCTTCATGTTTAAATCCCTTAACTTTGATTATTTTAGTACAATTCACAAATAAAAAAAAGTTCTGTTCACAGAACTTTTTTAATAAATCCCCAATCTCGCTCGATTAAAATCATTTTTCTATTAATGTCTAACCTAAATATTCCCAAATCAACACTCTCTCCCAATAAGAAAGCTTAGCCATCACTCCTTCCGCAAGCTGTTTTCTCTTTGTTATTAAATAGTAAAACTTATTACTTCCCCATACAAGATAATATTTTTTAATTAAATTTTACAAATGTCCATGCCCTTACATACAAGAGACGAAAATAACTTTTACAATATTTTACAAACGTATTCTTGACACTTTTTATAAAATTGTGCTTGACAGGTGCATGAACCCTTCATAATTCGATTTTGCCCAAAATACTGTTACAGGTGTAATTTTATTCTGTTACAAGCATGTAAATTTAAAATTATTAAAAGTTACAAAGTTAACAAACTTATTTATTTTAAAAATATAATCTATAATGGAAGCAGAAAGACAAGGTTATATATGATTTTTAGATTTTTAACATCCGGCGAATCCCATGGTCTGTGCTTAAATGCAATAATAGAGGGTGTTCCGTCCGGTATAACCATAGATAATGAATTTATTAATAATGAACTTGCAAGAAGGCAAGTTGGTTATGGTCGCGGTGGTAGAATGCTTATTGAAAAAGATTCTGTAAAAATTCTATCAGGGGTAAGACATGGTAAATCTATAGGTAGTCCGATTTGTTTAGAAATTGAAAATAAGGACTGGGAAAACTGGATTATTCCCATGAATAGTCAAGTTGTAGATAATACTGACGAAAATTTGAAACTTATTGAATCAAAAAAAATTATAAATGTAAGACCCGGTCACGCTGATTTAGCCGGTGCTTTGAAATATAACCATAAAGATATCAGAAATATTTTAGAACGCTCAAGTGCAAGAGAAACAACTACAAGAGTCGCTGTTGGTGCCGTTGCTAAAAGTATTTTAAAAGAATTCAATATTGAAGGTTTATCTTGTGTAACACAAATTGGTTCTGTTAAAGCTGAAATTCCTAATGATATTTTTCCGGTTAAAAATGATATTGAATCTTCTGATTTAAGAACTTCAGATAAAGTTGCTTATGAAAAAATGAGAATGGAGATAGATAAAGCAAAAGCTGAAGGTGATACTTTAGGCGGAAGTTTTAAGATTGTATTTAAAAATGTTCCTGTGGGGTTAGGTTCCCATGTTCATTGGGATAGAAGAATTGATGGTTTATTAGCTCAAGCTGTTATGAGTATTCAAGCTGTAAAGTCTGTTGAAATAGGTCTTGGTTCTCAAGTCGCTGAAACTTTAGGTTCAAAAACTCATGATGAAATTTTTATTGAGAATGGGCAATATGTAAGAAAAACAAATAATGCAGGCGGTGTTGAGTCTGGTATAACAAATGGTGAAGATATTGTTATTACAGCTTCAATGAAGGCTATTCCCACAATGCGAAAACCTTTAAATTCTATTGCTATCGATAAGAAAGAAACAGTTCAGGCTCATTTTGAGCGTTCTGATACTTGTGCTGTTGCTGCTTGCGCTGTTGTTGCAGAGGCCATGGTCGCAATTGTTTTGGCTGATGCTATGCTTGAAAAATTTTCTCATGATAGTATTGATGAAATGAAAATAAACTATCAAAATTATCTTGATACTGTTTCTAAGAGGTAGTTTATGAATATTTCTTTAATAGGAATGATGGGATCCGGAAAAACATGTATTGGTGAGCTCTTGGCAAAACTCTTAAATATGTCTTTTGTTGATACTGATGAACAAATCATTAAAACTGAAAAAGCATCCATCAATCAAATTTTTGCCCAAAAAGGTGAAACTTATTTTAGAAAAATGGAAACTGCTACTTTAAAAAATGTCTTAAATTTTAATAATCAAATTATTTCAACAGGTGGTGGCATTATTAAGTCAGACGAAAATTTATCTTTATTAAAAGAAAAATCAATTGTTTTTTATCTAAAGGCTAATCCTGATATTCTTTTTGAAAGAATAAAGAATAATAAAGAAAGACCTCTTTTAAATGTTGAAAATATGAAAGATAAAATAAAAACTATACTTCAAGAACGAATTTCTCAATATGAGAAAGCACAATATATAATTGTTACAGATGATAAATCACCGATTGAAATAGCAAATGAAATTATAGGAATAATAAATGACTGTGTTAAATGTTAGAATAAAGGCAACAAAGGAAAGTTCATATCCGATTATAATAGAAGAAAATATTTTGGAAAAAGCCTATGAATATATTTTAAAATATACAAGTGCTAAAAAGTTTCTTGTTGTTACTAATGATAAAATTTTTAATCTTTATGGCGAATATCTTAGAAATGATAACTCGGAATTTGTAGTACTCCCTGATGGAGAAGTATATAAATCAATGGAATATCTAAATAAAATTTTAGATAAAGCATTAGAAATAAAATTAGAAAGAAAAGATGCAATAATTGCATTAGGTGGTGGTGTAATAGGAGATATGGCCGGTTTTGCTGCTGCAATATATCAACGTGGCATTGATTTTATACAAATCCCGACAACATTATTAGCTCAGGTTGATTCATCTGTTGGTGGTAAAGTTGCTGTTAATCATAAACTCGGTAAAAATATGCTTGGTGCTTTTTATCAACCTAAACTTGTTTTATCTGATACTAATGTACTTAAAACATTGGATGAAAGGCAATTTAAAACAGGACTAAGTGAAGTTATAAAGTATGCTTTTATTGAAAAAACTTGCAATGCTGAAGAAAATTATAATTTTTATGAGTTTTTAAAAGAAAATAAAGAAAAAATATGTAAAAGAGATACTAAAGCTTTAAAAGAATTAATTACAATATGCTGCAAATTAAAAAGTGCAGTTGTAAATCAAGATGAAAAGGAAAAAGGCTTAAGAGCAATATTAAACTTTGGACATACATATGCCCATGCGATTGAAAATATTACTAATTATGAAAAATATACTCATGGTGAAGCTGTTTCAATCGGTATGAAATTAATTTTCGATTTAGCGTTATCTATGGGTAAAATTTCAGAGGAATATTATAAGGATGCAATATCTTTAATAAAAGAATATGATTTAGTAACAAGTTTAGATTTTACTCCTGATAGAGAAAAGTTCTATGATGCAATGAAATCAGATAAAAAGGTCTCAAATCAATCGATTGTGTTTGTAATGCCAAAGAATAGAAAAGAAGTTGAAATAGAAAATAATATTGATAAAAAACTTATATTACAGGGTATTTAATAAATGTAAAGTTAAAATTATAAAAAGTTCACAAGTGTTGCAAAAGGGGTCTATATGAAAATTTTGTTATCTAATGATGATGGTGTAATGGCTGAAGGTATAAAAGCTTTAACTTCGGCATTAAGTAAAGAACATGAAGTATATGTTATTGCACCTGATAGAGAAAGAAGTGCAGCAGGTCATTCTTTAACACTGCATACGCCCATAAGAGTTGAAGAGTTAGATTCGAAATTCGGCGCAAAGAGAATTTGGATTACAAGCGGTACTCCGGGAGATTGTGTAAAAATAGGTATAAATGCAATTCTAAGTGATGAAGAAAAACCTGATTTGATTATTTCCGGGATAAACCATGGTCCGAATTTAGGTTCTGACATATTATATTCCGGCACAGTAAGTTGTGCTATGGAAGGAGCTATGATGGGATATCCTAGTATAGCAGTATCATTGGCTAGTATGAGCTCTGAACCTGAATTATTCAAAAATGTTGCAGAATTTGTAGGTAAGTTTGTAAATAAAATAAAAGATTATAAATTCCCGCCTAAAACAATTTTGAATGTTAATGTCCCCGGTTTAATGCCTGAAGACTTAGCCGGTATAGCAATTACCAGATTGGGCGGTAAGATGTTCACCGATGAATATGATAAAAGAGTTGACCCTAGAGGTAAAGTATATTACTGGATGGCTGGTGAATTAATTAAACAATGTGAAAATGATGACTCAGATATAAATGCACTAAGGTGGAACAAAGTCTCAGTAACCCCTATTACATTTGAAATGACGCTTGATTCAGTACGCCCTGAACTTGAGCAAAAATTATGTTCAGATGATATTGCAGATTGGATTTAAAATTGACCAAGATTTTTTAAATGTTCAATAGTTGGGTTTTTTAGCCCAATTATTGCTATGCCGTCAAATCTCAACGAATTATATCTTTTTTCTGATAGTTGAAGATAAGCAGTAATTGCAATATTGATTTTTTCAATTTTTTTTTGATTGATCGCTTCAAAGGGATGTCCATAATTTAGAGTAGTTCTAGTTTTAACTTCAACAAAAACTAAAGTTTTATTGTCTTCAGCTATGATATCAATCTCAGCATTTTTAGAATAGTGCCAATTTGTTTCAATAATTTTATAACCTAAATCTTGAAGATATTTTTTTGCAATATCTTCACCTTTCTTTCCATTATCTATATTATTTTTCAAATTCATAGTTTGATTATATCAAAAGTTTGTGATAAAAATTACTTGTTATGAATAAAAAAATAAAAACAATTTTAATAACCGGAGCTTCTTCCGGTATTGGTAGAGAAACAGCTATAAGGCTTGCAAAAGAAGGTCATAAAGTATTTGCCGGTATAAGAAGAAAAGTTGATAAAATTGAAATTGAAAAGCTTAGTAAAAATATACAAGGTGTATATTTAGATGTTGCAAATCAATCCAGTATTGATAAAGCTTTTTGGTTTGTTATGAAGCATACCGATAAAATTGATGTATTGATTAATAATGCAGGTATTGTAGTTGCAGGGCCAGTTGAATTACTCGATATAAAAAGATTAAAAGAACAATTTGATATTAATACATTCGGTGCTTTTTTAGTTTTACAAAAATTTCTTCCTTTATTAAATAACGGAAGAATAATAAATATTAGTTCTATGGCTTCAACAGGTATATTCCCATATATATCACCTTATTGTGCTTCAAAAAGAGCTATGGATATTTTATTTAACAGTTTTGCTGTAGAAAATAAAAATAATATAAAAGTAATATCTGTAAAACCTGCGGCAATTAAAACTCCGATTTGGAATAAATCAGTTAAATCAACAAGAGAATCTTTTGAAAATACTAATGAAATTGCTAAAGAGAAATATTTAAAAGAATTAATTTTTTTGGAAAAAAATGCCTTGGAAAATAATAATAAAGGTATAGAAATATATGTTGTAGTTGATAAGATTATAGAAATTATTAATGCAAAGAATCCAAAATCAACATATAATGTAGGAATACAAGCCGTTTTGGCTGATATAATTTCAAAACTTCCTCAAGATATTATAAATAAATTGATTAAATTCCGATTGGGTAAAATATAAATATACAATTGGGTTATTGTTATAAACATAATAATTTAGTTTGATTTTATTATGAATAAAATATATACAGTAATAGTAATTTTAACATTTTGTTTAATCGGATATCTTTTATACGATAAGTATACACATGTCAGTGTGATAGTTAAATTTGATGAGCTTGAACCAATTGAAAAGCAAATGAATGTATACTATAAAGGATTTAGGGTTGGTAGAACTGTAAAAATATATCCGGATAGAAATTATCAGAATACTTTCATTGAAATGAGGTTATTTCCATATAATATTAACTTGCCCGCAAATATAACAGCAAAAATAAAAAGAACAAAAACTGCCGCTTATCTTAATATTATAGTGCCTGAAGAACCATCCGTTAAAAGAATTGCCAATAGGCAAATAATAAAAGGTACATCAACAAGAGATTTGAACAGTTTAATTAATGACTCCTTTGGAGATGATGGATTTGATGTAATAATTGATGATGCTACAAATTTAATGGAAACTGCAAATGTCACAGTGAAAAATCTTGGGGATATTTTTTTACAGGTTAATGAAATAATTACGGAAATTAGAGGGGATATAAACTTAGCTGCTGATAATCTTGCAAAAACTACAACAAATTTAGAAAAAATGTCTGCAAGTTTAAATAAGAGTTTGGATGAAAAAACAATGAAAAACTCTATTGATAATATTGAAGAAACAACTCAAAACATATTAAAAATAACCGAAAGTTTAAATGATATAACTGTAGATATTGATACTAAAACAATGCCAATGGTCAATTCTGTTTTATGTGAAACAAATTCTACTGTAAAAAATGTCAATGAAATATCAGACGGTATAAAAAATACTCTAAAGAAGAAAAGAGGACTCGGAAAAGTACTTTTTGGTCGACCAATTTCAGAAGATAATGAATAGATTTATTTTGTTCTCAATTGATGGGTTTCAATCATAACCATCAAGACAGAAATGTCTGCAGGCTTAACCCCGCCTATTCTTGAAGCTTGACCTAGTGTAATTGGTCTTATTTTAGCCAGTTTATCCCTTGTTTCTGTAGAAATATGTTGAATTTTGTTATAGTCAATATCAGATGGGATTCTTATTTTTTCAAGTTTGTCAGACATACTAACTTGTTGAATTTGCCGTTTTATATATCCTTCATATTTGATTTTTACTTCAACCTGTTCATAAACATCACGAGTTAATGCTAACTTACGAGTATTTTCATCTGCTTCAATCAAAGTTTCATATGTAACATTAGGTCTTTTAATTAATTCTGCAAGTTTCATTCCCTTATCAATATGTTCACCGTATTTTGAAAGAATATTGTTTACTTTTTCAGATGGTGAGATTTTTTCAGTCATTAATCTTAGAATTTCATTTTCAATAGTTTCTTGTTTTTTTAAGAAATCTTGATATCTTTGTTCATCAATCAAACCTGATTCATATCCTATTTTGGTCAATCTTTCATCAGCATTATCTTGTCTTAAAAGTAATCTGTATTCAGATCTTGAAGTCAACATTCTATATGGTTCATCAATATCTTTTGTAACTAAATCATCAACTAATGTTCCAAGGTATGATGATTCTCTTGAGAGAGTTATCATTTCTTTATTTTGGAGATACTTTATAGCATTAATACCTGCTAATAATCCTTGAGCTGCAGCTTCTTCATAACCTGATGTTCCGTTTATTTGCCCTGCACAAAATAGCCCTTTGACTTTTTTTGTCATAAGTGAATGTGTAAGTTGAACCGCAGGCATGTAATCATACTCTACTGCATAAGCAGGTTTCATAACGTGTACATTTTCTAATCCCGGCAAGGATTGTAGCATTTGTATTTGTACAGATGCAGGAAGACTTGTAGAAAAACCCTGGACATACATTTCATAAGTGTTTTTACCTTCAGGTTCAATAAAAATATGATGAGACGGATTATGTGCAAATCTTATAACTTTATCTTCTATAGAAGGACAATATCTTGGACCGATTCCATGAATTAATCCCGAATATAATGGTGATTTATCCAAATTATTTTTTATAATTTCATGCGTTTTTGCTGTTGTTCTTGTCAAATAACAAGGATATTGTTCTCTAATCGGTCTATTGGGAAGAAAAGAGAAAAATGACGGATTTTTGTCTCCCGGTTGTTTAATCATTTGTGAAAAATCAATAGTTCTTGCATCAACTCTTGCAGGCGTTCCTGTTTTTAGACGTCCGATTTTAAACCCAAGTTTCTTTAGTGAAGGAGAAAGTCCTTTTGCACTTGCTTCACCGAGTCTGCCAAATTCTAAATATTGAAGACCGACCCATATTCTTGCTTCTAATGAAGTTCCTGTTGTCAAAATTACGACAGGTGCATAATATTCCTGTCCAAATTCGTCCTTTAGTCCTTTTACTTCATCATTTTCAACTAAAAGTTCTGACATTGTACATTGTTTTAAAGATAGATTACTTTCACTTTCAAGTAAACTTCTGACAAAACGCATATATTCTTTTTTGTCTGATTGAGCTCTTAAAGCTCTAACCGCAGGTCCTTTTGAAGAATTTAATGTTTTAAGCTGCATATAAGTCGCATCAGTTGCAATAGCCATTATTCCGCCAAGGGCATCAATCTCTCTAACCAAACAAGATTTTGCAGGTCCACCTATTGCAGGGTTACAAGGCATTAATGCAATATTATCCAAATTTAAAGAAGCAAGCAACGTTTTAGCCCCAAGCTTTGCTGTTGCCATTGCTGCTTCACATCCTGCGTGTCCCGCACCTACTACTATTACGTCATACTTAAACATACTTTAATTATAATCTAAAAAAAATATCTAATAAATTCAATTTTAATTTGTAAAAAATTTGACAAAAAATCTTAATATATATAAAAAATCTCATGACAAAAATTAATTGAAGAACTATTATAATATTATTATTTTGTAAGTATTTTAGTATGGAGATGGGGAAATTAATACTTCTGTTATAAATAAAAATAATAAGTTGTTCTTAGAAAGTACAAATTTAAGTTCATTATCTTGTGATGATGATAAGTTTAGTTCATTAAGTATGTCTGCAATGCTTGCAAGAGGCGAAGTTCCTGATTCTCACAGAAGAACTGCTGATAACTATATGGTTATAAAGAAAATATACGGAGTTCCTGTTGTTTTGCCTCGTATTAATAACAAGGAAAAGGCTTTGCTTGCTAAGTATGATTTTAATCCGTTAGAATTTTCTACTATAAAACAAATAAATGAAGAATTATCTTTCTTAAAAAGATGGTCTATGTCATTAGAAAAAAATTTAAAAGCCGATGCAGACGAAATTATTCAAATAAGAGCTAAAGAACTTAAATATTTGGCTGCTTCAAGATATGTAAGTTTATCAAGTGAAATATATTCAGGCTATAAAGCACTTGAAAGATACTTTGAAGAAATTTCTAAATATTAGTTTTAAAAAAGGAAATATATGAATACTATAAAATTTGATAATTCAATTGTACTTATTATTGATGTACAAGAAAAACTGGTGAATATGTTAGATGATAATACTGTCTCATCAGAAGCTGTAAAAGTTGCAAAAGCTGCCGGTATTTTAAATATACCAACGATTATTACAGAGCAGTATCCAAAAGGTTTAGGTGCTACAATTCCTGAAATTAAAAATGCAGTTCCAAATGCTGAATATATTGAAAAAACAAGCTTTAGTGCATTAAAAGAAGAAGCTCTTCAATCTAAATTAAATAAATTAAATAAAAAACAGATAATTATTTTTGGTATTGAAACACATATTTGTGTGCTTCAAACGGTTTCCGATTTACTAAATCAAGATTACGAAGTATTTATAGTTGAAAATTCATGCGGTTCAAGGTCTGAAAAGAATAAAGAATGGGCATTAAAAAGATTAATGCATATGGGGGCTCAGGTTGTTACAACTGAAATGGTAATATTTGAACTTCTTGAAACATCTAAACATCCAAATTTCAAAGAAGTGCAAGCTATTATAAAATAGTTTTTACTTGAATATGGTTAATAGTGACTTCTTTTTGTTTTTTTCATTATCAATCATATTTTGAAGTCTTTCGTAAAGCTCAAAATTTGTATTGAGCTGTTTTGCTCTTTTTTCAGCATATTTTATTAAATCAAAAATATGTTTTGGAATATTATCTTTATTTTTAAGGTACCAATTTTCTTCAATATCTAAAACCGTAGTGTATAAACCTGCTTTATAATTAGCACTCATCCACTTTTCAATTTCTTCAATAGTGTCATTTATTCCAGGAATAATAATAAATTTTGCACTTACAAGATATCGGCCTAAAAATGTTGTTTGGAGTGCGTATTTTCTTATTGTCTCTCTAACTTTGTCATAACAAGGAACTTGCTTTATCTTTTCAAATGTTTCTTTTGAACCTGAATCTACAGAAACAACAACATATCCTCTTATTTCATTTATAGCTCTTGCCAGTGCCGGACTATATTTTATTCCTGAAGTATGAACTCTGATACCCCAAAAATAATTATCTAAGAAAAATGTTACAAGATCCTCAAATTCATCAAGTAAAGTAGGTTCACCACCACCAAAAGATATAATGCCACCCGGTCTTAATATACCTTTTTCAAACATATCTTTGACGTATGGAAGAACATTATACAATTTATCTACCTTAAAATCTTTAGGATTATTTGTTGCATAACAATAAATACATTTTGAATTGCAATTTGTCCAGTGACTAATATATAGATTACTTATATAGTTTTCATCATCCCATTTATCTTCCTTTAAAAAAGGGCAGCCTATACAACTTTTGTTTATTTTCCCTTTTTTATGAAATCTTCTGAATATTTCTTTAACTTTGAAAATTCTGTCCCAGTTAATCGGCTGACCAGTAAAGTTTTCTCTGACTAAAGTATGTCCTCCGCCTTCATGTCCACAATAGCAACACATTGTCAGTTTATATTGAAAGAAAACCAATCCATGTTCAATCCAAGGACAACTATAATAATGACCTTCTTTTTTACTTACATATTTTTCATTATATATGAACATTAGTACACCGATTATTTTTATTACTTTTTATTTATTGTGTTATATATAAAACTTGTTCTATCACAAAAATCTATTTCAATTTCGTTATATTGAGACATTGTTTTTATAAAAATAACAAGTTCTTTCAAATATTGAGGAATAGAAGTTTTAATTTGATTATACCACTTTTTATCAATATCAATAGTTAGCTTTTTTATTCCTAAGTCTCTTGCCAACATAAACCAGTCTAAAAGTTCTTTTTGATTATCATTTATGCCGTTTAAAATGGTATATTTTAGGATTACTCTTTTTTCCGAGGGTTCTTCAAAAGATAAATACCTTTTTAAATTACTAATAACAATATCAAATTTATTTGTACCTTTTATTCTTCCAAATATATAAGGACATCCTGAATCAATCGGAATTATAACTTGTGCAATGTTTTTTGCTATTGCTTCTGAAATAGATTCACAATATCGCATAGCAGGAGTATTTATGATAATATTTCTCATTCCATAATTAATAAAATAATATAGAATCTTATCAAATTCAGGATGAATTGTCGCATCCCCACAATCGAAAATAATAGTTGTATTAACATCAATAAGTTGACTATCAATTAATTGTTTTATAGATTGAAAAATATCATAATGTCCAGCCTTAATTAAATCTTCTTCTTTTGGATAATCACAATATAAGCAATTTAAGTAGCAGTTTTTCCAATTAGATAAATATAAATATTTAATTGAGTTATCGTTTTTATGTTTGTTATCTTTATAATACTCACAATTTTTACATAATATAGGACAATTAAGAGAGTTAATAATATTTATTGATTCTGATTTGATTATCTTTAATTTTTCAATATCAAGCCAAATACCGTTATATTTATTGCAAATAATTCCAAAATCAGAAAGAGGACATAACTTTACATTGTTATTATAATCAAAAACTAAAGATTCATTTATAAACTTGCAATATTTATAAGAGTTTGATTTTGATGGTTTATTTATTTGTTTGAAGAAATTTAGCATCAAGAGAAAATCCTCCGATAAAATACGAGCTATACTTTCAACCTGTTTTCCCTGTCAACCTTTAAGTTATATGCTCTTTCATATAGCTCACAGCTCTCAATTTTGTACTGTTTGTAACACTCAGAAACAAAATCAAAAATTACATATATATATTGAGGTATATTATATCTTCTTGCTTTAAACCAATTATCTTCAATATCAAAAGCTATATTTCTTATTCCAACATCATAAGTTTTTTGAAGCCAATTTTTAACTTCCGTAAGACTGTCATTTACACCAGGAATCAATACATATTTTGTACGTATCAAACCATTCTTTGTTTTTGCATATTGTTCAAGATTTTTCCACACCTTGTCAAAACAAGGAACTTGTTTTATTTCCTCGTATACTTTTCTTGAGCTCGAATCAACAGAAGTTATCAATGTAATTTTACCAAGTTTTAGTCCTTTTTCAATTGCAGGAGAATATTTAATACCGTCAGAATGAATTCTTATATTATATACATCATAATCAAGCAGGAGGTAAACAAGTTCTTCAAATTCTTGCAATATGGTTGGTTCTCCTCCTCCAAAAGTAATTGTAGCTTTTTTTGATAGAATACCTTTTTCTATCATGTCTTTGATAACAGGATATATATTATATGTTTTATTTGCATTGAAAAATTTTTTATCTTTTTCTGTATAGCAGTATATACAATTGCAATTACAATGAGTAAAATGACCAATTAAAACTTCATCTATATAGTTATCTGTATTCCAATCTTGTTCTTTTAAATAATAACATCCTTCACACTTTTCCGGGATAGTACCGTTTTGGGCACTTTCTCTTAATTTATTTCTCTTCTCAAAGAAATTATCCCAATCAATTAGTTCCCCTTTATAATTATTAATTTCTACAATGCTTCCACCGCCAGGGTGAGAGCTTATGCAACATATTTGTACTGAATTAGAAAAGAACGTTATACCGTGTTCTAAATGTATGCAACTTGTATATTTCAAAACATTATCCTACGTTAAACTCATGTAAAAATATTATACATACAATAAATTTCAAAAACAATAAAGTTACTGTTTCGTAGCATTCTTGACTATGATTTTTATAGATGATAACCTATTATATAATACTAGTGGTGGGATTTTAATTGAAATATTTAAGTTGCAGATATATTGAACACGGAATGGATTTTGAACATACTCGGCTTGAGACATGTTGTTTTACTTGTCATAAAGGGGGTGGCAAAATAACATTAAAAGAAGAGTATGCAGGTGAATCTATTGATTGGGATTCTCTTTTTAAACAAAAAAGAAAATATAGAGATGAGCATAAAAATGGTAGACTTATGCCTAATTGCGTTGGTTGTGTTTTCTTAGAAGAGAAAGAATGGGATGACGAAGATTATATAAATTTTTTACAATTTAATTATTGGGTTCAATGTAATAGTAAATGTACATATTGCTATGAAGTGCAGAATAAGAAAATGTTCGATAAAATAAAGCCTTATAATTCTGTTCCAATAATAAAAGAAATGATTGAAAAGAAAATACTTAGACCGGGCGGAGAAGTTTCGTTTGGCGGCGGGGAACCAACAATTGCTCCTGAATTTGAAGATTTAATTAAATTATTAACTGATAGCGGTTTTCAGAATATGAGAATCCATTCTTCCGGAATTAAATTTTCTCCGGCAATTGAAGAAGCTATAAAAAAAGGTGTTTTAAATGTTGTTATTTCAATTGATTCGGGTTGTGAGAAAACATACAAAAATATTAAACAAGTTAACGCATATAAAAAAGTATTGGAAAATATGAAAAAATATGCTTCCGCCAATACTTCAAAATTTGGGTTAATGACATCTAAATATATTATTATCCCTAATGTTAATGATAATAGAAAAGAAATAGACTTGTGGATAAATTCAGTAAGAGATGTCGGTGGAAAATGGCTTGCTTTAGATATTGAGGATGTTTGGTATAAAACTAATCGCAGTACAATTTCATCTTATTATTTAGATTTAGTTAATTATGTTATAGATAAAGCAAACTCTTTCGGAATGAAAATTGAACTTTATGATAGGGCCAGAGGTCTAAAAGAGGGTAAAAATCAAATATAAAATTGTTACAAAAGCACTAGATTAATTATAATTAAGAATATTTATTAGCAATTTTTTGTTATATTTTTTTTTATAATATTAGAAGGTATAGTATTGCTATGTTAAATATTTCTAAAATAAATAGTACAACTCCTATTTTATTTAATAAGATAGAAAGTAACAATGATACTCATATAAGAAATCAAAATATTAGCATTCCACAAGAATTGCAAAAAACTAGTTATGCAAATCTTCAAGCATATCATCCTTCTTTTACTGCAAATAAAGCTGATAAAACAAAACAAATAAAGCAATTACCTTCAACGAAAGAACAGCTGAAAATATTGGCTTCAAAGCTGGATAAAGAATCATTGGCTACTTTATCAAAATTAGAAGCTAAGGGCATCTTAGCAGATAATAGCTCTAATGATGGATCAACAGTTTTAGAAAATTTATATAAAATAGCAACCGAACCAAGAATTGTGGGGTTAGATGATAAATTGATTCTGGCTGAAGTAATAAAAGCTTTAGATAATCCATATTCAATAACTCAAAAGTTTGGAGATATCCCCAAAAATGTTGCAGATGAGATTTCACAAGAAACAGGAAAAGAATTTCCAAAGCAAGCATATAATGTAATTTCTTCTTCTTGCGTAGTAGCAAGTATGGAATTTAATTTGGCAAGCAGAAAACCTGCAGAATTTGTACGGTTTGCACAAGGATTATCCAGTAATAAATATAGCGTAGAAAAAAAGATACATACCTCAGATATTTCCGGCGGATTTGCTGAAAGCCTATGGAAATTAAGAGAATTTAATACGAATAGTAAAATTAATAGTTGGGATGACTTAATAATAAATATTCAACCTGATAGAAACGCAATTGTAAGAGCAAGAGTTCAAACATCATATAAAGATCCGAATGAACGTTCTTGTATTGATGTTTTAATACAATCTGCGTTATTAAATCTGGGCTCACAAAATACATATAATGCTCTGACAGATGAAAGAACAGGTAAATTCAATAACGATAATAGCGGTTTAACAGATTTTGAAAAGAATTTTGTTGAAGAAATTGTTTTTGAAATGCCGAAGATGTCTGTTGTATACCAAAATCTTGATGAAAATGGATATTTAATTGGTTATAATTGTCAACCTGAAGAAACAAAACAACATATATTAAAATCATTAGAACTAGGTCAAAATGTAATCATAGGGTATACTCACTTAGATGCAAATAATAAAGTAGATGGCGGACATGAAATTACAATAGTGGGCTATGAAAAAGATGCCACTGGTAAAGGTTTCTTTATTTGTAACGACACAGATGATGATATAGATTCTGCTATTAAAATAAGCGAAGAAAAATTATTACCTTTGATTCATCATGCCGGAATTTCGCAAGAAGCTTTAAGTAAAGATGATGTTGTTGTTGAATCTTGGCGTGAGATAGTTGATGAGTTCCAGAGAATAATAAAATCTGAGAATTTGGATTCTTCAGTATAAATTATTTATATTATTTTATTAAAAATTTAAGTGATGATATAAAATCATCACTTAAATTTTGGTTTTACTTTTATTCTTATTTTTATTTTTTATACATTATAATAAATACCGCTTGGTTTCTCTTCATTTTTATTAACAAGTTTATTAACTAGGAATGAAGTGAATTTACCTGCCAAAGAATTTGAAGTAGATGCTGTCTGTATTGTAGGTGTTTCTTCTACAACAGGTGTATCTTGAGCCGGTGCTTGGGCTGGAGCTTCTTGAGCCGGAGCTGGGGCTGGAGCTTCTTGAGCCGGTGCTTGGGCTGGAGCTTCTTCTACTGAAGCTGGAGCTTCTTGAGCTGGTGCTTTGGATTGAACTTCAACAGAAGCTTGAGCAGGGGCTTGTTCTATAATAAGATTAGGTTCTTCTTCTTTTATTGGAACATCAGATTCAGATGGAGAGTCGCAATCTGTAGGAGTTTCCGTCGGAGCTTCTGTTGGACTTCCGGTTGGAGTTTCCGTTGGAGCTTCTGGATCAAAACCAGGTATAGATGGTTCTTCTTCTTTTGTTGGAATATCAGGTTCGGATGAAGAGTCGCAATCAGTAGGAGTTTCCGTCGGAGCTTCTGTTGGACTTCCGGTTGGAGTTTCCGTTGGAGCTTCTGGATCAAAACCAGGTATAGATGGTTCTTCTTCTTTTGTTGGAATATCAGGTTCGGATGAAGAGTCGCAATCAGTAGGATTTTCCGTCGGAGTTTCTGTTGGACTTCCAGTTGGAGTTTCCGTCGGAGCTTCTGTTGGAACTTCTGTTGGAGTTTCTGTTGGAACTTCTGTTGGAATTTCAGTAGGATTTCCCGTAGGAACGTCTGTAGGAGTTTCTGTTGGCTCTGTTGAACCTGTTGGATCTATTGGTGGAATATCTGTTGCATCATCTGTAGGATCTAATGTTGGTTTAGTTGTAGGATCTACAGGTGGAATATCCGTTGCATGTGTTGGATCTGTAGGCTGTGTCGGAGTACCCGTTGGTATATCAGTAGGAATATCCGTCGGAAGAGTTGGTTCAGTTTCTTTTGTTGGTTCTTCAGTTGGCATTGTTGGACAAGTCGGCTCAGTCGGTTGAGTTGGCTCAGTCGGCTTTGTTGGTTCAGTCGGCTTTGTCGGCTCAGTCGGCTTTGTTGGCTCAGTCGGCTTTGTTGGCTCAGTCGGTTGAGTTGGTTCAGTCGGCTTTGTCGGCTCAGTCGGCTTTGTTGGCTCAGTCGGCTTTGTTGGCTCAGTCGGTTGAGTTGG
>CALUUJ010000008.1 GCA_944323935.1 Candidatus Gastranaerophilales bacterium | reverse complement strand
GTTGGAGAAGGTAAATTTTCTTTTTACTTAGTTAATACATTAAATGAATCTCAAATGAATGTTGAATGGCGAAGAGTTGACAGAAAATCATTGGGAAATTGCAGTTTTAGTTATGATAATGAATCAAGGTTATATTCTGCCGAAGTTTCAATTGGTATATCTGACGGTATAATCCACAGAAAATATATGGATGAAAATGAAGTATATCATACAATTCTCCACGAAATCGGGCATGCACTAGGGTTAGGACATTCTAATAATCCTGAAGATATAATGTATACCCCTCATCAATATGGCGTTATCAATTTATCAAAAAGAGATATTGAATCAGTAAAATGGCTGTATTCTCTGCCTTATGGTGCTTCTGCTAAAAGCTTAAATGAACTATATTCTACAAATTACGGTAATATAGATGATATTATTATGCATATTGCATCTGGCAGCGCTGAGTCTAAATTTCAAAAAACACTAAAAAGTATAAGAAAACCGACTCGTAATCTTGAAGAAGAACAAGAAAAATTGGCTCAAATGAAGAAGTTTCATATATCTATTCAAAATGTAAAACTTCCAAAAGAACTCGCTGATAAATTTAAAGATATGTAATTATTTTGTGTAATAATAAAATAGAGAGCAGACGAACAATCGCGTATAAGTTTTCTTATATGAGGAAAGTCCGGACACCATAGGGCAGAACGACGGATAACATCCGCCGAGGGCAACCTCAGGACTAGTGCCACAGAAAAGTAAACAACCTTTTTATAAGGTTCAGGTGCAACGGTAGTGTAAAAGACTACCAGAGGTATTGAGAAATACCTGCTCGGTAAACTCCGTTCGGGTGCAAGATTGAATTAAAGATTAAGGTGACCCGCCGTCTTTAGAAAAATCGCTTGAGCTATAGGGCAACCTATTTCCCAGACAGATGATTGTTTAGAAACAGAATCCGGCTTATGAACTGCTCTCTTTTAACCTAATACAAGACCGTTGTTGAACATATATTCTGAGAGTTCTTGTATCCTTTTTTTGTTTTCTTCCATATTTGGATAGTTTTGCATTGCAAGTTCACAAATATCAATTTTGTTTTTTCTTAACTCTTCTGCATTTAGGTCGGGAAGTTTTGCTGCACTTGTTGTTAATTCTAACTTTCTTTTTGCATCCATTCTTGTTTGTACTTTTGGATAGTTTGATGCATATATCTGACTTGCACTTGCTCTATCTGTTATTGCGGCATATGATGCTTCTAACAAATATCTTGTTACAGCTGTTTCTACATCTTCTATTGCTTTATGTGCTTTTTGAATTAGTGTTTCTTCACCTAAATCCAGATTATCTGTTCTACCTATTACTTCCATAATTTGATATTTTTTTTCTAATAGTCTTTTATGAAGTTCATAACCAACTTTTACCGTATATGGGAGGGATGGATTTAATGAAATATATGATGTTACACCAAAGAATCTGTTTAGATTAGAATCTTCGTATAGTAAAAGCGGTTCTGACGGATATTCCTCATCATTTGGGTCTACCTCTGTTTTATATTCGCCTGCAAGAGTCTCGGTAAATACTTGTACTTGGGGTGGACGTTCTCTATATTCTAACCTTGGTAAACCAACGTTGCCTCTTCTTATGAAACAATCTTGGTATGGATATTGATTTGCAATTTCATTTAATAACAATGCATCTTTTTTTAGAAATGTCGGTATAGAAGTTTTTTCAGCAACTTCCCCTAAATCAACAATATCTTCAATATATATACCTTTAAAGGATGGACCTAGTTGTGATTGCTCTTTATTTTTAATGTTATTGTTTTGTTTCGGAAATAAAGAATTTAATGTATTTGAAATAGGTGAAATATTCATACAAAACTCCTTTGATATACAGTTGAAAAAAGAACAATTTAAAAATTGCCTTTTATCTAAATTTTGTAAATAAAAATTAACATTTCTTGTCATGATGTCAATTATTTATATTTATCTTTTTTATCACTTTGAAAAGTAAGGCTAGTATCAGGTTTTATGAAAATAAGTTCTTCTTTCAATAATAATATATATAGTAAAAAATCTTTTCCTCAATCATTTAAAGGTATTCCTCAAAACCCTCATTTTATGCCTAATATTTTGGGAAAAATCGGAAAACTTGCAGGGGAATATGTTAGCATGCCGGAACAAAAATTATTTCTTGCTACTACAGCTTTAATGTTTGTACCTTTGATTGATTTAAAGTATGCAGATGAAGATAAAAAGGTTGATACGGCAATTAAATCTGCTTCAAAGGCCATGATGGGTGGATTAACAGGTGTTATAATCAGAGCTGCTTTCCTTAAATTTATGGATAAATTTGTTGGATTAGGTAAACATAATGTTATTAATACTTATTTATTGCCCCCTAAGGCCAGCGAATTAAATGCGAAACTTTCTGCTGCAAAAAATGAAGCAGAAAAATTGGTTCTTTCTAAGAAAGTAAAACAGTATAGTCAAACAATGGGTACATTATTTGCTATTATATTTATGACTTTCTTCTCCAATTCTAAGATTGATGTTCCTTTAACAAGTGATATGCAAGATCTTATAACCGGTGTGGTTAAAGAAAATAAAACTTGGTTGAAGTCATTGGGTGATGTTTCTAAAGCACGTAAAGAAAAGATTTCAAATTGGTTCACAAAGAAAAAGAAAATTTTGTCTAATTTTAAAGATAAATTTATAAAAATTATTGGTGTCATTAGAGAAAATCCTAATTCTGCAAAAAGTAAGGAGTCAAATAAATGAAGGCTCCATTAAGAATTTTACAGAAAGTTGTTTTTGCCCCTTTACATAAATTTCACAAGAATTTTCTCAGCAGAACGGCCAGAGGAAAGTTCTTTAGTACAGTAACCGATTTTATATTTGATTGTAGCAAAGAAACTGCTTTAATAATGCTTTTTTGTAATGCATTATCTATTGTTTCAAGCCATATTGCTCAAATTGGTGGGTTGAAAAAAAGTAATCGTGAGAACAAAGAATATTTAATTACACAAGAAAAACAAGAATTATCTCTTGATTTATTGCTTGCGATTATTCCTCCATTTATTTTGAATAATTTTTTGAAGAAGAAGCTGGAAAGTGGTAATTTAACAACTTCTGAAGCAAGAGAAAAATTGATTAATGTTGTTGCTCCTGTTGTAGGTGTCTCAAGGGATGAACTGTATAGTACCGAACATATTAGACCAATAAAAGAAACAGTGGCTTCTTTGACTTCAAAGATTTTAAATTTAATTCTGAAGAAAAATAAAAAATTACCAATGAAGGTTGAAAATGTAATACGTTCACTTGATAGAAAAGCAAAATCTGTTCTTCCTGATGCAACTACTATGCTGCCTTTTGTTACGTTGGAAGATATTGCTTGTGATTTCGATAATCTTGCAAAAGAAAAAAGAATCAGTAGTGGTATTTTAAGAAAGTTTAGAAACGGCAGTGCTTATGATGATTTATGCGGTCAAAATAATGGAATTCTTATTATGGCAACAATTGCTTATTCTATTCTTGCAAGTAATATTATTATGCCAATTCTTAAGAATAAGCTTTCAAATCGATCATATGAGAAACAACTTGCCAAAATGGGTGAAACTAAAGAAAGTATAAAAAGAAAGAAACGTTATGAATTCAGTTCTGTTCCTATTATCTCCGAGAAAGATTCTAAATTATTTGAAACTTTCTCAAATTTTGATAATTCAACAACAAAAGCAAAACAAATGGATATTTCTGCATCAGAGAAAATTAAGGAGCCCGAACATATTCCAAGGACGTTTAATTCATTTGATTCGTATAGCAAGATAGCCTCTCAATCATTAGGGTTGAGAATTTAGTTTTTATTTATATATAATAATTGTTATAATATTTTTATTCGTGTCCGTAGCTTAATTGGATAGAGCAAAGATCTCCGAAGTCTTTAGGTGTGGGTTCAATTCCCATCGGGCGCAATATTTTGTAAAAAATAAATTATCACTTCAGTTATTCTTTATTATATAATATTCAAAATTTAAAGTTTGTTGAAAAATTAAGTTGTGATTTCGTTGGTTCATTTCGATAAGTATATGTCTGACCTGCTCCTAAGTTAAGGTCCATTCGGTCATCTCTAAATGGTTTCAATGAAATAACAACCTCATTTTTATGCTGTCTGTCTGTCATATTGTTTGTAAATATATTTTTTAATGACATGTGCTCGCTTATTTTTAGTTCCGGAGCAAAAGAAACAGAACCGGGTCGTTTTTTTCCTCTTATGTCCAGATCATTTTGACTATAAGATGAGGTAAAAGAAAATCTATCTTTCTGATATTTTGAATATAAAGACAATGAATCACTTAAATTTCCTGAAGATGATGTTGTTTTATATGTTGTACCTAAAATAGTATTTTTACTTATATCTTTTTCTAATGATTTTGAAATAGACCTTTTTTGCGGAAGTGGTCTATTAACATCTTGATATAACAATTTGTCATAGTTTCTTTTGGAAGGTGCTTTTTTTAAGTCTATTTGGTTATATTCTATGCTGCCTTTTTTTACTATATCATTATTGACTGCTTCAATTGATTCATCATCAAGCTTTAAAAAAATTGCATTAGAATCTTGAGCTATAGAGCATACATATAAACTCTGTAAGAATAATAAAGCTATTATCATAAAATATATTTGCATAACTATATTATACTAAATATAAGACAATTAGCCAAAATTAAGATTTTTATAAAATTTTAAAATAATTATATGAGAAGAAGTATAAAACAATGTTTATTTAAAATATTCTGTGAAAGGTAAAATATTTTAAGCTTTTGCAGAATGGAGCATATTGTAATATTATTTAAATATAAGTAAATTTTGAGATTTAAAATAAAATGAAATATTATGCAATAATTTTGGCATCAGGAACCGGTTCTAGAATTGGTTTAGATATTCCTAAACAATTTTATAAGTTAAAGAATAAAACTATTCTGGAATACTCAATTGAAATATTTGAGAATCATCCAAATATTGACAATATAATTGTTGTTTCAAATCCTAATTTTATAGATTTAACAAAAGAAATAATAGAAAAAAATGATTATAAAAAAGTGAAAAAGCTTTTACCGGGTGGTAGCACAAGGCAGAAAAGTTCTTATATTGGTGTTAGTTCAATTAATGATGCAGAGGCGAAAGTTTTAATTCATGATGCTGTCCGGCCATTTGTTTCACAACAAATAATTGATAATTGTATATCTGCATTGGATAAATATAATGCAGTTAATGTTGCAATAGAATCATCTGATACTATATTAGAAGTTGATGAAAATAATTTTATAAAAAGTATTCCTAACAGAAAAAATCTAATGCGATGTCAAACTCCACAATGTTTTAACTTGGCAACAATAAAACAAGCGCATGAATTTGCAAATAATGATTCAAATTACACAGCAACTGACGACTGTGGGCTTGTTTTAAGGTACAAGTTGGATAAAGTATTCATAGTTAAAGGTGATGAAAAAAATATAAAAATAACATACCCTTCAGATCTAATTATTGCAGAAAATATATTAGAAAAAAAAGTTAATTAGAATTTTTTCTGCAACCTCCTTAATAACTTTGGCAATGTTTTAAATGGTGGGCAGTACTGGACTCGAACCAGCGACCTCCACAATGTCAATGTGATGCGCTACCAACTGCGCTAACCGCCCAAAATATAAGATTATTATAAATGAATAATTTTGTTTTATCAATATTTATTCATTACTATGAAGATGATTATGATGATTATGGTCCTGCTGTAACCTAACTTTACGGATAATTGGTTTTATACTCCTAAAATATCCTATAGATAATACTAAACAAGCACTCACCCAAGCAATTGGACCCGCATAAAAAATTCCAACATAACCGAATTTAATAGCCCAATATACTGCTGCAAAAGTACGCATTAGAAGTTCCGCTATACTTGCACATAATGGGAAAACAACTTCGCCCATACCTTGAAGTGCATTTCTGTATACAAAAATTTGTGAAAGAAAGATATAGAAAAAAGTACTGATTAACAGATATTGATGTGCTATATCAATAATTTCAATTGTCGCACTGCCAATAAACTCTTTGATAATTTCAGTACCCCAAAATCTCATAACAAGTGCCATTAGAATACTTAAAATGATATTAAGAATAGAAATCTTGACAACACCTGTTCTTATTCTTCTAAACTTTCTTGCACCAAAATTTTGAGCAACAAATGTTGCTAGTGCCACTCCAAATGAAATCATTGGTAGAGTGGCTATTTGTTCGATTCTGAGAGCTGCTGTTAAAGCAGCTATAATATTAGAACCAAAAGAATTACATACACTTTGTATAACAATTACGCTAAGCCCAATTATAGAGAACTGAATAGACATAGGTACGCCTACACGTAGATGTTCAATTACAGACTTTAAAAATTCTTCATTATATTTTATTAACCAATCTTGTTTTTTTAGATGTAAAATAGGAAATTTCTTTTTTACATATATTAGACAAAGAAGAACAGAAATTCCTTGAGATAACACAACAGCAAACGCAGAGCCGGCGACTCCCCATTTTAGAATTTGTATGAAATACAAAGCTAAAATTATATTCGCAATAGAAGCCAAAATTAGAAAATATAGAGGTGTCTTACTGTCTCCTAATGCTCTTATTATACTTGCAAGTAAATTATACAAAGAAGTAGCAATAAGTCCTAATATAATAACTTCTATATACCAAAACGCATTATTGTAAATATTTTGAGGGACATTTAACAAGTGTAAAACGGGGTGCATTAATAAAGAACAAAAAACAGTAAAAAAGATTGTCGCTAATATACTTAAAATCGTAGAAATAACTACTGAATTTTTAACACCATCAATATCTTTCGCCCCAAATCTTTGACCTGTGATTACTGCAAATCCATTGGTTAATCCGACAATAATAAATGTTATAAGAAAAAATAAAGGTGCAACAGCTCCAACGGCGGCAAACGCTTCAACACCTAAAAGCCTTCCGACTATTACTAAATCAGCAATATTATATAGTTGTTGAAATATATTACCAATTAGTAATGGAATCGAAAATAATAATATTAGTTTTAATGGTTCGCCTTTTGTTAAATCTTTAATCATAAGTATATATCCGTACTTATTTAATATGTAAATATAAAAAAACTATTTACACCACCATAAACACATATGATGTTTTGGGCTCTTTTTTGGAGGTTCGTGTTTGGGTTTATGTTTATGTTTGGGTTTCGGCTTTTTGTGATGGCATTTATGAGTATGACATTCATGTTCAGGATTTGAACTAAAAACAATTTCAGTATTATCTTTTTTAAAACCAAACCAAGTAAATGTAGCGTCAGCCTTTGCACTGTTGTATACAGATGTAATGATTAAACAAAAAATTACAGCAATTATTTTTTTTATCATTGAAGTCCTCCAAGGTAGCACTAACCTGTAAAAGTAAAAAACTCCCCAGACTGACCAACAATCGAACCATTTTGGAGCTTTTCTTCAACAGTATTACTGTAACACAAATAGACTTATTTAACAAGATTGAAGGGTTTAACTATGATTACATAAATGGCAGGTATGTTTCATAGTTGATTTAATTATTTATTTTTGTCATTTTACTTTCCTCTTACCAAAACTTACCAACATTTTACTATTGGTAAATCCTCATAATAGCCTCCTTTTAAGAGTTTGATGAAATATGGAAAACACTTTAAAGACGAAATATAGCGTCGTCGTTTAAAGTGTATTTGTGAGGAACACAAACTCACGAATTGGTAAAAAAAATAAAAAAAGGAAGGAACTATGACCAAAAAAACACAAGTTGTTACGTATATGAGAGTAACAAATCAGAAACAAGTAAGAGAAGATTATTCTCTTGAACAACAACAAAAAATTCTTAGAGATTATGCTAATAAGAATAATCTTAAAATTGTAGCAGAATTTACTGATAGTGAGTCAGCGATGGGTTTGAGTAGAAAGGAAATTAAAGAAAGGGGCACTTTTCTTAATTCTTCTAAAAATTGCTCAACAATTTTAGTGAATAAAATTGCCAGACTAATAAGAAGAATTAAAGACCTTGCGTTAGTTGATGAAGGTATTACAATTCGTTCGTCAAGGGGAGATTTAGCCGAAAATCTAAGTATGGATTATTGGCATATATTATTCTCCAATAATTGCGTGCAAAAAGAGAAAAGAATACCAGAACCCCAAATCAAGAAGCAAAGACAACTATTTAGAAAATTAGAAAAAGAAATTAGAAAAGAGGTAAATAATGTTAAATAATTTGTTAAAACAAACTGATAAAATAAAGTTAATTAATGAACATAGAATCATAAACTTACACGAACTGCCAATAGAAAAAAAGAAGTTTAAAGCAATGGTCGGTAAAATAAGTTTTGACAACAATACGGACGCTGGTAAGCAAAATCAATACTTATATTTAAAGAATTTAAAAATTAAAATAGATAATATTTGGTTTAATGTCGAGAGTTCTGGTAATGCTATTAGGGTCAAGATGGGTAAAAAGTTAAAAAAAATGTTTTTAAAGGAAGATGATGTTCTGACTTTTGAAGCCCATGTCGTAAGTAGGGACGTAGAATTTGACCAAATTGAAGGTTATCACGATATTAGCTTTAATAAACTTCATTGTGAACCACATGCAGTTTTACCCCAAAGTTATAATAGAAATATTACTGTATATATGTATAATGACATATTTTCAAAGCATTATTGTTGTTGGCATAATAATTATGTAGAGTATTTTGATAGAAAAACTTTTGATATGAAATATGAAAGTTTTTTTGAGTTTCATACTTCTGAAGATGGGAATTTTAAACGTCTTCTTGAACCACGAAGTATGTTTTTTGAAAGTAGAGAGTTAAAGCACTTAAGTAATATTATTGCTCTTAAGACAAAAACGGAGGTAAGACATAATGCATAAAGTTAAAATCTCACTTCCAAATTGGCTTGTAATTTTATTGAACGAGTACGAGAAAGAAGGATATATAGAAATAAATAAATTTATAGCAGGCTCAATTTCTGATTTTATCAACATATTTAATCTTGATAAAGATTCATTATCTACAAGTAATTCACCAAAATCTGATATGGTTATAAATTTACCTTTAGATACTGTGGAATTAGTGAACGTTATCGCAAAAAAATATGACGTTCAAAGTTCAGACATAGTTTTTACTGCTCTAGGGCACACAATTCCTGTATTAATAACCTACATTGAAGAATGTGGAGGTTATGATGAGAAATAAAGTAAAAGAAATCGGTAATAAAACCAGAGAAAGATATAGAGCTACTGTTGGAAGAATGGGCATTAAATCTAATGACCATAAAGGCTTTCCTGAAAGAACCATTCTGTTAAAAGACTTATATTTACTTACAGATGATAATGAAGAATTAGTAACAGACCACTTATGGAAAACTGTAGGTCAACAATTAAAAAATCTCGATTTAAAAGAAGGTGATGTTATAACCTTCAACGCTAGAGTAGGTTCTTACAAAAAAGGTTATAAAACTAAAGTTACTGATTACACATTAAAGTATATGACGAAAATTGAAGTAATTAGAGAAGATAGACCTCTCCAAGAAGGAGAAAAGACATCTTCCACAGAACCTACGTGGAAAGAACTTTGGGAAGCACAAAGGGCAGCCAGAGAAAGACGATTTAAAGAAGAAATTGAAGAATGCTGTAATTACTGATGATTATATTTTAAGGAAAGGAGTGATGAAAGATTCTCCATCACTCCTCCCTTCTCTTTTGAATGGGTAAAGTAGAGAATCAGAAGGGAATTATATAATGGAGAATCTGGAGCTTAGCTCAAATAGCAATTATGCTAATAATATCTCAAAAAGCCTTGAATATATGCAATATGTGTTTCTTGAAGATGACTTTGAGAACTCATTTAAGTTTGAAGATATAGCTGATGAAGATTTAGAAGATGCAGAAATAAATAATCATCCTATAACAAATAATATATTTCTTAATGTACATAACTTAAACCATGATAATAATAAAATAATAGATAAAGAAGAAAGATGTATTATTAATCTTATTAATCCTCCTAATGCATATAGGGAATTATCTATTGTATTTGGATATAACAATATAAAACAAATACTGAAAGGTAAAATAGAATATCAAACCTTAATTAATAAGTTAAGATATAGAGGTAAACATAAAGTACCTTTAGATGTTAATGAATTAAAACGTGTTGTTTACAAATATATTGATACTGTAAAAGACTTAAACCAAAGACCATTTAGTTACTTTGATGAAGATGTAGTAACAAGTTTCATCAACTACTACAAAGATGGTTCAATTAATAGCATTGTTTCTTATTACATTAAAAAAGCACAAGCCAAGAATAAAAACCATTCAAAACTGGATAATATCATTTTTACTTTTAATGTTGATTCTTTTAGGTCTATTCATTTTGGTATAACTCCTGATAACTTTAACTTCAATCCTCATGATGATAGAGAAATCTTTATTCTTGACTATATAAGAATGTATTGGGAACTATATATGCTACTTGTATTTACTCATATTTGTAATATTTCACAAGAAGATGAAGAAGCTTATTTTATCAAGTTCTACAAGGTAATAACACTAGCCGTTTTTACTGGCATGAAAATGTTCCTACAATTGGAACTTAATAGAAGCTATGGAGAATTTTATGAGGAATTAAAAGGATTTAAGACTAAAGACAATAAATATTTATCAGATTCTGGCACAAAAGAAAGACAACAAATTACCTTTAAAATAAAGAATTCAGATTTCTTAACTGAAGCATATAAACAGGAATATCAAGGTGCAATATGCATTGATAAAAGAATAGGCGAAGTTAAAAACGACAAACATATAGATATTTTATTAACAATTATGAGAGGAAGTAATGATAATAAAGCATTTTTTGAACTCACTATTTCGGGACAGTATCCATTGGGAAGGATATATAGCTCAGATACTAACCCAGAGGTCAATATAAATCTCAATAATATGTATGCCTATGGATTATCTATAATGCAGCCTATAATCTATTTATTCAGAACGTGTCTAAATTATTCAAAAGACTTAGAAATAAAGTCTTATTATACTGAACTACAAGCTTACCTTGAGAAATATAAAGGTGTAAAGACTCATGGATTAGTTCCAAAGTTATTATCAGTGATACTTTTAGCAATACATAAAAGACCGAATGAGGAAGAATTAACAACAATTCTCAATAAGTATTTTAAGACAACTGATAAAGTACAAAAAGCTGAATTTAGAAAGCTATATAAAGACATTGAAACAAGCCTTGCAAAAAAGAAAGATAGGTTGATAGATAAGATGAGAGAGGAGTTGTGGAGAATTGTTTGGTAATATTTTGATTGATAGAATAAGGTTTTCAAAGAGAATAGACTTTATTGATACTCCTTATGTATTGCAACAAGAATTAAAAAATGAATTACAGAAACATTTTCTAGAGAATGCATTTAATGTTAATTTTGACAAGAAGTTTTTCAGGGTTGATTTTAATCCTGCCAGATACTTAGATGAAGTAACTGTAGAAAATTCAAAGAAACCAAATTTAAATCTCGATATGATTGATGAAAAGAAATTCCTTAGGCTTTTGCAATATATTTACCACTTTTTAGGGGAGTGTAATGTAACTTGGATTGATATTACAAAGAACCTTATTGTAGAAAATCCTGTAAAAACTTATATTAAAGCTCTATACGGTAGAAAGTTTAAATATCCATATAAGGTTAATGATGAAAATTCTGATATTAATAACTCTAGTTTGGTCTTAAGTCCATTAAAAAGAAAAAAAGCTTCCAATTGTAGAAACTTAAATAGGAAAATTACTTTTTATGACAAAATAAAGCAAATCCAAAGCAAAACTAAAAATGCTAGATTTATTGATAATATTTGGCTTACAAGTGAAGAAATTGCTCAAATTCCTTCTTTGAATTATGAAAGAAATAAGGGAAGGTTGTACCTTGATAATTTACACGGACTAAATATTCTAAGATGTGAGCAAAGATACAAATATACTGCAAATATTAAACGGATAACACATTTCTTGCTTAATTTAAAAGAAGAAAATGAACTAAGAATATCTACGCTTATTTATTTACTGGAAGAAGGAACTCTATATAATAAATTAGATGAGTTTTATACTGAAGAACTTAGAAAATATGTGTTTTTTGATACTATCGAAGATATCGAAGAATCTAACAATAAGTATATTCCGATAATAAAAGACCTTGTAGAAGAATACAATGAAATAGATTTAATGGCTTTTGAACCATTATTTACAGAAATTGGATATAAAGATAAATTTCATAGAGCAATAAAAACTATTCAACAACAAACTTTAGGAATTTATTATAATGAACTCTATAATAAGTTTAATATCTAAAAGCAGCTCCTGGCTCGCCTTATAAGGCTGGCATGTGTTTTGAGCTGGAGAAATTATACAAAGCGAATACAAACCTTCTTAAAAACGATTCTAGCAGGCTCTCGTTTAATGTTTTGAATATCTATTACTTATAGCTACCGACTTTTCTGCCGTATTTGTCATATTCGGTAATTCTACCAGAAGAGTCCTTTTTGAATGAACCTACTTTTTGCCCGTACTTATCATATTTTGTAGTTACACCGTTAGAATTTGTCTTGTAACTACCAGTTTTCTGTCCATACCTATCATAGGAATTATACCCAGAAGATGTCTTTTTATAGCTTCCTGTCTTTTGTCCATATTTATCATACTTGTTATAACCAGAGGATGTTTCCTTATACGAGCCAGTTTTAGAACCATATCTATCATATGAATTGTAGCCTGAAGTTGTTTGCCTATAAGAACCAGTCTTTTGCCCATAACGGTCATAAGAATTCACTGCAAAAGCAACATTTGCAAAGAATAACATTAACAATAAAACTAAAAATTTCTTCATACACAACTCCTTTTTATTCAGTATAACGAAAATAAAAGAAAAGTAGTTTATTTTATATTATGCAATACACAATGAAAATGAGGTAAGTAGAAAAATTAAATACAGTAGGATATTTCTAATATATTTGAATGGTTGCAGATACAAAGGTTTAATATAATATAATTGTATTATGGCAGAAAAGTCTAAAATAGAGTGGACTGAATCCACATGGAATCCCGTAACAGGATGTACAAAAATTAGTGAAGGTTGTCAACATTGTTATGCCGAAAGGATGGCAAGACGTTTACATGCAATGGGACAAGAAAAGTACAAAAACTGTTTTAAAGTTACAACTCACGAAAAATGCCTAAACGAACCTTTATCTTGGAAGAAACCTCAAATTATTTTTGTATGTTCTATGAGTGATTTGTTTCACAAAGATGTTCCTGATGAGTTTATTATAAAAGTTTTTGAAGTAATGAATAAAGCTCATTGGCATACTTTTCAAGTTCTTACCAAAAGAGCTGAAAGACTTAAAGAAATAGCCCCAAAATTAAAGTGGACACCAAATATATGGTTAGGTGTAACAGTTGAATCTGAAAAGCAAAAACAACGTATTCCATATTTAATAAATACTCCTGCTCATATTAAATATTTATCAATAGAACCAATGATAACAGAAATAAAAGATTTATCATTAGAAAATATTAACTGGGTTATTGTAGGAGGTGAAAGTGGTCCGGGAGCAAGACCTATTAAAGAAAATTGGGTTACTTCAATAAGAGATAATTGTATAGAACACAATATCCCATTTTTCTTTAAGCAATGGGGTGGAGTAAATAAGAAAGTTGCAGGATGTACTCTTCAAGGGCGTCAATGGAAAGAGCTACCAGTATAAACCAAATTTACTTTAGAGAGATTTGATTTAGAAGAAAATGCCTCTGTAGTAAGTTTCTTTTTAAGTTTACATCTTTTATCTATAAAATCATTTGATGATACATCTAATTCTTTATTCTCTAAAAGTATATTCAAAGAAGTTCTTAAATTAATTGAAGTTGGTATTTCTTTGCTATTTGCATTTTTCCAAGAAAAGAAATCATCGTATAATATTGATATTAACTCATATAAAGATATTATTTCATTTCTCTTTGTTATAGCTTTTATTGTTTCGCACAAATTAAAATATTCATATTCAACATTTCCTTGAAATAAACTCGTTTGCCCATTATTATTTTGGATTTCCTTATTACCTTTTATTTCAGCATAAGTTTTTAAATAAGCATCAGAAACTCCTACAGAACCTGTTAATAAACATAAGTAGAATCTGTCTCCATTTTCTATTTTACCATTTCTTGTTCTCGGTAATGCTATGTTTATTACATAGTCTTTATCTACATTTTCAAGAGACTTTTTGATTAAATGTCTAATAGCCGCTGCATTAGATAGATTAGACTCTTTTAATTTTAGTACAAAATCTTTGTCTACATCAAAATATTCGCATATTGTATTTAAACTTTTTGCGTCACTTAAACCTAAAACTCTTTCTAAAGCATTATTATTTATCAATATTAAAACGTCATGATATTTAACATTCTTGAATAGGCTTTTTAAATTTTGCATATTTAATTGTGTTGAAAAAGGGTCTGCAAATATAAATCCACTGTTAGAGGTCTTCAAATGAGATTTAATGGTGCTTGAATAATGTTGCCAATCTCCATTTGTTGTTAAAAATAGAATTTGATTCGCAACATCATCTGACTTCATAATATTTTCAATATTTTGTTCCAATTCTGATTGATTGTTTTCATCTTTTTCAATTGCAATAATTTTTAATTGTTTGAAATTCTTTATAAGAGAAGATTTTAGATAATTGCTTAAAACATCTAAAGCAATAACTGGTGAACCTTTTGTTCCATCGTCAAACATTCCTTTTCCTGCAAAAAGGTCAACAAATGTATATGTAGCAGAAGGAATTTGCCCTGCAAAATGATTTGCAATACCAACGGCAGTATTCAAAGTATTTTGTAACAAATTATGCTTTAATTCAGTGTGCTTGTTTTGAATTTCAAAATGCTTAGATTCTATATTTTTCATACGATAATTATAGCAGAAGAGCTTGATAACATGTATTTTATAAATGTTTTCTTAATAATTTTAATTCAATATAGTTTAGTCTGTAATAAAATGTTAAAACCTCTGTGTTCATGCTATGCTTAAGCCAAGAGGGAAATTAGTGCAAACTACAAACTTGATTGATGAATTTAATAAAGTTTTAGCAACAAAAGAAGGCTGCGTTGTAAATATAGTAAACGATAAATTAACGCTTGCTGTATTTTCTATGTTGCAAGAAAACTTATCAAGGGTAAAGGAAATTAACTTTGTTCTAAGAGATGCTAGATACATTCCTCAAAGCCAAGAGATTTCTCATGAGTTTGAAATAAATATTAATGACGCACTCTTTAATTCATACGATATTATTGAAAAAAACACCTTAACTCATTTTGATAAAGCTAGGGCTATGTATGACTTTATAAAGAAACATATTAATATCAAAAGAACAACAAGTAGTTGTCAAATTAAAGGTAATGTTTTACTTGTTGATAATGATTTTATGATACAAGGCTCTTCTTCACTTGAGCTTTCTAATAAAGTAAAAAAAAGTAAGGTCAGCGATTTTAATTTTGATTCGATTATCAGTTCTAGTATGGATAAGAACCAAATAGAAAAAGCCAATACAACATTTTCAGCTATATGGAATAATCCAGAATATACTCAAGACTATAAAGAAGAAGTTTTAAAAAGCCTAGAATACATTTACAAAGAGCATTCTCCAGAGTTCTTGTATTACTATACTTTGCATGATTTATTTTCAGAACAGCTCGACTATGGTGTTGAGCGTTTTGAACGTGATAATATGAACTTTAAAAACACAAAAATCTGGAATATGCTTTACGATTTTCAGAAAGATGCAGTTCTTTCTGCTATTCAGAAAATTCATAAGTATAATGGTTGTATCATTGCAGATAGTGTTGGTCTTGGTAAAACATTTGAAGCTCTTGCTATTATCAAGTATTTTGAGTTAAGACAGGATAATGTACTTGTTTTAACCCCTGCAAAGCTCTATGATAACTGGAATTCTTTTAAAGGTGCATACAAAGATAGTTTTCTTGATGAAACTTTTAACTATAAGATAATGTTCCATACCGATTTATCAAGAGAAAAGGGTGAATCTAAAAGCGGTTATGATTTATCAAGATTTGATTGGAGCAAATATGACTTGGTTGTTATTGATGAATCTCATAATTTCAGAAATAAAACTGAGAAAGATGAAGGCTTTACTAGATATCAAAGGCTTATACAGAGTGTAATTAAAGAGAGCAAAAATACAAAAGTACTACTATTATCAGCAACACCAGTAAATAATTCCCTTGCAGATTTAAGAAATCAGCTATACCTTATTACCGCAGATAAAGATGATGCTTTAGAAGAGTATGGTATTAACAGTATTAAAAACTTACTCGGTCGTGCTAGGGGGGCATTAAATAGATGGGCTATAATGCCTACAAAAAGAAAAGAAGAGTTATATGATATGTTACCTCCCAAGTTTTTCAAATTACTTGAGATGATGACTATTGCTAGAAGTAGGAAGCACATTACTACTTGTTATGGAACAGATAAAATTGGCACATTCCCTGAAAAACTTAAACCAGATACTTACACTCCTCATATTGACGTAGAAAAATGTTTATTGAATTTTAAAACTACAAATATGCGACTAGAAGAGTTAAAATTAGCTGTTTACATGCCATTGTCATATGTTCATCCTATACATAAGCCTTTTTATCGTGAAAAGTATAAAACTACATGGGCAGGTCTAGACGTGTTCTATCATGAAGATAGGGAATTTATAACAGCTAAAATGCACAGGTTTAATCTTTTTAAACGTTTAGATAGCTCTGTTTATGCTTTTGCTGAAACTTTAAGAAGATTACTTGAGAAAATTGATTCATATATAGAGGATATTGAAAACGGAGAATTTAATCCTAGTACAGATGATTATGATGTTTCAGAAGGGGACACTTGCCTAGACTACAAATATGAAATTAAAGTAGAACACTTAGACCAAGAAAAGTTTTTGATGGATTTGTATTTTGATAAAGAACAAATTGAAGAAATATATGAAGAAGCAAAAACTGTTCTTGATGAAGATAGAGATAATAAATTAAAGACGTTAAGAGAAATTCTGCATAATAAAGTTAAAACAACTCCATATAATAATGGTAATAAAAAGGTTCTTATTTTTACAGCATTTGCAGATACTTCTAATTACTTATATGAAGCCTTGAAGGATGAATTTAAAGCAGATAATATTTCATTGGCAATGGTTTCTGGCTCAGATACTCCAAGATGTAACTTTAATCCAGACAAAACTAAACTTGACTTCAATAGAGTACTTTCAAGATTCTCTCCAAAGTCAAAATTAAAATCAGAACTTCCTAGTGAAGAACAAATTGATATATTAATAGGTACTGATTGTATTTCAGAAGGTCAAAATTTGCAGGACTGCGATTGTGTTATTAATTATGATATTCAATGGAATCCAGTTTCACTTATTCAAAGGTTTGGTCGTATTGATAGAATTGGTAGTACAAATACCAAGATTAAAATGATTAACTTCTTCCCGGATATGGATTTAAACGAATATTTAGACTTAGAAAACAGGGTTAAAACTAAAATGGTAGCTACAAACCTTGTTTCGACAGGTGATGAAAATGTTTTAAGTCCAGAGATGAATGACATCAACTTCAGAAAGAAACAACTTGAAAAATTAAAAGAAGAAGTTATTGATATTGATGAGGCTAATGATAGCGTTTCACTTACTGATTTAAATTTGAACGATTACCTATTTGAGCTTTCTGGCTATGTAAAAGAAAACCCAGAGGTACAAAAGACCCCACATGGTATTTATTCAGTAACAAATGGAGAACACAAAGGGGTAATTTTCTGTTTTAAACACCAAAATATTGAAACAAAGCCAGTCAACGAAAGTTCATTATATCCATATTACTTAATTTATATAGGTGATAATGGCGAGGTACTTCTTGGAAACAACCAAGCTAGAGATTTGTTAAAAACATTTAGGCAATTTTGCTATAAGAAATCTGTGGTTGAAGAAGATTTATTCAAGGATTTCTACAAACTAACAAAAGATGCAAAGGATATGAAATTATACTCAGAACTGCTTACAAAAGCTGTAAACAGTATTCAAGGTAAGGAATCTGAGAAGTCTAAACAAACAATATTCTCTTTTGAAGGATTTGATAATCCTTTTGCAAATGAAACGCAAGATGACTTTGAACTTATAAGTTTTCTGGTATTGAGGTAAACAGGCATGTTTGGTATTGAAGATAAATATATCGTAAATAGCCATTTTAAACCTACTGATTTTGTTCATAAGGAATTAAGTCGTGCTGATAAGAAAAGAATAAAAGAAACTATCAAAAGTGGAATTCTTAAATATCAGATAAAAGGAGAAGAAATACCTTCTATTATTAATGAAACATATAATTATCAGGTCATTATGTTTCTTGAAATTGAATTGAATAATTTAAAAAGTGCAACTTATTTGAACAATATTCTGCAAAAGGAAGTTATAAAAGCTCCATGTGTATTCAAGTTCTACGATATTTCATCTTGTTGTTATGCCTTTGCCGATAAAAGATTGAGTATGCAGGAAGAGCAAACAATTGTACTTGATAATACTTTTGTAACCACTCCTCAACCGATTAATGCAAAATTGGATGCTAGATTGCTATATGAGAATATTAAAAATAAAAACAATAAACGTTCCTTCTATATGGAACTAATGATTAAGGCATATGTCTTAAACAATTCAAAGTTAATTCAAGATTTAACGACCATATTTGACACAAATATTTGGTATAATGAAGCAAAGAAAATAGAATTTTTCTGCAAGTTAAAAGAGTTACAAGGTTTGAAAGATAAACAAGCCAAGACTGTAGTTGCACAGGAAAAAGTTGAGTTGAATACAAGGATGAAGAATTTAATTCAAGAGCTACAAAGCTATTATAAGGAGCAAACTGTTGGGGCATAAAATATCAAACAATTTAAAAGAGTTAATAAAAGAAGCCTGTCCTGAACTTGTGAATTTTTGCGACAACGCAAAAATAATAGTTACTGCAATTAACAAAATCCTAACTCCTTATGTTGAAGCATTGCAAAAAATTATTGAAAGCCCTGAATTTATACAGTTTATAGAAGGTTTGCAACTTGCTCTAGTCTTATATAAGGCAGAAGAAAAATACTGGGTGATTGATGATTATAAATTATTAGAAATACTTAAACCATTGAAGGAAGAAGATTATTCCAATACAATCACAAATTACTATGTTAAGGATAATTACAGAAATATTTCTACGTTAATAAATGAATGGGAAAATAACACAAACATTTCCGATAGAATGCCTATAATTAATTCTTGCTACAGAGCAATGACTACTACAAATGATAAATCAGTAATTAATACGGTAGTAATTCCTACTTTATTGGCACAAATAACAGGATTAACAGAAGATTTACACGAGTTGGTTCCAACCACTGATAGAAAACAGTTAGAAAAAGAACTTTCTACAAAAGGACATTCTCCTTCAAAAGGAGAGATTACAACAGAATATTTATGGCGACAGGAGCGAAAAAGGGAAGTATTTGACTGTTATACAGTAATATTTGAAGCTGTTATGAAAAATACACAGAAAGTTAAAAATGTCTCTAAAGAGGACTTAGAAAAATACAATAAATATAGAAATAAAATATTGCATGGTGATAAACAATTTCTTAACTATGGAACTGATGAAAATCTCATAAGATGTTGGTTAGAACTTAACACTTTGATTAAAGTTTATTCCATATATAAGAATTATAAAGCGAAGGAGTTTGATAATGAGTGATATAAAACTACCTAAAGTAGAACAAGAATTATTTGATGTTAATAATGAAAATTTGCAGAAGTTAGCAAGTTTATTTCCAAGTGCTGTTAAAGATGGGCAGTTGGATATAGATGCTTTAAAAGAAGAACTAGGGCAATTTGAAGAGGTAGGACAAGAAAAGTATGAGTTGACTTGGGCAGGCAAACAAAATGCAAAGAAGGAAGCCAGAAGAAATGTCTTGGGTAAAACATTAAGATATATTGAAGGTGATGGCGTTGACGAGGATACAACCCAAAACCTCTATATAGAAGGTGATAACTTAGAAGTATTAAAACTTTTAAGAAAGAATTACTATGGCAAAATTAAAATGATTTATATTGACCCTCCTTATAATACTGGTAGTGATTTTGTATATAAGGATAACTTTTCAATGACACAAGAAGAACTTGAACAAATGCAAGGTGAACGTGATGAATACGGTGAAAAGCTACAAAAGAACTCAAAGGATTCTGCCAAATATCATACCAATTGGCTTAATATGATGTATCCTAGACTTCAACTTGCTAAAGATTTACTAACAGAAGATGGGGTTATATTTATAAGTATTGATGACAACGAAATAAATAATCTAGAACGCCTGTGCAATGATATTTTTGGTCCTTACAATAGAATAGGTCTTATGACTATTATGAGTAATCCAAGAGGTTCTCAAAATAGTAAATTTTTATCATATGTGCATGAATATATTATAATGTACGCAAAAACTGCATCAAACTTAGAGTTAAAAGGCATTTCAAAATCAGAAGAAAGTTTAGGGGAATATAATGAAGTTGATGAAAATGGCAGAAAATACAGGATGTTGGGTTTAAGAAAACGAGGAGGAGCTTGGAGGAAAGAAGACAGACCCAACATGTTTTATCCAATCTATGTAGACCCGAAAACTGGTAAATGCTCTATGGATAGAGATAATATATATACAATTGAAGTAATTCCCAAAAGACCTACTGGGGAATTAAGTCGTTGGACTTGGGGAAAAGAGAAATTTAATGCAGAGAAACATTTATTAATTGGGAAAAAAGTAAATAGAACCAATGAAATCGATTCCTGGGATATTTTCAGAAAAGACTATATAGATTCTGATGATGGCACTGAAAAAACTACTAAATTAAAAACAATATGGGTAGAAAAAGAAATTAACTATCAAAATGCCAAAAACGAAATCAAGGAATTATTCGGGAATTCTGAATTATTTGATTTTCCTAAACCAACATATATCGTAAAACATTTATTATCGGCATTGTTTATAGATGAAGGTGATATAATTTTAGATTTCTTCTCTGGAAGCGGAACAACTGCTCATGCTTGTATGAAACTAAATCTCGAAGATAATTATAATAAAAGATTTATATTGGTTCAAATACCACAAGAAATAAATAAAGAAAAAGACGCATATAAATTGCTATTAAATATGGGTAAACATACAAATATTTGTGAACTAGGTAAAGAGCGTATTAGACGAGCTGGGAAAAAAATTAAAGAAGAAATTGAAGCAGAAAACCAGCAACTCAAACTCGGAGAAGAGCCTAAGAAAGTTCCAGATATAGGATTTAAAGTGTTTAGAGTTGGTGAAACTACTTTGAACTGGGAAAAATTAAATCTTCAAGGTAAGGATATATACCATGATTACATTGCAGGAACTTCTGAAAAAGATAAATTGGATTTCACTCCAGATTTTAAAAACGATTTAAATGTTGTATATGAAATAATGCTCAGACAAGAAGGTTTACCTTTAACATCCAAGATAGAAAAACTAACCGATATTGGCTCAAGAACATATCTTGTAGCTGATAGTTATTTGATTAGTTTAGAAGAAGATATCACACCAGAAATGGTTGAAAAGCTATCAACATTAAATCCTTTACCGATTAAGTTTGTGTTTAGAGATTCAGCTTTTGACGATAATATTGTATTTAAAGATGAAACATTTAGAAGGTTAAATGCTTTAATTGACAAAAATACAAGTGATGAAAAGAAAACCTATACGGTTGAATTTATTTAAGGGATGGTTAAGAATGACACAGAAGATTAAATTTGAATTTAATGATAAATTAACACACCAACTTAAAGCAATAGATTCAACAGTTGGTTTGTTTAAAGGTTTACCAATAAATAACAAGGGTTTATATACTGGTAAAAGATTTTTGGCTGATGATTTCTCATCAAACCCACATGTAACATTAGGTACAAGAGTTCTTGATAACTTGAAGAAAATTCAATTAGACAATGATATTTTTCCAGACAACAGTCTCTGTGACGGTGATTTCGCTATTGAGATGGAAACAGGAACGGGTAAAACCTATGTTTATTTGAGAACAATTTTACAACTACATGAAGATTATGGCTTTAAAAAGTTTATGATTATTGTGCCTTCTATTGCTATTAAAATGGGTGTAAAAAAATCTGTTGAAATGTTAAACGACCACTTTAAGAGTAAGTTTAACATTGACTTACTACAACATTTCTACATATATGATAGTAAGAATATTCAGGGATTATTAAATACATTTGTAGAAAGCAAAGATTTAAGTATTTGTTTAATTAACACACAAGCATTTGCTTCTGACTCAACAAAAATTAAAAATCCTCAAGAAAATGGGGTAATTTTGTGGGATGAACTAAAAGAAATTAAACCTATTGTTATTATAGATGAACCTCAAAGGGTAGAAGGAACAAAGAAGAAACCTTCTAAATCAAAACAAGCATTAGCTGAATTAAATCCGCTATTTACTTTAAAGTATTCAGCTACACACAGAAGGGAATTTCCTGCGAACTTTGTTTATAAACTGGATTCTTATGGGGCTTTTGCTAATAACTTGGTAAAATCAATTAAGGTTAAAACGGTATATGGAACAGTCCCAAAGGATTTCCATTATATACGCTATATAAAATTCACTAAAGACCTTAAAGCTAAAATTGAAATGTTCTCTCAAGAACAAGGTGGTAGAATTAAATTCAAAACCTTTGAAGTTTTAGGGGGACAGTCAATATTTGAATTATCTGGAGGTTTAAGCCAGTACAATGATTATTATGTTACAGAAAATCCAAGAAAAGACTGTTTGAAGATTTCAACGAATAATGGAAATATTGTACTTGCAGAAGGAGAAAGTAATAGTGAAGTAAACCAAGATAAGGCTGTTAAAATACAGATTAATTTGGCTATTAAAAATCATCTAGAAAAGCAATTTGCAATCCTAGAGAGAGGCGAAAAGATTAAAACTTTGACATTATTCTTTATTGATGATGTTTCTAAAGTTCGTGATGATTCAGCACCAGATACAAGAGGTGAATATCTAAGAATATTCGATGAAGAATATTCTAAATTGGTAAGTGAATATAGAGATAAATTCAGAAAGTATGCTGATTTATTTCCTTCATACGAAAACATCGAAGAAGTAAGACAAGGATATTTTGCCAGAGACAAGCAAGGTAAAATAATGAACCTAGAAGTTCTTGAAGAAGATAAAGAATATTCAAAGGCTATTCAAGAACTTGTAGACAAACAGATTGACCAGATTTTAAACGGTAAAGATGAACTTATATCATTTAACAGTCCTTTAGCTTTCATATTCTCACATTCGGCATTAAGAGAAGGATGGGATAATCCAAATGTATTTACTTTATGTACCTTGAGAAAAAGCAATAGTGATATTGCTAAAAAACAAGAAATTGGTAGAGGCTTAAGATTGCCAGTTGATATAAATGGTAAACGTATTCAAGATAGTGAAATAAATGAATTAACAGTTATTGCAAATGACTCATATGATGAATTTGCCTCAACCCTACAGCAAGATTTCAATGAAAAAATGGGCTTCAATAAAGATGAAGTTACTTTTGATATTATTACTCAAACGCTTAAAAAAGCAGGTATACCTGCTGATAAAATGACAAAAGAACTTGTTGAAGAGTTTAAGTCTGAACTATTTGCAAGAAGTGTAATTGACAGTAAGAATATGCTCAAAAATGATGCACAAAACCTTAAATATATTGATTTTGCTAATGAAACATTAAAAGAACATGAAGAAATCATCAAAAAGACTTTTATTGAGCTAATGAAAGAAAAAGGCAGTAATAAATTGCCTATTGAAAATGGTGATGATGATCCTATTATCAATGAACAATGTTCATACATAGAAGAGGAAAAATTTAAAAAACTACTCGAAACATTAAGACATTACATGGTTAAAAGGTCTATGTATAAAGTAGACTTTAACCAAGATGAGTTTATTGCTAATTGTGTTAATGAAATAAATGAATACCTTAGAAACATCAGGGCAACAAATGTCTATGAAGTTACAGAAGGCTATGTCAAGGCTAGTATTGAAAAAATAACTGTGGATAGAGCAAGTAATCCTACAACGGTTGAAGTTTATAAAGATAGCATTCAAGAACCTAAAACTGATTTAGAAATTATTGATAACATTATGTATCATACAATGATGCCTAGAAAAGCAATATACAGGATATTAACTGGAATTGAAAAACGTGAATTATTAAATTATCAAGACATATTAGAAGATGTTACAAAGAAAATCTCTAAAATGCTTGTTGATGCAAAGGCTGAAAATATTGTAGCTTATGAAGTTATTGATGGTTATGAATTAGACTGGGCAAAAATTATTGAAACAGATATAGTAGATGATGAATCTTTCAAGAAAGTTAAAAAGGTTTTTCAAGCAAATATATCTAAACAAAGAGCATTGAATAAATACTATAAAATGGATAGTGAAGGTGAGTATGATTTTGCTCAACAGCTTGAAAATGATGAATCTGTTATATTGTTCACAAAATTAAAAAAAGGTGGATTTATCATTGATACACCTTATGGTAATTATTCTCCTGACTGGGCGGTAATTGTCAAAGAAGAAGCTAATCAAGAACACAAAATGTATTTCATTATTGAGTCAAAATTTGGAAAAGAACGCTCTGATTTAACAAATACAGAAATAAACAAGATAGAAAAATGTGGTAAATTACACTTTAGAGCTGTAGATTCGGCTATTAAGTTCAACTGGATAAATAGTTATGATGATTTCAAAAGAAAGTTTGGAATTATAAGTATAATTTAGCCTAAATGACATCCTCAAGTAGTATAGAAGCCCTTTAGAAATAGCTTAAAATTACTATTATTATATCGTTTACAACAAGCGTCTCAAGGTAAGTGGAAGTCCAACAGCTTAAATCGCTTCTACTACAAGGATTGTAGGTATTTACTACAATTTAACAGCTTACTTGTAATGCCTATTTTTTCAGCCATATTCACAAGAGTTCTATAATTGTAAAATAATACAAGTTTTTATCAGAGTTAGTCATATTAAAAATAGTTATAGAAAAGAAAAGCTCCGAACCCTAACGGTTTAGAGCTTACCAGTTTTAAGGAGCAATGCAATTCAATTTTTCTGCATCAATTTCAATAGTCTATAAAAAGTGTACTTTTCGTGGACTATTTTTGTTAATGCAAAATCAATCATTTTCAAAGGTGATTTATCATAAAAAAGGTACACAAAATACACCTAACATTTTATGGACTCTGCGTATTTATAAAATGTACTTTTTGCGATGTTGCACATCGACATTACATCTTTGACCTTAATCAAACCTTGCTTGTATAATTCGTAAGCCCTGATAAAATCTTTTGGAATCTCGCCCTTTGGTCTACCAAATTTAATTCCATTCTTTAGTGCAGAATCAATGCCTTCCCTTTGTCTTGTTTTGATATTAGTTCGTTCTTTCTCTGCTACATAGCCTAATAGCTTTAATACAATATCTGTAATCAATCTCCCGGTTAGTCCATTTTGATTATCTCTGGTATTAAGGATTGGCATATCCAAAACTTGAATATCAACACCTTTAGCAATCAATCCTTCCCATTCTTTACAGATTTCTGTATAGTTGCGACCAAATCTATCAATCGAGTGAATAATCAATAAATCGCCTGCTCTTAATTGAGCTTTCATTTGTTGATATTTTTCTCTACCTACAAAGTTCTTTCCAGAAGCCTTTTCTACGACTATTTCATCAATGTTTAAATCTTTAAGTGCATCTAGTTGCCTGTTTTCATTTTGTTCACGAGTCGACACTCTTATATATGCAAATACTTTACTCATTTTTATCCTTTCTTTTTGTTTAGGGAATTTTTAGATTTTCTACAAAGTTTACCTACTGTGGCACAATTACTTTTTGTATATGAGGTAGTCAATCCCAAATGGTTTAATATGTATAACGGCTTCGGCTTTGTTTTTAAATCTGAAAATCAAATCAAAATCATCTGTAATTTTAATAGGTTCTAATCCATAAGGCTCTAACTCTTTTAAAATCAAATCTTTATAGAAATTGAAATCCAAATCTTCATCTTTGTCATACAAATGACAGTACTTGTAGTATGATAAGACAATCTCTGAATGCGATTTCTTTACTTTGTTTAATTGCTCTTTAAACTCCTCATATGTTTTAATCTTTAATTTCTCTATCTTTTTCATATTAACAAACCCCTTTTACTGAATTGATGAAATCATTTGTTAATTCAAATTTCTGATTTCCAAAAGTCATATTTTTAACACCACAATCTTTCAATCGTCTTAGTATTCTTTGCAACTCTGCTTTTGTTAATGAGTCATTAAAAGCATATAAATAATCAATTAATATTTTTATTTTTCGTTCCATTATTAATTCCTTTATTTTGTATAAGGGGGAATTAATCCCCCTTAAAATCATCTATGCAACCAAATCATCACTTGGATTATCTGATATATTAAACACATCAGTATCTTTATTTGAGTCGGATATTTCTTTAATATCATATTGATTTATAAATCCTTTCCACATTTCTAAGAATTCTGGATAAGCATACTCTCCATCACAAGAGATTTTAACGTATTCTTCACCTGTGTATAATCTTTCAAAAGGTTTATCACCAATGTATTTACTTGTGTTGTAGTCATAATCACATTCTTCATACCCTACAATAAAACCAATCTTTAAATCTTCAATATCTAATCCATAAGGCTCTTTATCAGATTGTTTTTCTTTTATATCAATAATCATGCCCCCATTGTTATAAATCCTTTCACATTAATTTATTACTTCTTAACCATTACCCCTTTAAGGGGTAGGGGATTAAATCCCCTTATAATCAATATTCTGATGTTAGGTAAAACGTAAATTTAACAGGTTCTAATGCTGATAATGATAAGAAAAACTTATATGTTGTTGTTTCATTTCCATTTACAGGTAAATCAATATATGGTATCTCTTGCTTGATAATCTCTATATGTTCTTTATAATCATTACCAACATATCCTTCTGTAAATACTTCCATGTAGCCCTGATGGTCTTTGTTTAGAACAATCTCTACAACATAAAATTCAAAACCTTTTTCTTCATAAGATTTCATAATTGTTGGCATATATGAAACCATATTATCAACTATCCAAAAAGCATCTAGTGTTTTCTGAAAATCGAATATACCTTGCGTATAGTTTAAACATTGGCAATATGGTCTTTTGAATAATCTGTCGCTACCATAATTTCTGCTATAAATCTTTTCTACGGTGTTATATGTTACTGTCATTTTATAATCCTTTCATCTTTTACTATTGTTTAACTGTTCCCCCCTTAAAGGGGAGGGGGCTAATCCCCTAAGAAATCGTGAATTTCCTATATGTAGTTTGTTTGATAAAAGAATTATATAGTTCTAGATATTTCTTCTTAAAAGCTGATGTATTAAAGTTGTTTCTAACAACATTAGTAAATCTGATTGTAAATGCTCCGACTTCTAATTCCTCGAGTCCTGCATTATCAAGTAGTTTCTTTAACTCAGCTTCTTTTTCTTCTCGAAGTTCCTTTAGTTCCTTTTCTTTGGCTTCATAAGCTTTAATTAGTCTGATTTCATTTTCAATGTTCAAGTTTGTTGTGATAATTCTGTTTTGCATGTTTTTGCTCCTTATTATTTTGCCTAATAACTAGAAGCAGCGCTGCTTTCGGTCTAATGATGCATCGTTTTTCTCATCTTGTCAAGTGATATTGATAGAGCTACATGTAACAATTTACAAGGGTTTTAGATTAAATTCTCACAGAAACTGTCCAAAATTTCTGAAACTTTACCCCCTGCAATGCAATTCAATGAGTAAATAAAAACTAATTAGTCCATTTAATAATGGTCTCTCCACAATAGCCTTTTTCCCATATAAACCAAGCATAGGCAATAGCAGAAGATGTATAGGTATCAAAATCGCCATTTTTTGCACAATTAATTCTTGAACTTGAAATATAAACAGTCTTTGGAGGATATTTGTTGAATAATTCTTTTCTTGCTTTCCCTTCTAAAAATAAAACTTTAAGAAACATACAGACTTTACGACCAACATCAACCTTACTTAAAGCATGTTCAACGAACTGCTGAGCATACTTATATGGAGGATTGGTAACAATATCACCGTTATTATATGGCTCTTTATTAAGCAAGAAGTCTTCAACATCTCCATAACCTCTATCAATTAAATCTGTAGCTTTACTTAATTTCCTAAAAGACTCAAATACCTTTGCCAAGTGTCCTGCTCCACAGGCACATTCCCAGATATTAGTTAAATCTGGTTCAACTTCTAATAACAAATACCCTGCAATAGGGTCTGTTGCATAATAGTCATTTTCTTCTCTGGTTAATCGAGAATGATTGCTAGCTCCTATATTTCTAAATATATCTTCCTTCATATAGTTTCTCGTTGGTCTCTATATGAAAATTTAATAAACATGATTTATTGTTTATGCTTTATAGTATAATGATTTCAAGGAGTAAGCTGATATGAAAGTTTTATCAAATAGAGAAATATATGTATTATTAAAACTGCTTAAAGGCAAAGAATTAGAAAAAGGTTCTATTATAAATATTGAAATTGATAAGAACTTTACACTTGAAGAAATTAAACATATTCAAGAAGAAATCAGCCTAGCCGAAAACAAAGTACCTGATGAAATATTCTCCATTGAAAACACCTACAAGAAAATATTGAAAAGCGAGATACATATTGGCTACAAAGTCAGTATTATCGATATAGAAGCTCTAACTAATTACTCACTCAAATATGTTAAAGCATTGGCAAAAAATGAATTATCTGGTTTATCAGAAAGAGAAAACCTCACTGCATTAATAAATGAATTTTATTCTACGATAAAAGACGTTCCCAATGTGGATAATTATATTATAGAAGATTTAAAATATATGCCAGTTGTTTTGCTTACTTACCTTAATGACTTGGTTGAATTAAAAGGAATAACAAATAATAGGTATGATTGGAGAAGCGAATTACAAGACAATGGTAAACTTTGTGATGGTCTTAGTGTTAGCTTTGCTTCAAATAATGGTGTAACAGAAATAAAAGTGGTAACGGCATTTAAACGTGAAAAATTGCTTGAATATCTGCAAAAACTTGAAGCCTCTGAATCGGATGAAATCACAGTAGAAGATAGTATCACTTTGCCATTCCCAACAATGACAGAGAATAGTACAGCAAGTAAGCCGAAAAATAAGACTCCAAAGAAAAAGAAATATCATCCAATATATCACATGAAACCTCAACAATGGAAAATATTTATGTGTATGCTAAAGCAAGTAAAAGAGAGTAATCCTAAATATGCCATACTAGAAATTTCCCAAAAGCATTTCATTAATAATAGTATATTTGAAAATAAAAATGGGCAACAAGATACTGCTATTTCAAGATTTAATAGTGATTATAATAGGATAAAGAATAATTCAAAGAATGATATTGAAGACTTATTAGCTCCCAAAATAGATGATACTAGGTATTATCAATATAATGTGGCTAAATTTGTAAATTTTTGTCATATTATCAATAATAACCAATACTTATCGCCAGAATTTCATAAATTTGAACGTTTTATTTCTCAGATAGTAGAATAATTTTACCAAAATAAACCACTAAGTTACTATCAGTAAAACCTCGAAAGTGAAGTTTAATAATGGTTATCACATTATTATTGTTCGCATTTAAGGTAATATTCTATAACTAAATTTACACTATGAATATAGGGCAAAGGAATAGTTCCTTTCCATAATTCAAAGGTATATTCATAGTGAAAGAAACTGGTAAAAAAGTTAATAACCAAACATTCTATTCTTCAGAACTTGAAGAATATTCTTTCACTGTTGAGAAAGGTAAGAACACTGCCAATGTTATAGTTAAGCTAGATATTAAGCCAGAAGATGATATTTCAGAAGAAAATATTGCAAAAGGATTGGTTCAATATCTTAGTGTATTTGAAGAAATTATGACCTGGCAATGTGAAAATGACGATGCTATGATACAGTACAATGGAGAATAAAAATGAAAAATGCAGTTAGTTATGTGAGGGTATCATCCGATGACCAAGCCAAAAGTGGATTCAGTATTCCTCAACAGATTACAAATAATATGAATTTTGCAGTGCAAAATGGCTATAAGATTGACAAAACTTTTAAAGACGAAGGTATATCTGCAAAAGACTTGAATCGTCCTGCGCTGCAAGATTTATTGGCATATTGTATGGATAAATCCAATAATGTTGAAGCAGTTGTTGTATGGAAATTAGACCGTATATCAAGAAGTATTGCTGATTATTCAGCCACATTAGAACCCTTTTTCAAAGAAAACAATATCAAACTTTTAACTGTAACCGACATAAATGGCGATGGTTTAGATGTTGAAATGATGAGGCAAATTTCTATGGTTTTCGCAGAAAGAGAACGCAAGACCGCTGCATTAAGGACAAAGGAAGGAATTAGAGGTAAAGTTGCAACTGGGCAATACCCATACCATGCACCCATTGGTTATGAAAATATTGTTCAAAAGGGTAGTAAATACAAGAAAATGATAATCGATGAAGCTAATGCGTTCTTTGTTAGAAGAGCCTATGTGCTTTGCTTACAAGGTGATTCTATAAGAACAATAACTTCTAAATTATATAAAGAAGGTTTTAGAAATAAACATGGTAATAAACACCCCAAAACTACTGTTGAATATATCTTACGCAACAGAGCTTACACTGGGAAGTTTTATTATGATGGCTCACTTATCGAAGATACAAACTATCCTCCATTGATTGATGAAGCTACATATTTTGCAGTTCAAAAGAAATTAAATGCTCCAGAAAAGACAAGACAAACACATACAGAATTTGCCTATAATGAATGTATGACTTGTAGTGTTTGTGGTTGTAGAATGACTGGTGAACGCAAGCTCAAAACAAGTAAGAAAAGTGGCACAAGAACATACATATACTATCACTGTACTGGTAATCGTGGTGGGGAATGTAAAAGAACCAGCTATGTTAGACAAGAGCTTATAGATGAAGCTATTATAAATGTTTTAAAAGGAATTACAATACCTGGTGAAATCCATGACCTAGTTATCAAAGGATTAAAAGATGTTCATAAAGAACATAATAAAGACTTTGAACAACGGAAGAGAAGCATACGACAACGTATTAATAAAATTGATAAAATGCTAAAAGATGTTTTTGAATCTGGCATGGGTAAATATAGTGAAAGTTTACAACAGACCATTCAAGATTGGGATATTGAGAGAAAAACCCTTATATTAGAAGAGCAAGAATTATTGAAAATTACTAAGACCTTTTTCGAGCAATCGAACTGTTTGCTCGAGTTCTGCAAAAACTGTCATAGAGCGTTTTTGAAGGCAAATCCAGAGCAAAAAAGAAGAATTGTTCAAATAGTGTGTTCGAACTTTTCTTACGATGGCGAAAACATAATCATAGAGCCTAATCAAGTCTTTAAGACCATCATTAAAAGTGGCTTAAATAAGAAAAAACTCCTCAGGTGGGACTCGAACCTACAACCCTTCGGTTAACAGCCGAATGCTCTGCCATTGAGCTACTGAGGAATATGGTATTTTTATATTATCATTAAAATTTTTATTGTAAATATTTCTATCTTTTTTACTCTTTATAAGCATTTTAAAGAAGGTATTTAGGAAAATTATCAATATAATACAAATAGTTAGATAATTACTCTTGAGTATTTGTAACTATTTTTAAATTTATGAATTATTGTAAATGACAAAAATAGAAGTTATAATATAGTAAGAATGGAGATTATATATGTTATTAGGTGTTAATATAGATCACGTAGCAACTTTACGAAATGCAAGAGGCGAACTTGAACCTTCAGTAATTGAGGCCGCAAAGAAATGTATAAATGCAGGTGCAAATGGTATAACTGCTCATTTAAGAGAAGACAGAAGACATATTGTAGATTTTGATGTTTTTTCTTTGAAAAATGATTTGAAATGCAGATTAAATCTTGAAATGGCTGCGACATATGAAATGCAAAAAATCGCGTTAGAATTATTACCTGATGCTTGTTGTATTGTTCCAGAAAAAAGAGAAGAAGTAACAACTGAAGGCGGTTTGGATGTTGCATCTAATCCAGAGAAAATAAAAAAATTTATTGAACCATTAATTGAAGCGGGCATTCAAGTTAGCCTATTTATAGATCCAGATAGACAACAGGTAAGTGCCGCTTCTGATACCGGTGCTCCTTTTATAGAACTACATACAGGTGCATATTCAAGAGCATTTGGAAAACAAAATGAAGAAGAAGAGTTTACAAAGTTGAAACAAGCTACGTCTCTCGCTCATCTTTTAGGATTGCAAGTAAATGCAGGACATGGGCTAAATTATAAAAATGTTCTAAGAATTCATGAAATTAAAGATATACATGAATTAAATATAGGTCACAGTATTATTTCTAAAGCGCTTTTTGTCGGTCTTGATAAAGCTGTCTCTGAAATGCTGGAATTGGTTAATAAAATTTAATATAATATTAAAAATAGTCAAAAAAAATGGTTCAAGTGTTTTTAGTATTTAGAAAAGAATAAGTGGGGTAAATATGTCAGATATTTTTGCTAATATGCCGAGTTCATATACGATACCAACACAAACAAAAGAAGTTACAACTGCAAAGACAGCTCAACCGATAACAGTAAAAGATGCCATTCCTGCATCAAATGTTCAAACGCAGAAAGCTGATTCTGTTGAAATTTCTTCTCAAAAAAATGAGAAGAAAGGTCCTATTAAATCAATAAAAGGTTTTATAGCTAATATCAAGAAATTTTTTGCTACGACAGGTGAATATCTTAAAGGTACAGTAAAAGGTATAACTTCAGGTATAGTTGCCGGTTCTGTTGTATATACAGCTGGTTCCGTTGTTAATTTTGCAAAACAAAGAGCAGCTAATTCCGCTGCAAAGAAAGCCGGTGAAGAAGCTGTAAAAGTTGTTAAGAAAATTCCGAATAAAGCTCTTGCTGTTGTTGTCGGAGCTATTGCTCTTGGTGCAAATCTCTGGAATGCATCATTAAATGCGACTGAAGCCGGATCTAAGATTGATCATAGATGGACCGGTCATCAATAACACTTTCATAAAATGATGGGACAGGCTATAATATAGCCTGTCTCCTTCTATTTTTATTATGTTATAATATCAATCAGTTAAATTGTTTAATTGGAGCTTTTCTTGAATCTACTGCAAATGCAAAGTTCAATAAAATATAAGTTCTTATCTTTTGATGAGCTTGTTATCAATATGGATAGATTATCAAGATTTAAATCGCCGGATGAGTCTTTTAGTAGAGTATTTAATTCTATAATATATCGAAATCTTATTTCCCCAAAATATTCAAAAGCAGATATAGAAAGATTAGATCCTAGAATTATTGTAAGTATTGTTGAAGAAATTTGGAATGCTTCTGTTGATAACATTTTTGATATTAAGGGTATAGCTAATCAATCTGTGAATAAGGCTTTAAATGTCTCTGTTGAAGCAACTTTTAAGAATATAGAGCAAAGGACAAAAAGTTTTTTAAATGCGAAATTAAATTTTTCGGCAGTATTGAAACATTTAGATTTTGAATCTGCACCGGTTAATTTAAAATTTCTAATAAAAGTTGATGAGGAATTTTCAAATTCTACAAGAATTAACTTGGAAGATTTAGTATGTTTGAGAAAAAAACATTCTCTTTTATTTCCAATTAACAAACTAATTATTGTTGAGGGAATTACTGAAGAAATATTACTCCCTGTTTTTGCAGATAAGATGAAATCAAATTTTTATAAAAATGGTATTTTTATATTAGGTGCCGGTGGTAAAAGTAAAAGCCCTGCTTTATACTTTAGACTTAAAGATAAAATTAAAATTCCAATTGTATTTCTCTTTGACTCTGATGCAAAAGAAATTTGTTCTTCTTTGCAGAAAATGATTGAAAAAAAAGATAAAACAATTTTAATCGAAAGTGGTGAGTTTGAAGATATTATTTCAACTAATCTCTTGAAAAGAGCATTAAACTATGAATATCAACCCGCGACTCCTATTATAAAAGAGGAATTGCACTTACATAGAAAAATGTGTGAAAATATTGAGAATTTTTATAGGACCAGACATCTTGGAGAATTTAAAAAATCCAAGTTATCAAGAATTATTGCTAAGAATGTAAAATATGATACTGATATAACTGAAGAAATTAAGAAAATTATACTCAGTATTGTTTAATATTGCATAAATATAATTCAAAATGTTATTATGCTTATATGTTAGTTAAAGGAGATATTATGAAAAAGAAATTTATTCTTCTACTTCTGTTCATATCTTTTTTCTTCTCTTGCAATTATGCTTATTCTATAAATGTAAAGAGTAGTGATTATGAGATAGTTGAAACTCAATCGCTTGAAGAGGCAAAAGATATTGATGAATCAAAGGTAGATTCCGTTTTTGAAACTGATAAAGTAAAAATATTAAAAGTAGATAATAAATATTCCGTTTATAATAAAAATACAGATTCTTTAATTATTGAACCAATAATAGATGAAATAAGTGCTTATAATGAAAATGAATATAAAATTAAGGTTGGAAAGTCTGTCGGATATTTAAATCTTGAAAATGAAACTTGTTTTTTAACAAATTATGATGATATAAACTTATATGGTCAGTATATAAAGACAAAAAAACAAAATAAATATGGTTTAATAGACAAAGATGCTAAAGTAATATTAAAGCCAATATATGAAAAAGTTGGTATATTCTATAGTGATAATAAAGAATATATATCTGGAAAATATAATGGGAAATATAAACTTTATCAAAATACAGGAAAGCTTATTCCGGAAGATGAACTATATGTTATTTCTAATGAAGGATATTATTTATTAGCGCAGAATTTAAAGCCTGAGTTAAAAAAATATAGATATAATAATTCAACAATTTATCAGAAAGTTGAACATGGAGATGACAATTTAGTATATGAAATTGAAGAAATTAAACTTCCGGAAAAAGTTAAGGTCGCTGCAATAAAAAAAGATATTATATCCGAAGAAGTAGACAATAATACTCCTATAGAAAACAGTGAACCGTTTATAGTCAATGATAAGCAATATTTGCTTTTAAAAAAGGATGATAAGTATGGTATTAAAACTCTAAAAGGTAAAGAAATTGTTCCTGTTAAGTATGACGAAATTATTCCTATTAAACTTTGTGAACACTATAAACAACCTGTATTTTTAACAATTAAAAATAATATATATTCAGAATATAGCGCAACCGGTAAACTGTTAGCAGAACAAGTATATGACAAAGTAAATATTTATAAATATGGGAAATTATACACCTATACAAATGAAGATGGTATTTGGACTCTAAGATGTAATGGAAATATTATAGGACAGTTGTTATTGGAAAAAGATGGTTACAAATATTCAAAAATAAAGTTCCATTTGTTAGGATTACATAAGATAAATGAACTTTTTATATCTATGCTTGAAAATGCAAAATAATATAATTTAAATAAAAAGAAGAGAGGTTTTAACCTCTCTTCTTTTTAATCTTATTATCTTTTTGTACCTGCTTCAAGAATACCGGTATGTTTTATGTACTCTTCAGGAGACATTGCTTCTTTTACTTTTTCTAATAGCATTTTTGTTGATCTTAATGATAATTCAGGGTTATCATAGTTGTGCATATATAAACTTAAGAAACCTTCACGTTGAGAATCCGGTTCAAGCCTTTTTATTGCACCTTCGGACTTTGAAGAAAGAATTTGATTTTCTATAAACTCAGCATTTGTTTTTGCATTGTTTGTACAGCCATAGTTTTTACAAATATCAACAAAATCAGTACCACTTCCTAATTCTTGTGATAATTTAGAACGGCGGAAAAATCCTTGCTTTTTAAACATATCAGCGTCTAAAAATTGGTTTTCTTGATAACCAAAAGAATCAGCGGTTGTACGTCCTAATTCATTTAATCTTGCAAAACCAAAAGATGGAGTTGATAAAACATTTTTTGAAACCATTGGTATTGAAATTTTTGTAATCATATATAAATCCTCACACTTAAACTGGTTATATAAACTCTGTAAAAAAAAATTTTGTTAGTTTTCATTAATTACTTATAAAATTGTTTCAATCCTGTTGTAAAATCATTTACGATGTCACCATTTCCAGATAATTTATATTTATAAATAGTTAATCCTTCTAAGCCAACAGGGCCTCTTGCGTGTGTTTTATTTGTAGATATACCAACTTCAGCTCCAAAACCATATCTAAAACCATCTGCAAATCTAGTAGATATATTTTTATATACACCTGATGAATCAACAAACATCATAAATTTTTCAGCATTTAAATCATTTTCTGTAAGAATGCAATCAGTATGACCTGAGCCAAATTTATTTATGTGATAAATTGCTTCTTCAATATTTTCAACAATTTTCAATGATAATATTTTTTCTCCATATTCTTTATGCCAATCAGAAACAACTGCATTTATATCATCAGAATATTCTTTTTTCACTTCTTCATCTGAATTAATAACTACAGAATTTTCTTTCAAAGATTTAATAAGAACAGGTAGAACTTTATCTTTTATTTTTCTGTTAACAAGAACTGTCTCAACAGAATTACAAGCACTTGGATACTGACATTTTGCATCAATAATAATTGGGATTGACTTGTTTATATCAGCAAATTCATCAATATATATATGACAAATACCGTCTGCATGTCCTAGAACCGGAATTTTTGTATTCGATTTAATGAAACTTACAAGAGAATTTGAGCCTCTTGGTATAATTAAATCAATATATTTATCAGCTTCAAGCATAACTTTTACATCATCTCTTGAATAAATAAGATTTATCATATTTTTAGGAAACTCATTAATTTCAGAAAGTGCAGAAGTTATAATTCTGAATATTGCTGTATTTGTTTGTTCAGCTTCCGAGCCGCCTTTCAAGATAACAGCGTTAGATGACTTTATTGCTAAAGCAGAAATTTGAGAAATAACATCAGGTCGTGCTTCAAAAATGACACCTATTACACCTATAGGGCAGCTTACTTTCTTTAAATTTATGCCTTGCGCTATATCTTTTTCCCAAATAATTTTATTTACAGGGTCTTCCAATGAAGCAATATCTCTAACACCTTGAATCATGTCTCTAAGCTTGTTTTCATCAAGCTTTAATCTATTATAGGCAGACTGGGTAATTTCACCTTTTTCTATCAATAACTTTGCATTGTTCAAATCAATATTATTAGCTGATATTATTTCATCTTTTTCTGAATTTAGTGCATCAGCAATTTTATATAATGTATTATTCTTTATCTCTGTTGATAATTGCAAAGCAGAAATTGATGCTTCTTTTGCTTTTTTAGCAATTTCTATTACATTAGACATAGATATCTCCTACAATAATGCGATGTTATCTTTAGTTATTACAGCATCATAATTTTTATGACCTAAAATCTGATATATATTATCAGAATGTTCACCAATTATTTTTTTACAATCTACAGAATTATAATTAGCTATTCCTCTTGCAAACTCAACTTTATTTTCATCAATAATAGATACAACATCACCGCAATCAAAAGAACCATTAATTTTTAAGACTCCAATAGCCAGTAAACTTTTATTCTTTTCTGTAATTGCTTTTTTTGCGCCGTCATTAATAACTATTTGTCCGTTGATATTAGTTGCATAAGCTATCCATCTGCGTTTTTGAGAAAGCTGTTCAACGGGATAGAATGTAGTTCCCATTTTTTCACCTGAAAACAATCTGCTTATAACTTGAGGGGATTTTCCATTTGCTATTATTACACAACCGCCAGAATGAGTAACAACTTTCGCTGCTTGGAGTTTAGTTTTCATTCCTCCTCGTCCGCCTTTTGAAGCAGATTGTGCATAACTTTCTATTTCATCTGTGATTTCTTTTACCTCACTTATTAAATTGGCATTTAGATTCTCTTTCGGATTATCATCATATAAACCATTTATATCAGATAATATTACTAATAAATCCGCATCTAACTTACTCGCTACAAGTGCTGACAATTTATCATTATCAGAGAAACTTACACCATATATTGGCTCTAATTCTGATGTTGATACAGTATCATTTTGATTAATAATCGGAATAACTTTTAGTTCAAGTAATGTATTTAAAACATTACTCAAACTTAAATATTTTATTCTGTTAGTAAAGTCATCTTCAGTTAATAAAACTTGAGCAGTATTAATTGAATACTTTCCAAAACCGTCTTCATAAATAGACATTAATTGACATTGACCCACAGCCGCACATGCCTGTTTTATTGATAAGCTTTCACTTGAATCAACATTTAGTTTTTTTGAGCCTAAACCAACAGCACCTGATGTAACAACAATTATTTCTTTTCCTTGTCTATGTAATTTAGAAATTTCTTCGATAAAAGAATATACTCGAGATAAAGAAATTTCTTTATCATCATTCCTTAGAACATTAGTTCCAAACTTAAAAACAATCCTTTTAGCATCATTGATATTCATAAGATTTATTATAGCTTAAACCTTATTCATTGCAATAAGCAATAACATTTTTAGCTTCAAGATTTAATTGTTTAAGCATTGAATCAAACAAGGTTCTTGATTTTGAGTTAAAAGTGATATTTCCTTGTTCATCGACATTCTTCTTAATTGAATTCAAAACTTCTAACGGCATTCCAATATATTTACCATTTTTTATAGATTTCATTGCTGATGAGAAATCTTTTTGAGAACCTAGATCTGACCAAGTATTATCCTCAGGAATAATAGCAAGCTTCATTTCCATAGGTTGATTATTTTCATTAACTATTTCACCGGCTTTTATAGCCTCAAGCATTGGTGCAATTATCATTGAAGAGAAATCATAACCCTTATCAGGATTTTTAAAGCTTTCTGGATTTTGAATATATCTAGATTTTATCCATTCTAAAGCTTGCGGAGAAATAATATAAGGTCCCACTGCAGATAAACAAGTATTACCACCTAATTCAGGAATTACACAAGAATCTATAAATGCTTCATCTTGAGGTTTTTCAACAAATTGATTAATAGTTTTAGAATCTAAAGAATCCAATTTAACTATACTCAAACTTTTTGTTTTTTGCTTATCAACAGGAATTGTTGTAATGGTAAAAGCAGCACCTGATTTTTCGTGTTCTTGGATTATTTTTGAAACATTAACATCCGAGAAATTGTCTCCCCAGCTAAAAACTAATGGTTTATTTGTGGATATTTCCCCATCTGCTAAACCCTCAAGAAAAGCATAGGCACTACCTTGTGCAGGTTTAACCCTTACAAAATCAAACCACTTATCAAGCTTACCCGTTTTTGTATAATTTGTAATTACAGTTTGTACTAAAGACATATTTTTACCGTTTAAAGTTGCCGGAATATATGAAGCAGGTTTTGTAATACCGCCTTGTAGCGTTGTTATATCTTTATATCTAGTTCCATCTCCATCACTTGGAATAAAAAAATTATAGTCATCTTTTAACTGCGGGGCATATATCTTATCCAAATATTTTCGAGATACTTCATCATGCATACCTTCTTGCCAAAAACGAATATATTGGTCTTCCATTTTGTAATCACGTTGCCCATTTTCTTCTCTTATACTGCCATACAAACGACCTTTAAAACCAGGTGTTCTTTCACCTTTTTTTGCTATTGCAATATACAAATCGTCAGATTTAATAACTGTATCAGGAGTTATTAATAATGTTAAATCTTTATATTCAGGTAATTTTGATTTTATTAAAAACTTTGAACCAACTTTAGGATTAGAAAGATTTTTATATAATTCAAAATACTCAGAAGCTTTTCCTTTCATTACGAATCTGTCACCATCCATACCTTTTGTTGAAACAGGTATTTTATAAGCAGAAAAACTTTGTATTTTATCATTTTTTCTAATAACGTTATTATATTTTTCGATATTATTAAATGAAGAGACACTTTGAATTTTCATAAACACACCCCATTTGCAGAAATAAAGTACTTATGTAGTCAAGTTAGCACAAATACTACGACTTTAATAGTTGTATAATATGTATATTTAAGAAAGATTTACAATTATACATTTGTAAGATAATCGGTAATAAATTGTCTTGCAACTCTTGGTGTTCTTATTGATTTCAACGCAGCAAATTCTTCAGCTTTGTTAAATAACTCTTGATTTATCGGAATACAACAATCATTTGCTATCTTTTCAACTATATTCAGATACTCATTTTTAGTTAACATTGAAAATGTCAACATAATGCCAAACCTATCTGAAAGAGATACCATTTCGTCAATTGTATCATTATAATGAATTTCGTTGCCTTCTCTTGCCGTAAAACTTTCTTTTACAAGATGCATTCTGTTTGTTGTTGCATATATTATTGTGTTAGATGGTCTATTCGATAAAGAACCCTCTAAAACAGCTTTAATTGATGAAAAATTCTTATCATCTTCTTCAAAAGAGATATCATCAGCAAAAATTATAAATTTCAAAGGAAGATTTCTTATTTGTTCATATAAATCAGAAAGATAAATAAAGCTTTCCTTGTAAACTTGAATAATTTTTAAGTTGTAATCAGAAAATTCATTTATTAAGGCTTTAACGGTAGATGATTTACCGCACCCTCTGTCTCCATAAAGCAAGATGTTATTAGCTTCTTTTCCTTCTAAGAAAGCTTTTGTGTTTTGTTTTATTACACTTTTCTGATATTCATAATTTTTTAAATCGTTAAATGTAAGAGCATCAAAATATTTCACAGGTTTAATCTCTTTATTCTCCGTATACGAGAATGCCGAATAACAAGAGAAAACACCATATCCGTAATTTTTATAAGATGCTAATATTGAATCCAAATTAAAGTCTTGTTTATTTGCAAAAGAAAAAGATGGTAAATGAGAAATTATATCTTTTTGTTCCGGGAAATTTTCCTCAAGCAAAGTTTTTATTTTTAAATAATCATAAGAAAGCAAATTATCAAATAATGATAATTCATACCTTGCTGTTTCTAAAATTTGATTATTTTTACTAATACAGTCACTACAACCTTTTGACAATAGATTTTCATCTGTATAAATTAAATTTTTAAGATGATTATACAAATTCTGATTTGGTTCTTTTTCATATAACAAAGAAATGAACTCTGAATAAGTTCTTAATATTACATTTATATCCGCATTAGACTTTATATTATTTAAAAGTTCTATAAAAGAAGATATTATTGAGTCTTTTAATATATTTCTGAATATTGATATTAACAATAAAGATGTTGTAAGTTTACTCATACTAGTTCTTTCCGCACAATATTTTTATAATTTTATTTTTACATTTATGTATAAAACTTTTATTAAAGTTTGCAAAATTATGTTTAAAATTACAATTAAGCATTCTGCAATACATTTTGCAGGTTTTTGTTAAAGCTCTGCATTTTTGAGAATTAGCATTATTCCAAATTTCTTCAGGCGAATTTTCTTTAATATTACCAACAGGATGCATATTAAAACAGAGTCTTACATCACCATAAGGATCTATAGCAAAATTAGTAGAACCAACATCACATTTTATTTCTTTTAAAATATCATCAGGATTATTAAAGAAAACTTTCATTGCTTCTAATTGCTCATAAGAATTATATATAGAATGGCCTGCCCGTTTCATTTCAACCAATCTATCTACAACTTCAATAGCACGTTTTGACATATTTTTATATTTAATTCTAAGTTCTTTAGGCATTTTATAGTTTTGAGTATCGCAACCTTTTTGATAATTGTATCCGTGGAAAGATTCTTTATCATCTAAAAGCTGGAACATAATACCGTTAATTTTATTTTTAGTAACGAATTCAACCAACGGAATAGCTTCTTCTATATTTTCAGGGAACAAAATTGTAGCAATATTTATGCCTAAAGAAGCGTGTTTTTCATCTCTTATTCTTTTTAGTTCAAAAATCGCATCAATTGTTTTTTCATAAGAACCTTGTCTTCCTCTTGATTCATCATGAATTATAGGATTATTGATAGCATTTAAAGATAAGTTCAAAGATTCTATTGGAGAATCAACAATTTTTTCATATAAATTTTGAATACTAAAAGCATTAGTCATAGAAGCAACTTTAATTCCCAAAGATTTTGCATATTCAGCAATTTCGAAAATATCTTGTCTTAAGAACGGTTCTCCACCTGAGAAACAGAACCAAAAACCTTCGCCAAGCCAATCACGAAGTTCTGAAAGCGCTTTTTTCCACTCTTCAGTTGTAAGTTCTTTAGACATAACATCAGAAGCTACCGTTTTCCATTTTGAGCAAGTAACACATTGCATTTGACATCTATCTGTTACATCAAAAGTAATTTGCTGTGGTTTTTCAAGTTGCTGTTTCACTATGAATTCCTTTTTATTTATAACTAATCAACATTTTTTTCTTGCTTACTTTTTTGAAGATTAAAATAATCATAAACAAGTTGAGCCTGACTCTTAGATAATAATAACATCAATTCTTCTTTTGTAAGCTTAGATATTTTGGAAATATTAACATATTTTTCAATTAGAATTTTTTTATTTTTTTTGTATAACCCTTTAATATTATCCAATTCCGAATGAATAGCTTCTTTTTCTCTTAATTGTCGATGAAAAGTAATCGCAAAACGGTGTGCTTCATCTCTTATTCTTTGGAAGAAAAATAAAGCTTGAGAATTTGACGGAAATAGTACAGGACGCTGTTTATTAGGAATAAATACTTCTTCAATCCTTTTTGCAAGAGAGACAATATCTTGATTTTTAACGCCTAATTCATTCAATATTTCAACAGCACTGGAAAGTTGTCCTTTTCCGCCATCTATAATAATTAAATCCGGGAATTCCAAATTTTCTTTTAAAAGTCTTGAATATCTTCTGGTTATAACTTCTCTCATAGATTTAAAATCATCAGGTTTACCTTTTTCCACTGTTTTTATTTTAAATTTTTTATATTCACTTTTCTTTGGCATACCATTGTAAAAAGAAACCATTGAAGCAACAGTATTTGTACCTTGTACATGAGATATATCAAAACATTCAACTCTGTGTGGAAAGTTTTTTAAACCTAATTTTTCTTGAATATATGAACCTGTTTCATTGTAATTTGATTGAATTTCTTGTAATGATTTAACTTTCATCTCTTGAAGATGGTAGTTTGAATTTTTTAATGCAAGCTCTAAAATATCGTCATTTTTCTTTGTCCAACCGGGATTAATTGTAACCTTTGAACCTTTTTTCGAACTTAGCCATTGTTCATAGATAAGCTTATCTTCTTCATTTAATTCACTAGAGAATATTATCTCTGACGGAATATCATTATCACTTGTTAATTGATAATATTCTTTAATGAAATAAGAAATTATTTCTTCGTCACTATCATAATCAGATTTAGAAATTTCAAAATCTTTTTTATTAGTTAATCTTCCGTCTCTAATTTGAAGCAATGAAATGCCGCCAATAAATTCATCAGTACTGACAGATATGATATCTTGATTAATATTTGTATTTTCATAAACGACTTTTTGCTTTTCAATAGTTTTTAAAACATCAAAATAACTGTCCCTATATCTTGCAGCTTTTTCATATTCCTGATTTTCCGAGCATTTTTCCATTAACGCTTTTAATTCGTCAACCAACTGCATTTGCTTACCTGATAAAAACAATTCAACATTTTTTATAAGCTTTTTATATTCTTCAGATGAAATAAGTTTTTGGCAAGGAGCCATACATCTGCCAATCTGATAATATATGCAGGGTCTATCTTTAAATTTAGGAGTTTTACATTGTTTTAAAGGGAAAAGTTTTTTTAATAAATCAAGCGTAGTATACATTGACTTACCGTTTGTATATGGTCCAAAGTATTTACCCTCAATAGGATTTTTATTTGCTTTTCTTGTAACTAAAATACGAGGATAATCTTCTTTTGTAATTAAAAAATATGGGAACTTCTTATCATCTTTAAGTAAGACATTATACTTTGGTTTATATTTTTTTATTAAATGAGATTCTAAAATTAATGCTTCAATTTCTGAATTAGTTATAATAAATTCAATTTTTACAATTTGAGGCACCATTACCTTTAACTTTACAGAGTCGTGTTTTTTATTGAAATAACTCGAAACACGCCTTTTTAAATTTTTTGCTTTACCTACATAAATAATAGTACCTGTCTTATCATAAAACTGATAAGATCCGCTTGATTCAGGTAATAAACGTAATTGTTCTTTTATATCCATAACTCTATTTTACAATACTTTCAATATTACTGATATAATAAAGCTATGTTTTTAAAGAAAATTTTTTATAAATATATTCTAAGAAGAAAATATTACAGATATGGGAAATGTAACAGATGCGGTGATTGTTGCAGTAAAATCTATGTAAATCATAAAAAAGACACAATAAAAACTATTGAAGAATTTGAAAAACTAAAGAACCTACACCCTTTTTATACATTTTTAGAAGTAGTTGATAAAGATAATAATGGTCTTGTTTTTAAGTGTAATAAATTTGATAAAGAAAAACATATTTGTACAATACATAAATTCAGACCGGGTATTTGCAGAAGATATCCATCTGAAATTATTTTAAAGATGAATGGCGTAATGTCCGAAAAGTGCGGATTTTATTTTAAACCAATTGACAGTTTTAAAGATATTTTGAAAAAAGAACAAAAGAAAACAAATAATTTCTAATATAATTTTTGAGCAATATCTAAAAACTTTTTAGTTAATTCTACGTTATGAACTCTGTGAATATTAACATTAGAAAGCATTGCTGAATATAAAGCGGTATGTAAATCCGCATCTTCACAGGTAATATCAAAAGTTTTTCTGATAAAAGATTTTCTCGAAATACCTAATAACATAGGACAATTTAAGGTTTGAAATTCATCTAACCTTTTTAAAAGTTCAAAATTAGATTCTAAAGCTTTTCCAAAACCAATTCCAACATCAATTATTATATTTTTTCTATCAAGTCCGGAGTTTGTTAATAAATCAATTTTATTTTTTAATGATAAATAAATTTCTTCAACAATATCAACACTAACAAAATCAGAGGAAACTGCAGGAACTTTGTCTGAATGCATAATAATTACAGGTACATTATTTTTGACTACAAAATCAAATAAATCTCTATCAAAATCCAATCCCGAAACATCATTAATAATATCGGCACCAAATTCCAAGGCTTGTTTTGCGGTTTGATAATTTCTTGTATCAATACTGATTGGAATATCAAAATACTTTTTTCTAATTTCTTTTATTACCGGAACTACTCTTTTTATTTCTTCTTCTATTGTAATTGGTTCTGCCCCGGGTCTTGTTGATTCACCGCCAATATCTATAATATCTGCACCATTTTTAACCAACTCATCACAATGTATTAATGCTGATTCAACAGAATTATAATTACCTCCGTCTGAAAAAGAATCCGGTGTAACATTTAAAATACCCATTATGTATGGTCTTGACCAATCAAACATTCTATTTCTAATTTCAATTGGTTCTAATTTTAGATTTAATTCATAATTTAGTTCTTGTGCTAAATTTTTTAAACGAAAAGGCTGAATATATAATTTTTTGATAAGCTTTTTTAACTGAGAATTCGTTGCAAAAATAATTACATCAGTATATTCGCATTTACACATTATAGTATCTCTGTTAACAGCACAATCAAAGCCTAAAGAAAGACAAAGTTGCTTTAAAATATTTGCTTCATGAGGCTTTAAGTGAAATATTTTATACAATTGCCCTTCATATTTTAATGAAGCTTCAAGAATATAAGAAGAATCAAAACCTATAGACGTCAATTCTTTTAATACATTATTATTTGCTTTTTTTACAAAGATATCACTCATAAAACCATTATAGAAAAAACTCTTTGCTTTGTGTAGCTTATTTATAAAATCATTAATTATTGATGTAAGCTTTTCAATCTGTATTTTTCAACAAAATAAAAAAAGGGAATATAAACTAAATATTATTTATATAATAAAAGTAATTTTTGCGTAGGTTAGAAGATTATTATCCACATTGAAGAACAGTTATGAACAGATATTGTTTTTTATTTCATAACCATAGAAAATAAATCAGGCGGAAGTTCCATATACTTACCCTGATTTTTCCTAAAATCTTTTTCTTGTTGCGATAATTCGCTGAAATCTTTTTTCATTGATTCATTTATCCATTCCTTTGTTGAATTACCCCAAGCAAGAAATGTTTCAAGGAGTTTTTCTGCTGTCTGCTTTTGAAATTCAAAATATATTCTTTCTTCTGCACCTAAATCTTTTCTCAAAGTTTGATTTATAAATGATAGCATCGAAATGGCTTTTTCTATTGTTAAATTCCAATTTCTTGTGCCCATCTCCGGTATTCTTTGGTAGTTAACTGCAGTATCTGCATGTTCAAATGTATACAATAAATCTATTCTTCTTAATTCATTCTCTATAATATCATCACTAGGCTTCAATAAAACTTTTGCGAGATTTTGTTCAAATTTTACAGCATATTTAGGTACGCTTTCATCTAATAAAGCAGAATGTTTTTGATAAAATTCTCCTTTTGCTTGTAAATATTTTTTAAAGGTATTTTTTAAATTAAAACCCATATCATTCCATTTTTTTATACAATCAGGAATACCATTTTGCTCTAAATTACAAGCATTGCTTTTCAGCATAAACGTTGGATACATTTCGCTGTAAGTATCACCTATTTTAAAAAAGCTGCCTTCGCCGAAATCAATTAAATTAATATTACCTTCATCAAAAAGACAATTTTCCATATTTAAATCACCATGGTATATTCCATTAATATCCAATAAAAGAAGATTTTTAAAAAATGTTTTGAAATCATCTTCAGAATACAAAACACCTCTTCTCCCTTTTGCAAAAGTTGAAACAAGAACATCCTTATTTGTTTTAGGATCCTTAAAAAAATCAACAAATTTTTGACTTCCTAAAAGTGCATCAGGTACTTTTTTTAATACTTCAGCTTCTTTTTCAAAACTGAATTCAGGAGTTCTCGCAACTTTTACAGCATAAGAACCTTTTGGACTTGCTAATTTATAAACGGTGCCTTTATATCCTGTTTCGCTATACGGATTAGCGTTTTGAATTAATGATAATACACTAACTCTGGAAACTTCTCTTCTACCAAAAAAAGGTACATAATAAAAGTGATTAGGGAAAGAAACAGAATCAGCACGATAATTACTTTCTTTTCTTTTCTCTGCACTTTTGAATTTTTGTATCTGAGAATTACTACTGTATAAATTTATTTTATTTATCATTCTACTCTCCACAAATAATAAAAATAGTAAAATTAATTTTTGCCAAAATATTATATATTTTTAATTTTTATATGTTTATATTATGAGTATGTAGATTTACGTTAATTCATCCTAAGAGCCAATGGCTTTCGGATTATAAACTATATTATTCTAATAGTCGGTAATTTGATTCTTGATATGATATTCGTTTATAACCATTTTCTTTTTCTTTTTATTTTTCTTTTTACTCCGAAAACGGTTATATATTTATAATTTTTTAAAGAGAAAACTTTTTCTAAAAAATTTTTATAAAAATATCTTTCGGGTGATAACTTTATCAAAAAGTCTATTGCTACTTGGTTGTAAAAATAAGAGTCCTGTTTTTCAAATATTTTTAACTTTATAAAAGTCTGTAGGTTGGGTTTAACTACTTTTTCCAAAATCTTTGATTTTGTGAAAAATGTCTGGTTTCCCATAACCCAACAAAATATGAATATAGAAAACAATAAAAAGATTTTACTTTAATTCAATAATTTTAGCCTTATTCTTATTCCACAAATCGTTATATATTTACGTTTTCTACATATTTTTACAGAAAACAGTTTTTCCATAAAATTTTTATATAAATATTTTTCAGGAAACAACTTTATCAAAAAGTCTATTGATACTTGGTTGTAAAAATAAGAGTCCTGTTTTTCAAATATTTTTAACTTTATAAAAGTCTCCTGTTTAAGCTTTTTCTTTACTCGTTTAGCAATCAGCCTATTTAGAGTTCCTGTTTGCCAAGAACAAAACTCGACGACAAAGTTTATAAAACTTTGTTCAACTTCTAAATATATATTCTTATTTTCTAATTCTTTTTGCAAAGCATAAATAGCTTCAATAAAACAGAATGGAGCTTGTTCTCTGGTTTCAGATAACTGATTTTTTCTATTATATCTATGTGTTATTAATATATCATCTAATATAGAAATCCTGTCTGCTAAGACTAATGATAAAAAAACAAAGAATAAATCATCCGTACTTCTTAAATTTTGGAATTTAAGATTATTTTCTATTACAAATTCCCTTTTATATAGCTTATCCCAACTCCAGCCTATGCAGAAGTTAAAAATAAATTTATTAAAATCTTTATAATTAAAAATTTCTTTGTTTGGTAAATATTCATTATTTATTGAATATTCCATATCTGATATTTTTTTATTTTTATCATTAATTAATTGTGTACGGCAAATGGTTATGTCTAAATTTTCATCTTCAGCTTTTTGGTAGAGCTTTTCTAACATTTGTAAATCGAAATAATCATCACTATCAATAATAGATAAATAATCTCCAGTTGCTAGCTTTATACCTTTATTTCTTGCAATTGCAGCACCTTTATTTTCTTGAGTTAAAACTTTTATTCTATCATCATTCTTAGCATATTCCTGACATATAGATAAACTTGAATCCGTTGACCCATCATCAATCAATATTATTTCTATATCTTTTAATGTTTGATTTACAACACTATTCAAACACTCTCGAAGGTATTTCTCTACATTATATATGGGTATAATTACACTAACCTTGATTTTATTCATTAATTCTCCTATAAGCAGGATAAATACTAGTCTACAAAATATATGAAATAAAAACAAGGCTAATTACATCAGATGTTGTTAACTTAATATGGATTTTTTGTACCGCCTAATTAATATTTTTTATGTTTTATAAAAGTTATATTATCTGTATTGTTGTTTTCTAATAATTTTCTGTAAAATAATTGAGCTTTTATGTCCGCATAAACTTTGTGTTCATTAAAGTCTAATATATATAAATTTTCAAGTTTTTTTACACGACTTAAAGCAACATAAACTTGTCCGGGTTCAAATGCTGAAGCACAATCAATTACAGCTTCATCAAGAGTCATTCCTTGCGCTTTATGTATTGTTATTGCATATGCTAATATAAAAGGAATCTGGAATCTTGTTCCTATATATGTTTCATTTTCATAGTATGCGAATGCTTGTTTGTAAAATTTGTATTGATAGCCATTGTCAAACTTAACAGTAACAGAACTTTCAGTTATTTCTACAACAATTCCGCAAGAACCATTATAGATGTTTAAAGAGGGATGGTTTTTTAATAGCATAACTCTGCATCCCTTCTTTAAAGTAACTATTTCTGGAGCCTGAATATTCTTATCTAAGCGTGTCCATAGTTTCTTTTTGGTTGAATAATCTTTTGCCAAATTAGGATTTATTTTGTCGAAGGACTCAAAATAAAATTCTTTTGATTTTATTTTATCAAGTTGTTTTTTGTTGTAATTTCTAACTTGAGTTTTTTTCGAATATAAATGTAACTTATTTTCCAATAAATTGGCAGGGAAATGTCTTTTTTTAATTTCATTTATATCATTATATGTTAAACATCCTTGTCTAAAGTTATTAAGAAGCTTACAAAATTTTACATCGTTCTGTCTGTATATTTTAGATAAATATATTGTTTTTAAATTTAGCTCGTTCCAGACCCTTGACTGAAAACAATATTGTCCTTTTGATTCATATTCATTTAATTCTTCTTTTGTTGCAACAGGCGGAAGTTGCAAGAAGTCTCCAATGAAAACTACCTGAATGCCACCAAAAGGAAAATTATTTTTTCTTACAATTTTAAACAATTTATCCAGATATTCCAGTGCGAAAACTGAAAGCATAGATACTTCATCAATAACTAATAATTTACAATTAATTATATTCTTTCTTTTACATTTCCATATTATTTTAGGGAAAGGAATCTGCATTTGTTCAATTCCGGCCCAGGAATGTATTGTTATACCGCCAATGTTATCAGATGCAATGCCTGTTGTCGCTGTCAAAGTAATAGAATTACCAAAGTCTTTTTTTAGTTCAGATAATATAAATGATTTACCAGTACCGGCAGGTCCTGTAATAAATATATTTTCGCCTCTTGATATTAATACTACTGCTTTATATATATTAGTATAGTCAATTGGATTTTGATTTTGCATATTATATGTAAAACAGTTGTATTGTATTTAATGCTTGTAATTATGATTTATTTACATTGCTTAATAATAACAAATATTTTTTATTCGTGTTTTTAAATGAACATTAAATGATGCACATATCAGCTAAATGTTTTTTATATATAAAAATTTTTCTGATATTTATAGCAATATAAGTTATTTTTGATAAATAAAGTATGAAAATTTATAATCTTAATAATTTAAATTTTAATAGTAAATATGATAAAAAAGTTTCGTTTAATGGGCTTAAACGAAACAGTGAACTTTGCATGTTTGTTTATGATTTAGATGGAACTCTTGCAAATGGAACAAACGAACAAATCAGCAAAGTTCTAGAAATTTCAAAAGCAAGAAATGCAAAAATTATATATGCTACAGGCAGAGGACTTGAAGAATTTTATATACTCCAAAATGAATTATTATCCAAAGGATGTAAACTCGATTTGCCAGATTTTTTAATTGCTAATAATGGTGAAAATATATATACAAATTCCAACGGACAATTTTACAAAAATTATGAGTACTCACAATTTATAAGAGAAAGTACTAACTTTGATAAGGTATATATAGCTAAGAAAATAATGTCTATATGCAATTGTCTTAATGAAATAGAGAGTAGCTCTATGATATTAAAATATAATGTACCAGAGCATGTTAATGTAAAAGAATTAAGAAAAAATATTTTAGATACTCTTTTTAAAGAAAAAATAAATGTTTTTTGCGGTTACAAAGATGAGGGAACAAATAATCAAACTTTATATATAGCTCCATTCAATAAAGCTATGGCCATTAATTATCTCAAGAAAAATATAAATATTCCATATAATGAAATTCTTATGGCTGGTAATGATAATAATGATATATCAATGGCAGAATTATCACAAAAAGGTTGCAAATTTATCTGTTTGAATAATTCTAGGCCTAATCTTATAAAATTTTGTGAAAAACTTAGTAAAGAAAATGAAAATATATTTTTTTCCATATCATCAGGTGCAAAAGGTATCATAGAAGGATTATTAAATTTTATATGTATAGGGTAATAGTCAGAAGTTGTATTTCCCTGAATTTAGGAATTTTTAAGTGAATTTAAAATTTTTTTTTATAGTATTAAGTTCTCAAAAGTCCAGTTCGGTAGTTTGATTTTTGGGGGAATACTTAAATTTCCGACCTAAAAAAGCCCACACAAAGCGGGCTTTCCAAAAATATCAATCTATCCGTACAAATCAATCTGGACGTAAAATTACACTCACTCTGCCGAACAAAACGATTAAGTATCGTTTTGAGAGAGGGGAGAACCCTAATTTACGAAGTAAATTTGCGTGAGATTTCGAGACAATAAAAAAACAGGCATTTAGCCTGTTAAATGGTGCCACGTCTCACTCTGCCGAACAAAACGATTAAGTATCGTTTTGAGAGAGGGGAGAACCCTAATTTACGAAGTAAATTTGCGTGAGATTTCGAGACAATAAAAAAACAGGCATTTAGCCTGTTAAATGGTGCCACGTCTCGGAATCGAACCAAGGACACAGGGATTTTCAGTCCCTTGCTCTACCAACTGAGCTAACGTGGCTCAACCTTATGTAAATATAATATCAACTAAATGTTATTAGTCAACTTATTTTTTCAATTAGTTGGCTAACTACTTATAAGCATTGTTTTTCAATTGATTCGGATATTTCTGCATACTCTGCATAAGAATAAACATTCGTATTTAATTTCATTTTTTTTATCAAGTATTCTAAGCCGAATTTCGAAAGTAAGCATGAAGTAATAATTGTTTTATTTTCGATATCATCCTTTTTGTAAGCAAAATTATTCATAAGTTGATTAGCAAATTTTCTATGTTTTAATAGCAAAAAGTTTTCCATTAAAGAACAGCAACCTTTTTTATTTAATATTTTTATTTCTTTAGGAAGATAACATTCATCATTTCTTATCAAAGGTTTATGATATACAAAAGAGGCTTTAGATGTTAATTCAAAATTATTTAGCTTTAATATATCATCAAGTCTTATAAGTCTTTTTGTAAGTTCAGGAATTCTTTTTAAAGTTTCATAACAAGAATCGCAAGAACAAACAATATATTTTATATCTGAAGGAACAGAATCAATTATTTTTGTTGAATTATGTTGAAAAGACTTCAAGTTACCATCACTTAAATATGGAAGTCCACAGCAAAGAGAAGAAATTTTAACAACATTATATCCGAGTTTATCTAAAATATTTAGAGCAGCATTTTTATCAGATGGATTTACATATTTGTTAATGCATCCTTGAAAATAAAGGATATTTCCTTGTTTAATATTTCTACTTTGATTTATTTCTCTTTTTACTAAGATATTTTTCTTCCGTATTTTATAAGTTAATAAAATCAAAAAAAATATAATCGAAAAAGGTAGAAAACTATATTTATAATTATTTTGATATTTTAGAAAAGTAAAAATTTCTCTTGCATCAATATTACTTGGACAAAAGTTCTTACACAAATTACAATTCAAACATAAATCTAAGTTTTTAATAAATTTTGAACTTAATTTTTTATTGTAATTATAGAAATTATTTAAAATTATATATCTACCTCTAGCTAATAACATTTCATTTTTAGTAGCAAGATATATGGGACAAACACTTTGACATAGTCCGCATTTTGAACATTTATAAACTTCTTCACGAATATCTGAATCCATAATAAAATTATCTTACAAAATAAAGTTGTATACAATTGCATTTTGTTCTTAATTATATGATAATTATTAGGATATGGCGTTAAAAAATATGTTTAAAAGTAAGAAAAATATTGCATATACAATACTTTTTGGAGTTATTATATTTGGCTGCATATGGGCATTTGTATCTGCTGGCATGATTACAAAATCATTTAAAAATAAGATTATAGACCAAACATACAAGAACAAAGAAGCAAACATAGAAAGCTTATTGGTGACAGAAACAAAGGATGGTCAAAAACTATGGGAATTATATGCTGACACTGGAATGTATACGGATGCTGATAATGTTGTTCTTTTGGAAAATTTAATTGGAAATTTTTATGATGGTGATAAAGTGAAAGCAAGTTTCAAGGCTGATAAAGGAACATATAATGCAACAAAGAAGCAAATAATATTATATGATAATGTTCTTTTAGTATATATGGATGGAACAAATATAGGAACAGAAAGATTGACATATTCGGGTAAAAATGAAGATATAATTGCAGAAGGTAATGTTAGAATAGAAAAACCGGGTGAAGCAGTTATTATAGGAAATAAGGCTGTTTTAGACGGAAACTATTCAGATTTTCACATTGTAGGAAGAACTCAGACTCAATTTTATATGTAAAGATAGGCAAGATATGAAAAGAAAAATTATAAGTACGATATTATTAATAGTAATGACAACAGGAGTTGGCTATGCGGCATCATTAACTGTTGAATCGGATAAACAGGAGTTTAAGGACAGTGATAAGAAAATTTACCTTGAGGGTAATGTAAAAGTAAAGTCTGGTGATGTAAATGTTTTAAGTCCAAGAGCTGTAGTTGAAGTTGATCCTAAAAATAACAAAGTAAATAAGGTTGAATTTAAAGAAAATGCATATTCTTATCAGCTTAAAGACGGAAAAAAGCATGAAATAAAGGCCCAAATATTAGAAATGTCACTGTTAAAGAAAATATTTTCTGCAAAAGGTAATACAATTTCGTCTATAACAGAAAAAGATAGACCGGTTGTTATAGTTACAGCAGATAGGCAAGAATATAATAAAGCGACTAATACAATGAAGGCATTCGGTAATGTGAACATATTATACAAAGATATAGAAACTTTCTCATCAGAAGCATATGTTGATTTAACTGATAAAAATGATGTTAAGAAAATAGATCTGATTGGAACTGCAAAATTAAAACAAGGAAAAAGTAAAATAAATGCAAATAAGCTTACATATGATAATATCTCAGAAGAAGCAGTTGCAAGAGGAAATGTATATACTGACATAACAACTGAAGATAATAAGAGAATTGAGGTATGGTCAGATTATCAGTCATATGATAAAAAAGCAAATGTTGTAAGTGCATCTGGTTCTACAAAAATAAAATATGAAGACTATTTGGCAACAGGTCCCAAAGTAAATGTATATGCGGATAAAACGACAAAGAAGCTGAATGAAGCAGTTTTTGTAGGTCGTTCAAAGATTGAAACTAAAGGAAGAACTATAGAGGCAGATAGGATTACCATAACAATGAATCCTAAGGATTTTAAAGCAGAGGGAAATGTTAAATCTGTAATTCCTAATATAGGAAATTAAAAAATTATTTTAATTAATTAATAAATAAAGAAAGAAGCAGTTATTATATAACTGCTTCTTCTATATAATTTATTATTATTTATATGAAATGTCTTATCCAAATGTAAATTGAAGACAGTGCTAAAGAAATAAATACGACAATAACACCATATTTCATAAATTCTAAAAATTTAATTACATGTCCGTGTTTAGCTGAGTTTTCAGAAACTATAACATTTGCTGCTGCACCAATTATAGTTAAGTTGCCGCCTAAACAAGCTCCAAGAGCAAGACACCACCACATAGGTAAAACAAATTCTCTTCCTTTTTCAAGTTCAATTTCATGAATCATTGGAGCCATTGTTGCGGTATAAGGAATATTATCTATAATACCGGATAAAATACCTGACGCCCATAAAATTACATATGATGCAATTTGTTGAGATCCTGCAGTAACTTTTAATAACCAATCAGCCATTAATTTAATTCCGCCGGCTGCTTCAAAACCACCAATGATTATGAATAAACCAATAAAGAAGAAAATAGTATTCCATTCAACTTCCTTGAAGGTTTCTTCAGGATTTTCAAATAATAATAAAATACTTGCACCAATAAACGCAATTATACAGGTTGCTATATGTGTTATATCGTGGGTCAAGAAACCTAAAATAACTAAGCCTAAAACTATCATACTTCTTTTTAAAAGTGCATAATCGGTGATTGTTTTAGAATTGTCAATTTCTTGAATACTTGCCATTTTTTCTTCGGTTGTAACTAATTGTTTTCTAAAGCATAAGTATAAAAAGGCAACTACGGCAGTCATAATTATAAGACAAATTATAGTTAGTTCTTTAATAAAATCCATGAATGAAAAACTTGCCGCACTGCCAATAATAATATTTGGAGGATCACCAATTAAAGTTGCCGTACCACCAATATTTGAAGCGAAGATTTCAGTTATTAATAATGGCACAGGATTTATATCTAACTGTTTTGCTACAACGAAAGTTATGGGCATAATAAGAATAACGGTTGTAACATTATCTAAAAATGCTGATAGAATTGCTGTTAAAAAGGCCAAAGTAATAAGAACCATTAATGGTTTTCCTTTTGTCATTTTTAATAATTCAATAGCAACCCATTTGAATACACCACATCTGGTTGTAATATTTACTATAATCATCATTGAAACTAATAAAAATATTACATTAAAATCTACAAAATTAATAAAATAAAATTCATTTAATCCTGTTTCAGCTATTTTTTCTTGACTTACCAATCCTGAAAAAACAACAACTGCTGCACCCAAAAGAGCAATAGTAACTTTTGGTATTTTTTCAAGAGCGATAAATACGTATGCGAGTATCAGAACTATTGCAGATATAACTATTGAATGGCTCTGAACCCAAGCATAAAATTGTTCCATAGTCTACCTCTCTATTTAGTCTAGTGTTTTAATCCAATATGTAAATTGATTTGCATATTATTTCTATCATAACAAAAAAATAAAAAATTATTCTATTTTGATTCCTTGTTTAAGAAATGCTTCTATGAATCCATCAATAGAACCGTCCATTACTGCATCAACATTTCCTACTTCATAGTTTGTCCTGTGGTCTTTGACCATTTTATAAGGATGAAATACATATGAACGTATTTGTGAGCCGAAATTTATGTCAACATTTTGTCCTTTTAGTTTCATCAATTTTTCTTCATGTTCAGCCTGCTTTATTGCTAATAATTTAGAAGCAAGTATTTGCATTGCTGTTTCTTTGTTCTGAAGCTGAGAGCGTTGTTGCTGACATCTTACAACTATACCTGTAGGTTTATGTAAAATTCTTACGGCTGTTTCAACCTTATTTACGTTTTGTCCGCCTGCACCGCCTGAACGCATTGTATCTACTACTATATCTTCTTGTGGTATTACAATTTTTTTACTAAAGTCTTCAATAACAGGAGAAACTTCTAAACTGGCAAAACTGGTTTGCCTTTTTCCGTTTGCATTAAATGGAGAGATTCTGACAAGTCTGTGCACACCTTTTTCTGCCTTTGCAAGACCATAAGCATATTTGCCTAAAACCTTTATAGTTGCAGATTTTATTCCTGCTTCTTCACCATCAGAATGTTCTATCATTTCAACTTTCCAATGTTTATTTTCTGCCCAACGCATATACATTCTTAAAAGCATTTGAGCCCAGTCTTGTGCGTCTGTTCCGCCTGCTCCTGCATTTATCGTTATAATAGCATCAGATTTGTCATATTCACCACTTAGTGTTGATTCTATTTCCCAAGTTTCTAATTCAGACTTTAAAATTTTAATTGTTTTATCAACTTCAACAAGAACTGAATCTTCTTTTGTTTCTTCATACAATTCAAAAAGAGTATCAATATCACTGACTAAAGTTTTCCATCGTTCAATTTTATCGAGATTATCTTTATCTTCTTTAATTTCTTGTGATATTTTAGATGAAAGTTCAGGATTTGACCAAACATCGCTTTGTTGGAGTTTTGATTCATTTTGTTTTATAGAATTCTTCAGTGATTCAATATTGAAAACCTTCAAAGCTTTTTCAAACATTGACTTTACAGGGGTATAAGATTGTTTTATTTCTACATAAATCAATGCTTATTTCCCTTTTTTCTTGTCTGTTGCGAATTCTGAGTCTAACCTTAAAAATACAGGTTTTATTTTTTCTTTTTCCGTAATTTTAGTTGGTTTTAAACTGCCCCATGAAAGATTTTCATATTTAAAATCTATTTTTTCATTCAGCTGAATTAATATATCCTGTGAGATATTAGGGCAATATGGATATAATAAAATAGCAATATGACGCATTGCTTCAAGAACATTATATAGAACTTTACCACAATCAAGCATTTTATCTTCTTTAGCAAGAGTCCAAGGGGCATTCTCCGTCACATATTTATTTACATTATCCGCAAAAGAGACGATTAAATTCGCTGCTTCTGCAACTTCAAATTTATTAAAACACTCAATAATTTGAGTTTTTGTATTTGCTGCTAAGATAGCAATTTTATCATTTTTCTCTGTAACAAATTCAGGTTTTATTTCGCCATCAAAATACTTTACGAGCATATTTAATGTTCTGTTTAGAAGATTTCCAATGTTATTAGCCAGGTCAGCGTTAACTTTTTCTTTAAAATCTTCATCAGAATAGTTGCCATCTTTACCAATTAGAGCAGCAGATGCCATATAATATCTGAACGCATCCGGTTTATCTAAGTTAAAAGCAACCAATACGTCATGTGGTGCTATAACATTTCCTAAAGACTTACTCATTTTTGATTGATCAATAGTAATCCAACCGTGTGCAAATATAGATTTCGGCAACGGCAAATCAAGCGCCATTAAGATAGCGATCCAATATATCGAATGAAATTTTATTATATCTTTACCAATAACATGAACATCAACCGGCCATAATGTTTTAAATTTATCAGAAGGATTTTCAATGTCATAGCCTATAGCAGTGATGTAATTAGATAGAGCATCTATCCAAACATATATTGTCTGTGTTTCATCACCAGGAACACCTATTCCCCATTGGACAGAAGATTTTGTTCTTGAAACTGATATATCTTCGATATTTTCTAATTGATTTAATATTTCATTAACTCTAATTGCAGGTTGAATAAAATCTGGGTGTGATTTAATATAGTCAGCAATTTTATCTTTATATTTAGTTAATTTAAAGAAGTAATTTTCTTCTGTAACTTCTTCCGGTCTTTTTAAGTGATCAGGGCACAACCCGTCTTCAGTTAAATCTTTTGGATTTAGAAAAGCTTCACAACCACTGCAATATAAACCTGTATATGAATGTTTATATATGTCACCATTTTCTAAAAGTTTTTTAAATATTTGTCCAACTACTTTTCTGTGTTGTTCATCTGTTGTTCTGATAATTTGATCATAACTTATTTCTAGCTCTTTCCAAGCTTGTTCAAATTTTGAAAAATTTTCATCACATAATTCTTTTGGTGTTATGCCTTTTGCAGCTGCTGTTTTTTGGATTTTAACACCATGTTCATCTGTACCTGTAAGCATATAGGCATAATCAACGGTTTGTCTTTTATGTCTGATTATCACATCAGATAATATCTTTTCATAAGCATGTCCTATATGTGGAGCACCATTAACATAATCAATTGCTGTTGTTAAATAAAATTTTTCTTGCATAATAAACTACACCTTTGAACAAATATGATAAAATAAATTTAACACAAAGGTATTTTATAAAAAAGGGTTATATATGAGCGAAAGATTAAATAATAGAAAAAATAATGAACTAAGAAGTATAAAAATAACAAAAGATTATACAAAACATGCCTTAGGCTCTGTTTTAGTAGAGTTTGACGATACAAAAGTAATTGTTACAGCTTCTGTTGAAGAAGGTAAACCCAGATGGATGGAAAAAACAGACCCAAGAGGCTGGGTAACTGCCGAATATTCATTATTACCTTCTGCAACTCATACAAGGTGCCAAAGAGAGAGAACAAAAATATCAGGAAGAACTCAAGAAATACAAAGACTTATTGGAAGAAGTCTTCGTTCTTGTATTGATTTAGAAAAACTAGGTGACAGAACAATTACAATTGATGCCGATGTAATACAGGCTGACGGTGGAACAAGATGCGCGTCTATATGTGGTGGATTTGTTGCAATGAATATTGCAATAGATAAACTTATAGAACAAGGCATATTAACAGAAAATCCAATTATTGAACCAATAGGTGCCGTTTCTGTCGGAATAATTGATGGAGAAATAAAGCTTGATTTAGATTATTCAGAAGACTCACACGCACAAGTTGACAGCAATGTAGTAATGACAAAATCAGGTAAAATTATTGAATTTCAAACTACAGCAGAAGGTGCACCTTTTGAAAAATCACAGCTTGACGAAATATATAATCTTGCAAATAACGCAATACAACAAATTATTCAACTATATTAAATTTAAAAATTTTAATTGAAAACATAGCAAAAAAAATCAAATTTGTTTTTTAAGCAATTGTTAGGATATAGGAGAGGAAGCATGCCGGTAAACGCAGTTAACGAAATTTCATTTTCAGGAAGAAATATTGAAAAGAAAGAAGCGAAAAAAGCACGAAAAGAGCAATATTACAAATGGGTTAGTCAAAACCAAGCAAATGATGCTCTCAAGTTATCTTTAGGAAGAGAAGTTGAAGATGGTAAATACAAGGCAGCAGAATCAGCTTTTTCCGTAGCTGGTATGTTTGGATTTTTGGCTTCTATGGTTGCAAAAACGAATGTAATTAGTCGTATATCCGCTGGTGAACAATTGTCAAAAAAACTTTTTAATGTAAATAAAGCAGCAAATATTGGATTTTTAGCTTCTACAGGAGCTTTGATTGCTTCGAATATTATAAAAAATCATAATATAAAAGCTGCAGATAAAACTGCAAATGAAAGAGGTTTTCTTTCTACAAAAGACAGAATGAAAATAAAAAATGTTGATGTTAATTATATGGTAACAGATGAGATATATAAATCTCATGTAAACTAATGAACAATCATAATTTTTAAACATTCATTTTGATGAAATTGAAACAGCGAATATGCTGTTTCAATTTCTTTTAAATCAAACTCTTGTGTAATAAGAAAATCAGTAGAAATTTTTTGTTCAGAGATAAGTTTAAGTAGTTCTTTACAGTGAATAGCATCAACTCCGCCTGTCTTAAATGTAAGATTTTTACCATACATATCAGGTAGAGGTAAAATCATATTCCTATCATACATTGCAACAATACCAACAATGGCATTTGGACGTGCAATTTTCCAAGCCATTTCAAAAGTATCTTTAGTCCCTGCTGCTTCAATAACTGAATCTACGCCAATATTATTGGTTATTTTTTTTATTTCTTCTTCAATATTAATTTTTTTAGGATTCAGGGTAATATCAGCCAAAGCTTCTTTTTCAGCAACTTTTAACCGATTATCATTTATATCAATTGCAATAACAGACAAAGCACCCATTAATTTTGCTGAAAGCATTGCACATAAACCTACGGGGCCTGAACCAATAACAGCTACAATATCTCCATCTTTAATCTGACACATTCCTGCGCCAAAATAACCGCTGGATAATATATCTCCAACAAATAATGCATTTTTAAATGTAACGTTATCAGGAATTTTTGTTAGTCCCGTATCTGCAAACGGAACTCTGACATATTCAGCCTGACAACCATCAATTCTACATCCAAGCTCCCATCCGCCAATCTTACAATTATTAATAAACCCGTGCTTACAAAAATAACATTCACCGCAAAAAGTTATACAATTAGCACTAACTCTATCACCTTTTTTTATATTTTTTACTTCAGAGCCAATATCTACGACTTCGCCGACAAATTCATGTCCTAAAACAATGTCGTTATTTGCTCTTGGAACAAAACCATGCATTATATGAAGGTCACTTGTACATATAGATGACAAAGTTACTCTTACAATTGCATCTTTTGAATTTTCAATTTTGGGCAGATTTCTTTCAGTTAATGCAATTCTATTTTTGTATAAAGTATTATAAACTAATGCTTTCATATTTTTATTATAAACTAAGTTTGATTATTTAGTTCAATATCTTTGAATATTTCAGGAGCTTGCTGTTTAGCATATATAATAAAATTCATTTTATCTTTTGCTTCATTTTTTTGTTGATGATTATATCTGTATTGAGTCCATAATCTTGTAATTGCAGAAAGTGTAAGCCCCATAAAAAGCAGACTAAAAGCATATGGTACTGCACTTACAAAAGCTGTTTCTTTTGTTAATCTTGAAAGTTCTTTAGCAGGATTTGTATTTCTTGCTTTAGCTATCTTTTCGGCTAATTTTGGCAGTTCTGCTCTTGTTGGAAGATTCAATCCGTTTTCCGTCGTTTTCGATAAGATATCTGAAAATTTATTATTCTTCTTTAATATTTTTGTAAAAGCTTTTTCAAATAATTCACCGCCAAAAATTGTATAGAAAACAACCAAAGGTACTCTTGTCCAAACTTCCGCAACGTCAAGCTTTCCTCTGTCTTCAGCGGCTTTTGAATATCCAAATAAACCTAATATTGCGGTAAGAGCCAATTGCCCTTTACTAAGTGCCAGTTTACCGTTGTTATTTGCAAAATCCAAACTGAATTTGCTTAATACATTTGAAACTTTTTCTGATTTTATTCCGGCCTTACTTACCATTTTTGCAGCTGTTTTACCAGGTTCAAGTATAGTTTTACTTACATTCTGCAACAGATCTGATTTATGTCCGTTTAATGCTAAAGCAACCCCTGAAGCAACTCCTACTCCTGATAATATTAAAGCTTTTTTTAACTGTTTTTTAGAATTTTTTTCAACTCTTTCTTGTTGTTCTTTATCTTCTGTCTCTTTATGTGTTTTATCTAAATTAGCTATATTATTAAAATTACTTTTTTTGAATGTCTTTAAGGTGAAAAGATTTTTTGCAAAACTCAATGTATATTCAGCAATAGGAATTGCAGCACAAGCTAAAACAATACCTGCTTTTGTTGAAATTGCACGTTTTTTTACTTCGTCACTAATTGCTGAATTTGATGCAATTTGTTCAACTGTTTTTGGAATTTGTTCATTTACTTTATCTTTTAATGATGTTGGCAGTATATTTTTAAATATTTTATTCCTAAATAATTTTTCCCCTAAAATAGGAGATGCAAAATAAAATATTCCGGATTCAAGAAATTCTAAAAAAGACATTTCAGCAAAATCAGCTTTACTTCTGGCAAAGATAGCTTTAGGTGCCCAATTTGTTGCTGTATCTTGAATAAATCTGGTTGAAGATAAATTTTCTTGAGATTTTAGAAAAATATCTGCAATCTTAGCTGCACCACTCAAAGCTGCTGTACTTTTAAAAGATATATTTTTCTGTCTTTTATTTGAGTTATTGTTATTTTTTAAATTATTATAGTTATTTACCTTAATCATTGTGACCTCTATATTTATTTACACTAAACTAAAAAAGCTGCCTGTTTATAAGGCAGCTTCTAAATTATTTAACGAGGTTCACATTCGCAACAAATAATGACTGCCTGACTCTAAGCCTTGCATTTGCATCATCATATTCATCATCATTTGTTGTTCTTTATTAATCATTTTACCCTTCTTTTTATTATTTATAAGATAACTCTGTAAAAATAATTTGTCAAACAAAAAGTAAAGGTGTTTATCTCACCTTTACTTTTTGTTGTTAAATATCTTTATATGAACCTTTGAATTTATCAGAGTATGTAGTATGCAACAGATGATGTGCAATTTCACTACCGGGTTTACCTCCTAAACATTCATTATAAAGTTTTATAATGTCAGGATTTTGATGTGAACGTCTGAATTCCAAGTTTCTATCTTCTTCATATAAGCCTTCTGCTCTTTTTTCTTTAATAGAAGAATCAGAACAGCTGATTGGTTGACCGCCTCCGTTTACACAGCCACCAGGGCAAGCCATTACTTCAAGAATATGGAAATTAGATGTTCCGGCTTTTATTTCTTTTAAGGATTTTTCAGCTTCTTTTAATGTAGATACAACTCTAACTTTAACAGATGTACCTTTTATATCAACAACTAAATCTTTTGTTCTTGATTTAGAATCGACGCCTCTTAAGGTTTTAATATCTACATTTGAAAGTTCTTCACCTGTTACCATATTGTATGCTGTTCTTACTGCAGCTTCAGCAACACCGCCTGACGCACCAAAAATAGTTGCAGCACCGGTATATTGTCCAAATGGAGAATTTGCTTCTTCTTCTTTTAACTTTCTAAAGTCAATACCTGCAGCTTTTATCATTTTTGCAAATTCTTTTGTTGTAAGAACAAAATCTGTTTCGTTTATTAGTTGTTCTCTTATTGCTTCATATTTTTTCGCAGTACAAGGCATAATTGAAACTACAATAATATCTTCTTTTTTATAACCTTCATAATATTTTGGCAAAAATTCCTTTAATACAGGAGACAACATACCTTGTGGAGACTTACAAGTAGATAAATGAGACAGAAGTTCTGGATGTTGAGTTTCTAAATATCTTACCCAAGCAGGACAGCAGGATGTAAATAAAGGCAACTTTTCACCTTTTGTTAATCTTTGAACAAATTCGTTAGCTTCTTCCATTATTGTTAAATCAGCAGAAAAATTAGTATCAAAAATCAAATCAAAACCTAATCTTCTTGCAGCTGCATATATTTTCCCAATTGTGTTTTCACCGGGTTCTAAGTTAAACTCTTCACCTAATGCAACTCTAACTGATGGTGCTATTTGAACTACAACTTTTTTTGTTGAATCATTTATTTTTTCCCAAACGGCATCTATACTTGACTTTATTGTTAAAGCACCTGTAGGACAAACTGCTTGACATTGTCCGCAGAATACACAATCAACCTGACTTAAAAATCTACCGTTCATTGGTTCTATTCTTGTATTAGAGCCTCTGTTTACAAATCCGAGTACACTGTGACCTTGAAATTCAGAACAAGCTCTTACACAAGCACCGCATAAAATACATTTTGACGGATCTCTAACAATGGAAGGATTATAATCATCAACAGGCAAATAATCTTCTTTTTCAAGTTTTGGGAATCTAATATCTGTAATACCATATTCCATTGCATACTTCTGAAGTTCACAATTACCTGATTTATCACAAGTCAAACATTCACATTTATGATTTGCCAATAATAATTCTAAAACTGTTTTTCTAATTTTCCTTACGCGATCAGTATTTAAATGAACTTTCAAACCTACTTCAGGAGGCATTGTACAAGATGATTGAATGCCACGTCCTTCAATTTCAACAACACACATACGGCAAGCACCAAACGAGGTTAAATCAGGACGGTAACAAAATGTTGGAACATTTAAGCCTGCTTTTCTTATTACTTCTAACAAATTAGCTTCATCAGAAAATTCAACTTCCATTCCGTCTATAAATAATGTTTTATTATCTGTCATAATTCTATCCTTATTCTATTACTCTAAGACTATTGCTCTAAACGGACAATTCGTCAAACAAGCTTCACACTTAATACATTTTTCCTGATTAATATGGTGCGGATTTTTTACAGTTCCTTCAATAGCACCAACAGGACAAACTCTTGCACATTTTGTACAACCACGACATAAGTCTTCATTTATTACAACTTTCTTCATTGCCGTACAAACTCCTGCAGGACATTTTTTGTCTTTAATGTGAGCAATATATTCATCTTTAAAATATTTTAATGTTGAAAGTACAGGATTTGGAGCTGTTTTACCGAGTCCGCATAATGAACCGTCTTTTACAACTTTTGCAAGTTCTTCTAACTCTTCCAAGTCCTTCATTTCACCTTTGCCGGCAACAATCTTTTCAAGTATTTTCAATAGATTTTTTGTACCTTCTCTACAAGGTACACATTTTCCGCAACTTTCATGTTGAGTAAAGTTCATAAAGAATCTTGCTACTTCAACAATACAAGTTTTATCACTCATTACAACAAGACCGCCAGAACCAACCATTGCACCTGCTTTAATTAAGTTATCATAATCCATTGGAATATCGAGATGTTCTTCCGTTAAGCAACCTCCTGATGGACCTCCTATTTGAACAGCTTTAAATTTTTTACCATCTCTCATACCGCCACCGATATCAAAAATGATTTCTCTTAAAGTTGTACCCATTGGAACTTCTATTAAACCGGTATTATTTACATCACCTGTTAATGCAAAAGTTTTTGTTCCTTTAGATGTAGCAGTCCCCATTTGTGAAAACCAATCAGCACCTTTTAATATAATAACAGGTACATTTGCAAGTGTTTCAACATTGTTTATTAAAGTTGGTCTGCCAAATAAACCCTTATTTGCAGGGAATGGCGGTTTTGGTCTTGGCATTCCTCTTTCACCTTCTATAGAAGCAATTAATGCTGTTTCTTCACCGCAAACAAAAGCACCTGCCCCTTCTTTAATATGAATATCTAAAGAGAAGTTACTTCCCATAATATTTTTGCCTAAGAAGTTTCTTTCTTCTGCATCTTTTATTGCTTTTCTTAAACGTTTAATTGCTAAAGGATATTCAGCTCTTACATAGATATAACCTTCATCAGCGCCAATAGCAAATGCTGCTATAGCCATACCTTCAAGAAGTTTATGAGGGTCACCTTCCATAACACTTCTGTCCATGAATGCACCCGGGTCTCCTTCGTCACCATTACAAACTACATAAGATTTACCGCCTCTGTTTGCTGCTGTAAATCTCCATTTTCTTCCTGTAGGGAAACCTCCGCCGCCTCTACCTCGTAAACCTGATTTTTCTATAGTTTCAATTACATTATCAGGATTATTTTCTTCAATAACTTTTGCTAATGCTTCATACCCTCTAACAGCAATTGCTTCATCTATGCTTTCAGCATTTATATTACCGCAATTTGCAAGTGCTGTTCTTGTTTGTTTTGCATAGAAATTGATATGTTCATCATCCGGAACATGTTGATGTGTTTTTGGGTCAACATACATAAGTCTTTCAACTGGCTTATTATTTTTAATATGACTTTCAAAAATTTCTTCAACATCACTTTCTTTTACTTTTACATAAGTGATTTTCATATCAGGTATTACAACTAAAACTCCTTGTTCACAAAATCCGTGACAACCGGTTGGAACTACTGTCATTTTATCGTATTGAGTTAAAATTGATACATTTGCACCTAATTCTTTGAATTTTTCAATTACTTTCAAAGAACCATTAGCAACACAACCGGTACCGGCACAAACTAATACTCTTAATCCATGAGATTTAATTAATTCTTTTGCTTTATCTTGTTCATTTTGCATATTAATGTTCAAATTTGTTTTTTCCATTATTTATCTTCCTTTATTAAGGTATCTAATATTATAGTGATAGCATCTGAAGTCATTTGTGGATATACTTTATCATTGATAACGACAACAGGCGCTAAACCACAAGCACCTAAACAACTTACTGTTTCTAAAGAGAATAAACCATTTTCACTTGTAAGTTGTTTGTCTTTCATATTAAGTTTCGCTCTAATAGCATTTAAAACTGGCATTGAACCTCTAACATGGCATGCTGTTCCGTCACATACCTTAATTTCATATTTACCTTTGGGCTCAAGTGAAAATTGAGCATAAAAAGTTGCCACCCCAAACACTGTTGCAGGTGACAATCCATCTATTTTCTCTCCAATGTATATCATTGCATCTTCAGGTAAATAACGATATACTTCTTGTACTTTTTGCAAAATTGCAATCAGATTTGATTTCTTACTATCAAATGATTGAATTATTTCATCCAATTTCGCTGTGCTGATTACGGTGGATCCTGCACTCATTTTCGACTCCTATTCTCTATATATTAATTTCCTTTTACAAAATTATATCATTAAAATATTTTATTTTTATAAATTTAATATAATTTAATCTCTCTGTTTTCAATGAAAATTTAGATTAGAAATATATTTATATCATTTTACTATATGCATATTCTGATTATTGTTATAAAATATATATGATATTAAGGAGACTAGTCGTTATGAAAAAAGTTTTGTGGCTTTTTATATGTTTTTTTCTTATACAGAATTCGTTGTACGCGCAAACAGTTTATGATGACAATTATCAAGAAAATCCTAATTATCTTCAAGGACTTAAATATCTTGAAAACTCTCAATATTCAAGCGCTATAAATGAATTTAAAAAAGCAATTAGGGTAAATCCTCTTGACGGATCTTCAATAATAGGACTTTCTAATGCTTATAATATGAGAGCAGAATATTATAACAATACGGTAAAAGCTACAGAAAAAGCTATTTCAGACTTAAAATCAGCTTTATTTTTTACAAAGTATTTTTCAAATAATTCATTTGCGTCTGCCCAAGTTATAGCAGGAACTGAGAAAAATCTATCGATATTAGAGAAGAAAAGTATTTCTGATGCAGAACGTTTAGATATTGCAAAATCTCAAAGAATAAAGGGGGAATTTGCGGCTGCTGCTTATGATTATTATCAGCTTATTAATAGTCCTGAATATAAAGTTGAGGCAAATTGTGCATTAGGTGACATTTATAAGATATTTAACAGACCTCAAAATGCACTTACTTTTTATAAAAATGCTTTAGCTTCAGAGCCTAAGAATACTGATATACATTTAAAATTAGCAAGAACTTATGAACAATTAAATAATTTTTCTGAATCTTTAAAAGAATATAGTTACGCTCTTGATAACTCTTCGGATAGAGATGATATTCTTATCTCATTAGAAAGGATTTGGCAGAAAAAAGTCGATGAAACTCCAAAAGACGCAGAAGCACATGCTAATTTGGGTGTTGTTTATCAGAAACAAAAAAGATATACAGAAGCTTTGGCAGAATATCAAAAAGCTGAGGCTCTTAACCCTTCAAATATAAATACCAAAATTAATATCGGAACATTATATCAAGAACAAAAGAAATATGATTTGGCTTTAAATACATATAATTCAATTCTTCAAGCGCAGCCTCATAACACGAATGTAATGCTGTATAAAGCTCAATGTCTAAAAGAACTTAAAAGAAATGATGATGCAATAGCTCAATATAAAGCTGTATTAAATATGGACCCGAAAAATTCAAGAGCTAAAGCAGACTTATTTGATTTGTTGAAAGATACTATGCCTGTGGATGAAGTTCTTGCTTTTTTGTATAAGAATGTTCAAAATAGCCCCATGGATGCTGATTCATATTATGAGTTTGCTTATGAACTACATAAAGCAAATAAAATTGATGATGCCATTGTATATTATTTACAAACAATTAAACTTGATAATTCTAAAATTGATGCTTATATAAATTTGTCACAAGCATACAGACAAAAGAAAAATTATGCTGATGCATATTCTATTATTCAGAAAGCTCAAAGTCTTGCACCAGATAATGAGCTTGTAAAAAAACAATTTGATATTGTTGCTAAAGAATATGCTGCTAACAATTATACAATTGCATCTGCTGCATTTCAAAGCGGAGATTATCAAAGAGCGATTTCTGAATATATGAAAATAACTCCTGCCACAGTCGATTCCTTAATAGGAATAGCAGCCTCTTACCAATCATTAAAAAATAATGATAAAGCTATTGAATATTATAAAAAGGCAATGGATTTGGATTCAAGAAATAGTGATCTCCCATACTATATTGCTTCAATATATGCAAATCAAAACAATTTTGAACAAGCAAACCAATATATACAAATTGCTCTGACAAAAAATCCATCTAATACAAAAGCTAAAGAACTTTCAGATTATATTTCGGCAAAACAAACTGAAGGTATTCTTGCACAAGCTATTCAAATGTATGATGAAAAAAAATATAATGAAGCAATCAGTTTATTTGATAAAGTCTTAAAGTTAACACCGACCAATGCAACGGTATATTATTATAGAGCTATGTCATTTGATGCTTTGAATAACTACCAAAAAGCAATTGCAGACTATAAATCAACTTTAAAATACGCACCTGATATGATAATCGCATATTATTCATTGGGTGTAGATTATGATGCGTTAAACAATTATCAATCGGCAAAAGAAAATTATCAAAAGTATATTGATATGACAGATGAAGATAATGATTATAAAAACTATGCTCTAACAAGAATAAAAGAGATTCAATAATGGATTTAACTACTGTTTCGAAAAAAATAGAAATAGGAAATGTTACAATAAACAGCTGTGTTTCTCTTTCTCCTTTGGCTGGTATTACTGATTTTGTACTAAGACAATTAATTAGAGAATATTCTAAAAATTGCCTTCTAACAACAGAAATGATAAGTTCAGAGGCATTAGTACAAAGACCCGATTGTAATATAACTTTCACAAATGAAAAAGAAGCTCCCGTCGCTTTTCAAATAGAAGGTCATAAGCCTGATTTAATGGCAAAATCAGCAAAAATACTAGAAAATAAAGCAACAATAATAGATATAAATATGGGGTGTCCCATAAAAAAAATAGTAAACGGGAATGACGGCTGTTCTTTAATGAAAAATCCACAACTTGCAAGAGATATTGTAATTGCTGTAAAAGAGTCTGTTAATATTCCTGTTACTTGTAAATTTAGATTAGGCTGGAGCCAAGATAGTAAAAATTTTGTTGAGTTTGCTCAATTAATGCAAGAAGCAGGAGCCAGTGCAATTACTGTTCATGCCAGAACAAGAGCTCAGATGTATTCTGGAAATGCTGATTGGAAAGAATTAGCAAAATTAAAAGGTGAAATTGATATCCCTTATTTTGCAAACGGTGATGTTATTAGCCCTGAAACAGCAAAAAAATGTCTCGAAATTTCAAAGGCTGATGGCATTGCAGTTGGCAGAGCTTCTATGGGCGATTTATCTCTAATATATAGAATTGAAAAATTCTTAAATGAAGGAATCCTAATACCGGAACCTGATTTAAAAGAAAGAATAAAAATGCTCAGGAAACATTTAGATTTTCAAATCGCTTTCAGAGGTGAAGAAACAGGAATAAAATTTTTTAGAAAATTCTACCCTTCTTATATCAGAAATATTAGAAAAGGTGCCGAATATAGACATAGTCTCATAACAGAGCTAAACTATAATAATATATTGAAAATATTGGATGAAGTTTCTTTAAATGCCTGAAAAAAACAAAAAACATTTTGTTTACATTATATTAACCGTGAATAATAAATTGTATTGCGGATATACTACTGACATAAGAAAAAGATACAAACTTCATTGTGAAGGTAAAGGTGCTAAATATACAAGGGCAAATAAGCCATTGAAACTGGTTTATATTAAAGAATTTGATAAAAAGAATGATGCACTGAAAGAAGAATGCAGAATAAAAAAATTAAAAAGAACAGAAAAAGATAAATTGATTTCTAATTGTGAAACATACTAAACTCGCAACCGCAATATGTTTGACGATAAAAGTCTTCTTGTTTTGCAATTTGCATTGTCTTTAGAAAACCGTTCTCTTTTTTAAAATCAATATCTAAAAAAGTAAGTTCATATTTTTTTGCAAGTTCTTGGGCAATTTCAAAAATAACTTTTGAATTTTTATGCGGACTTACAGTAAGTGTTGTTGTAAAATATTGATATTCTAGTTTGAATGCCTTTAAAACTGTATATAATAACCTATATTCAAAGCATCTTGAACATCTTTTACCTCGTTCAGGTTCATTTTCCAGTCCTGCTATAGCATTATACCAGTCTTCCGAATTTTGCTTTTCTATAATCAATTCAACATTCTTCTTCTTTGAATATTTCACTAATTCATTTAGCCTTCTGTCAAATTCTTCTTGAGGAAAAATATTTGGATTAAAAAAGTACAAAATAGGATTATAACCCAACTCTCGTAACTTTTCTATCGGGTATGCACTACAAACAGCACAGCAAGCGTGGATCAATACATCTTTAGTCATGATTAACTTTTTCTTTTCCACCTTGTTCTATAATATATTTTTTAAATTCCCCATAAGAATTAATGCCTATTTTCTTATTTACTCCGATTACAAAAGTTGGAGTACCTGTAATATTTTGAGAGTCTGCATATTTTATCATTTCTTGAATTTCATTTTTTACTTGTTCACTATTTGCATCTTCTTTGAGTTTTTTTATGTCCAAATCCAAAAGTCTTGCTTCTTCTATAATTTCCTTTTCTGAATCAGGCGCTTCGTTAAATAAAACATCAGCCATTTGCCAGTACATATTTTGTTTTGCTGCGGCCAGTGCATATTTTGCTTTTAAGCAAGAGCCCTTGTGACCATCAAAACGCATATTATGATTACATTCTTTTTCCAGTGGAATTATACGTTGTATAACTTTTACATTTTCAAATTCAGAAACAAGTCTGTGTAAATACAATTGTGAGAAGAAACATCCTCCGCAGTTAAAATCCATATATTCGTTAATTACAATATCTGCATCTTTTGGTCCCATTATGTTTTTCTCAACTTCAGAATCATATAGTTTAAAATACTGTTCAAATTGTTTCATTTTTGCAATCTGTGGTGTTAATATATTCGAAACGCTTGTATATACTAGAATAGAAATAAACAGGAGAAGAATTAGTACAAACCAAAAAACATTTTTGCCATCTTTTAGTGCTGAAATAAAATCGGAAAAACTTGTTTTTATCTCATTAGAAATAGATACGCCTTTTGTTTTGGCTGAAATTGTTATTAATAAGTCAACAAAATATGTCATAAAGCAAAATACACATATTGAATCAATTTTAAATACTGAAATACAACCTAATATCATTGAAATAATAAATGATAATAAAGCTATACAAAAAATATAAGAAGAAGGATTTTTAAATACTTTTAATATTCCAAATCCTTTTATATTTTGCAATTTGTCTACATATGTCATGAATAAAAAGAATAAATACAATAAAACACCCCATAAAGCCAATGGAACCCCAAAAAATTGAGAATAAGAAGTTTTTGCAACACTATCGCAATCCATTTTATCGCTTATCGCACAAATGCTGGGAGTTGCATCTATTGCAAAATTAGCATTATAGTATACTATACAAAGTTCTATTGATAATGCTAAACCTATTATTGCTAATATTGTTATAATTATTCTTTTTGTTTTTGTCATATCTTTCACCTATTGAAATTGTTTCATTACATCTTTTACCGAATAATTTTCAGTAATATTTTGTTTTGCTATTTTTATAACCTCTTGATATCTTTCTTCATAAGTTGGTCTGTTTATTTTATAAAATACACCTGTATATAAACCTTCCGGAGAAAAAGCGTATTTCATAGCATTTGCTCTGTCCTCAACATTATGATCAGATGGCAAATCTCTAACTAATTCTTTAATTTTCTCAAAAGAAGAAACCTTGTTGTATTGAACACAAGGTGAAACTATGTGTATAAATGAAAATCCTTTGTGTTTTAGACCTCCAAGAATTAGTTCTTCGACTTGCTTTATATTTCCCGAATGACTTCTGGCTACATAAGAAGCATTAAGAGATAGTGCCATCAATACAGGATTTAATCTGTCAGCTGTCCAGGCATATGGGTTGCATTTTGTAATCGTACCTTGCCTTGATGTCGGTGAACATTGTCCTTTTGTTAATGCATATATTTCATTATCCATCATAATATATGTAATATTCGGATTTTTTCTTCCTGCATGAATAAAATGATTACCGCCTATACTTAAACCATCACCATCACCGCCAACTGCAATTACATTAATTTCAGGCTTTGCTTGTTTTAGACCTATAGCAACAGGTAATGCCCTACCATGTATAGTATGAAAACCATATGTTGACATAAAGAACGGAAATCTACTGGAACAACCAATACCTGAAACAATCGCTGTTTCATGTGTTTGATAGTTTAATTCTGCCATTGCTTTCTTCAATGCCATTAATACCGCGTGATTTCCACACCCGGGACACCAAGATGGTTTTACTCTACCTTTATAATCATTTGCTTCCATATTTTTTCCTCTTATTAAAAATGAGTATGTTTATTTGTTGAAAGTTGATTTTTTTCTTCTTGAAGTTTTGCAACTTTTTCTATTTCTTCAAAAATTTCTTCAGGAGTGAAAGGAGTTCCATCATACTTGAGAAATTCTAATACTTCCATTCCTTTATTTATATGTGCACACCTTTCAACAATAGTAGATTTAAACTGAGCATTATAGTTTGCTTCTACTACAATCACAACTTCTTTATTTTTTATGAAGCCTTTTATCCAGTCAGTTGGAAGTGGATACAAAGTTCTCGGATATAAAGCCTGAACTTTTATACCTTTTTCAGCAGCTTTATCTATTGCTTCAAATACAGGACCTGAAGTTGAGCCCCAACTTATAATACCAATTGTTGCATCATCATCGCCATAAGTTTTTGCCTTCGAAAATTGACCTGCTGCTGTTTCTAATTTTCTGAATCTTTTTTCAGTCATTTGCCTATGAACATTTGGATCAGGAGTCGGAGCATTTGCTTCTGTGTGTTCAAGTCCTGTTATTACATGTTCACCATATTTATCGCCCGGACAAGTTATTGGAGAAATTCCTGTTTCTGTATCTTGATACCTGTTATATATATCCCCCTCTTTCAAGTCTGGTTTTTGTCTATTTACTATTTTTATATTTTCAATGTCTATTAAGTCTACGCATTCTCTTCTTGGACCCAATGAAGCATCAGAAAGTATAATAACGGGAACCTGATATTGTTCTGCAAAGTTAAATGCATTAATTGTTTGATAGAAACAATCTGCAACATCCATTGGAGCAAGAACAATTTTCGGACAATCACCATGTGTACCATACATTGCCGCAAATAAATCGCTTTGTTCTGTCTTTGTTGGAACACCTGTACTTGGTCCGCACCTTTGTACATCTGCTATTACAACAGGAAGTTCTGCCATAGATGCTAAACCTAGTGCTTCCTGCATTAAAGAAAAACCCGGACCTGAAGTTGCCGTCATTGATTTAACTCCGGCATAAGAAGCTCCGAGTGCATAATTTATAGCCGCAATTTCATCTTCACATTGAATCATCTTACCGCCAAATTTTGGCAATTCTTTTGCAAGCCACTCCATTATTTCAGTTGCAGGTGTAATAGGATACCCAGAAAAAAATCTGCAGCCAGCTGTTAATGCCGCTAAACCGATAGCTTCATTACCGGACATTATTAACTTAGCACCGGTTGATTTCATTTCTGCTTTATCATAGGCATCTTTTCTTTCAAGATTTTCTTCTACATACTTTAAACCAGCATTTAATGCTTTTTTATTTAAGTCAATTATTTCTTGCGATTTTAATCTATAACGTAATTCAATATCTTTTAAAATTTGCTCTTCTAAATGTAAATTTTTCAAAATGGCTACAACCACTCCCAATGCAACCATATTCCTTGAACGTTCACTATTAATTGATTTTGCTATAGTCGCTAAAGGAATAGAATAAGGAATTATATCTTGTCGTTCTATTTTTAATTCTTTTACTAAATCACTATCATATATTAAAATACCATTTTGTGTCATTGAACTTATGCATTCATAAATAGTATCTTCATCAAGACATACAAGTATATCAGTGCTTCCTGTTGCAGTTAATGCTTTGTGTTCACTTATTCTCAATGTGTAATAACATTTTCCGTCACCCCTTATTTCAGAAGGAAATGCTCTATATGTTGTAACATAATAACCTTTTCTTGCTGTTGCATATGATAAAATATCACCGGAACTAATAATACCTTGCCCGGAAGTACCTGATATTTTGATTTTTAAATCTTTCATTGTACTTATATCCCCCTAAACATGATTTTATTACTAAATACCAAAAAGAAAAATTATTAAAAAGTATTAATAATTTTTCTGGGTTCCTAAGTTTTATATTTCTTTTAAAGCTTCCGATAAACGCATTATACCTTCTTTTATTGTTTCAGAATCAGCATTAGTATAATTCAATCTTAGAGTATTTACTTTATTCGGATTTACATAGAAAGGATGCCCGGGGACAAATGCCACTTTCTTATTTATTGCTTTATCAAATAAATTAAGAACATCTTTTCCCTCTTCTAATGTAACCCAAGTGAACATACCGCCTTTTGGATATGTAAATTTAACTGTTTTCGGAAAATATTCTTCCATTGCTTTTATCATTGCATTTGCTTGAGATTTATATAATGCCTTAATTTTTTCAATGTGTTTATCTAAATCATTATTATAAAGATAATCTGCAATTAAATACTGCCCAAATATATTCGAATGTAAATCAGATGCTTGTTTTGCAGTTTCTAATTCTTTTATTATTTCTTTATTTCCTATTATATATCCAAGCCTCATACCAGGGGTAACAATTTTGGAGAAAGAACCCAGATATAAATTCTTTTCTGTTTGATTCATCCCAATATATGGTATTCTTTCATTATCTTCAAATCTCAACTCTCCATATGGATCATCTTGAATCAAAATCATATCTTCATCTTTAATGCATTCGAAAACTTTCTCCCTATTTTCTTTTGTATATGTTAGGCCTGTTGGATTTTGAAAATTCGGAATTAAATATGCTACTTTCGGTTTATATGTTTTAAGTGTATTTTTCAAATCTTCAATATCTAAGCCATCATCGTTTAATTTTGTTGTAACAAAATTAGCTTTAAACATGCAGAAAGCTTGCAAAAGTCCTAAATATGAAGGTTTCTCAACCATTACATTATCACCGTCATTAACAAATACTTTACCAATCAAATCTAAAGCTTGTTGAGAACCTGTTGTAATAATCACATTTTCAATAGAAATATCCATTTTCCAGAGTTTTTTATATCTGTCTACAATGTATTGTCTTAAACTGTCAAGTCCAAGTGTAGTTGAATATTGATATATTTTTGAACCATATTTGTCTGCAATTCTATTCATAGAAATTTTTAATGCTTCTTGTGGAAAAGAAATAGGATTAGGAAGTCCACCTGCAAAAGATATTATATCCGGACTCTCTGTGACTTTTAAAATTTCTCTGATAAAAGAAGATGGAGTGTTCTTAATTCTTTCAGAATAAAATTTTTCAAACATTTGTTATTCCTTATTTGCAGTGTAATATGTAGTTTTATATTATACCAAATTATAAATGTTGTAAAATTATTTTTTCTTCCTGAGAATTATTAAAATAACTCCGGTTAAAATGGCTATTATGCCAATTATTATTTTTGTTGTGAGAATTTCATGGAAAAGTAGTGCTCCAAAAAATAGAGCAGTTAAAGGTTCCAACGCTCCAAGTATTGCAGTATATGTTGAACCAATAAGTTTTATAGAAATATTTGTAGCTTCTATTGACAGAATAGTTGGGAAAATAGCTAACCCAAGAATATTTAGCCACAATAATGGTGAATTTATAATTTGTAATTGTGTACAAAAATCTAAATTAAATATAAAAATCGGAAGGCTGAATAAAATAACATAAAATGTCATCTTTTCGGATGGAATGTTCTTTACACCTTTTAGATTTTTTACTGAGACAATGTATAAAGCATAAAAAAGAGCAGAAGTTAGTATGTACATAATTCCTGTTGCATTTAAACTTTGCTCTGTCTTTCCGTTATACAAAAGAACTATCCCGATTGATGTTAAAAAAAGTGCCGAAATAGTTGTTTTGGTTATTTTTTCTTTAAAAAATAAAGACATTATTAATGCTACGAAAATCGGATAAATAAACAATATTGTACAAGCAACACCTGAATCAATATATTTAAACGCATTAAATAATGTTATTGAAGAACCTGCAAATAGTATAGAAAGAATTATTAGAGGCAAAATATCTTTAAACGATAATTTTAATGAAATTTTTTTTATAAATTTTAATAAAATATAATAGATAATAATTGCAAGAGAATACCGATAAAATAGAACAGAATCAACACCAATTCCACGAGCATACAATGGAAGTGCAAATAACGGATTTGTTCCATAACTTGCTGCAGCAATTCCACCATATATTGTTCCTATAAATTTTCGGCTCATTTATATCATATCCTCCTTATAGCAAAAGGTAACTTAAAATAATGTATAAATCAATAACTTCTGATAAAATAAAGTTATGATTAAAAATTTTAAAGAAATAATAAAAAACATAAAAGAAATGAATCTTCCATATACGCAATTTGTACAGTTTATGGAAGATATTCAGGATCCTTTTATTGTTTTAATTGCCTGCATTTTATCATTAAGAACAAATGACAGAACAACATATCCTGCAACAATGAGGATGCTTGAACTAGGAAAAACGCCAAAAGACTTCCTAAATGTTAAAATAGAAGACTTAGAAAAAGCGATATATCCTGTTGGTTTTTATAAAAATAAAGCAAAACAAATTTTAAATATCGCCAGTGAACTTTACTATAATTACAATTCAATAGTGCCTAAAGATATTGAAGAACTTATAAAATTTAAGGGTGTGGGAAGAAAAACTGCAAATCTGGTTCAATCAAAGGGCTATAATTTGCCAAGCATTTGTGTTGATGTTCACGTACATAGAATTTCAAACAGACTTGGTATCGTTTCAACTAAAGAACCTGAGGAAACAGAATTTACTTTGAAATCAAATTTGCCAAAAAGATATTGGTCTGATATTAATACACTTTTTGTTACACTTGGACAAAATGTATGTAAACCAATCACACCTAATTGTGGAATTTGTAATTTACAAAAATATTGCAAATATTATAAAAAGAAGAAGTAAATATCTATCCTTTCGGCATGCAACAGTTCTTATATTTTTTACCGCTTCCGCAAGGACATTTGTCATTTCTTCCTACATTTGAATAATCAATGCCATTTTTTTTGTTTGATTCTTCTTTATTGGAAACAAAATTCATCATTTGTTCAAATATCTTTGAAGCATATAAAACACTAGCAGAAGAATATATTTTTTTATCAACGGAATCTGGCTTATAATAGTTTAATAAAGAATCAATATTATAATTTGTTTCTAAAATTTCGTTTATTATTTTAATAAAGTTGTTATATTTAGCAGCAATTCTTTTAATTATATTAGCTGGAACTTTGTCATTTTCTAAAAAGTTTTTTATGCAGTCTTTATAGCCTTGAATTGTCTTATAATCATCAACCTCAAAAATTTTACAAAAAGTTTGATAAAATGGAATAACAAATAATCCAAGTTCTTTATCATAAATGATACCAATATCATAAGTTGATGAATGTGACGAAAAACCTTCTAACGACTTTTCCATAAAATCAGAATAAGAATTTTTAAAATCTGATACACTAAAATATCTATTATTTTCTACTTGTTTAATATTTGCCTCTATATCTTCTTTTGATGGTAGATTGTTAGTATCACAGTATATATTAAACATATTAATTAAATTATCAGCATAAAGATTAGTTGTAATAATTTCATCTGTTTCAAAACACTCAATAAATTTATTTCCGAAATTTTTTACTAATTCTTCTATTTGTTCTTGTTTTTTCGGATTTTGCTCATATGCATCTTCAGGTTTTTCTATTATTTTGGCTATTGCATATTTATATACTTCTTCTTTGTTTATACTTGAAAGAACATTTGAAATTTCTAAAAGATAAAATTCTTGACTCATTGGAAAAATTCTACAAAGTGCAAATTGCCCGGGAGTAATACCCCTAAAATTATTCATTTTTACTAAAGATAGAACTTTATACATTTTTTCATTAACAAGATTATATAATTCAAATCCGTTGCTAAGAACTCTTCTTATTTCAAAAACAGAAGCAAAAGACTGTGCAAGATTAGATAAAATTTCTTTTTCTGTAGTTGTTAAATCTGTATTTTTCTCTTCAAATAATTCAATTATTGTTTTTCTGTCTGCGGTTAATCGTCTTTCGAAAATGTAAGGAATAAGAAGAACTTGGATTCTAGCTGCATCTGCATTTTTGGCGGATAAAGTGGCAAGATATTCGTCAAAATCAGGTTTTACTAATTCATCAGACAACACAAAATTCATTACCTTTGTAATTGTATCTGAAATAATTGCTAATTTTTCTATTACTGACATATTTATATCCCCTTTATCCTTAAAACAGCAGAATGTCTTGCTGTAATTCCATTTTCTTTTCTATATGAAAAAAATATATCAGACATGCAGCATGTGCAATAGCTACAAATGTCTATATTTTTTACACCTGTTTCTTCCAGTTGGTTATAATTTAATAATTTTAAGTCAATAAAGTATTTATTACCTTTTTTTTCGTACAGAAATTTTTTTGTCTTATCTTTTATAAGTTTTAGAAAAACATCTTCGTCTGTTTCAAAACAACATTTGCCAATTGACGGTCCAATTATGGCAGTGACACTTTCAGGTTTAATATTTAGTTCCTTATTCATTTTTATAATAGTTTTTTTTAATATTTTAGAAGCAGTTCCTCTCCAGCCGGCATGAACAACAGCTCCAATATTATCTTTTTCTGAATATAAAATGATTGGAACACAATCAGCAAAATTCAGCAAAAGTAACGAATTATTAACATCTGAGATTAAAGCATCGGTATCGTCATAAAAATATTTTTCTGATTTTATAATTTGAACATTAGAGCTATGTGTCTGTTTCGCTGTATATATATCTTTTAAACCAAATTTTTCTATAAGAAATTTTCTATTTTGATTTGATTCAATTTCTAAATCCGTCCTTGAAGCAGAAGTTAAGACAAAGTCTCTGGTCGTAAAGAAACAATCAATATCTGGTAGTAAAGAAGATTTTAGTACTTTTTTCCCATAGAAATCATCAAAATAAAACATTAATTTTCTACCGTGTTAAATATTCTGTCGCCGGCATCACCAAGTCCCGGTCGTATATATCCGTGTTCATTTAAACAGTTGTCAATGCTTGCTGTAATTATTTTAACTTCAGGATATAAACTTTGAACTTTTCTTAATCCCTCAGGTGCGCTTATTAAACTTACAAAACGGATATTTTTTTGAGGTACTTTTTTATTAGCAAAAAGTTTTATAGCATCAACAGCAGAATTACCGGTTGCAAGCATAGGGTCAAGTATTAAAATAATTTTATCTTCAGGATGTTCAAACTCTACAGGAATCTTATTATAATACCAAACAGGAGTCAATGTGTCTTCATCTCTATACATACCAATATGACGTACTGTTGCATAAGGCATAATTTCATTTGCAATATCAGAAAAAATCAGACCGGCTCTAAGTATTGGAGCAATAATTATTTCTTTCTTTTTACTTAAGATTTTTGATTTACACGACTCCAAAGGTGTTTCAACAATAATATCTTCAAGTTCTAAATCTTCAGTTGCCTTATAAAACAGAAGATATGTTATTCTTCTAATGGCATTTCTAAACACTTCAGCATTAGTATTTTTGTTTCTTATTATGCTTAAGTTATGGCAACATAAAGGATGATTTACAACATCGACATTAGAATATTCACTCATTATTTAAACCCTCTGCATTTTTATTTTTTAGTTTTTCTGTATTTTTTTCACTAAAATCTTTTCCGCTTTGTTTGTCAATATAATCAAGCGTCCTTTCTGTCAATTTATATATAATTACAGATTGAGCTGTATTAATATTACTTGTTTGGCGTGAAATATCATTCACTAAAGAACTTTGCTTCAGAAATTCCTTGTTTTTCAATAATCCGGAAGCTTGTATTGTACGACCGATTCCACCATATATGTCAATCATTACATTTGCTACAAGTTCTTGACCATCCCAAAAATCTTGTACCCTATATGATTCAGCCGGTATTATTTCTTCTTTATTTTCTGTTTCAGATGCTGTAGCTGGATTAAGTTCTAATGAAGTAGAACCACCCAACCCGTAAAATTGAATTGATGCAGTTGCACACTTAGGAATTTCAACACCTTTTTTTGTTACTAAAAGAGAAACAAATACCTTGTTTTCAAAAATTTTCACATCTTTTACATAGCCAATATTTATACCCATTAAACGAACAGGTGAACCTTTAACTAGTCCATCAACATCATCAAAGAAAATATAATATGTATTCTGTACGTTATCTTTTACCGCTGTTTTGTATATAAACAAAAATAACCCGCCAGATATAATTAAAAGCCAAACTATTATTTCTATTAGCCAAATATATTTTCTTTTCATAAAAATATTATAATTCAAATTAAACTTATTATAAAGTTTTCATCTTATTATTTTTATATAAAAGGATTATGCCTATAGCAGCAATAAAAATGAAGATGAGTGATGCAATTTGTGCAATATGAATATTATTAAAAGATAAAATACTGTCAATTCTAATAGATTCGACAAAAATTCTTGCTATTGAATATAACATTATATACATATAAAAAATTAAACCATCTTTTCTATTTTTTGCTTTTATAAGTGTCAAATATAAAATAACCAAAATCAAAATACTTAATAAAGATTCATATAAAAATGCAGGGTGAAAATAATCATAAGATTTGTATTCAATAGGCCGAGCTTTGTATGGGATATATAGTTTCCAAGGCAAATCCGTGGGCGAGCCGAAAGCTTCTGAATTAAAGAAATTCCCCCATCTCCCGAATATCTGTCCGGTAACTAATCCGAAAGAAAATAAATCAGCATATCTTAGAAAATTTATTTTATTATATTTAGCATATAATAATCCGACGATGATACCTCCAAATATTGCGCCCTGAATTGATATTCCACCATTCCAGATTGCAAAAATTTCAAAAGGATGATTAATAAAGTATTTATAATCCAGTACGACATAGTACATTCTTGCACTTAAAATCCCCCAAATTATAAGTAAGAAAGATATATCGCATATCATATCTGTTGTTATATCTTTGAAGAAATGTTTCTTTAATAAAATAATGACAAGTAGTCCCAAAAGAATAGAAATTGACATCACAATGCCATACCAATGTATATCAACTGTTCCAAATGTAAACGCAATGTCACCGGGAGATTGAAACATTTTATTCTGATTCTTCTGCTATATCTTGTGATGGTGTAACTTCCTCTTGTATTTTCTTGTCTTTTTCAAGAGTTTTATTATCATATATCTCTGTGTATTCTTTTATCTTTTTGTTTAATTCTGCAATATTTGCATTAATCTGTTCAGTCTCAGGGGCATTTACTTTCTTAACCAGATAAAGATTATATGTTTCTATTGCATCGGTTGCCTTATCATTAAATTTCGCAATTTCATCAAGAGATAATTCTGGTATAATCCCTTTTTCATCTGCTTCCTTTTCTATAATCTTATATGCTAAAGCTTCTTTAGCGATTGCTAAAGTATAATATGTATCAACAAAATCAGGCTTCAATTCAATTACCTTTTTTAGCTCCTCAACGGCACCTTCATAGTTCCCGACACTGTTATATGCAACTGCCAAATTATAATGAGTCTGATATATTTCGTTATCTAAATCTAAACTTGATTTTAGACGACATATAGCTGTTTCAGTGTCACCTTTATCCATGTATGTTTCTGCTTTACTATTTAATTCTTGTATTGCAAGATTATTTATACAAGCTGTAGTTATTACAGATACGAATAATATTGTAAATAACAATAATATCTTTTTCATAAAAAATCCCCTATAGCTTTTTACACTATAAACGTAAAATGAAAATTTTGCAATATTTCTAAAATAGTATACAATATTTGGAGGAGTAGAATATTAAGAGATAATCATGAGTGATTCAGAAAAAATAGTTTCATTAAAAAATGCGAGACATAAAACAAAAGAAGTAAAGAAAGAAGAATCAAAAAATCTGCAAGAACCTGTCATCTGCAGTTTTTGTGGTCGTCCTAATACACAAGTGGCAAAAATGGTTCAAGGACCTGGGGTTAATATTTGTTCGGAATGTACTATGATTGCTGTTCAATATCTTATATTAGAGGATAAGTTACCTTCAGGTGAAGCACAAAAGATACTTGATATTTTCTGGAGCAAAATAAAATAATGTCTCAGCTTTCAAAACTCCAAATTCGTGCTAAAGTTCTTTCTGTTATTTCTGAGATGAAATCTATTGCAGCTTATAATGAGGAACTTTTATCGAAGTTTATTGAAGAATTAAATGATATTGAAGATAAAAGTTCTTTATTTGATATTTTTATCAAAGAATATATCAAGATGAATGAAAATGAATATGCATTTTCCGGATGTTTGTTAAAAAGTATTTTGCCTGATACGCTTATTAATGATAAAGTTATGGATTTATTAAAATCGAATGTTTTGTCTGATGAGTCGAAATATAAACTAGTGCAACTTTTAAGAATTGTAGGTGGTGATTGTAATTATAATGTAATACCATCATATTTTGAAAATCCGGAGGAAGTTCTGGATAGAGAAACAAAAAAACTGTTGGAAAGTGCTGTTTATAACCCTGAGGCAATGTTAGATTTTCTTGATTTTGTTTCTGCTGTTTCCGCTAAGGATAGAGATTTATTGCTTAGTTCATTAAAAATTGATTATAATGGTGATGTACTTGCAAATATCATATATCCTGTTTTGTATTCGGATTTTGAAGATAGTTTTGTATTGGAAGTAATAAATATTTTGTCTGATTCAAAATCTTCACTTGCAATTAAACCATTTAATTATTTGATAGAAACAAGTTCGAATGAGAAAATTATAAGTTTATGCGAAAAAGGACTCAAAAAGCTAAAGTTAGCCGGCGCATCTCAAGAAAAAGCAGATAAGTATCTTGAAAATATTGTAAAAGATTCCATTCCGTCTGAATTTTTTACAACAATTCCTGACGGAAATGGTAATCAGGCATTACTTATCTCAAGACAAAATAAAAAAGGGAAATATATCCTTGTTGCTGTAGTAACAAATGATAGACTTGGTATAATAGACTGCTTTGGTTTCTTTAATATTTCACAAGAAGAATTGATAAAGGTTATTGGTAAATTTTATCAATCAGAAGGTAAATATAGAGTAAAGCCTGAGTATATTAAAACTAAAATAGAGGAAGCTATTGATCTGACAATTAAACAAAAAAGAAAATTCCCCTATGAATTTATTTGCTGGAATACATATATAAGCGACATTGGAAAATTAAATACGCCTCTAGAAACATATATTGATAAAAACTGTAAACAGCAACTTTTGGCAAAAAGTGATATTTTGAACATTTTAACGAAAGAGTATACTTTAAGATGGTTTGTTACGCCAAACGAAAATGAGTTTATAAAATCATTTGTTGAAGAAATATATAGAGAAAATGAACTACAAATTGAAATTATAAATAAAAAAATAAAAGAGAATATTGATAATATTTTCAAAGAGGAGGATGTTTTAATATGGAAAAATCGATTATTAAATCTAATATATCTTTTAAGGAATAATTCAGCATTAAAAGACGCAGACATCTTCTATACATTATTAAAAAATAATGATTATTTTAAAATCTTTAAATATGTAATTGTCCAAAGGAGCATATTTAATTATTTTGTAGGATTAAAGGAAAATATTAAAGAGTCAATTTTTACAACTAGTATATTTAGTAAGAAAAACCAAAAAAATAATGAATATGATATAAAAAAAATAGATAAAGTTATAAGTTTGCTGAAAAGACATTGGATAGATGAATAAAATTATAGGATTAGATATAGGAAAGAAAAGAATAGGAATTTCAATAAGCGATATTATGGGACTTATTGCACATCCTGTTGAAACAATACAAAGAGAACCGGAAAATCTTGCAATAGATAAAATAAAAAAAATATGCAAAGAAAATAATGTAAAAAAAATAGTAGCCGGTCTGCCTAAAAATATGAACAATACAATAGGAGAACAAGCACAAGACTGTATTGACTTTGCAAATAAATTTAAAGATGAATATGAAATAATATTTGAAGATGAAAGACTTACAAGTAAACAAGCAGAATATATTCTTGCTCAAACAGGAAGAAAATATACAAAAGATAAGAAACTTGTCGATTTAAAAAGTGCATGTATTATTTTACAACAATATTTAGATAGTCCAAGAAAAAATTTATAAATACTCTAAAATAGAAAGAGAGAAGATAATGACTAACAAAGAAGAACAATTTATTGAAACATTTGATGAAGATGGCAACAAAGTAACTTTTGAATTATTAGATATTGTTACTGTTGACGATATAGAATATGCTCTTCTTCTGCCAAAAGATGCTGAAACAGAAGATGAGGAAAATGAAGTTTTGGTAATGCGCCTTAAAAAAGACGGCGAAGAATATACTTTCGAAACAATTGAAGATGATGAAGAATTTAATAAAGTTGCTCAATATATAGAAGAAATTGAAGACGAAATTGAAGATTGACATAAGCAAAAACGCCCCAATTATGGGGCGTTTTTTATTTGGTTTAGTTTTTAAATTATACCTTGAGCTATCATTGCACCTGATATTTTCTTAAATGCAGCAATATTTGCACCAACAACATAATTATTTGCGAAATCATATTCTTTAGCTGCTTCACTACATTGTTTAAATATATTAACCATAATATTTTCTAATTTTTTGTCAACTTCCTCAAATGACCAAGAACATCTGGTTGAATTTTGGCTCATTTCTAAAGCAGAAGTAGCAACACCACCAGCATTAGCTGCTTTACCTGGAGCTACAAGGACTCTATTTTCAATAAAGTATTCTACTGCTTCATTAGTACAAGGCATATTTGCACCTTCACCAATAGCAATAGCCCCATTTTCAACAAGAATTTTAGCTGTTTCTAAATCAATATCATTTTGAGTTGCACAAGGAAGTATTATATCAGCCTTTATACTATAAATAGCAGGTATATTTATACCATTTTCAAAATATTGTGCAGATGGAACATAATTTAAATATTCTTTAATTCTGTCTCTTTTAACTTCTTTTATTTCTTTTATGGCATCAAGTTTAATACCGTTTTTGTCATATATACAGCCTGAAGAATCACTCATAGCAAGAACTTTTATACCCATTTCTTCAGCTTTTTCACAAGCATAAATTGCAACATTGCCTGAGCCTGAAATAATTGCCGTTTTCCCTGCAACTTGTATGTTATTAGCTTTTAGCATTTCGCGCATAAAATACATCAAACCATATCCTGTTGCTTCTTTTCTTGCTAAAGAACCGCCATATTCAAGTCCTTTACCAGTTAAAACACCTGCTTCATATGTATTTCTTATTTTTCTGTATTGTCCGAAGAGATAACCGATTTCCCTTCCGCCGACACCGATGTCACCGGCCGGAACATCAACATCTTGACCAATATGTTTTTGAAGTTCATTCATAAAGCTTTGGCAAAATTTCATTATTTCCATATCTGATTTGCCTTTAGGATCAAAGTCACTTCCGCCTTTGCCTCCTCCAATTGGTAAGCCTGTTAAAGCATTTTTAAAAATTTGTTCGAAAGCTAAAAACTTCATAATACTTTGATTTACTGAAGGATGAAATCTTAATCCGCCTTTATAAGGTCCTATTGCACCGTTAAATTGAACTCTAAAGCCTCTATTTACTTGAACTTGACCTTTATCATCAACCCATGGCACTCTGAAAGAAATAACTCTTTCGGGTTCAACTAATCTTTCTAACAATGCAGAAGCTTTGTATTCTTTTTCATTTTTAATTATTACAGGTTCTAAAGATAAAAGAACTTCTTTTAAAGCTTGAATAAATTCTTTTTCGTAAATGTTTTTTGCTTCTGTTTGTTCAATTACAGTCTTCAAATATTCAGACTTAATTTGTCGTTCGCATGTAATCATAGTTGTATCTCCATTTTTCGGCTTTAGCGTTGAAATTATAACACAAAATTTATTTTTTTATCATAATTATGTATTTTTCGATACTTTTTTTGATAGATTTCGCAACATTTTTCTGAAATTGAGGGTTTTGAAGAAGTATATATTCCTCGGGATTAATCATATAAGCAACTTCTACAAGAACAGAAATAGGAAGACTTTGGCGTGTCATAACAAAACTTGATTTATGTATACCATTATCCTTTAAATTCAAATCAAGAGCTAAATTTTTATTTATAATTTCAGCGAGTAATTTGGCATTTTTATTATAGTAATGAACTTCGGTTCCGTTATTTAAATATGGATTTCTCCCAAGAGCCAAAGAATTGTTATGTATACTTATAGAAATTAAGGCATCATTTTTCTTCGCTATATCAACTCTATCGTATAAACCAACTTTACAATCGTCAGTTCTGGATGTAATAACATCTGCCCCCGCTGATTTTAAATATTGAACAAGATAATTTACAATAGAAAGATTAATATCTTTTTCATTAACTCTGGTTGGGCCAACAGCACCTTTTTCGCTACCGCCGTGACCTGCATCAACAAATATTTTAATATCTTTTAACGGATAATTGACATCAACATTCAATGGCAATTTGGCTTTTCTAAATATAAAATTATTATCTTCATAATAACAATCATATGCTATAACAGAATCATTAAATTCAAATTTATATTTATAATTAGGAAGAACATTTCCTTCTGCATCTTTTGTTTCAACACCAAATAATGTCAATTCAATTGTATTTTCATTTTGTTTTGTTTGAAAAAGAACAGGGTGAGACAAATATATCTTACAATATTCATATTTATCATCAGAATAGAACTTTTGATTTAAAAACTTAGCTTTAATTTTATTAGATATTTTTACTGGCTCTTTAATATTAGATTCATGAATCCAATATTGAGTAGGTCCTGTTTCTTCAATTTTGTAATATTCCCCCTTTTTTCCTTCAAGATATAATATAACGTTTAATGGTAAATCAACTACTCTGTTTGAAAATTTAGTTGGTTTCTCTCTAACAGTAGCATTTGTTTTTATTACTTTTGTATAAATTACATCACCTTGATTTTTTTGTTCATATAGAGGAACACTTTGTTGACGTTTTACATATTTATTTCTGTCAATTGTATATATAAGCTCTTCTTTTTTTCCATTTTTCACTGATGTAAGTTTAATTTTATTTTCACCAAAATTAAGAGGAACAACGTGAACAAAAAAATTATTATTCCACAATTTAACAGCTTCATCATTTATATAGAATTTAGAACCATAATCGGTATTTCCTGAGAAATAAACAGAAGAAGAAGTAACTTTCAGTTCTTTTGAAGTCGGATATACAACATCTATTTTTGCATTTACAATATTGGTTGAAATTATTATAGAAAATATTGTTAAAATAAATTTTTTAATCATAACTACATGTTAAAGTACTAATTTATAATTATCAAATTATTTTACAATATATTTTATAGTTTGCTACAAGCTAAAAATTAATTGTATAATACATTATAAATATAGGAAACATATGGTAGATAATAACAAAGTAGAAGTTATAATAGTAGGAGCAGGTCCAGCCGGAGTCAGTGCAGCGATAACACTGGCAAGAGCTGGAAAAAAAGTTCTTATTGTTGATAGAGCAAACAACGCTGGCGAAAAAAATATGTTTGGCGGTTGTATATATGCAAAACAAACTGCCGAAATATTTCCTAAATTCTGGGAAACAGCCCCGATTGAAAGATCAATAACTGAACACAAAATTTTTTTGTTAACTGATTATGACTCAACAGAATTTAACTATCGCTACTCTTCAAAAGGTTCATATAAAGCATTTACTGTTTTACGTTCCAAATGGGATAAATGGTGCATTGAACAAGCACAAAAAGAAGGAGCTTATTATGCTCCCAAAACACTTGTAAAAGAGTTATTAATAGAAAACGGAAAGATTGTAGGAATTCAAACCCCATACGAAAAATTCTATTCCGATATTGTAATTATTGCAGATGGTGTGAACTCATTATTAGCAAAGCAAATAGGACTAAGAAAAAATTATAATGACTCAAATGTAACTCTTAGCGTAAAAGAAGTATATAAACTTTCTAAACAAAGACTAGAGGATAGATTTAATATTGATTCAGAAACAGGTGTTGCTGCAAAAATACTTGGTGGTCCGTTAAAAAATATGTTTGCCATGGGGTTTTTGTACACAAATAAAGACTCAATTTCAATCGGCATCGGTGCTTCTTTAGACGAACTAAAAAAGAATAAAATAAAACCCTATGAACTATTAGACGATTTAAAAGAACATCCATCTATAGCACCTTATCTAAAAGATGCAGAATTTGTTGAATACTCAGCACATCTTATACCGGAAGGAAGCATAGATAATATGCCCAAAGTATATGATAACAGAGTAATGATAATAGGAGATGCTGCCGGTTTTGTTGATAATATCCATTTTGAAGGTACAAATTTAGCAATGTTAAGTGGGAAACTCGCTGCTGAGACTGCTGTGTATGCTTTAGAAAAAGGAGATTTTTCCGCATCAACTTTATCGTTATATTATAAAAAATTAAAAGATAGTATTATAATTAAAGATTTAAAAACCCACAACAATACACTACCTTTTCTAAAGAAAAATATAAAAACAATTACTTCATTATATCCGGAATTAGCATGTGAATTTTTTGAAATTTTATCTTTTGCTGATGAAAAACCAAAAAGAGCAAAATATAGAAAATTTGTATCAAAAATTTTAAAATCAGGATGCATTACCAAATCAATACCTTTAGGACTTTTTGCAATGGAGAAATGTTTAAAAAAATGAATATTAATGAAAAATTAGCAAGTTTAAAATATAATAAAGATAATGAAAGTCATT
>CALUUJ010000007.1 GCA_944323935.1 Candidatus Gastranaerophilales bacterium | reverse complement strand
ACAATGAGCTATTTCAGAAACAATTCTTTGGGCTCTGTCTTTTAACTTAATATTCGTAGGTTTAACATCAATCATAAGATTCTTATAAACTTTACCGATTTTTATCATAGCCCCTGTTGTAAGCATATTAAGCACCATTTTTTGAGCAGTCCCGGCTTTCATTCTTGTTGAACCTGTTATTACTTCAGCACCTGTTTCTATACAAATTACAACATCTGCTATCTTTGAAATATTAGCCATTGGGTTACACGTTAAAGCAATAGTTTTAGCCTTTTTTTCTTTTGCCAGCTTTAAGACTTCTATAACATAATTAGCATTACCGCTTGCTGATATTGAAACTACTGTATCTTCTTCTGTTATATTTAATTTTTCAAAATCTTTTCTTGCAAGTTCACAAGAATCCTCTGCTCCTTCTATAGCAAAACGCAACGCTCTATCACCGCCTGCTATAATACCTTGAACCATCTCGTTAGGAGAATTAAATGTAGGAGGACACTCTGAAGCATCTAAAACACCAAGCCTGCCGCTTGTTCCAGCCCCAAAATATAATAATCGACCTCCTTTTAAAAAGTTTTCGCTTATTATATCAATTGCCTTTGCTATTGATGTAAGATTTTCTGATATCTTTTCAGCAACTTTTTTATCTTCTTCATTTATCATACGTGCAATTTCAAGAGATGAAGCAACATCTATATTAAGTGTATTCGGATTTGTTTTCTCTGTAATAATTAAATCACTCATCTGTTTGTTCAACTCCTGTGTTGATTGTTTTTAAATTTTCAAAGATATCATAATTATCTTTATTTAAATTTGTTTCCAATTTTGAATTTAAAACGAAAAATGTAGATCCGCTTCCTGACATTAAAGAGTTTTTAACATTGTTTTTTATATTTTGCAACTCGTCATAATATGAAAATAAAGCATTTTCAAGACTATTGTATATTAATGATTTATCAAATTTACCTTTAAGTAATAAATCCTTTAACTTTGAAGTATTGTCAGGATTTGATTTATCAGTTAATTTTGAGAAATTGATATATGCTTCTTTCGCACTTATACCAAGATGTTTTGGTTTAATTAAAGATACACTTTGTTCAAAAAAAGGTATTTTTTCAATAACTTCTCCGCGCGAAGTACATAAAGCACAACCGCCATATAAACAAAAGTTTAAGTCAGAACCTAATGAAGCACAAAGTTCATTAATTGCATCTTCCGATAAAATATTATTAAACAATTTATTTAATGCAAATACTGTCCCTGCTGCATTAGTGCTTCCGCCAGCTAAACCCGCTGATATCGGAATATTTTTTTCTATATAAACTGATAATTTTATATTATCAATGTTTGCTTTTTTAAAGAATCTTTCGGCTGCTTTATATATAAGATTTGACTCGTTATAAGGAATTTCATCGGAATTTCCTTTTAATTCAATTTTAATTTCTTCAGCATTATCAATATTAAACGTCAGATAATCATAAAGATTAATTGTTTGCATTATAGACTGTATATTATGGAAGCCGTCATCTCTTTTATTTAAGACTTCTAAAGTCAAATTAATCTTAGCAGGAGTTCTAACTTTTATACTTTTCATAAATTTTCCTTAAGTTTTTCACTTAAATCGCCAATTTGATTAATAGAAAGGGTTTCACCTCTAAGATTTTCATCTATATTCAAATCTTTCAATGTTTTTTCCACTGCATTTTTAGCAAAACCAACATTTACAAGTGAATTTTTTATATTTTTTCTTCTTGTAGCAAAACAACCTTTAACAACTTTTCTAAAAAAAGAATAATTAGAAATTTTTAATAAAGGTTCTTTTCTGACAGTCAATTTGACAATAGCCGAATCAACCTTTGGTGCAGGAAAAAACGAACGAGACGGAACTTTTTTTATAAACTCAACATCTGACCAAAATTGAGCTAAAATTGACAGCAATCCAAATTCTTTAGATGGAGATTTTTCATTAGCTATAAGTCTTTTAGCAACTTCATACTGAACCATTAATACAACTTGTGAAATTGAATTTCTGTTTTTATTTTCCAAATCATCAACTTCACCAAGCAAATGAGCTAATATAGGAGAAGTTATATAATAAGGTATATTAGCAACTACTTTTATATTATTTCCAAAACGGCTTAAATCAGTTTTTAAAATATCTTTATGAATAATCTCCAAATTATCTGCATTTATTTTAGATAATTCATTAACCATATCTTCATCAAGTTCAACGGCATAAACTTTTTTAGCAAGTAAAACCAATTGTTCCGTAACAAAACCAAGTCCAGGTCCTATTTCTACAACAATATCATCTTTATTTATATCTGAAACATCTAAAATCGTTTCTATAGCAGATTTATCAACTAAGAAATTCTGTCCTAATCTTTTTTTTGCTCTAAATTTTTTTGCACATTCTAAATAATTCATATATTTTATGATACTACAAAATATGCTATTTTATAAATATGCACTGCATTTACAAATATAATTCTATAATTGGTGATATATTTATCAGTGCCGATGAAAACTTCTTATTATCGGTTCAATTTGTAAATCATAATTTCATTGAGAATAAAGAAAACAAAATTATAAGACAAACAATAAAACAGCTTGATGAATACTTTAACGGAAAAAGAAAAAAGTTTGAGCTTCCACTTAATCCAAAGGGAACAGAATTTCAAAAAAAAGTCTGGCTGCAACTTATGAATATTCCATACGGCAAAACAGCTACTTATAAAGATATAGCAACTCTAATAGGGAACACGAACGCCTCAAGAGCAGTAGGTAATGCAAATAATAAAAATCCAATAGCAATAATTATTCCTTGTCATCGAGTAATAGGAAGCAACAATAAACTTACAGGCTATGCAGGCGGTTTGGATAAGAAAGAAAAATTATTAAACTTGGAAAAAAATAACAAATAAAAAGAGGAACCTTTTATATGTCCCTCTTTTATATTAATTAATCATTAACTTACTCAACATACATAAGAACTTGACCAAATTCAATAGAATCGCCGTTCTTAACGCATATTTCAGTAATTTTACCTGAAACATCAGCTTCAATTTCGTTCATTAATTTCATAGCTTCAATAATACAAACAACCTGACCGATAGAAACATTGTCACCAACTTTAACAAAAGGTGCATCGTCAGGAGATGGAGCAGCATAAAAAGTACCAACCATAGGAGAAACTATAGGACTTCCCTTATGAGCATTTTCTGTTTTTGCTTCACTAGCAGGCTTCGGAGTTGGAGCAACAACCTGAGATGTAACAGTTGCAGGCATTACTACAGGAGCTGATGCTTGAACAACTTGTTGTTTTTCTCTCTTAAAGCAAACTGCTTTTTCATCATCTTCCAATGTTATTTCAGAAAGATCATTTTCATATACTATATTAGCTAATTTTTCTAAATATTCTAAATCAAATTTCATTTTATCTATCCTTAGACTCTGTCTAAATATTCATTAGTTCTGGTATCAACTCTTATTATAGTTCCGTTTGTTACGAAGAATGGAACGTTAACAACAGCACCTGTTTCCAAAGTAGCAGGTTTAGTACCGCCTTGAGCTGTATTTCCCTTTTCAGCAGGAGGTGTATCAACTACTTCAAGTTCAACGAAGTTTGGTATATCAATACCAATAATGTTATTACCGTGAAGTAAAATAGCTACGTTCATATTTTCTTTTAAATATTTAACACCATCACCAATTTTGTCGGCAGCTACAGAGATTTGTTCATATGATTCCAAGTCCATCATAACATAGTCATTACCTTCTTTATAAAGGTATTGCATATCTCTTTTATCCAAAGTAGCTTTTGCAACTTTTTCGCCGGCTCTAAATGTTTTTTCTACAACGTTACCTGTTTCTGCATTTTTTAATTTTGTTCTAACAAATGCAGCACCTTTACCCGGTTTTACGTGCATGAATTCAACAACATTCCATAGTCCGCCGTCAATTTCAAGTGTTAAGCCTGTTTTTAAATCATTTACTGATATCATTTATTTTTCCTTTTCTAAGATGCATTCTCATTTTAAAATATACCATAAAAGTCTTAGTTTTCATAAAATATTACGTTAATATTTACATGCCAGATACTCAAAAACAGGTTTATTAAAGTTCCATAAAGTATCATTATCTTGATTTTCAGGTAATTCTAAAGTAATTGTTGGTATATTTCTTTCAACCCCTGCATAATTTCCAAAACTTCCCGGAGTCGGATACCCAATATCCGCCTGTACTTTATATCCTGTTAATTGTGATATTTTTTCCGCTAAATTTTTAGCCGGACCATCATAATTAACTATCTCAAATGGTGCATGGATAGATAATATTGCATCAATTTTATAACCGGAAAGAGTTTCCATCATAAATTTTGTTTCTATCTCGCTTGCAGGCTCATCTCCGCCAAAATATTCTTTTTTATCTGACTTACACCAGTTTTTTGTAGGAAAGTTTCTGTTTAAATCAACTCCGTTTGAATTTTGTCTTTGATTTTTCTTCTTTCCGTCAGGATTTAAACATGGAATAATCAATAACTTATTTTTCATGTCAGATAAATCCATTTCTAAAAACTTATTTATTAAATATTCTCCCTGCGGTTCTTCCCCATGAAAAACCCCAATAATCAATATTGTTTTATCATAGTTCTCGCTTTGTGACTCCAAAAGAACAATAGAATTATTTTCCTTTGATTTTATTTCTCTGACAGTTTTAAACATTACTCACCCATTACTTTTATAAGAACTCTCTTTCGACGTTGACCGTCAAATTCGGCATAATATACTTGCTGCCAAAGACCAAAATCCAGCCTTGAATTTGTAACAGGAATTATAACCTCATGCCCGATTAATAAACTTTTCAAATGACTATCACCATTAGTTTCACCTGTATTATGATGATTATAATCAATATTAAAAGGAGCCAATTCCTCAAGCCATTTATCAATATCAGAAATCAAACCCGATTCTGCATCATTAACATATACACCAGCGGTAATATGCATGGCACTTACCAAAATCATCCCTTCTTTAATTCCGCTTTCTTCAAGTGCTTGTTCTACATCTCTTGTTATATTTATATACTCTCTATGCTTTGTTGTATTAAACCATAAATATTTTGTATGAAATTTCATAGAATATCCCCTTTTCGTTTTATTATAAACATTTGATAGCAAAAAGGGAAATATTGTAAAAACATTTCCCTTTTTTATTTCCATCAGAATCTTAACCTGCAATATATTTAATCAAACTTCTTACACCAATACCTGTCGCATTTTTAATCCCTTCATCGTTTGGTTTATCAATAAAAGCAGTACCTGCAATATCAATATGAATCCATGGTGTATTTTTAATAAATTTAGACAAGAATATACCTGCAGCAGATGCACCTCCCATTCTGCCACCTGTATTTTTAGTATCAGCAATATCACTTTTTAGTGTATCACCATATTCTTCATCCATAGGAAGTTGCCAGAATTTTTCTCCGATTTGCTTAGCTACATCAATAAATTCTTTTATCTTTTTATCATTGTTACCCATAATTCCACTTGCAACAGTACCCAATGCAACCATACAAGCCCCTGTTAGTGTTGCTATATCAATAATCTCATCAACACCAAGTTCTTCAGCGTATGCCAAAGCATCAGCAAGTGTAACTCTGCCTTCAGCATCAGTATTATCTATTTCTATACTTCTGCCTGTTTTGGCAATAATGACATCACCGGGTTTATAACTACTGCCTGATGGCATATTTTCACAAGCTGCAACTATTGCATGGACTTCAACATCCGGCTTTAATTCTGATATTGCTTTCATTGTTGTAATTACTGCAGCAGCCCCTGACATATCATCTCTCATTGTTAACATTGATGATGGTGGCTTTAAATCCAAACCGCCTGCATCAAATGTAATACCCTTTCCTACAATTGCTATTTTCTTTTTCGGATTTTGAGGTTTATATTCCATATGTATAAATTTAGGTTCATGAATACTTCCTTGTCCTACTGCAAGAAATGCATTCATCCCCATTTCTTTTATTTGTTCCTTATTATAAACAGTTGTTTTTACATTAGAATTTTCTGCAGCAAATTGAGCTAATGTTTCAGGGTATAAATACTGAGATGATTCATTAATTAAATCTCTTGCCATATTTACAGACTGTGCAACAATTAAACCTTCTTCTATACCTTCTTTTGCTTTTTTATATTTTTCATCATCTGTTTCTACAATTACAAATTCTTTTATTCTATTTTCATTTTTTTCTGATTTATATTTATCAAAACTATAAGTTCCCGATATTGCACCTTCTGCTATCATTTGCGCACAAAGTTGAGGACATAACCCTGCGATACCAGCACCATGGAGTATTGATACAACTTTTTTTACATTTGAACCGCAAGTTCTTACAACTTTTGCAGTCAAATTCCTTATTTTAGAATATGAAAAATCAGCTTGCTTGCCCAGTCCTACTACAAATATCTTTTTATCTTCACCTATTAATGGTAATTTATAGATTTCTCCATATTTACCCTCAAATTTTTCTTTTTTTATTACATAATCAGAAATTACATTATTGAAGGCTTTATCAACAATGCCTGTTACACCACCCGGATGTTTAACACCTTCAAAAAGATTAACAACTATTACATCTGCATCTATATCTAATATAGATTTCTTTTCAATTTTAACTTTCATTACTATCTCCTTAACCGTTATAATTTTCGTTAAATTTTTTTATCCAGCCAAACATTACAGATAGTTCATAGGGTTTGGGCAAGTATAAATCTGCCCCTGCATTTAAAACCAACTCTTTATCATGTATGGTTGTTGTAAATATAATATTTGATTTTAGATTTTGCATTTCGAATTTCAATTTTCTGCAAATTTCAAGTCCTTTTAGTGTTTCCGAATTTCCTGCATCTAAAATTATTACCGCAGGATTATAATCTTCTATTATCGAAAAGATTTCTTCAAACTCATTTACTACCTTTACATTATACCCTTGCAGTCTTGCTGTTGCTTCAAGTAATATTGATAAAGCTTCATCAGGCTCTGCTATTAGAATATTTTTATTCGGTTCTTTTTCTTCAACAGCATTATCAGCACTTATTTTTGGTCTTTCCATTACATAAGCTGATTCTGTTTTATATTTTGCAAGTTTATGTGTAGATATCAATGAACTTATAACTTGTTTTAAATCATTATATTTTTTGTATTTATTTGAAATTATACCAATACTCGTAGTAACTAACTTTACTTTATCCTCTGCTTCATCATCACCATGCATAAACATAAAACCACGCTTTGCATCCGTTTCAGAATAAAATTTTGAAACTACCGTATCAAAAGCATATACAAGATAATTTGCAATCTTCTCTGCTTTTTCATTATTTGTAATAACAACAAAGTCTTCATCAGAAAGCTGCCCTAAATAATCATTTGAATCTATTGCCGATTTTATAATTGCAGAATATGTTTGAAGCAATTTATCCGTTGCAAGTTCACCATATAATTCTTTATAAAATTCAAGATTATCAATATCTATTAGCATAATTGCCCAATCAGAATCATTATTGATAGTACGCTTCATCATTTTATAAGAAGCTTTTGAATTCAGAAGCATTGTTTTTTCGGAGAAATATCCTTCGAAATTTCTTCTTATATGAGCAGTTATTCTGGCTTGAAATTCCTCATTATTTATAGGTTCACTAAGAAAATCATCCGCACCTGAATCTAAGATATCTATTTTATCTTGAATATGATTAGACTTTGAAAGAGCAATAATTGCAGGACGTGTATTATATGTTAAAACTCTTATTTGTTCTATTGCTTTTTTTATATCAAAAGTCAAACTATCAGAAATAACAATCAAATCAGGCTCATACATATTCATAAGATTAAGTGATTGAGCAAAATCTGAAGCTACAAAAACAGAAATCCCTATACTTTCAAGAATTTTTTTATATTTTATTGATTGTTCTTTTCTTTTATCAATAATTAAAACAACTTTAACAAGCATAAAATTACTCTTTTATTTTCTTTTTTGCATTATCATCTGGTGAAGCAAAAGGGAACTCTATTTTAAATTCACTACCACAGGAAGAACTCTCGACCGAAATTTTTCCATTCATTTTTTCAACTAAGGTTTTTGTAATATACAAACCCAAACCGTTACCTTGGATTTTTCTTGTTAGAGGTGAATCCACTCTTGAAAATTTATTAAAAATTTTATTTATATCTTCTTTACTTATACCGATACCTTCATCTTTTACCGATATTATTAGAGAATTATTTTGATAATCAGGAACAACATTTACCTGAACAGTTGAACCTTCATTAGAATATTTAGAAGCATTATCAATTAAATTAAGCATTATTTGCTGGAATTTATCTGTATCTATTAATATTTTAGGAATATTTTTATCGAAATTACAAATATATTTATGAGTTTTATACTGATTTTTAATCATTTGAACGGCAGCATCAATAAAAGGAGTCACATCAACTGTTTTATATATCATCAACTCTTTATCAGACTGCATTTTAGATACTGTCAAAAGATTTTCAACCAAGCTTATTAAACGATTTGATTGATCTTTTATAATATGCAGAAACTTCTCTCTTTGTTCAGGTGTAAGCCTGTCATAAGAAGTTAAAAGAGTATCGGCAAAGCCCCTTATACTGGTTAAAGGAGTTCTTAATTCATGACTCACGGTTGAAATGAAATCCAAATGAGCTTGCTCTAAGGTATTATTACTGTCATCTTTTACATTTACCATGGCTATATTATATAACTGTTTTCAGTTTTATTCCATAGTTAATAAGGATTAAAGTATCAACAATCAAATAACATCAATATAAAAAGGAGCAGATTTTTATTTTCTGCTCCTTATGCATAATTATAACATTTATTATAATAAATCAACATCCGTTGCCTGAAGTGGCGACCCCATAAGTTTCTCTAAATTAGCTGCAGAAACATGGTAGTTTAACAATGTACTATAATATTCTAACTGAGAATTTCTATATGTTGTCTCTGCATCTTTTAATTCAATAGCATCACCCAAACCAACTTTATATCTTCCGGACGCTTGATCATACTGTTCTTTTGCCTGATCCATTGATAATTTAGCAACAGTAATACTTTCTTGTGCGTTTGTTAGAGTTATATAAGCTTCTTTAACATTGAAATAAACGGTTTGTTTAGTATTTTCATAATCAGCCAAATCTTTTTTATATGTAGCTTTAGCTTCATCAACTTGTTTCTTCAACAGCATTAAGTTTACGGTATTATAGCTTAACTCTGCTCCAAACTGGTAACCATAGTCAGTATCAATTCTTTTACCACCTCTTGAATATGAAGCAAAACCTTGAATATTTGGAGTGAATGCTCTTTTTGTTGATCTTACAAGAATTTCAGAAGCATCTGCTTTCTTTTTAGAAGCAAGTAATTCAGGACTCGTTTCAAACGCAGTATTAACAGCCTCTTCAACTGCTATATCATATGTTTTTGCTTTTAGATTATCAATTACATCATAATCAGAAATTTCAGGGGTACCCATTGCATTACTTAATTGAACATATGCTATTTTCAATGTATTTTTAGCTTTAATTAAATTTAGTTTAGCATTCCCTAAATTATATTCAGCAGTTAAAACATCAATCTTAGCTTTTGAACCTATATCATAATATGCTTTTGCTTGTTCTAAGTGAAGAGTAAAATCCTTAACGGTATCTTCATATACTTTTACTTGCTGCTGTGCAAAAAGCAAATTATAATATGCTTGTTTTACATTATAAATTACGGTATTTATACTGTTTTGAAGTTCAAATTGAGAAGATTCATATGTTCTTTTTGCTAAATCTGCCTGAGCTTTAGTTTTACCAAAGTCAAATAAAAGTAGATTGCCAGATACTGACGGAACATAGAACATATCATATTTTTGAGTAGGAAAAGCAAAGTTTGAAACCTGCATATCATTTCTTGAATAGCTTATCCCGGCTGAAAAAGTAGGGAAATAATTAGCCCAAGCTTGAGCAATTCTGCTTTTATATATATCAGCATTACTCATTGCCATATGAATTAAAGGATGTTTTTCCAATGCGATTTTTACACACTCATCAACTTCCATAATTCTAGTAGTTTGAATACTTCCTTCATAAGCTGTATTTGTCAAAGTAGTTTTCTCTTCAGACTTTGTTAACGCTGGAGTTTCTGTTTTATTATCTTCTGACGTATTTTCAAGAGTAGTTTCAACTTTATCATCTTGTGTTTTCTCTGCAGTTTTTGCGGCATCTATTTTAGCTTTTTCTATGGCTTTTTCCGCTTTAGCTTTTTCCTTTGCAGCTTTCTTTTCAGCTTTCTTAGCTTCTTTTTCTTGATTATTTTTTTCTTTTTCAATTGCTTTTGCTGCTTTATCAGGTTCTACCGGTGCTATTTCTTTGGCAGAATCACTATCCTTTTTCTTTGTAAAGAATCCTTTTACTTTTTGAGAGAATGTAGCTTCATTATTTGTATTACTTGCTTCTACGCTTGGAAGTGTAGGAGGAAGTTCATTTACAACCTCATCTCTAAAAGGATTATCTACAGCAAACACAGGATTTGCCAGTAATAAAAACATAAATATAAATAATTTCTTGTTCATTTTATCCACTCTACTCTATAAAATTAATTATTAGTTTCTTCCTTCTTTTTTGATGACGCTTTTTCTACTAATGATTGTACTAATACATAGAATACCGGTGTTAATATTGTACCAATTGTAGCAGCAGCAACCATACCACCAAATACAGTAGAACCAACAGCTATTCTACTTTGAGCACCTGCACCTGTTGCAAATACCATCGGTAATACACCAAATACAAACGCTAAAGCCGTCATCATAATAGCTCTGAATCTTAATCTGGCAGCTTCAATTGCCGCATCTTCAATACTTAAACCGTCTCTTTCATGTAAGTCTCTTGCAAATTCAACAATCAAAATAGATTGTTTAGCTGCAACACCGATTAAGGTAATCATACCAACTTGAGCATATAAGTCAAAAGATAGTCCCATCATCATTTGGAATACCAATGCTCCTAGTGCTGCAATAGGCGCAATTAAAAGTACAGCAACAGGTATTGACCAGCTTTCATACAATGCGACTAAGAATAGATATACGAATGTCAATGCTAAAGCAACAACAATACCAGTTTGACCTGATGATTCTCTTTCTTGCATTGATGTACCAGACCAGTCATAACCGACATCTTGAGGAAGTGTTTTTATTGCAACTTCTTCCATTGCTTTCATTGCTTCACCTGATGATTTACCTGCTGATGGTTGACCTGAGAATTGTACACTTCTATATTGGTTAAATCTTGTAATTGATGCAGCACCAACTGTTTGTTCAAGATTAATCATTGTCATTAAAGGAACCATCTGACCTTTCATATTTTTTACATATATCTTTTCAAGGTCTGTCGCTTTATTTCTGAAATTATCTTCTGCTTGCAACTGAACCCTAAATACACGACCCAATTTATTAAAGTCATTTACATAATATGTACCTAAAGTTGAAGCCAAAGTAGAATACAACTCTTGAATATCAACATTTTGCGCCAATACTTTGCTATAGTCAATATTTAAACGATATTGAGGAACATTTGCCTGATATGTTGTATAAACACTAGACAATCTTGGATCTGAATTTGCTGCAACTGTAAGTTTATTCGCAAAACCTTCAATATCCTGAAGTGAATGTTCACCCTTTGATAACATTTGGAACTCAAAACCGCCTAACATACTCATACCTGATATTGCAGGAGGTGAAAATGATGCAATAGATGCTTCATTTATTTTAGCAGCTTTTGCCCTTATTTCTTTTAATATAGCATTATGTGATAAATCCGTAGGTCTACCTTGAATCTTTCTTATAACATAATCCCAAGGATAAATCTTTCTTTCATGCCAATCTTTCAATGGAGTAATACACATTGCTTGGTTTGTTGGCCCGATACCGGCAAATGTAATTATTCTTTCTTTTTCTATACCTTCTATTGTTTCAAGTTCTTTTGTTAATTTTTCAAGCACTTCTTGTGTTTTATTTAATGCACTACCAGGCGGCAATACAACTTGAGAAATTAATACAGCTTGGTCTTCATCAGGAATAAACCCTGTAGGTATGATATAGAATAATCCACCCATCAATAATATAAATACCGAATATAAAAATACTGTTAATTTTTTATTAAATATGAATTTTTTTACTGCATCCAAATATATTTGAGTAATAACCTCAAACTTTTTATCAAAAGCAACGAACACTTTCTTAATAAAAGCAGTAATGAAATTACTTGGTTTTCTGTTTGGATCTTCTGCTCTTAATACGATACTACACATAGCAGGTGATAATGATAATGCACAAATTGCAGATAATGCAATAGATACAGCAATACATACGGCAAATTGTCTATACATTAAACCTGATAAACCGGCTATGAAAGATACAGGTACAAATACCGCCATAAGTACCATCGCCATTGCGACTAAAGCGCCGCCAACTTCCTGCATTGTTAATTGTGTTGCTTCAACAGGAGTTTTTCCTTCTTCTAAGTGACGTTTTACGTTTTCAATTACAACAATAGCATCATCAACTACTACCGTAACCGCCAGTACCATTGCAAACAATGTCAATAAGTTAATAGACATTCCAAATATAGGCAATGCCGCAAATACACCTATTAATGATACCGGTATCGTAACAAATGGTATCAACGTAGAACGCCAATCACCTAAGAATACAAATATTACAACAATTACAATTAATGCTGTTAAAATAATTGTGAAAAATACTTCTTTCATTGATTCACGAATAAATTTAGAATCATCATGCATCATTTGTACTTCCAGTGATGCAGGTAATGTCTTATTAATTTGTTCAACCTTTTTGTTTACAAGATTTACAACATCAATAGTATTAGCACCAGGCAATGGTACAACCTGAATAACCGAAGCAGGTTTACCATCAATTAACCCGATTTTATCATATGAATATGCACCAAGTTCAACTCTTGCGATATCTTTTATTCTTATTTGAGAACCATCTGTATTTGAACGAACAATAATTTCCTCAAATTCCTCAGGTTCTGCCAAACGACCTTTTGTCATTAATGTCATTCTTAATGTTTGATTTGAGTTACTAGGTAAAGAACCCAAAGCACCTGATGCAACCTGAACATTCTGAGTTGAAATAGCAGCTTGAACTTCGGCAATAGATACATTCAAATTAGCCATTTTTGTTGGATTTAACCAAATTCTCATACTGTAATCACCGGCACCAAATACGTTTACTTCGCCGACACCATTTAAACGCTTAATTTCATCTTTAATATATATAGTCGCATAGTTTGTCAAATCTAATTGATTCCACGAACCGTCATTTGAAACAAGGTTTAATATACAAGCACCGGCACCGGCTACTTTATTTGTTGCTGTTACACCTAAACGCTTAACATCTTCTGGTAATAATGGTTCTACCTGTTGAAGTCTGTTTTGTACGTTTACAAGGTTAATATCTTTATTTGTTCCAACTTTAAAATATATATTTAATGTATATGCTTCATCATAACAAGTTGAAGACATATATAACATATTTTCAACACCGTTAACTTGAGACTCAATTAACGAAGCTACTGAAGACTCGATAACAGAAGCACTTGCCCCAGGGTATGAAGCTTGCACAGTTACCTGAGGGGGTGTAATATTCGGATATTTTTCTAACTGCAATCCGAACATTGATACCAAACCAACTAATGTAATAAATATCGATATTACCATCGCAAAACGTGGTTTAGTTATGAAAAAATATAATCCCTTTTTCTTTTTATTATCTTCCATTTATCTTCTACCCATTTATTTTGATTCTTCTACTTTATTTTCAGATAATTCAAGAGGTGTAGGTTTAACAACCTGACCAGGCATACGAATACTTTGAACACCTTTTGCAACAATATTATCAGTTATTTCAAGTCCTTCTTCAACTATCCAATTTTTATTGATTTCTTGAGAAACCTGAATATTTTTTCTAACTACTTTATTATCTGCACCAACAGTCCATACATAATAACCTTGCGCATCATTTAAAGCTGCAGATTGAGGAACTGTTAAAACTTTTCTTGGTTGTTTTGATTTAACTATTACACTAACAAAATCACCCGGAACTAAAAGCTCTTTATCGTTTTGGAATGTAGCTCTTAAATCAATAGTACCTGTTGTTTGGTCAACTTCATTACCAACATATTCAATCTTACCGACTTCATCATACATTGTTCCATCAGCCAGTTGCAAAGTAACATCCATATTACTAAAATCTGCAGAAGCACCATGTTTTTTAAATTTTAAAAATTCACTACTTTTTAAGTTGAATAAAACATATATAGGGCTATTACTTACAACTCTCGCAATAGGACCTGTTTGTGTATTAACTAGATTCCCTTCAGTAATAATAATTTTACCGATTTTACCATCAACAGGTGATAATATCTTTGTATAACTTAAGTTCAATTTAGCATCTGCCAATTGAACTTTTGCAGCATCTAATGCTGCTTTACTTGTATCTCTTGTTGCTAATGCTTGGTCATAATATGATTTACTTACATAATCGTTTTTAACTAGTTCTTTAGCCCTTGTTAATTCCTTTTCAGCATTAATCAAAGTTGCTTGTGCTTGTCTTACATTTGCTGCAGCAGTATTTACAAGATTTTGATATTGATCAGGTTCTATTAAAAATAATAATTGACCTTTCTTTACCTTATCCCCTTCTTTAAAATAGCTTCTTTCAAGCCAACCATTTATTCTTGCAACAATATCTACAGAATATTTTGCTTCTACTCTCCCAGCTGATTCAGATTTTGAATATGCATCCATTTCAACAGGATTCATAATCTGAACTTCTTTTGGAACTTTAGCCGCTTTAGCTTGCATGTACCCTGTATACATACTATATACCTGTCTGTATCCGATTGAACCAAGTATAAATACTATTAAAAATAATACTAATCTGTGTTTTTTATTTTTTAAGTATCCCATTTTATATCCTCTGTTTTCTATATTTTATTCTTCTAAACTTAAATTATTTCTATAAAAAACTATAGCTTCCACCATAGCTGTTCTTCTTTCTTCACCTAGTTTTTCAAGTGCTCTATATTCTGCCTCTTGAGCTTTTGAAATGATTTTCTCTGCATACTTTTTTCCTTTTTCTGTCAAAGAAACATTCTTATTTCTTTTATCAGAATTTGATTCAACCGGTTCTGTTACCAAACCTTGTATATTAAATCCTTTTATTATTGCATTAACTGTTTGTTTGGGTAAATAAGTCAACTGCGTAATATATTTTTGTGTACAGCTTACTTCTCTGTGTAATATTGAAAGCACCTTTAATGACGGTAGTGTTAAACCTACAGATTTTGCATATTCATTATAAAATCCTGATACACTAATGTGCATCTCCCATAACAGTTTCGAACATTCTTCTACATTCAGCTTATTCAAGTGTAAAACCCTTATATTAGTCCAATATTATACTGTCCCATTATGGACTATTATCTTGCAAATTCGTATTTGTGTCAACTCTGTTTAACAAATTTATCACGTACCTTTAAATAATTATCCAATTCTTCTTTCATTATTGATTTTTCGGCAGTAGACGCCATATTTAAACTAAAATGGTGTTCTATTTTATTATCTAATATAAATAAGCTTGGAAATCCCATAACATGGAATTTTTCGACTAACTTAATATTATCAGGATTATCACAATTTACTGCAACAAAAGAATATTTATCTTTATATTTATCGGCAAACTCTCCAAAAACCGGCATATATTTTCTGCAGTATCCGCACCAGTCAACATAGAACATTATAACCATTGGTTTATCAATTGCTTCTGCATCCTTAAAAGAAATTATAGCCTTAGACGGTATTTCTATAGGCGCCTGTAAATTCTGCTGAGGCTTATATACAGGTAAACTGCTATTAAACACAATATAAGCAAACACAGCAAAACAAACTGCAACAACTATAAATAAACCTATAAAAAATTTTTTCTTCATAATTTAGCACCTTTCGGAACAACAGTAACACCACCCGGGGAAACCAAAAATCCTCTTGCTTTATCTTCTTCCGGATTTATACCAATCTTTGTATATGGCGGAATTTCAACATTTTTATCTATTATAGCCTTTCTTATTTCAGAATATCTTCCGACATTAACATTTTCCATTAAGATTGAATCTGTCACATTAGAAAAACTATTTATTCTTACCTGTGGAGACAATACACATCTTGAAAGACTGCCACCTGAGATGATACAACCTTCAGATACCATAGAGTTTGTAGCCATACCTACTCTATCTCCTTCTTCCCAAATGAATTTTGCAGGCGGGAAGTTATAATTATATGTTCTTAAAGGCCAATCTGTACAATATAGATTTAACTCGGGTTGGTAATTTAATAAATCCATATTTGCCTGCCAATAACTGTCTATGCTTCCCACATCTCTCCAGTACCCTCTTTCGGATTCACTCATACCTGTATATTCATTCTGTGAAAAATCATATACATATATATTCTGACCATCTTTAAGCATTTTCGGGATAATATTTTTACCAAAATCATGACTTGATTCGGGATTATTTGCATCTTCTTGAACTTCTTTAACCAGTTCTTCTGTTTCAAATATATAATTACCCATAGACGCTAAACACATATCAGGTCTATTTGGAATACACTTCGGTTTATCTTTTGGCTTTTCTTGAAAACCTATTAATTTCCAATTTTCATCAACTTCAATTATTCCGAATTCACTTGCTTCTGATATTGGAATTGGAATAGCTGAAATTGTAAGTACAGCTTCTTTTTGTTTATGAAATCTCATCATCTGAGAAACATCCATTCTGTATATATGGTCACCGCCAAATACACAAACATGTTTTGGTTTTTCATCATATATATGTGTCAAATTCTGATAAACAGCATCAGCAGTACCCTTATACCAATGTCCATCTATTCTCATTTGAGCAGGAACCAAATCTATATATTGTCCTAAAATTGGAGATACAGGCCAGCTCCTTGCTATATGTTGATTTAAAGAATCTGATTTATATTGAGTTAAAATTTTTAATTTATAGAAACCTGAATTAATGAAATTATTAATTACAAAATCAATAATTCTATACCTACCCCCAAACGGAACCGCAGGTTTAGCTCTATCCCTTGTCAAAGGGAAAAGTCTTTTTCCTTCTCCGCCTGCAAGAATCATTACAAGTGATGTATCTAATGCCAAAACGTTTCTCCTTTAGTTATCATCTAAACTTAAAACGGCCATAAACGCCTCTTGCGGAACTTCTACCCTACCTACAGCCTTCATACGTTTTTTACCACGCTTCTGCTTTTCAAGTAATTTTCTTTTACGAGAGATGTCACCGCCGTAACATTTATCTAATACGCTCTTTCTTAAAGCTTTTATATTTGTTCTTGCGATAATTCTTCCACCGATTGCAGCTTGAATTGCAACTTCAAACATTTGCCTTGGAATAATATCTTTTAATTTTGATGTTAATTTTTGACCAACATAAAAAGCACTATCTTTGTGAACAATTGCACTTAAAGCATCAACTATTTCACCTGCCAAAAGAATATCCAATTTAACTAAGTCTGATCGTTTATAATCGCTAAATTCATAATCTAAACTTGCATATCCTTTTGAACGTGATTTTAATTGATCATAAAAATCTGTAATAATTTCACTTAACGGAATTTCATAATGAAGCGATACTCTTACCTTATCAAGATATGTCATATTTTGGAAAATACCGCGTTTAGATTGTGCCAGTTCCATTAATAAACCAACGTAATCATTTGGAGTAATAATTGTTGTCTTTACATAAGGTTCTTCTATATAATCACGGTATTGAGCATCCGGTAAATTTGCAGGGTTATCAATTTCAACAACTTCCCCATTTGTTTTATGGACTCTGTAAATAACACTTGGTGCTGTTGTAACAAGAGTAAGATTATATTCTCTTTCTAATCTTTCTTGAGCAATCTCCATATGAAGCATACCCAAAAAACCGCATCTGAAACCAAACCCTAAAGCTGATGATGTTTCAGGTTCAAACGTAATACTTGAATCGTTTAATTTTAGCTTTTCTAAAGCTTCTTTCAAATCTTGGTATTGATCATTATCAACGGGATATAACCCTGAAAACACCATCGGAAGTGCTTCTTTATACCCTGCTAACGGTTCTTTTGCACCATTTTCAACATGAGTTATTGTATCACCTACAAATCTTGTAATTTCCTTTATAGAACATCCCATATATCCAACATCACCTGTTTTTAATTCTTTTACGGGAACTCTATGCGGATTCAAATAACCAAGTTCTGTAATTTCATATTCCTTACCCGTTGCCATAAATTTAATTTTATCACCGAGTTTAATATTTCCATCTATAACCTTAAAGAAACATAAGGTTCCAAGATACTGGTCATATGCACTATCAAAAACTAAAGCTCTTAAAGGTTTATCAGATGTATCCTCTGGCGGCGGCACAAATTCAACAACCGCTTCCAAAACATCCTCTATTCCAATACCTTCTTTTGCACTGACAGGTATTGCCATAGATGCATCAATGCCTAATACTTCTTCTATTTCTTCTTTAACTCTTTCAACATCTGCCGACGGTAAATCTATTTTATTAATAACAGGAATAATCTCTAAATTCTGCTCAATAGCAAGATATACATTTGATAAAGTCTGTGCTTCAACTCCTTGAGTCGCATCAACAATTAATAAAGCACCTTCACAAGCTGCTAAAGAACGTGAAACTTCATATGAAAAATCCACATGCCCTGGAGTATCAATTAAATTAAGGACATAATCTTTTCCATTTTTTGCTTTATAATTCATCCTTGCAGCATTCAATTTAATTGTAATTCCGCGTTCACGCTCAATATCCATTGTATCAAGCAATTGATCCTGCATGTCACGCTCGGCTATAGTACCGGTCTTTTCAAGCAACCTGTCAGCTAGAGTAGACTTTCCATGATCAATATGAGCGATGATACAAAAATTTCTTACATTATCAATATATTTCATACAATTAGTTTATTATAGAAAAACTCTTTTGCCAATATTTGACAATAAATTTTCCTAATAATAAGTTTTACTGCTGAATTCTATATGCTCGTTATTTTTAGGAACTACAAAACCATAAAAAAAGTTCAATGCTTCAGATGCCTTTTTTACAATTCCAGACCACATATCGACAACTACAGCTTCATCACCCCAAGTTTTCGGCTCTTTTATATCCATATCTTGAGAAGCCCCGACAAGACAAAACGTGTGTCCGCCTGTTACATAATGATAACCTTTTCCTGATCTGCATATATCCATTTGAACTATTTTATTTATAATACCTTCTTTATCAAGTTTTCTACTTACTAATACAGCTTGTTCACCGCAATTTGCAACACCTGTTTTCTTTACTGCCATTTCTACGGCATCCTTCGAAGAAAATCCTTGCCTAATATACTGATCAACTATAAATCTTGTTCTATCTATTGCTATTTCCAAACTTTCTTTAACTTCTAAATCTTTTTCTTTTTCAAACAAATCATAATAAGTATTTGACATTAAACCATTAGGAAAATCTTTCTTAACATCACTAATAGCTTTACAGCCATATAAAACATTTTCTTTTAGACCACAGAATGATATACGCATAACACTTTGTATAAAACACCTGAATTAAATTTTTGTCAATAAAAAACCTCTATAATATAGAGGTTTTTTATAATTTATATTTTGTGATTATGCTATTTCTTCATTTTGTTTTAATTGAGGTTTGACAACTTCGTCTGCTTGTTCTTCTTTTTTTGTTGGAAGCTGAATTAATTCTGCAACACCATCATTTTTTTTCTTCACCATATCTGCTGTTACAGTAAACTCTTTTATTTCTTCTTGCGAAGGAACTGCATACATTATATCCATCATTATTTCTTCCACAATTGAACGAAGCGCTCTTGCACCTGTTTTACGTTTAATTGCTTCTGATGCAATTAAATCAATTGCTTCAGGTTCAAACTTCAACTCAACTCCATCCATACCCAATAAACATTGATATTGTTTTAATAAAGCATTCTTTGGCTGAGTTAGAATATTTTTTAATGTAGCTTCATCTAATGGATCCAAAACAGCATATACAGGAATTCTCCCAATAAATTCAGGAATTAATCCAAATTTGAGCAAATCTTCCGGTTGAAGCTTCTTGAGCATCTTAGCTGCTTCAATTTCCTTCTCGGCTTGAGTTTTAGCCCTATCAGCACCAAAACCTATTGTAGTAGAATCACCGGCTCTTCTTTCAACAATTTTATCAAGACCTACAAATGCACCACCTACAATAAATAAAATGTTTGCAGTATTTATCTGGATAAATTCTTGATGAGGATGTTTCCTTCCACCCTGAGGAGGAACATTTGCAACAGTGCCTTCAATCATTTTTAACAATGCTTGTTGAACACCTTCGCCTGATACATCTCTGGTTATACTTGTATTCTCTGATTTTCTTGATATTTTATCAATTTCATCAATATATATAATACCCTTTTCGGCTTTTTGAGCATCAAAATCCGCATTTTGATAAAGTCTTAAAAGAATATTTTCAACATCATCACCAACATAACCAGCTTCAGTTAAAGTTGTAGCATCTGCAATTGCAAATGGTACATCAAGCATTTTAGCAAGAGTTTGCGCAAGTAATGTTTTACCACTTCCTGTAGGACCTACGAGCAAAATATTACTTTTTTGAATTTCAACTTTTGGTTCATCACCTGATTCAGAAGCATTATGTGCAAGTCTTTTATAATGATTATATACTGCAACCGATAACGCTTTTTTAGCATCATCCTGACCTATAATGAATTCATCAAGATACTGTTTAATTTCATGCGGTTTTGGCACCTTTTTTAAATCAGTTTCTTTTGCTTCTGCTTCCTCTGGCTTTTCTTTATTTTCAAGAAACTCTTCGTCTAAAATTTCATTACACAATTCAACACACTCATCACAAATATATACATCAGGACCAGCAATAAGTTTCTTGACCTGTTCTTGTGTTTTTCCGCAAAATGAACATTTTAAACGACTGTCATCATGAGTTGCCATTAATTATATCTCCTGATTAGGTTTTGATTGTGTATTAACAGTTACAACTTTATCAATCATACCATATTCTAATGCTTCTTCAGGTGTCATGATATAGTCTCTGTCTGTATCTTTTTCAATTTTCTTGATAGATTGACCTGTATTTTTGGCTAAAATTTCATTTAATGATTTCTTAATTCTGATAATTTCAGCTGCTTGAATTTCAATATCCGTAGCTTGACCTTGTGCACCGCCTAAAGGTTGGTGTATCAAAACTCTTGAGTGAGGTAAAGCCATTCTCTTTCCTGGAGTTCCTGATGATAATAAGAATGCACCCATTGATGCAGCCTGCCCCAAACAAATTGTAGATACATCTGCTCTAATATGCTGCATTGTATCATATATTGCAAAACCTGCTGTTACACTACCTCCAGGAGAATTGATATATAACATAATATCTTTTTCCGGGTTTTCACTATCTAACAATAACAACTGTGCAACTATTAAGTTTGCTACCATATCATCAATAGGAGTACCTAGAAAGATTATTCTTTCTCTCAACAATCTTGAGAAAATATCAAATGATCTCTCTCCTCTGCTTGATTGTTCTATTACTACGGGTACAAAACTCATATTCTTCCCTTTCTAACCTGATATTATTTTTTGTAATTAACTTTTGCATTATCAATTAACAACTGCGTAACTTTTTCTGTTATAACTTGTTGATTTATTGAATGCAATAAATTAACATTCTTTTGAATTTCAGCAACAATATTCTCTGTAGTTGTGCGATAAATATTTGCTAAATCTCCAATTTTTTTCTGGATATCTTCAGATGTAACTGTTAATTTTTCTTCTTGAGCAATTTTACCAACTATTAATGATGTTTTAATTCTCTTAACAGCTTCTTCTTTCATCTGCTCATATATTTTTTGATGACCTTCTTTTTCAAGCATTTCATCAAAATTACCGCCTTGCATATTAATTCTTTGTTTGAATTCTCCCATCAGAGCTTGAATTTCACGATTAATCATTGTTTCTTGAATATCTATTTGAGTATTCTCAAGCAATGTATCAAATATTTTATTCGCAACTCTTTTTTCATTTTCAACTTTTACACCATTATCAAGATACTTTTGGATATCTTCTTTTAATGCATCTAATGTTTCAAACTTAGGATTTACCTTTTTTGCCAATTCATCATTTATTTCATGAAGAACCTTTTCTTTTATTGAATTTATTTTAATATTAAATTCAGCAGGTTTGCCTTTTAGTTTTTCATCATGATATTCAGCTGGGAATGTAACATTAATTTTGAATTCTTCTCCGACCGAATGATCAACCAATTGCTCTGCAAAACCTGCAATAAAATTAGAATGACCTAAGTCCAGAACATAATTCTTAGCTGATCCCCCTTTTATTTCTTCACCTTCAACATAACCGAAGAAATCAATATTTACCAAATCTGTTCCAATGGTTTTCCTATCAGTAATATCATTCAATGTTGAAAATCTGTCTGCTAAATTTTTAAGTTCTTTATCTATAGCATCATCAGCATTTTTATATTCTTCAACTTCAACAGACATACCTTTATATTCATCTATCTTAACTTCTGGTTTCAATTCAAATTTAGCAACAACTTTTAAAGTTTTATCTTCGGCAAACTCAAAAGATTCAATTGCAGGAGCAGAAACCAAATCAAATTTATTTTCTTCTATTGTATTCTCAAATATAGTAGGAAGTACACTATCTAAAACTTCTCTTTCAAGTGCAGCAATACCAACATATTTTTCCAAAATATTTTTTGGAGCCTTACCTTGTCTAAACCCCGGAACATTAACTCTTTTTGCAAGTTTCTTGCAAGCTTTATCATATTCAAAAGAAGTAACTGCAGGTTCTACTTCAATATTTAATTTAACTTCATTGTTTGCTAACTTCTCAATTGTTACTGTCATCTTATATCACCTTTTCTGTTCTATATTGATTCTACACATGCCCTATATGGATAAAATAACTATCCAACTATGTTAGATTATAACATAAATATATTTCTTTCAAGTTAAATAGACAATTTAGAGGAGTTTTTCAAAAAATAGCCAATATGATTATATACATATGTGGTATAATATTCTTATTCACATGTATAAAAAGGGGGATATATGAAAAAAATATTTGTGTTATTCACTCTATTCGTTTTTACATCAAATATATCTTTAGCTTCAGCCTTTGGCGGTTACGATGCAGGTGCAGTAAACAGCCAATATATGAGAGACTTAAGAACACATGAAGCTATTACTCGAGCTAAGAATAGAAGTGCAATAATTACAACAAATAAAAAGACACCTCAACAACAGCAAGCAATACAAGAACAAACAAATAAAATTATAAATTCTAATATTAAATCTATTACCTTTGTAAATAATAATTCCATTCCGTCACAAGATTTATTAAATGCGGTTTCTGATAAAATAAATATGCCCATGTCTCCGGAAAATATTTCTGCTATTAGAAAAAACATTATGAAATATTATCAAGATAAAGGTTTTTATTCCGCTGTTGCAATAGTTGCAGCTCAAGATAGTGAAACTGGTGAAGTTGTTATTGAAATAAAAGAAGGCGGAAAAAACTCTATTACAATTCAAGAATAATATCTTATTTAAATACAAGAATATATAATCATTTAGCATAAACAACCGCATAATTTTATGTATAAAAAAAAACCGTAAACTAATAAAAATACATAAATATGTATTTTATAGTTTACGGGAAGTGTGTTTATGGGCAAACAGCCGAAATTTCTGCCTATTGTTTTCATCTGGATTATTTTTATATTTTTTGCATGTAACACTACATTTGCTTTCGAATATGAAAATACTGCCGATAACCCGAGATTGGTCAACTTAACGCCTCAACAATTTCGTGCACTTAATACAATTGAAAAAAGAATATACAGTAATTCCTTTGACGGCGAAAATACTATAGACAGAATAGAAAGACTTGAACTTGACTTATTTAATGAAATACAAAAAGGAACTCCAACTCAAAGAATAAATTCTCTTAAACTTGAAAGTTCGAGAGTTGCATTAAGAGGGACTCCTATGACACCAATGATGGATTCAACTTTTAACTCGAGATACATAAATCCTCGTGGCGAAGCTAACTACTACGATGATGTAGGTATTATAGACGGATTAATCCGCGTATGGTGGCCTGATTTCTACGCAAGTATATCTGAATATAGAAAATATAAAGAAGCTAATTTTTATTAGGAAACAACACCTAAGTAATTAAACCCAATATAAAATCTCTTATCCAATTAAGGAAATCTCTCCAACTTGGCCATTTACTTGGATCCCATTGATCATACCAAGGACTGTCTTCATCCGGTACGTCAGAATCATCATCAGGATTTGGAAGATCACCATCATAATCAGGCGGTACTATGGGTTCATCATCATCTGATGATGGCGGAGGTGTTGTTTGATTTCCGTCATCACTGCCTGAACCTTGGTCAGAACTGGAATTATTATTGCCTAAAGATAAAACCTTATCATACATAACCTGCTGAGTAGCCGCACCATAAGGAACAACTTTCTGTGAATATATTTGAGCTTGATAAATATCTTTAGGACGTTGATATGAAGTTGTCACTCTATTTGGCTTTTTGACACCATTAACATCTATCCAGATATTAGGTCCTTCAGATTGTATACAAGGCGTTATATTGTATATATCGCATGGCATTCCCTTTTCATCATTGTATGAGGAAGAATAATTATTAACACAAAAAATAATACCGTCATCTGTTGTAAAAACACTTCCATCACAATCAGAAGATGTAAATTGAGACACACCATCTATAACATTCATACGTTTTGAAAAAATTTCATTTACAATCAACTCTGCAGAAGTATAATCATGAGAAGATAAACCAGTCAAAGCATAATTAAGAACCAATGCCTGATTAATACTGGAAATGGCCTTTTTTAACGAACTTCTGTATTCATTTGCATTTGTATTGTTCATCAAAGCGGGAATTGTAATTGCAGCAACAATACCTATTATTACCAAAGCAACAAGAACTTCCGACAATGTAAAAGCAAGCTTTTTCATTTATTCTTTCCGTTAACGTACACTTATTGATAGTAACATATATAAAACAATTTTTGCAAAAAATATTTATAAATATTACATCTTACACAAAGTTTTCATTGAATACCTTTTATTTTTAGTATCGTTAGACATATAATTAATTTATATCAGGTTAAGAAATGTAACTTTAAAGAATATATTTATTCGACTGAACTTTATATTTCTTTTTATGCTTTTTTTCTAACTACTAAAGCGTTATTTATAGCAACAGATGTTTTTATATTACTTCCTGTATATATTTTCCCATCAACATACATAACTGTAGAACTGCCCCCGTCTAAGTTAATAGCCTCATAGCAGCCGAATTCCTTCATTAAATTAGCAAGTTCTTTCAATGTCACACCAGAACTTCCTTCTTTTCTTCCGTCCACAGTAACCATCAATAATACATTATCTTTTGTATATCCTACGGCAGTTCTCGGATTTCTACCTGATATTGCATTTAGTTTCTGACTTGTTACATCTAAAAATATTTCTCCATCCTTCATTAAATAAGGACCACCGCTTATTAAATGTTCTATATTTTTAAATTTAGGAGAAAGTGAATAATCTATTTTTACTTTATCTCCGGCTTTTAACTCTGATAATATATCCTTTGGCGCAGAAATAACACAACCATCCTTGGGTATAAAAATAGGATTATAAGATTTTGCAATTACAACATTGTCCTTTACTGCAATATGTAATGAAGGATACTTTGTTTTAGGTGATTTTTCTCCCCATTTGGATGTATAAATAAGAACATTAGAAGATAGCATTCTTGGTTGATTTATATTATCTATTTTTATTGTCTTGTCTTTGATTTTAAGTTCACCAATAAATGATATTCTTGAAGTTTTGAAAGATTTCTTACCAATTCCCAATCCAACTCTTTCATAAATTGGTCCTGAAATTATTTCTTTACCTATAACCAAAGCACCAAGAGGGGTTCCGGTATCTTGTTTAAAATAAGTGCCGTTTACTGCTAATATTGCACCATTTAACATTGCAATATTATTTATTTTGGCTCTTGAATGCATTTTCTCGGAACTCATTTGAGGAATAATTTCTATATCTTTATTTATATTACGATTTACTTCTGCAACATTAATCTTTATCCTTCTAGAATTTATATATTTTACAATCGGAATATAAACAATTCCATTATCGACTTTAGTAATTTTTTGATTTGGATATTTTTCTTTTAAATCTTCATCCCACTTTTTTTGCAATAAAAAAAGAGCATCATTTGATTGCTCTTTATACATAGTATTCTCTTGAATATATCCTCTTAAAATAGTTCTCGCTTCATACGCATCTATCGGCATATTGTTTCCGGAGAAAACAGCTAACGCCATTATTACCAAACCAAGCTTTAAGACCATTTTCTCGGAACAAAATATTCTTCTTTCTGCCAGTGCTTCTACGTACATTATTAATGTTCCTTATACTACAATTGTAACATATTTTCATGTTTTTTTCAAGTGCTTATAACGACTTTATTAAGAAAAAAGAGTATAATAAGTTTAGAAATTGGAGGATTTTTATATGAAAGATAAAGCCATAAAATATTTTAAAGAAGGATATTCTTGTTCAGAATCTGTGGTCCAAGCAGCAATTGATAAAGGATATGCACCAAAAGAGCTTTTAAGCGTAGCAACGCCATTTTCAGGAGGAATGGGCATAAGGTGCTTATGTGGTGCTGTAGCAGGCTCACAAATTATAATTGGTTCAATGTTTGGTAAAAATGAAGAACGAGATGGAAAAAAAGCAAGAGCATTAGCCAAACAATTTAATGAAAAATTTGCAGAAAAATATAAAGTAAACTGCTGTAAGGTTTTATCTGCAGGGTATGAGTTTTCTTCACCTGAAAGGCGTGAACATTGCTGCAGTATGGTAGAAGATTGCAGTATTATTTTAGAAGAACTATTAAAAGAAAACCTTGTAAAAGCATAACAACAGAGAAGATAAATAGAATAAAATGATATATGTTTAATCAATTTACGAACTTACGGCTTAGCAATATAAAATCATTTTGTTTGTTTTATAATAAAACGTACTTAAAGAAAGAAATGGTATGTTTATAGATAAAACAAGAATAAAAATCCTTTCAGGAAAAGGAGGCAACGGTATAGTTGCCTGGAGAAGGGAAAAATATGTAGATAAAGGAGGTCCCGCAGGCGGTAACGGAGGTAAGGGCGGAGATATATATCTTGTTGCAACTGAAGATATGTCTACATTAATGGACTTCCAATTTCAATCTGTTTTTAAAGCAGAAAACGGTGAAAACGGATATATAAAAACTCAACACGGTAAATGCGGTAAAGATTTATATATAAAAGTTCCCGTTGGTACTGTTGTTAAAGATGTATCAACAGGGAAAATAATAGCAGACCTAAATACAAATGAACAAACAATAATGGTAGCACAAGGCGGTCGTGGCGGGAGAGGGAATGCGTGTTTTGCTACCGCACAAAAAAGAGCACCTCAATTTTGTGAGCCCGGAGAAAACGGGATTGAAAGAACTTTAGAACTTGAACTTAAATTATTAGCTGATGTTGGATTATTAGGTATGCCAAATGCAGGAAAATCAACATTAATAAGTTCAGTAAGCAGTGCAAAACCGAAAATTGCGGATTATCCGTTTACTACCTTAGTTCCCCATTTAGGCGTAGTTAAAAAAGACAGCGGTGATGGTTACGTTATAGCAGATATCCCGGGGCTTATAGAAGGTGCTTCTGAAGGAATCGGACTTGGTCATGAATTTTTAAGACACGTTGAAAGATGCCGTTTCTTAATACATTTAGTTGATTTAACCGAAGAGGATCCCATAAAAAATTATAAAGTTATTAATGAAGAATTAAAAAAGCACTCTGAACAATTAGCTTCAGTTTATCAAGTAGTAGCTTTAAATAAAATTGACTCGGTTGATGAAAAAACAAGACAACACTATTTGCAAGAATTTAAAAAACTGACAGATGATGTATTTTTAATTTCAGCAGCGACAAGAGAAAATTTAACAGACTTTATGCACTTTGTATCAAAGAAAGTTGACGAAATCCCAAAACCTGTTATTGTCGTTGATGTTGAAGAAGATGACGGCGCTATGGATAATGATGACAGTTCATATAGTGTTTATAAAGTCGATAAACATACTTTTGTTGTTGAAGGCGGAAAAATCTTCAGACTTGCAAATGTTACAGACGGAAGAAACACAGAACAATTATACAGATTTCAAAATATCTTAAAAGCAATGGGTGTTTTTGATGCATTGAAAGAAGCAGGTGTTCAAGAAGGTGACATTGTTAAAATCGGACATTTAGAATTTGATTATTTATATTGATAAATAATCTTTTATTTAAACAGTTCAAAATGATTTTTATTAAAACGTAAAATACCCTCATCTCTCATTTTACATAGTTCTCGCGACATTGCGCTTCTATCTACACATAAAAACTTTGCCATTTCTTCACGAGAATACGGAATAGAAAAAACCTTCTCTCCGTTTCTGAATGTTTCTAATAATGCTAAAATCTTATCACGAGTAGTTTTTTGAGCAATAATATCAATTTTATCATTTAGAAGAGAATTTCTTTTTGAAATCATCTTCATAATATTTTTTATTAATTGCAAATGATAATGACAAAGTTTTTCACAAGGAGTAATAACTTTCTCAAAAGGTAAAAATAAAATCTCACACCCATTTTCGGCAATAATATCAACAGGACTTTTATCTAAACCGCAACATACTATGTTATGACCAAAGATATCATTAACTTTTAATCTTTCAACTATAGTTATATTCCCAAGTGTATCAGTTTTTTGAATAACGGCATTTCCACTTAAAATAACTCCTAAATAGTCAATTTTGGCTGAATTTTTTAATATGTAAGCATTTTTACGGAAAACTTTTGTTTTTATACCAATACATTTTAAAAGTTCTAAGACACTGTTATCACTAATTTTTTCAAATAAATCAATATCCAGCATTCTAAAAAACTTTCTTTCTTTTTTTTCTTTTTTCCGTTAAATCAGTAATTTTCAAATCTTTTATAGCGTTATCTATAGAGATTTTAGCAAGCGGCTTATGGTTTCTTCTGTCATAAAAAACCAGCCAGTGCTGTCTGTTTGGGTTATCTACAGCAAAAGATAATATTCCCGAAACATTTTCACCTTTTTTTATTGTTTTCATTGCCAATGAATTTTTGTAATCAGAAAAAATTGACGGATGATATGAATTATGTAAATCGTTTACCAATTCAATATCAAAACTCGAAAAATCAGACTTTGAATTATTCTTTATAATTAAATCTAAAGAAATTGTATTTAAGTGATCAAACGGATCTTTTTCCAAAAAAACATCCGAAATATCTACTTCAAGTCCTTCATATTCAAGTTCATCCTGCCTTACGGATTCATGTGTCATAACTTGAATAGGTTCAGAACTGACTATTTTAACCTTAATTTCATCACCCGGAGAAATTAAAACGTCACTTCCTTTTCTGAAAAAACTCATACCAAGTGCAATAAGTCCACCGATTGCAGCACCCCCGGCCAAAGTATAACCCTGACTTGCAACGGCACCAGGTATACCTGCTATTTCTAAAGCTGCAAGAGCCCCGGTTACTCCGCCCACAGCAGTATATGCAATGTTTTCACCGGCTACTTTTGCTACCGATTTTGCAGGATGCAATTTAGATGTCATTTCACCTTGAATGGGTATTTCTCTTCCATCAGGTGTAATTAAATAATCAAAAGAAAGCTCAATGTAACCATCTCTTCCCATTCTTTTTGGGTCTACTATATTTCTTATAATGCCATGAGCAACTGTACCTTTTGGTAAAAGCACTCCGCTTGTCGCTAAAACATCTTCTGAAACTTCAGCAAAAAATTCATCTCCTTCAACAGATGTTGTACCGGCTAAAACCTGAGAAACAGTTAATTCTACAACTTTATTACCTTCGAGTTTTTCTTTTTCCTTTGTAAAAATTTTATCATTTTCTTTATTTTTTAAATCTGTTTCTTCAATATAGCCCTTAAAAGGTTCTTGCGCTTGAGCTATCAATATACCATCAGATAAAGATAATCCTAATAATATAAATATTGCAATTATTTTCTTTTTCATATATCCGCCAATCTATATGACATTTTACTACATTTAAAATGGATTTCAAAATCTATTATTTTTTTTGTTATACAAATATATTCGTGGTATGATTTTTATTGAAAATTAACAGAGGATTTTTAAATGACAACTGCAACAATGGAAGAATTAAGAAAAAAATATGAAGTTGTAATAGGCTTAGAAGTACATGCTCAATTAAAAACAAAATCCAAAATTTTTGCATGTGATTCTACAGAATTCGGTAATGAACAAAATACTCAAGTAAGCCCGATTACATTAGGTATGCCCGGAGTATTACCTGTTCTGAATAAAGAAGTTGTTAATATGGGTATATTAACAGGTTTAGCTTTAAATTGTACAATTCCTCAATACTGTAAATTTGACAGAAAACAATATTTTTATCCTGATCTTCCAAAAGGTTACCAAATTTCACAATATGACCAACCAATTTGTGTAAACGGTTATATTGATATAGAAGGTAAAAGAATAGGTATAACAAGGGCTCACTTGGAAGAAGATGCCGGTAAACTCGTTCATATGGGTTCATCAGGAATTGCAGGCTCAAGCTATTCTTTAGTTGACTTAAACAGAGCAGGAACACCATTATTAGAAATCGTATCAGAACCTGATATGCGTTCGTCCGATGAAGCAAGAGCATATATGGAAGAATTAAGAACTACTCTAAGATATATAGGCGTATGCGATGGAAATTTAGAAGAAGGTTCTATGAGATGTGATGCTAATATCTCTATAAGACCTTTGGGGCAAAAAGAATTCGGTACAAGAGCAGAAATTAAAAACGTAAATAGTTTCAGAGCACTTCAAAGAGCTATTGAATACGAAATAGACAGACAAATTGACCTTGTAGAAGCAGGAGAAGAAGTAGTTCAAGAAACCAGATTATGGGATGATAATCAGGGCGTTACAAAATCTATGAGAGGAAAAGAAGATGCCCACGATTACAGATATTTCCCGGAACCCGATTTAATGCCTTTAGAAATTTCAAGGGAATGGGTAAACGAAATAGCTGCAAAGATGCCAGAGCTTCCTCAAAAAAGAAGAGAACGTTATGTTTCTTACGGATTAACACCTTATGATGCTAATGTGTTAGTTGAACAACAAGATATTGCACTTTTCTATGATAAAGTTGTAGCTTTAGGTGCAGATGCAAAAGTTGCAAACAACTTCTTAATGAAAGAAATTGCAGCTTTCTTGAAAGAAGAAAAAGTTACAATTGAAGAAACAAAATTAACTGCTGAATCTTTTGCAGAATTAATTAATATGGTTACCTCAGGTTCTATCTCAAATAACATAGGTAAACAAATTGTAATTACATTGTTAAAAGAAGGCGGAAGCGCTAAAGAAATTGTTGAAAAACAAGGTTTAAGCGTAATATCTGATGAAGGCGAATTAAAAGAAATCTGCAAAAAAGTAGTAAAATCCAACCCTTCACAAGTTGAATTATACAGAAACGGACGTGATAAGTTGTTTGGATTCTTTGTAGGTCAAGTAATGAAAGAAACTCAAGGCAGAGCAAATCCGCAATTATTAAATAAACTATTAAAAGAAGCATTAAATAATTAAATTTAACAGAAAGCAAAATATATTTATAGAACAGAACCCTTATAAATTCTGTTCTTTTTTTTATATTCATAAGACCATCACCTGATGAATAGAAATAAGAAAGCAAGCCTTCCCAAATAAGAAGGCTTGCTTATATTCTAAATTTTTTAATCAAGCGGAATTATCAACTTTTGTCCGATTGAAAGTTTATGAGCATTTGTTAACTTATTCACTTGTCTTATTTTTTCAACTTTAGCAGGATCATATTTACCATAGAATCTAAAAACAATAGAACTCATTGAATCGCCTTCTTTTACCGTATAAGTTTCTACGGTGGGTATTGCAACCTCTTCTATAGTTTCAGCTGTAGCAGGAACAACAGAAATATTTGAACTAATCTGCGGCAATTTACTTTTTCTTGATATTTTCTTTTCAAATTTTGGCTGTCCTAATGATGTAGATGAGGTTCCTGAAGGTAAATTAGAACTGATACTTAAAATAGCATTCATAACAAACATACATAAAGCACCGGCTATAAAACCCGTTAATAAATATACACCTGGGGATTTCTCTTCTTTTGGATTAATCTTAAAATTCTGCCACAAAAGATCAAGCTCATTTTGCTTACTTGGTCTTTTATATGCTCTGGGGGTATAATCCTCTTGTTGAGTTTGACTATATTCTCTTTTGTTTTTTAATTCAGATAAAAAAGCCACCTTTTCATCTGATAAGTTAGATCTATACATTGATGAATTTCTCATAAATTATATACCCCAATCCTTTCCCTTTAATAATCACATGATATCTAAATAAATATTTATAAGTCAAGAAATCTAAACATTTTATTACAGTATGTATATATTTTTATTTTTGCATAAAAAGAAGAGGCAATTAACTTGCCTCTTCTTAAACATATTATGTTTAATACCAAAAACTCAGACTAAGGAGTGTCGTCAGCTTGTTCAACAGCACCTTCAGTACCTTTGTCAAACATAACACCTTGAGTTGGTTCGCCATAAGGAACAACTTTTTGAGCGTAAATTGTTGCTTGGTAAACGTCTCTTGGTCTCTTAGCTGATGTTGTAGCTCTGTTTGGTTTTTTAACACCGTTTACGTCAATCCAAATATTAGCGCCACCAGCTGCATCTGCATTTGAACCTTCAACACAAGCTGTTGTATTGTAAGAGTCACACAAAGTACCTTGGTCATCTGACATTTCAGAAGTAAAGCCTTTTACACAGAACATCATACCATCAGCTGTAGTAAATACATCTGTACCATCACAATCAGCAGTTGTAAAAGATGTATCTCCATCAATAACGCTCATTCTTCTCTTAAATACATCTTCAACTAAATCTGTACCTGTAGAGTAATCTTGAGCAGATAAACCTTCTAATGCATAGTTTAAAGTTAAAGCTTGGTTAAGACCTGAAATAGCTTTCTTTAATGCTGAACGATATTCTTGAGCATTAGTATTGTTCATCAATGTAGGAACTGTCATAGCAGCGATTACACCGATGATAACCAAAGTAATTAAAACTTCGGCAAGGGTGAAACCTAATTTTTTCATAATTTTTTACCTTTCGTTTTTTCGAAACTTTTTCCAAATACCAGTCAATTGTATACTTTTTTTAACAATTCGTCAAGTATTAACAAAAATTAACAAACCTTCCAGATCCACACACACGTTTCGTTGTAGAATTTGAAGACAACTCATTTTTTCATTAACTTTCGTTTTCTTGTACTTTTAGCATTCAGAATTATTATAAGTTTCTATATTTTTAAGTATTATTTTCAACCTTAATCACAAATTCAAAATAAAATAAATTGACATAAACACATATAACAAAACTAATGTTCGCCTCTTATTCTAATAAATACGGCGCATATAGCTGACCCGTCAAATCTAACGGCAAAACATGTTATATTACTATATTTATTCCTTTTTTATATTTTATTTTTGTTGTTTTCTGTGACTTATAACTTGAATATTCCCAATAAATTAATCTTTTAAACATGTATTTAAAAATAGGTTTAAAATTACTTTAAAAAGTGTATTTTTTATTAAAAATAAAAGATTTTTGATAAAATAAATATATAATAATGACATTACATGTTTTATCATTATAAGTTATAATGTGTATGTTGCGAAGGAATAATATATGATTAACAGTTTGAAAAATATGGTAGCTCAGGTATTCTATACGCCAAGCGTATCAACACAAAGTATTACATCAACAAATACAGGATACAATCCTTTTGAAAATCCTTTTGTACAACCTCAACAAAGAAATAACTATGCAATAAATAAACCGGTAAAAGGCGGCTATTTTGCAGGTTATTATAATGGAAAACCAAATATTGTAGGAAGAAGATTATTTATTGAAGCATAAAAAAACAGGGCTTGCAAAATCGCAGGCCCTGTTATTATTTTATGCAGATTCTATTCCTTTACCGGAACAGAAATTATAAGTTTGTTTCCGTCTTTAATTTTCGAGATATTGGCAGTATCCGCATTTTCAGGAAGTATAAAATCTTGAGAAAATGCAACATCTTGTTCATATTCTTTATCTTGCACTTGAGAACTTCCAAAAACAGTCAATTTTCTTCCTTCTACATTATAATTAACCTTATTTTCGTCATTCTGAAAAGGTTTTAGGCCTACAATAATATTGAATTTATTATCATCGAATTCTGTTTTAATTTTGACTGAATCCATCATAAATATAGGCATGCCAAAATCCGATTCGTGCATTTTTTTTATTTTATGCCATTTATCTTTCATCTTAAAAGCATCTTCAAAAGCTTTCATATCATGCTTATACATTCTGTCGATATCATCAAACATTCTTTTTTCAAATTTATAAGGATTAAAATGAGGTCTATAGTATTTATGCATCATTTGATCCGCTACAAAATAAAAAGCCAAAAAACCACCGATAAATGCTGCACAGATCATAGCCAAACATTTTTTCCAACAATGATTTTCAAAACAAATGTGCTTATCTGTTTCTTTCATCATTTCATTTTGATTATTTACGTTATTTTCTTCCATATTGCTTCCTTTCTTTCTTGCAATCTAATTATATATTTTGTTTTATATCTTTACAATAATAAACTGTACTACACACCTATACAATTATTCAGATACTCTATAGTATCCAGTTTGTTATCGTATAAAAATTTTAAAAAATACAAATAATTAATATCATGAGATGACACTGTTACATTAATCTCAAAGCCATCTGAACAAAATGGTTCATAGTCATAAATAACATAACTGTTATACTTACTTTTCCACTCTTTTTTATCAATTAAGCAATTATTTTCCAGAGCTGTTTGTTCCAACCACGGAATTATATCTTTTGATATATTCTTAAACTCTATTTGGCTTCTTTGATTTAGTCCATTAATGTATTTTTCAACTAGCATTTTTTCTATACCCCGTAATGACTTTTATTAAACATACTCCCAAGTCCTGAAAAATTCCATTTAAATTCAGGATATTTCCAGTTTAAACACATTCCAGGAATAAAAAAATATACCAAAAGGTAATATTAATACTATATATTCGGGCTATTTTTTCACAAATTACAATAAAAATTATTATTTAAGTAGAACAAAAAACATTGATATTACTTGGTTGTAGCACTGATATAAAGAATATATTAAAAAAACAGGATTTTGAATTTTTTGCTTTATAATAAAATCGGAAGTTTTGAAATATAAAAAGAGGCAAATAGATGAACACAGTATTATTACCAATAAACGAATATTTAAATAAATTAGAAAACGCTGATAATAATGTAAAGAACGAAATTGAGAACGAACTTGTTAATATCGGTAAAGAAGCAGTTCCTTCCCTTGTTGATTCACTTCAAGTTGTAAAAGGCAGAACAAGAGGAATTGTTGCGATGATTTTAATTAGGATTGGGGAATCATCTATTGATTATCTTCAAAAAGCAGCCGAATCCAATAGCGATTTTGAATGGATCGCAAACTATTTAATTACGGAAATAAAAGGTGTTGCAGCCTAGTTGATTAGAAAAAGTTTAAAAAGGACCGATTAAATAATCGGTCTTTTTTTTGTTTTATTTTTATTAAAAGTGCAACTATATATATAGTTTCGTAATTTTGTTTATTGAAACAATATCAAAGCTTTGTCTGTTTGAGGACGAAGTCCGAGTTACAAAGCTTTTGGTTGAAATTAACAAAATAGAAACGGAATATCAAGTTGCTAGCCTTTTGGTACTTTTCTGCAATGAGAAAAGTACGTAATAAATTACATTATGTTCATTTAAAAACCAAATTTTAGAAAGTAAAATTTAAACAAAATCAGAATGAAAAAAGAAAAAGATGCAACTATATATGTAGTTTCGTAATTTTGTTTATTGAAACAAGTTAAATTATTTTTAAATAGAAATATCTATAATTTTAAATAAGTAATCTGTTTATCACCATATGTTTTAATTTTAATAATTTCAAAACCTCGAATATCTATATCCTTATCAATCGGATGTTCCAAAATAATAATACCTTCTTTATTCAATATATTATTTTCTTTTATAATCTTTAAGGATTTTTCATACAAATCAGACTCATACGGGGGATCAATAAAAATAACATCTGCTTTTATATTAATCTTTAAAATATTTTTTAAAGCATCACCAAAATATAATTCAGGTAAAAGTTTAAGACTCTTATAACATTCTTTTATAGATAATGCAGTCTTTTTATCTTTTTCAAAAGAAATAACTCTAAAGCCTCTTGATAATGCTTCAAGCCCCATTATGCCACTACCAGAGAACATATCAATAAATAATTTATCATCAAAATTAATCATTGCAGACAAAGTATTAAAAATACCCTGACGAGTTTTAGATAATGTTGGCTTTATATTCTCATATTCTGCCGTTTTTATTTTTCTTGAATTATATTTTCCGCCTGTAATATTCATTAATCAAGTTCTATTAAACTTTTTGCAGAAGCACCGTCAACTTCTGGCTCATAAACCTTAACTTTACTCAATATATTTGACCATTGACCAAACATATTTTGCGAATAATGAGGTGTTTTATTCTGATATATTGCAAAAATAATTCCCTCTTTACCTTGAAAAGCTCTTTCTACTGCACAAGTATTTTTGATTTGACTGCACCATGTAACCATTGCATTATCAAAATCTCTAACTATGTACTCAGGAGCTATATCCGGATAATTATTTCTATCCTTACCTAATTGCTTATGCAGCATTACCATTGGAGATAAACCTTGATTCTTTAAAACACGTTCCGAGAAAATAATCATTTCTGTATAATTATCAGAAGTTTGATTATATGGTACATAACATTTCTTGCTTTCAATTCCATCGGGGCTTGGAACTTTATGCCAACCTTCATTAGGAAAATCAAACAGCAGAGTATCTTTTGCCATCGCAAAACTTTGCAAGAATAAAATGCTTAATATTGATATAAAAATCTTTTTCATTAAATTAACTCCCAAGCAGGTTTTTCAACTGCTGCTATAACTTCTACATCTTCATTTTTCAATATATTTTCAAAAATTTCAACAACAAATCGTTCACTATGAAAATGACCCAAATCAACAATAGTCATATTTGTAGCATTCAATGCCTGATGGTGTTTTAAATCACCCGTTATAAATACATCTATGCCAATTTTTTCAAGGTCTTGAATATATTCTGCTCCGCTGCCTGAACAAAATGCTATTGATTTATATGTTTTTCTTTGACTATTTACAACTCTGACACTTGGCAAGCTAAAAATTGTTTTTAGAGTTGAAATTAATTTTGAAAAGTTTTTTTCTTTATCAAATTGTTTATACTTAATAAACTCAAAAGCCGTATCTAAATCCGTAAACCCGCATTTTTCAGCAAGATATTCACTAACTCCGCCTTGAGCTATATCTAAATTTGTGTGAGCAGAATATACTTGTATATTATTTTGGATTGCCTTAATTATAAATGGTGATTCTATTGTCTTTATAGAATTAAAAAAAATAGGATGATGCGATAAAATCAAATCACATTTTTTATTAATAGCCTCATCAACTGTAGATGGTGTTACATCAAGTGCTAATAAAATTTTATTCGTATCTTCTATGCCCAAATTTATCTGCCAGCCTGAATTATCCCATTTCTGCATTGTATTTAACGGCGCAAATTCTTCAATTCTTTTAATAATTTTACTTACTTTTTCCATAAATTTTTTCCAAAATCTTCATAGCTATAATTTGTTTATCAGCTTTATCTATATGACAAACATTCATTTCTTTATCTATTATATACAATTCATTATCATTTGACGAGAAGCCGATATCTTTTTTAGAAATATCATTTGCACATATATAATCACATTTTTTCTTTGAAATCTTTTGTTTTGCAAATTCCATTAGATTTTGACTTTCAGCACAAAATCCCACAACAATTTGGTCATTTCGCTTAATTTTAGACATTTCTTTTAAAATGTCAGGATTTTCAACAAGTTCAATTATCAAAGAATTGCCATCCTTTTTTATTTTTTGTTCAGATTTATTTTTTACTCGATAATCACTTACAGCTGCAGCCATAATTAATGTATAAGCATTTTTAAACTCTTCGTTTACTTTATCATACATTTCTTGAGCTGTTTGAACATTTATTACTTTATATTTTTTGTCAACATCAACTGTAGAAATAAGAACAACATCAGCTCCGAGTTTATATGCACTGTCAGCTAACGCAATTCCCATTTTACCCGATGAATAATTACCGATATATCTTACTGCATCAATATTTTCTTTAGTACCGCCAGCTGTTATTACAACTTTTTTACCTTTTAATATTTGTTCAGGCAATAAAATATCTTTTGCCGTTTCATATATTAAATTTATATCAGCAAGTCTGCCTTTACCGTTAGTTCCGCAGGCTAAAAACCCGGTATCAGGCTCTACTACTTTTATTCCTCTATTTTTCAGAGTTTCAATATTTTTTTCTACAGCGGGATTTTCCCACATATTTGTGTTCATACAAGGTGCTATTACAACAGGCTTCTTAAAAGCACAGAACGTTGATGTTAATAAATTATCACAAATTCCTAAAGCCATTTTTGCAATTGTATTTGCACTCGCAGGTGCAATAACAAAAATATCCGCTTCATCAGTTAAAGCTATATGTTCCGGTTTATATTCTTGGATATTAAATTGCTCAATATCAACAGCATTTTGACTTAATGATTCTAATGTAGTCTTGGTAACAAAATTCAATGCATTAGGGGTAACAACAACTTTAACATTTGCATTATTTTTTTTAAACAAACGAATTAATTCACAAACTTTATAAGCTGCAATAGCTCCTGTTATACCAACTAAGACGGTTTTTCCGCTAAGCATTTTTTACCCTTTATTATCAAAGATTCTTTGCATATTAGCCAACGCTTCTTCTATGTTATCATTAATAATTAGATAATCAAAGTTTTTACCGGCCTCTATTTCTCTTGCCGCAACACTAAGCCTTCGTTGTATAGCTTCTTCACTTTCAGTATGTCTGCCTCTTAAACGCTTTTCCAAATCTTCTAAAGATGGAGGCATAATAAAAATTGAAGTAGCTTCAGGCATTTTTTCCTTTACTTGTTTTGCACCTTGAACTTCAATCTCAAGTATCAAATCAATTCCTTTTTCAAGTGTTTTTTCTACAAAACTTTTTTTAGTTCCGTAGAAATTACCGCTAAATTCTGCCCATTCTAAAAACTCATCATTTTGAATCTCTTTCTTAAATTCCTCTTTAGATACAAAAAAATAGCTTACACCATCTTCTTCACCTTGTCTTGGATTTCTTGTTGTAGCAGATATTGATAGTTTAATCTCAGGATTTTCCTTTAAGAAAAGTTTTAATAAGGTCCCTTTTCCAACGCCGGAACATCCCGCAACTATATATAAATGACCTTTCATAAATTCCCTTTTTTAACTAGTAAAGAAAATTGTACCCAAATTAATATTAATTTACAATATCTTAAAAAAACACAATATTTAAACCCAAACAGATTTTATATAAATAATAAAGAAGTAAAGGAGGTCTATATGACAAATATTAATTTTGGTAAAGGCCAGATAAATAATCTTAGTACATATTTTGGCACACATTTAAAAAATAATAAGTCATCAAGTAGTGCACCTCAAATAACAGCTACAGAAAATAAAGTATATGAAGAAACAAAAAGACTGGAAAAATTCCCAGTTTCCACTGTTGGTGAACTGGAACAAAAAGGATTCAGACCTAAAATAAATAAAGATGGTTTATTCGTAACAATGAATGTACCATATTCAGGTGTAATAAAAAACAAAGATGGAGCATTAGTAGAATACAAAGATGGTAAACCAGTAACTATAGTTAAAGATGTAGCAAATGGTAATTATATAGAAAAAAGATTAATTAAATATGAATACCCGCAAGGTTCAATCGCCGCATTAAAAACAGAATACAGTGTTCTAAATGAATATAATCATAAACTTGGACATAGCTTATCAGTTCCAACATTTATACAAGAAGAAGCCGGTCTAGATATTTAAATCTAATACATTAATAAAATCCCCCTAATGATCATTAGGGGGATTATTTTGTTTGCAATAAATTAAATTTTACCGATTATCCAAGCATGGATATCGTTATATAAAATCAATACCATCAATGCTATTAATAAATAGAAGAAGAAATTACTTAATATCTCAACAAATTTCTTACTTACAGGTTTTCCTGTTATCTTCTCGATAATAAGGAACAATAAATGTCCGCCGTCTAAAGCCGGGATAGGCAATATATTAATTAATGCCAAGTTTAAAGATATCATAGCCGTTAATAATAAGCCTTGGAATATACCTTTATAAGCAATTATTTCAGTTCCTATTTTTGTAATGGCAATAATTCCGTTCATTTCACTCATTGGGATTTTACCAGTAAATAGTTTTCCAAGAGTGTATACCATAAATCCTATATTATAGTTAACATAATGAATTGTTGCAGGAATTAATTCCTTTAAGGTTTTGGTTTCAGTATACTTTTCACTATAAGATTGTTCAATACCAAGCTTACCGTCTTTACCTGCATATACAGGTTTTAATTGTACTTCATGATTATTTCTTAAAACAACTATTGAAACAGGTTTTTTTGTATCAGAAATCGCTGCTGCTATATCAATTGGTAAAGCATCACTTTCAAGTTTATATTCCTTGCTGTAATTAATCTTATCTCTTAAATCTTTTTGGAAATCAGAAAGCTGAGTCTCTTTCGATTTATATTTTTCCAATCCTAAAATATTATCAACAGATAATTTAACACTTTCTTCATCTGTAAATTCAGGAAGTTTTATAATTGTACCCAATTTTATAATTTCATTATCTTTCAATTGAGGATTTAAATTTTTTAACTCTGCCAATTTACTTTCAATTAACTTTTGAGAAGCAAAACCATCAAATTCCTTTGACAAATCAAGATGCCTTGTTAATGTTATAGGATAATCAACACTTAAACCATTAACAGTATATAAAATATCACCTTTTTGAATACCAGAATCCAATATAGATTGAACGGCAGTAGGTGCAAATTTTTCAAACTTAATAACAAACTTATTATCAGGCAAATGTTTCCACAAAAGTCCTGTAAAAAATATTAGGAAATAAGCTAAAATAACATTACATATAACACCTGCTGAAATAACAAGTGCCCTTTGTCCTACAGATTTATTCGAAAATCTTAAAGTGGAATCTTTTGGTAAATCGCAGTCCTCTTCATCATCAGGAAATGAAACATAACCACCAAGTAAAAATGCATGGATTAAAATTTCTGTTTCACCAAATTTTTTAGAAAATAAAGTCGGTCCGATGGGTAAACCAAACCCGAATTTATCAACCCTTATTCCTACTAATTTAGCAGCACAAAAATGTCCTAATTCATGTACTAAAATCAATAAACTGATTAACAAAATCATGATTATTGCACTTGAAAACATATTTAAAAATCCCATTTTAATCTTCTCTTTTATCTAATATAATTTGTATTATATGATAAAGTTAATCGAAAAACTACTAAACTTAATATATATCCAACCTTGCTACTTCTGTCATTCAAAAAAAGAAGACAGTATTATATGCAAAAAATGTTACAACAGAATACATTTTATGCCGCCTTCTGTATTTAAAGAACAAAATAATTGTAAAATATATGCCTGTACGTTATATGATGAAATTACAAAAAAATTAATAAAAGACTTAAAATATCATAATAAAAAAATTTTAGCATCACTTCAAGCAAAAATAATGTACGAATACTGGCTTGACTTACATAAAAAAGAAAACTTTCTTATTTTACCTGTCCCTATCCATCCAAACAGAAGAAAAGAAAGAAAATATAATCATATGGATTTAGTAGCAGATGAATTGAGTAAATTAACAGGTTATGAAAATAATAAAAAATTTCTTTTAAGAATAAAAGACACAATAAAGCAATTCAACCTAAATAAAACGCAAAGACTCCAAAACATAAAAAATGCATTTGAGATTAACCCAAATGAAACAATAGATAGAGACGAAAACCTTTTAATTATTGATGATATAACCTCAACAGGAATAACATTAGAAGAAATAATAAAACTTCTAAAAAAGAACGGATATAAAAAAATAACAGCACTTACACTTTCAACACCTGATATTTGGAATTAAATTAAGTTTCTTAACAAATAAGGCAATTTTTATTAATAAAAAGTTTTTATATAAGAACAAGGTAAGTAAGTTTATTTTTTGGAAGGTAGGTTCTTTTATGATTAATGCAACAAATTTTACACCATCAATTTCAGCAAATAATGGATTAACAAATTCTTTTGCACCAGTTGAAAAGAAATATGTAACTATTGATGGTCAACAATATCCTGTAATCAAAGTCCAAGATAATAATCCTATGGTAAAATCAATAATGCCAACATATAAAGAAGTTGTTGTAATAGACGGGAAACAATATGACGTTAAAGAAGTTAAGGATGATCTAGCTTGTGATATAACAAAACAAGTTGTAGTTGTTGATGGTCAACAATATGATGTAGAGAATGAAAATAGTATAAACTTAAATGGTGGTTTCACTTTTAATCCAAGTACAAGAGTAAATCCTGATTCTAAAATGTCTTATATTGCATAAATTATTCTAAATAAAAAAAGAGGGCTATAAAATTAAGCCCTCTTTTTTATTCGTTAATTTTGGAAGTTAGTTCTGTTATATCTTGAGCCAAATGCCTATCTATAGCAATATCACTCTTAACTTTTTGATGTGAGTACATTATTGTTGTATGTTTTCTGTTAAAACAATCACCAATATATGGGAAACTTTCTCCAGTCAATTCTTTTGCAAGATATATTGCAGCTTGACGAGCATAAGCAGTTTTAGATGCTCTATTTGTACTCTTAATATCATCAACCGAGACATTATAATAACCTGCAACAATATCAATTATTCCTTCAACTGTGACTGTTTTTCTTTTTTCACTATACCCGATTACTTTTTTAACAATATCAACTGTTACAGGTATTTCATTTATTGAGGTATATGCATTTACAGTATTAAATGCACCTTCAAGTTCTCTTACATTTTTATTGTAAACAGATGCCAGAAACTCAATAACATCTACTGGCATTTTTATATTGTTATCACTTGCCAACTTTGTTAGTATAGCCATTCTGGTTTCTATATCAGGCACTTGAATATCGGCAAGAAGTCCCATTTGAAAACGTGTTTTTAATCTATCCGGCGTATTCTCAAATTTATCAGGTGAACGGTCAGACGTAAAAACAATTTGTTTACCCGAATTATGAAGACTTTCAAATGTATTAAACATTTCCTCTTCAGTTCTTGCTTTACCTTCAATTAACTGAATATCATCAACTAAAAGAACATCAACATTTCTGTATTTGTTGCGAAAATCATTCATTTTTTTATTCTTATCGCCTGCTTTATCCATCCCTTTTACAAGCGAATTTACAAGGTCATTAATGAATTCTTCCGCTTTAACGTATTTTACTTTTAACTTTGGTTTATTAAACAAAATATCATGCCCAATAGCTTGTAATAAGTGAGTTTTACCCAACCCTGAACCACCATATATAAATAAAGGATTATATTGTTTTCCGGGATCCTTAGCAACAGCAAGAGCAACTGCATGAGCAAATTTATTATTAGCACCGACTACAAAATTATCAAACTTGTATTTCAAGTTTAAATTACAATCAGAGCGCATTTGCTTTAATCCATCATACTTTGATGAAACAATACGTTTCTCCAAATTTTGAATAAACTCTTTTTCTTCGTCTTTTTTGGCTTTTTGCTTTTCTTTCTCTAATTGTTTATGGAGATTATCATCATAAATAACCTTGAAATAAACCTCTTTACCACAAACTTCAGAAAGTGCTTTTGAAATTTCTTTCTGATTTTTCTGTAAAATCTGTACTGCTAAATTCTGCCCCGTTAATGCACAAAAACAATTATCTTCCAATGAATGCGGAACTAATGGTAATATCCAAGTTTCATAAGTAGTTGCAATTACAGTGTCTTTTAGTATAACAAGGGTATCATCCCATATTTGCTTAATTAATTCGTCTTCCATTTCCCGTCCTAAGCATATTTTGAATATATAAAAGGCTAAAGATGTATACTGTACAGGATTAGCCTTTTATTATTATACTCTGATAATTAGTTAACTTTCGTTGTAAGTCTTAAATGCAATTCTCTAAGCTGATCTTCAGAAGCTAAAGCAGGTGCATTTGTCATCAAACATTTAGCAGCTGAATTCTTAGGGAATGCAATTACATCTCTTATTGAATTTGTTTTAGCCAATAATGCAACAACACGATCTAAACCTAAAGCAAGACCGGCATGCGGAGGTGTACCATATCTGAATGCATTAATCATAAATCCAAATTTTTCTTGAGTTTCTTCTTCTGATAAGCCTAATGCCTTAAATACTCTCTTTTGAATTTCACCATCGTGTATTCTTACGCTGCCACCGCCAAGTTCATTACCGTTGTATACAATATCATATGCAATTGAACGGCAATTAGCAGGATCCGTTTCCATTTTGTCTATATCTTCAAGATTTGGCATTGTAAACGGATGGTGAACTGATACATATCTGTTATCTTCTTCAGAATATTCAAACATTGGGAAATCAACAACCCATAAAAGAGCATGAGCATCAGGATCAATTAAACCTAATTTTTCGCCAAAGTATAATCTGAATCTGCCCATTACATCATATGTAACTTTAGGTTTATCTGCAACGAAGAAAATAACATCACCCGGTTTTGCATCTCCTCTTTGTTTTATTTGTTCTGCTTGTTCTTCTGTTAAGAACTTAAGAACAGGAGATTTAGCTGTTCCGTCTTCTAAATACATAATATTAGCTAAGGCTTTTGCACCAAATGAAACCGCTAATTTTGTTAAATCATCCATTTCTTTTCTTGAATATGATGCAATGCCTGGGATTTTAATAGCTCTGACTATGCCGCCTTTTTTCAAAGTATCTTTAATTATTTCAAAACTAGATTCCATTATGATATCACCGATATCAAATAATTCTAATCCAAATCTTAAATCAGGTCTGTCACTGCCATATTTATCCATAGCTTCTTTGTATGTAATAACAGGAAGCTTATCAGGTGTTTCATACCCTACAAGTCTGAATACTTCTTTTAAAAGCCCTTCAACCATATTCATAATATCTTGTTGTTCAACAAAAGACATTTCCATATCAACTTGAGTAAATTCAGGCTGTCTGTCTGCTCTTAAGTCTTCATCACGAAAGCATTTTGCTATTTGATAATATCTTTCAATACCGCCAACCATTAATAATTGTTTAAAAATTTGAGGTGATTGCGGTAAAGCGTAAAATTTACCCGGTTGAACACGGCTTGGAACCAAATAATCCCTAGCACCTTCAGGTGTAGTCTTAATCAAAATAGGAGTTTCAACTTCCATAAAGTTTTGATTATTTAAATAATTACGCATTGTTTTAACAATTTCATGTCTTAATTTAAGACAACTCAATACTTTTTCTTGTCTTAAATCTAAATAACGATATTTTAATCTTATATCTTCATTAACATCATCAGAATTTAACGGGAATGGCAATACTGCAGCAGTAGACAATATTTCTAAAGAAGTCGGATAAACTTCAATTTCGCCTGTAGGAAGTTTTGGGTTATATGTTTCTTCCGGTCTTACAGAAACAACTCCTGTTGCTTTTATAACAAATTCATCTCTTAATTTTTGAAATGTTTCATAAACTTCAGAATTCTTCTGAGGATCTGAAACTAACTGAAATAAGCCTGATTTATCTCTAACTTCAACAAAGATAATTCCGCCTAAATCCCTAACAGCAGAGACCCAACCTGCTATTGTAACTTGTTTGCCTACTTCGTTCTTTGTTATTTCCCCGCATCCATGCGTTTTCATTGATGTCGTTGTTATCATAATAAATTCCTGTCTACTCACTTATAATTAATTATAAATTTAACTCAAAAATACTTTATTTTCAAAGTTTTTTATATTTTTCTCTTTTTTACTCTTACACCTTCAACTTCATATACATTTTCTATTGCGATAAAAGCCCTTGGGTCAATGTTTTTGGCTATTTCTTTTATTTTTTGAACTTGAAGACGTGATATTACACAATAAACAATTCTTTTCTTTATACCTGAATAACCACCTTCTGCATCAATATATGTAACACTTACGTCCATTTTTTCCATAATGTCTTTGCCTATTTCTGTTGAATAATCAGTAATAACAAAAACTGATTTCGATTCATTCAAACCTTCAATAACAATATCCATAGTCTTATAAGCAACAAAATATGTAATTATAGAATATAAAGCATGCTGCCAATCATATATAAATCCTGCAACAGTGAATATAAAAAGATTTATAAACATTATTATTTCACCAACAGAGAACGGTATTTTCTTAGTTGAATATATAGCCAAAATCTCAGTACCATCAACAGACGCCCCATTTCTTATAATTAAGCCGACTCCTGCACCAAGAATTAATCCGCCAAATATAGCAACCAAGAATAATTCTAAATTATCAATTATACAATGTCCATGAAACATCTTACCAAAAAATGTAACACCTGCTGCAAATACTAAAATTGAGTAAAATGTTGAAAAAACAAATCGCTTACCTAATTTTTGAAGTGCAAGTATTATAAATGGTAAGTTTATACACACAATAAAAATTCCCAATGGTTGATTTGTAAGAGTACTCAATATCATTGAAATACCTGTTACACCACCGTCTATAATTTTACTTGGGATTAAAAACCCTTCAATTGCAAATGCGTATATTAATGCCCCAATTGTTAAAAAGAAATAATCTTTTAAATAAGTTTTCATATATGACCTCTTATAAAAAATTATACAATAAAATTGCTTTCAAATATAAATTTTATTATGATTTATGATATGAAAAATATTAAACCGGTAATAATTCCACTCGGGCAGAATTGCATGCCTCGAACAATATTAACAAGATGGGGAATAAAAAAAAGAAAAATCTTAGGTGAATTAACATACCCATTTGATTTTGCTGTTTTTGGAATACCTGAAATTACAAAAATTTTAAAAACTGACTTTAACGAATTTTTCGATAATTTAGAATATAAAACAACTTATTGGATTAAATCTCCAAATTGCATTTATTTTTCTCACGATAAAAGATATAAAGAGAAAGATAAACAAAAACTTATAAATCTTTATACAAAACGAATTAATAACTTTAGAAAAACTATAAAAGAAAAGGATAATTTCCTTTTCTTTCAAATACTTGGCGATAGTGAAGATATAGAAAACCAATACAACGCCCTAATAAACATAACAAAGAATAAACCATTCAAATTAGCAGTAATTGATACAGAAAATATTACAAAAGAAATTAATCTAAAAAATGTCTATATATTAAAATTGAAAATTCCAAGCGAACAATATAAAGATAACTGGTGGAAAAAAGAATACTATAACAGCCCACAAGGTAAGGCTTTTGAAAAACAAATAGCCGATTTTTGTATTGAAGTAATAACAAAAGAATATGTTTAAAGCTATTGTCTTGAAGCTGCTTTTAAACGAGCCATTGCCCTTGCCAAAGCAGTGTTTGCAATTTTAATATCTCTTTGAGTTTCAGCAGAAGCAATCTTTGCTTCAGCTCTTTCTTTTGCAAGCTGAGCTCTTGTAGTATCAATATCATTACCGCATTCTGCAACTTCTGTTAAAATAATAGCTTCATTATCTTTAAACTGAAAAGCTCCGCCAATAATAGAAAAATATTTTACTTCACCGTCTTTTTCAACCTTAGCAGTATCTATAGCTAAAGACGACATAAAGGGAATATGATTTGGTAACACACCAAATCCGCCCTCTTGCCCTTGTGCATAAATGGCATCAACGTCATCTTCATACACAATTTTTTCAGGAGTTATTATCTTAAAATGAATAGTTTTTTCTGCCATAATAATACCTATTTCATTTTCTTAGCATTTTCTAAAACATCTTCTATAGTACCTGCCATGTAAAAAGCTTGTTCCGGAATATTGTCATATAATCCTTCAACAATGCCTTTAAAGCCTGCAATTGTATCTTCCAATTTAACATATTTACCCGGAGTACCTAAGAATTGTTCTGCAACAGAAAATGGTTGAGATAAGAATTTCTGAATTTTTCTTGCTCTGTTTACAGTTTCTTTATCTTCTTCAGATAATTCATCCATACCTAAAATTGCAATAATATCTTGTAAATCCTGATACTTTTGAAGGATTTCAATAACTTTTCTTGCAACATTATAATGTTCTTCACCCACTATTAACGGGTCTAATACCTTACTTGTTGAAGCTAAAGGATCAACAGCAGGATAAATACCCAAAGATGCGATTTGTCTTGATAATACGGTAGATGCATCCAAATGTGAGAATGTAGTAGCAGGAGCAGGGTCGGTTAAGTCGTCAGCCGGTACATAGATAGCCTGAACAGATGTAATTGAACCATCTTTTGTAGAAGTAATTCTTTCTTGAAGTTCACCCATTTCATTTGCCAATGTAGGTTGATAACCAACCGCAGACGGCATTCTGCCTAAAAGTGCAGATACTTCAGAACCGGCTTGTACAAATCTGAAAATATTATCTATAAATAAAAGTACATCTTGTTTTGAATAATCTCTGAAATATTCAGCAGCAGTAAGAGCAGATAAACCAACTCTCATTCTTGCACCCGGCGGTTCATTCATTTGACCATATATCAAAGCAACTTTGTCAATTACGCCTGATTCTTTCATTTCATTCCAAAGGTCATTGCCCTCACGAGTTCTTTCTCCAACTCCGCCAAATACAGATACACCTGAATGTTCCGATGCTATATTATGAATCAACTCCATAATCAAAACAGTCTTACCAACACCTGCACCGCCAAACAAACCAATTTTTCCGCCTTTTTGGTATGGTTGTAATAAGTCAATCGCCTTAATACCTGTTTCTAAAATTTCAATATCCGTATTTTGATCAACTAATTTAGGAGAAGGTCTGTGTATCGGTAAATACATATCAGCTTCAACACCGCCATCATTATCTACAGGCTCACCTAATACATTCAAAATTCTGCCTAATATATTTTTGCCAACAGGTATTTTTATCGGTTCACCGGTATTAATAACTTTCATTCCTCTCTTAATACCATCTGTTGATGACATTGCAACGCTTCTTATTCTGTTTTCTCCGAGATGTTGCTGAACCTCTGCTATAATTTTTGTATTGTCATCAACAATAATTTCAATAGAATCGTATATTTCAGGTAAAATACCCGATTTAAATTCAACGTCAATAACAGGACCTATAACCTGTGTAATAAATCCTTCTTTTTTGGCAGTTATTGTCATAATTCACCTGTTCCCTATTTACCAATAATATTATTATACAATTATAAAAAAAATTTGTAAAAAGATTTTAGAACTAACAATAAGTATAATAACTTATTAAAAACATATAAGAAAAGAGCCCCATAATCGGGACTCTTTCATTTTGGACTTTTGAATATTAACGTTTAGAGAATTGGAATCTTTTTCTAGCTCTTTTACGACCGTATTTTTTACGTTCTTTAACACGAGCATCTCTTGTTAATAAACCTTCTGATTTTAATACAGCTTTATATTCTTCATTGATTTTTAATAAAGCTCTTGAAATACCATGTTTAATAGCTCCGGCTTGAGCAGAAACACCACCGCCAACAGCTTTTACTTTAACATCATAGTTTTCTTGGTTATCAGTTAATGCTAAAGGTCTATAAACCATCATTTCTAAAGCAGCTCTGTTACCAAAGTACTCAGAAAAAGTTTTACCGTTAACAAAAACTCTACCTTTACCTTTTACAAGTTTAACAACTGCAATAGCGGTTTTTCTTCTTCCGGTTGCCATAATTTCTTTATCTGCCATTATTTAGCCTCCGTTTCTGTGTATAAAACAGGTTTTTGAGCCGCATGCGGATGTTCACTACCTGCATATATTTTTAATTTGTTAAATTGTTCTTGACCTAAAGTGTTGTGTGGTAACATACCTTTAATAGCTTTTTCTAAAGCTAATGTAGCATCTTTTTCCATTAATTGTTTGAATGATGCTGATTTTAAACCACCAGGATATCCTGTGTGATGATAATAGATTTTATCTGTTTCTTTTTTACCTGAAACGCAGATTTTTCCAGCATTGATTATAATTACAAAATCACCTGTATCTACGTTAGGAGTAAATTGTGGTTTGTGCTTTCCTCTCAAAAGATTAGCAGCCAATACTGCAAGTCTGCCTAAAGTTTGACCTTCAGCATCTAACAGATACCACTTTCTTTCTACTTCTAGAGGTTTAGCTGAATAAGTTTTCATTTGCTTTCTCCATTTATATCATTGTAAATTACTTCAATTAATGTTAAGCCATCAGGGCTTATGGTCGAACCTGCTTTTGTTTTATCCCTTGAATCAAGAATTTCTTTAAGTGTCTCGGGGGCTAAAGAATTTCTCTCTATCAACAGGAGAGTTCCGACGATCGATCTGATCATATTGTACAAAAACCTATCTGCAATAAAATCTATATAAACATAATCACCGTCTCTGACTGCTTTTGCTTTATACATATTGCATATTTTAGCAGGATTTGATGTTCTTACTTTCTTGAAAGAAGTAAAATCATGCTCACCTATAAGATAACTCAAAGCTTTATTCATTCTTTGAATATCTAAAGGATATCTCACTAATAAACAATGTGCATCCCACGCACTTCTTTGAGTCCTGTTTGCAATTGCATAACGATAATGTCTTGCCTTAGCACTCTTTTGTGCATGGAATGTTTTCGGGACTTTTTTTAACTCTTTTACACTAATGGTATTGGATAAAATACCGTTTAGTGAGTTAACGAACTTACTCGGATTTAGTTCAAGCTCTGTTTCAAAATGAGCTGTTTGACCTCTAGCGTGAACACCAGCATCGGTTCTACCTGAAAAAATTGTTTTGGTTTTCGTTTTTGTCAATGTACTAATTGCTTTTTCCAGTTCATCTTGTATTGTTAATACAAGCTTACTACTGTTAGGCATTTTTTTGGGTTGCTTTTGGCTCCCCATATATGATGTACCGATGTACTCCAATACCAACAAGTATCTGTTCATTATACTAATTGGATTAAAGCCATTTCTGCAGCATCACCGCGTCTTGGTGGCAAGTGATATATTCTTGTATATCCACCGTTTCTGTTTTCATATTGTTTACCAATTTCAGAGAATAATTTTCTCAGAACTGTTTGAGGAATCAATTTTTTACCTTCTTGCAATTCTGTAAAAACTTCACCTGTTTGGCTATCAACAAATTTTGATGTCTCAACATCAAATAAGAACTTAGCAGCTTGTCTTCTTGCATGTAAATCGCCTCTTTTTGCAAGAGTAATTATTTCTTCAGCATATGGCTTTAATGCTTTTGCTTTTGAAATAGTTGTTTTGATTTCGCCATGTAAGAACAACTCGGTAGCCAAAGATCTTAATAATGCTTTTCTTTGGTCTTGAGGTCTGCCAAGTCTGTTTCTATTGCATTGGTGTCTCATTTTATTTGTCCTTTTGTATTACACTTCTTCTAACTCTACACCTTCAGGATTTGGTTGAAGTTCCAAACCAACTTGGTGCAATTTTTCTATTACTTCATCAGAAGATTTTTTACCGAAATTCTTAATATTCAATAAATCATGTTCTGACTTTTTCAATAATTCAGCTAAAGAATTAATGCTTGCTCTCTTTAAACAATTGTATGCTCTAACAGATAATTCTAAATCTTCAATTGAAATACTTGGAGTTTGTGCTTCTTCTTCAACTTCTTCAATAACATGCTGATTTGGTAATATAGCAGGTTGTCCTGTGATAGAAGCAATCTGCATAAAATGCTCAATCAACAAGTTTGCAGCTTGACTCAAAGCACTTGATACATCAATACTGCCATTTGACCATATTTCAAGAGTTAATTTATCATAATCAATAACATCTCCAACACGAGTGTTTTCAACATTATAACTTACTCTCTTAATTGGCATAAATGATGCATCAATAGGCAACAAGTCAATCGGTATACTACCTTTGTTTTCCTTTAAAACATCAACTGCTCTGTAACCTTTACCTGTTTCAACTGTAATATCAGCAGAAATACTTCCGCCTTCAGAGATTGTACAAATCAACCAGTCAGGATTTACAACTTTTACACCTGCCGGCAATTGCAAATCACTTGCAAGAACTGGCCCCGGTTTATCTACTTCTAATCTCAAGTGTTGAGGATCTCTATCTTCAGTTTTTACAGTCAAACCTTTTAAGTTCAACATAATATCAATAGCATCTTCAACAATCCCCGGAATTGATGTATATTCGTGAGTAATACCTTCAATTCTTATAGAAGTAACAGCAGCACCCTCTAAAGAAGATAATAAAACTCTTCTTAAAGCGTTTCCGATTGTTGTACCAAAACCTTTTTCTAACGGCTCAACTACAAATTTTCCGTATTGTGATCCGTCTGAACTAGTTGTTGTATTTATGCATTTAATTTTTAATTCCATTATAATTAATCTCCTACAATTATTTAGAATAATACTCGATTACAAGTTGCTCTTTAAGCTCAGGGTCTAATTCTTCTCTTTCAGGAATTCTGTCAAAAGTTACTTTTAAAGCATCCTTATCAATAGTCATCCAAGCAGGTGCCAATGCTAAATCAATTGATTCAGAAACTGATTTTACAAAATCACTGCTTCCAGACTTAAATGTAATAACATCACCCGGTTTTACCAAGAATGACGGAATGTCAACTCTTTTACCGTTTACTAAAACATGACCGTGGTTAACAATTTGTCTTGCTTGTTTTCTTGTAACAGCATAACCTGTTCTGAAAACTATGTTATCCAATCTTGACTCTAATAATTGTAAAAGAATAGTGCCAGTAACACCTTTTCTTCTACTTGCTTCGTTATAATATCTAACGAATTGTTTTTCGCTTACTAAATATGTTAAACGAATTTTTTGTTTTTCGTTTAAGTGTAAAGCGTAATCAGAAAGTTTCTTTCTTGCTGCGCCATGCTGACCAGAAGCATTTTGTCTTAATGAAGAAACCAACTTTCTGTTTGATAAATCAGTAACGCCATAGTTACGATATAATTTATTTGATGGTCCTGTATACTTAGCCAATTTATGACTCCTTACGTTATTAATTATACTCTACGTCTTTTTGGTGGACGGCAACCATTGTGTGGAATTGGTGTAACGTCCTTAATTAATGTAATTTCCAGTCCGGCTGCTTGAATAGCTCTGATAGCTGTTTCTCTGCCTGAACCAGGTCCTTTAATATAAACTTCAACCTTTTTCATACCTTGGTCTATTGATTGCTTTGCAACCTTTTCTGCTGCTGATTGTGCTGCAAACGGTGTTCCTTTTCTTGCACCTTTAAATCCGCAGCCACCTGCAGAAGCCCAAGCAATAGCATTACCTTGAGTATCTGTTGAAGTTACGATTGTATTATTGAATGTTGACTGTATATGTACAACACCTTGTAATACATTCTTTTTTTCTTTCTTTTTTGTTTTTACCGGTCTAGCCATTGTCTATATTACTCCTTCAATTATTTCTTGTTGGCGATTGGGCCTGTTTTCTTACCGCGTCTTGTTCTTGCGTTTGTTTTTGTTCTTTGTCCTCTTACAGGAAGTTTACGTCTGTGACGCATTCCTCTGTATGAATTGATTTCGCTCAATCTCTTAATGTTTAGTGATTCTTCTCTTCTTAAATCACCTTCGATTGTATAATGAGCAATCTCTTCTCTTAATGCCCTAATATTGTCTTCTGTTAAATCATCTGTTCTTAAATCTTCAGATATATTACAAGCTGCCAATATTTTCGCACTTCTTGCAGGTCCTATTCCGTAGATATAGGTTAATGCAATTATCATTCTTTTGTTACGAGGTAAATCTACCCCAGCAAGTCTTGCCATTGTTTCTCCTTTTACTATATCTTTCTTTGATTTTTAATTTCTTTTTGGGTTAATCTATTTACTAATTATTGCTTCTGTTTAATCTTGAATCTTCACTTCTGAATATTTTATATTCTTACGCTCCGACAGATTTATACTTATACAAAATTAGCCTTGTCTTTGTTTGTGTTTTGGATTTTCGCAAATAATTGCTACTCTGCCTTTTCTTTTAATTACTTTGCATTTATCACAAAGTGGTTTTACTGAAGCTCTTACTTTCATCTTTTATTTCCTTCTTTATTTTAACCTGTATGTGATGCGACCTCTTGTTAAATCATATGGTGTCATTTCTACTTTTACCTTGTCGCCCGGTAAAATCTTTATGAAATTCTTTCTTATCTTTCCTGAAATATGAGCCAATATCTCATGCCCGTTTTCAAGTTTTACCTGAAACATTGCATTTGGCAATGATTCTATTATTGTTCCTTCAAATTCTATTACGTCCTTTGACATTTTTTCCTCATTTTACGATAGTCAATATAACTATCCTACATGTTAAATTTTTCAAATCAAGCGTTTTTTCCCATGTTTTTTAACATTTTGACGTTTTTTATTATTTTTTCATCAATTGTTTTTTTAATCTTACGAGTTATACAATTGTTATGCCAATCTCAAAATATCCTTGTTTCTTAATTATTTCGGGTTTTTGTAAACTTTTCTTAACAAGTTAAAGTTTCTTATTTTTAAATAAACAATTTTATATTTATCCTTTAATAAACTTAATTATATATAATTTGACACAATCTAAAATTTTGAATACGATTTTTATCAAGAAATTTTGGAAATGTTATATGAAGAAAAAACTTTTATTTTTTGGAATAAATATAGTTTTATTTTTACTTTTAATTCTTTTAATTGAAGGCATTATATGGTTTAAAGAAAATGAACATCTTAGAAAAATTGGTGTTTTTCCTCCTTCAATTCAGAGGTTAAAATTTCATCCGGGAGTAAAAAATTTCAAATTTGATCCAAAAACATTTCCCCGCCCTGAAAATGGCTGGGGACGACCGGTTGAAGGTTTAGAATACAACAAAAAACCAATTGTTATATTCGGATGTTCATATGCTTATGGATATTCTTTAGATAATGAACAAACATTTTCTTATAAACTTTCAAAACTTGCAAAAGTTCCGGTATACAATAGAGCTTGGACCGGTTGGAGTGTTCAACATATGCTTTATCAAACAAAATTAGATGAAATATATAAGCAAATCAGAGAACCTGAATATGTTATATATGTATATATTAATGACCACATTCGAAGATTATATCTGCTATCATTCTCTTCTTGGAACATATTAGCTGATGAACAAAACTTAAGATATAAAGAGGAAAATGGTTCCTTAATTCAAATTCAAAACAAAAACCCATTACTAAGACAAATTAAAAGATTATATTTTGTAAATAAAATACATCATTTATTTGTTAATAAATTTATTCTTAGCGAAAAAAATAAAAAAAATTGCTATGACTTTGCAATTAAACATTTCACAGAAGCAAAAAAAGAAATGGAAAAACACTGGAAGAACACAAAATATGTTGTATTTTTTTATGAAGATGATAAACAAAATGACTACTTAAAAGAGAATCTTAAAAAAGAAGGATTCATTATAATAAGCAGTTATGATTTAACAAAAGAAGATTTAAAATCTTCAAAATACTTATTAGACAACCACCACCCAAATGAAATAGCTTGGAATTTATTAACTCCTCTGATAATAAAAAAGTTAGATATATAAATGAACAAATTTAAGAAAATAATACTTATTATATTCTGGAATATTTTAATATTAGGATTAATCATATTAATATCAGATATTTTTGTTTATAAATATTATGCTTCTATATACTATCAGGACCATCCAAAATTATATAGAATAAACGAATTTAAATACATGCCATATTTACCGGAATACATAACAGATTTGGAAAGTTATTTTAACGGTGAAAACAACATATTTTTCGGAAGACTTCCAGACGGAACAAAATATAAAAATCAAATACCAATTGTTATATTTGGTTGTTCTTATGGTTTCGGACAACATTTAAACTATAATCAAACCTTAAGTTATAAACTTTCACATATACTAAAAAGACCGGTTTATAACAGAAGTATATCCGGTGGAAGTTTTCAGCATATGTACATGCAAAGCATATCTGAATCTTTTTATAAAACAGTAAAAAATCCAGACACTGTAATTTATGTAATGATAGGGGATCATTACAGGCGTTCTATGCTATGGTATTTTGATGTTCTTGATTTACATCTTTATCCACATTTCCACAAAAGCAAGAATAAACTTATTATGGATAATCCATATAATCCTTTTCTTAATTTTTTCAAATCAATATACACAGTAAAACATTTTAATCACATATATGCCGATAAATACATAAAGAACTCTAATAATTCAAAAGAAATTACCGATATTGCATTATTATATTTCAAAGAAACAAGAAAAGAATTAGAAAAACATTGGAATAAAAAAATAAAATTCATAATTTTGCTTTATGAAGACTGGGATGTTTTGTATAAACGAGAGTTTATACAAAAATTAGAAGATAATAATTTTATTGTAATTTCGACAAAAGAAATCACAGATGAAGATTTACGTAATGAAAAATACCAAATGCAAGATAATCATCACCCAACAGAAAAAGCTTGGGATTTAATAGTTCCTAAACTAGTAGAACGATTAGAATTATAAAAAACTGTGTATAATAACATTATTATGTACAGAATTTTATTTTTAATCATATATTTAATTTTATATATACTAAACTCAAAAAGAAAAACAGGAATATTCAGTTACAACAATTATTCTGATAATACAAGCAGAACAAGACTATCTGATTTTGTAAGACTTTCACTCAGAAGAAGAAATGCATTTAAACAGTGCAAAAAATATTTAATAAAAGGTAAAGATTTTTATAAACTTAAAAATGATTATGTAACCTTAATATATGATACAAAGAATAAAATCATAAAATGCTATGATAAATCAATAAAAAAAAGAATTGCAACCATAGAATGGTATAAGCAAGATTCTTATGAACAGAATTATTTAGACAACACTTTTGAAGAAATGTTTGACAGTATAAGTGCCTTGTTTAATGAAAAATCAATGTATGATGGTATAATATCTACATTCAAATCTCAATTTAAAATCAAAGAAATCGATCCTGAAAATGAAAAAAATATAGAAAACGTAAATATTCCGAGATATTACTCAAATATGCTTAATATAAATCAGGCCACTGAAAAAGAATTAACAGATTTACCGGGTTTAAGTATTATTCAGGCAAAAAATATTATAAGATATAGAGAAAGACATAATGGATTTGGCTCTCTTGATGAATTCTTCGAAGAAATGAATATTAACTCCCATATTCAGCAACAACTAAGAAATTATTTATATGTGGATTCCTACATTACAAATTATAGAAAATCGGTAGAAGAAACAACAAAAGAAGAATATCTTATAATACCCAAAGACAATCAAAATGAAGATAACGAAAGAATTATAGACATATAGTAAATGAAAGTTCGTATACATAAAATTATTAAAAATACAAAAGCAGAAGGTCCAAAAACAAGATATTGTATATGGTTTCAAGGTTGTTCAAGACATTGTAAAAATTGCTGGGCAAAAGCCACTTGGGATTTTAATAGTGGAACAGAATATGAAGCAGAAAATATTTTAAAAGACATATTGAACACTAAAAATATAGACGGAGTAACTTTTCTTGGTGGTGAACCCTTTGAGCAAGCAGAAGCACTTGAATTTTTATGCACAAAAGTAAAAGAAGCAGGTCTTTCTGTTGTTTGTTTTACTGGCAATCGTTTAGAGGATTTAAAAAATACACATACTAATATATTAAAAAACATTGATTTATTAATTGACGGAGAATATATAGAAGAAGAAAAAGATTACTCAAGACCTTGGGTCGGTTCGAAAAATCAAAATTATCATTTTCTTACTGACAGATTTGATAAAAACATAATAAACAAATATAAAAATAAGATAGAAATTAACATTGATAAAAACGGAATAATTTTTATCAACGGAATGGGTGATTTTGAAAAAATCACAAATAAATTAGATATGTTTAACATTCACTAAAACTGGAAAGAAACCGATAAATATGATAGTATTGAAAAAAAATTAAAGAGGCAAATGAATAATGGAAACTAATCCCAAGAAACTATCACATCTTTTAAAAGCAAGATTCCCTTTTATATACATAGCTACATATGAAGAAGAAAGAGCAACAAAATATATAAAATCTATCGTCACAAGTAAAACACAAATTAAATATACAAGAGAAGTATTTATATGGACGCAAGCCACAGGTTTAAAAATCGGGAATGACACGCTTTTAAATACAACAAATCCAAACAAATTAATTGAATATATAGAAAAATATGACAAAGATGCAGTATTTATTCTATATGATTTTCATGTATTTTTCGGTATAAAACATAAAAGTGCAGATTCAACTATTGTACGTGCATTAAGAGATTTAATTCCAACATTAAAAACAAGCAAAGCAAGAAAAAATATAATCTTTATATCTCCAGATTTAGTTATTCCGGACACTCTTCAAAAGGATATCGTAATATATGATTTTCCATTGCCAAAACTGGAAGATATAAAAGAAAAACTTAACAGAATGTTATCTGTTAACAGACGCATAGATATTGATGAATTAACAGAAGAAGATAAAGACAAACTATGCAAAGCAGCACTAGGTTTAACAATGCAGGAAGCAGAAAATGCTTTTGCTTTAGCAATGGTTCAAGATGGAACATTAAACAAAAATGATATTCAGGTAATACTTGAAGAGAAAATGCAAGTTATAAGAAAAACGGGTTTACTTGAATATGTTCAAAGTGACATGAGCATTAATGATATAGGCGGATTGGATAATTTAAAAAAATGGTTATTAAAAAGAAATAATTCTTGGTCGGAAAAAGCAAAAAAATATTGTCTGCCAGCCCCAAAAGGTGTTCTTGTAACAGGAATTCCCGGCTGCGGAAAAAGTTTAACAGCAAAAGCAATGAGCACAATTTGGCAGCTTCCTCTCTTAAGACTTGATTTAGGTAAAATCTTCAGCGGTTTAGTAGGAAGTTCGGAAGAAAATATGAGAAAAGCAATAGCCACAGTTGAAGCAGTAGCACCTTCAATTCTGTGGGTAGACGAAATTGAAAAAGGATTAAATGGTGTTGGTTCAAGTAATGATAGTGGTGTTTCCTCAAGAATTTTCGGAACATTTTTAACATGGATGCAAGAAAAAACAGCACCTGTATTTGTCATTGCAACAGCAAATGATATAAGCAAATTACCGCCTGAGCTTTTAAGAAAAGGTCGTTTTGATGAAATATTCTTTGTAGATTTACCAACTTTAAATGAGCGTAAAGAAATATTCAAAGTTCACTTAGGTAAAAGATTAAAAGATGCTGAAGTTTGCGGAAATATAAAACCTGACGATGATAAATTTATTAATTTATTAGCCCAAAAAACAGAAGGTTTCATAGGTTCAGAAATCGAGCAAGTTGTTATTTCCGCATTATGTGATGCCTTCTTTGAAAATAGAGCATTAGAACCCAATGATTTTGAAAAGGCAATTATAAATACCGTGCCATTATCTACAACGCAGAAAGAGCAAATTCTTGCAATAAGAGAATGGGCAAATATAAGAGCTGTATGTGCTTCTTCTAAAGAAAATATAGAAAAATATAAAAATATTATTCATGAAGAAGATGATATAACAACTGCAAGAGGCGGAAGAAGACTTGATATATAAGGGTTTAATATGTCAATTACTGTAACATCAATTCCTATTTTATTATTATCAGAAATTGTTCCTGAACTAACAGGTGCAATAAAATACCACAAATGTAGTGAAGCAAGTAATAAGCATTATATGGAAATTAATTTCAATACAATTATAATAAACAAAACTGTTTTATTGAAAACCCTTATTGAACACAATGCCCAAAATATTGTAGAAAAAAATGACAAAATACTTTGTGACTTTGAAAACTATTATCTTGAATTTTTTAGAGATGATGATCAAAAACCTTATAAATTAAAAATATCTTGCTGTGAACAAAAGAATATAAAAGAATTTGTAAATAATATAAGTTCGCAATACACAATAAACACACAAGAAGCTTCATATAATAAGATAAAAGAACGGTTAAAAGAACAAAACCTTGAAATAGAAGATGAAGAAGTTTTTGAAGATAATACTATAGTTTTAACTGTTAACTTGGAGTAAGAATGACAAAAAAGCAATTAAAAATAAAACTTTTGCCTAATGGAGAGATTCAGATGGAAACTATAGGAATAAAAGGACAAAAATGTCTTGAGTATATTCCTTTAATGGAAAGTATTGCCGATATAAAAATTACAGAGCAAAAATTCACAGAAGAATATTATGAACAAGAAGAAGATATAGACATAGAAAATTATAATATTCGAACTGATTAATAAAAATTTTATTTTATATTCCAAACCTTCTATAAATTTCATCAATATTATGAAGATAATCATTAATATCAAAACAACTTTCAATTTCTTCTTTATTTAGTTTAGAAAGTACATCTTTATCCTTCATAAGATTATCAATAAAACTTCCATTATTATTAAAGGCATCCAGTGCATTTCTTTGTACAATTTTATATGCATCTTCTCTAAGCAAACCTTTGGAACATAACTTTAATAATACTTTTTGAGAAAAAACTATACCGCCGAAAAGATTGGTATTTTTTAACATATTATCTTCATGTACAACAAGATTTTTAATCGTTCTTTCAAGACGTGATAACATATAATCGATTAAAATGGTTGAATCGGGAAAAATAATTCTTTCAACACTGCTATGAGAAATATCTCTTTCATGCCATAAAGGAATATTCTCCATAGCTGCAACAGAATTTGAACGGACAACTCTTGCTAAACCCGAAAGGTTTTCTCCTGATATCGGATTTTTCTTATGAGGCATAGCCGATGAACCTTTTTGTCCTTTAGAAAAACCTTCCTCAACTTCTAAAACTTCAGTTCTTTGAAGATGTCTAAGTTCAACAGCAACTTGTTCAATAACCGAAGCAATTAAAGCTAAAGCTTGATGATATTGTGCGTGGATATCTCTTGCTATTACTTGAGTTGAAAATTTAGCAGGCTTTAAATTTAAAAATTCACAAGCTATTTTTTCAATTTCAGGAGAAATATTACTGTATGTTCCGACAGGTCCTGAGATTTGACCAACCTTTGATTCTTCCAATGCCTTTTCAAAATTTCTTTTATTACGTTCAAATAAATCTATCCAACCGCATAATTTAACACCAAAAGTCATTGGTTCAGCATGCACACCGTGAGAACGACCTATACATATAGTTGTTTTATGTTCTTTCGCTTTTTCTTTTATTGCTGCTATTAAATTATCTAAATCTTTAAGAATAATCTTACCTGCATCTTGCATTTGAAGTGCTAAGGCAGTATCAATAACATCACTACTGGTCATTCCCATATGAATATAACGGGAATTTTCTCCTACATTTTCATTTACATTTGTTAAAAAAGCAATTAAATCATGATGAACTTCTTTTTCTATTTCATCAATCCTATCAACTGAAAAAGAAGCTTTTGAAATAATATCATCCAAAACTACTTGAGATATTTTACCGAGTTTATTATAAGCTCTGCATACAGCAAGCTCGACATCAAGATAATATTTGAACTTAGAATCAAGCTCCCAAATTTTACTCATTTCTTCTCTAGAATATCTTTCAATCATAATTATTCCTTTTTCACTTTAAATATATTATAATAAATATTATTTAAGATAAAATCTAAATATTATATAAAATAACGAATATTAAAAAGAACAATGAAAAAAAACATAATAAAAATTATAATATTAAATATTATATTACTAGTAATAATTATATTTATAGCTGATTATTCTATTTATTTAAAATTTAAACAGGATTACATTAAAAATTTAGACTCTGAAAGTTTAAAATTATATCCTCCTATCTCTTATATTGATAATTATAAAAGTAATTATTCGCCACAAAGTTATATATTTCAAAAAATAAATAAAAATAATTTCAATTATTTTAGAAATAATATTTACAACAAAAATTATAATAATAAATCAATTATTTTTTTCGGTTGTTCATATACGTTTGGGGCACAATTATCTGACGAAGAAACATTAAGTAATAAATTAGCAAAAAAATTAAATATAAATGTATATAACTTTGGAATTTGTGCATCCGGTATTCAACATATGTTATCACTTCTGCAAAATAATAATTTTTATAACTTAATAAAAGAAGAACCAAAATATGCAATATACACTATTATTCCTGATCATTTTGGACGTTTGCAAAAATATATATTTCCGAGCCCAATGATGGAAAGTGGTATAAATCTACAATACGAATTAAAGAATAGCAAGCTTAAAAAAAGATATATTCCACTTAATTTATTTTCAAAATCTTTTTTGGTTAGCAGTATATACTACCAAATAGATACAAAAAGAAATGATTTTGAACCAAGCACAAAAAAACAAAATAACATATTAGCATATTACATATTTTCAGAAAGTTTTAAAATACTAAAGAAAAAATATCCTAATATAAAATTTATAATATTAAGATATGAAACAGAAGAAGATTTAGCAGAAGAATACGAAAACGAAAAGATATGGGAAAATTTAAAAAAGCAAGGAATTATAATAATAAATTCTTCAGACTTAATAGGAAGAAAATATAAGTATGCATCAGAAGATACATGCGAAGACAAATATCATCCATCCGAAAAAGCTTGGGATTTATTAATACCTAAATTAATTGAAAAAATAGAATTATAGCTGTAAATTTTTCGTTAATAAATATTTATTTTAAAATTCTCTTATAGTAAATTACATTGTAGCTGAATGAAACTAAAATTTGTTCTATAAATGATTAAAAGGAGATTATTAATGGAGAAAAGACAACCGTTTTTTTATGATATTACTTTAAGAGACGGTAATCAATCTCTTAAAAAACCTTGGAATACAAATGAAAAAGAAATAATTTTTAATCATTTGATAGAACTCGGAATACAAGGTGTAGAAGTGGGTTTTGCAGCAGCATCTGAAATGGATTTTGAAGCTTGCTCAAAATTAGCTCAAATAGCACCTGATAACGTAGTTATTTCAGCCCTTGCAAGATGTGTTGAAAATGACATTATAAAAGCAGCTGACTCAATCAAAGCAGCAGAAAAGCAAAGAGTACATACATTTATTGCAATGAGTCCATTTAATATGGAATATGTTCTCAACAAATCACCACAAGAAGTAAGAAAACAAGCAATTGAAGGTGTAACTTTTGCAAGAAAAATAATGGGCAAAAAAGGAGAAGTTCAGTTTTCTGTAGAACATTTTGGAGACTGCCATGAAAATATTGATTTTGTAATAGATACATTAAAAGAAGTTGTAAAAGCCGGTGCTAATGTAATCAATTTGCCAAATACAGTTGAAAGAGTGAGACCTAAAAAATTTGTAGATTTGGTTGAAAAAGTTTATAATTCACTACCTAAAGATATTATAATAGCTGTTCATAATCATAATGATTTAGGAATGGCTACAGCTACAACAGTTGAAAGCTATTTTGCAGGTGCAATCCAGCTTGAATGCGCATTAAACGGTTTAGGAGAACGTGCAGGAAATACAAATTTGTATGAAGTAGCTATAGCACTTCATAATTCAGGCGTTAATGTTCCTTTAAATCTTGATAAAATATATGAAACAGCATTAATTGTTTCTGATATGTCAAACGTGAAAATATACGAAAAAGCAGCATTAATAGGGCCTGAAGCACTTGCACACAGAAGCGGAATTCATCAAGATGGAGCAATAAAAACAAAAGATATGCAAAAAGGCGCATATAGACCTATTCATCCATCTTTAATAGGAAGAAAAGATGACGAAAAATTAGGATTCACTTCTCAATCAGGTAAAACAGCAATTTTCGAAATAATAACCGATGCAGGATACCCAATAACAATATCAGAAGCTCAAAGAATAGCACCTGTTGCAAAAGCAGAAGCAGAAAAAATCGGTGAACTTTCAACAAGAAACGTTATTGATATTTATTATAATAATGTTCTTAATGTCAAAGGAGCATTCAAATTATGCAGTCTTGATAAAACTGAAACAGAAAATGCTCTGTTACACTTTAAATACAATGATAAAGAATATAATGTTGAAGTTTATGGTAACGGACCTGTCGATGCTTGTATTAAAGCTATTCAAAAAGCAGGTTTTGATTGTGAATTTTTAAACTATGAACAAAAAGCATTAAATATGGGTTCTGATGCATCTGCTATGACTATTATGCACTTTAAAGCACCAAATGGGCAAACCATAATATCAAGAGGATGTGATGAAAGTACAGTTATGGCAAACTTAAAAGCTATATTTAACGGCTTAAATATTATGGAAAATATGAAATAAATATTAAATAGGAAGGTATATATAATGAAAAAACTTCTAATATCTATTCTAGTATTATCTGTTCTTTTTAATTATACAGCTCCTGCATTTTCATTTAACAATGGATTTATAACAAATCCAAAGATTATTGATTCAATTCAAACAGAAAATATTGTATCTGCAGATGTTGAGAAAAAACTCAAAGCTTCTATAGCTAAAGTATATGGAGAAGAACAAGTTGATGAAATATATGTAAATATATTGAAGATAATAAAAGAAACCAGATATAAAAGAAGTGAAAAATTAAAACAAGAAGATTTAAACAGAAGTAATGACTGGTACAAAGATGAAATTATATACATGTTTTATGTAGATCAATTCGGTGTTGATGATGATATGAGCCCAAATACTTTTTATAAATCGGTAAAAATGCTTCGATATTTGAGAGATTTAGGCGTAACAACAATATATATGCTTCCATTTGCAGATTCCCCAATGGGTGATGCCGGTTTTGATGTAAAAAATCCTCGTGATGTTAGAAAAGATCTTGGCGGTATGCAAGAATTCATATTATTTATTACAGAAGCCAAAAGACAAGGATTTAAAATCAAATCAGATTTAGTATTAAACCATTTTTCAGAACAACACGAGTGGTTTAAAGACGCACAAAATGGAGATTTAGATAAACTTAATTATTTTGTTGTATCAGAAAAAGAACCTGAAAAAAAAGTATATAAAGATGAGAAAATAGGCTACATAGCTGAATATAAACACGACAGCGGTAAAATATCCAAAAGAAGACTTATTTTCCCTGAAATAACAGAATCTAATTATAGGAAAGTAACAATTGACGGCAAGGATTATTATTTCTACCATACATTTTATCCTTTTCAGCTTGATATAAACTGGGAAAATCCAAAAGTACTTTATTACAACCTTGAAACTATAGCATTTTGGGCAAACCTTGGTATTGATATATTCAGAATGGATGCAATTCCGTATTTAATTAAAGAAGAAGGAACAAATGCAGAAAACTTGCCCAAAACTCACGAGATAATAAAAATTTTAAGTACGTTCTTACAAGAAACAGCACCAAGAAGCGTTATTCAAGTAGAAGCATGCCAACCACCAAAAAAATTACTCCCATATTTTGGGACTGAAAGAAAAGTGGAAATAAACATTAATAACAAAATAAAAGAACTTATCAGAACAAATGAAGCTCAAATTGCATATCATTTTCCATATATGCCTGCAATATGGGCAACTGTAGTATCAGGAAATAATTCATATTTTTGGAAAACTCATAAAAAAACTCCACAAATTCCGGATAGTGCAAGCTGGGCAGTATTTTTAAGAGTCCACGATGAATTAACACTTGAAATGGTTAATAAAGAAACAAGAGAATTGTTATATGAAGATTTAGCTGATAAAGGTGCAGAATTCCGTAAGGGATTTGGAATAAGCGGAAGATTGGCAAACTTCCTCGATAATGACATTGATAGAATTAATATGACATTTGCAATACTTTTATCTTTAAAAGGTATTCCAATTATATATTACGGAGATGAAATAGGAAGCCAAAATAATTTCTCATACGCTCAAAGATGGGCAAAAATAAGAGAAAGAAGAGATAAAAAGAAAAATAAAAACTCAGAAATGCTTTCATATTTTGACAGCAGAGATATCCATAGAGGCGCAATCAAAAGAAATACATTTTACCGAGCAATGTATAGAAATAATAATTTTAATAGCAGAATATATAAAAATGTTAAACGCTTAATTGAAGTCAGAAAGAATTACAATACAATTTCACGTGGTGATTTTATAGAAGTTAAATCAGACAAACCACAAGTATTTTCTTATTTGAGAACAGGTAAGCATGATAAAATTCTGATGGTTAATAATTTATCTGATAAAAAAGTTTTTGCTGAATTAGATACTAATCATCTTAATTTAAATGAAACAGATACCGAAATAAAAATGCAAGAACTAATAACAAAAGAACCCAAAATTTTTATTATTGAGAATAAGAAATTAATAATAAAACTAAAACCTTATGAAACAATGTGGTTGAGTTTCAAATAAAAAATTTAATAATAAAAAAGACTCGATTTATTAATCGAGTCTTTTTTCATCTGTATTAAAGAATTATTCTTTAGTATATTCAGCATCAATTACATCATCATCACTATTTGATTTTGCTTGTTCAGATGAAGCACTTTCAGAATTAGCACTTTGAGCACCTTCTTGTTGAACTTGAGAATAAGCTGCTTGAGAGATTGCATACATTGTTTGTTGTAAATCTTCAGAAAGTTTTTTGATTTCATCAGCAGATTTATTTTCTTTTAAAGCATCTTCCAAAGCTTTCTTTTGTTCTTCAAGTTTTGTTTTATCAGCGTCAGCAATTTTACCTTCAAAATCTTTTACAATTCTTTCAGCGGAACTGATTAAGCTGTTAGCATTATTTCTGATTTCAGCTTCTTCTTTATGTTTCTTATCAATTTCAGCATTTGCTTCAGCTTCTTTAACCATTCTGTCAATATCAGCTTCTGATAAGTTAGAAGAATTTGTAATTGTAATTTTTTGTTCTTTATTTGTGGCTTTATCTTTAGCAGAAACATTAACAATACCGTTGGCATCGATATCAAATGTAACTTCGATTTGAGGAATACCTCTCATAGCAGGAGCAATACCTTCAAGTCTGAACATACCTAAAGATTTGTTATCTCTGGCCATTGGTCTTTCACCTTGAAGTACATGGATATCAACAGCAGTTTGATTGTTTTCAGCAGTTGAGAATACCTGTGATTTAGAAACAGGAATTGTTGTATTTCTTGGAACTAAAGGAGTTAAAACACCGCCTAAAGTTTCAATACCCAATGTTAAAGGAGTTACATCAAGTAATACGATATCTTTAACTTCACCGGCTAAAACACCTGCTTGAACAGCAGCACCAACAGCAACAACTTCATCAGGGTTTACTGATTGGTTTGGTTCTTTACCTGTATATTCTTTAACCAATGCTTGAACAGCCGGAATACGGGTTGAACCGCCGACTAAAACAACTTCATTGATTTCACCTTTTGATAATCCTGCTTCTTTTAAAGCATCTGCAACCGGTTTTTTACATCTTTCAAGTAAATCATGGCTTAATTCTTCAAATTTAGCTCTTGTTAAACTCATATCCAAGTGTTTTGGGCCATTTGCATCAGCTGTTATGAATGGTAAGTTAATTGTCGTTTCAACAACTGAAGATAATTCACATTTAGCTTTTTCAGCAGCTTCTTTTAAACGCTGCATAGCTTGTTTATCATTTCTTAAATCAATACCTTCTTGTTTCTTGAATTCATCAACCAACCAATCAATGATTTTTTGGTCAAAATCATCACCACCTAAGTGAGTATCACCTGAAGTAGAAAGAACTTCGTGAACGCCATCACCTATTTCAAGAACAGAAACATCAAATGTACCACCACCTAAGTCGAATACTAAAACTTTTTCAGCTTTTTCTTTTTCAAGACCGTAAGCTAAAGCAGCTGCTGTAGGTTCGTTAACTATACGAAGTACATCTAAGCCTGCAATTTTACCTGCATCTTTTGTTGCTTGTCTTTGAGCATCGTTAAAATATGCAGGAACTGTAATTACTGCAGATGTAACTTTTTCACCTAAATAGTTAGAAGCATCATCAGCTAATTTTCTCAAAATCATAGCTGAAATTTCTTGAGGTGTATAATCTTTACCGTCAATATTCTTTTTATAATCTTCACCCATATGACGTTTAATTGAAATAACCGTTTTATCTGGGTTTAGAATAGCTTGTCTTTTTGCTAATTGACCAACAAGTTTCTCACCTGTTTTAGAAAAACCAACGATAGAAGGAGTTGTTCTTGAACCTTCTGCGTTAGCAATAACTGTAGGTTTACCACCTTCCATGACTGCTACAACTGAGTTTGTTGTACCTAAGTCAATACCTATTGTCTTTGCCATAATTCTATCTCCGTTTCTTTTATTTAATTATTTTAATTACTTTATTTACTATTTTTTTTATAACACCTATTTTCAAATTTCTTGAAAAAATAAACAAAAAATTAATAATTCAATTTTGTAAAATCTAAAATTAAGAATATATATAATATTGTTGCAAGAGAATTTATTATGAATATAATTAAGTTATTGTGATATTAGAAAAACTTAAAAATCAAATAATAGTATCAGTACAAGCAATGCCGAATGAACCATTGTACGAGGAATCTTGCATAATTGCAATGATGAAATCTGTGGTTAATGGAGGTGCTAAGGGTTTACGTCTGGCTGGAGCAAGAGACGTAAAAAATGCAAAGAAATTATTTGATATTCCGATAATTGGGTTAACAAAACCTGATAAATTACCTGATAACTGGAAAGAAATAGTTTATATAACACCAACGCTCAAAGAAGTTAATGAACTTATTAAAGCGAATGCTGACATAATAGCAACCGATGCAACCCAAAGACCAAGACCAAAAGAAAGTTTAAAAGAAATCGTAAATTTTATAAAATCACATAATAAACTTTCAATGGCGGATATTTCAACTTTTGAAGAAGGAATAAAAGCAAGAGAATTGGGATTTGATATAATTTCAACAACTTTATCCGGTTACACACAATATTCAAATCAAAATATTGAAGGTCCTGATTTTGAACTTTTAGAAAAGCTGGTAAAAGAACTTGATTGCCCTATTATCTTAGAAGGAAGAATTTGGGAACCTAATGAAGTAAATCAAGCATTTAAACTTGGAGCCCATAGCGTAGTAATAGGTTCAGCAATTACAAGACCTCAATTAATTACAAAAAGATTTTGCAACAGAGGATAAAATGAGAAAAGTATTAGCAATAGATGTTGGCGGAACAAAATTAATATATGCAATTATTAATGAAAAAGGTGAATTTTTAAGCGAAGTAAAAAAAACGGCTACACCTAAAAATATCGAAGAATTAAAAAATACATTCAAAAAAATAATTTTCGAGAATGAAAAAGAAATTGATTTCACAGCATTTGCAACCGCAGGCGCTGTAAATATTGAAAATACAAAAGTAGAATCTTCCACTCCTAATATGCCATTAGGATATAATTCTCTTAATTTTACAGAATTAAGTTCAAAACCTGTATATGTAGAAAATGATGCCAATGCGGCAGCTTGGGCAGAATATAAAACAGGTGCTGCAATAGGTGAAGAAAATAATATAACAATAACCTTAGGTACAGGTATAGGTGGAGGTTTTATTGTTAACGGGAAACTTCTAAGGGGTAAATCAGGCAGAGCAGGTGAAGTAGGAAGTATGAAAATACAAGGCAGAGGAAGAACCTGCACCTGTAAAAGAAAAGACTGTTTTGAAAGTTACGCCTCAGGCTCCGGATTAAAAAAGACAGCTGAAGAAATCGCAAAAAATGATTCTATTTTCTTAACAAGCATATATAAAACAAAAAATCCTAAAGAAATAACAACCTATGATATTATCTCTGGTCTTAAAGAAAACGATGGTTATTCAGAAAAAGTTTTTAATATTTGGAAACAAGATTTAATAATAGGATTAATAAATATAACAAATATATTTGATCCTGAAAGTATAATTCTTTCAGGCGGCATGGGAGAATTTATAAATACAAAAGAAATAGAAGAAGCTATAAATTCAGAAATTGTTGTATCACCTGTTAAAGTTAAACTTGCTAAAGCAGGTAACTATTCCGGAATGATAGGAGCTGCGCTTTTAGCTTGTGAAAAGTTTTAGACACCAAAAAATATTTACTGTATAATATAATTATATTTTAATTAAGAGGTTATTTATGAAGGTTGTTCTTAATATATTATGTTGGATTTTAACTTTTATTTGCATATATTTTCCATTTGCATACTTTCATAAAGATATGGATAAAAAAGAAGTAAAAATCAGTCATATTCTTGTTGAAACACAAGAAAAAGCAATTGATATACAACAAGAAATTAAAGAAGGAAAAAGTTTTGAAGAACTGGCTGAAAAACATTCACTATGTCCTTCAAAAGAAAATAAAGGTGATATTGGCTATAATATGAGAGGAAGATTACTTCCCGAATTTGAAAAAGCAGCATTTAAACTTAATAATAAAGAAGTTTCAGAACCGGTTAAAACACAAGAAGGTTGGCATTTAGTTAAAATATATGATATCAAATACTTTTCAGATAAAGAAAACTTTATTCAAAAGAAATTCTAATATTTAGATTTATAACAGTAGATATATTAAATTGAATAATTTTCATTTTTTATATATAATCCTACTGTCAAAGTAATGAGGTAAGTTATGACAAGAAATCAACTCCCTGAAGGTGTAGGTAAAAAAATAGTTGAAGCATTAAAAAGACAAGCAGAAGCAGATATTACTCCTGTTGATACAAATAATGATGTTTTAGGAAATAATATTCCTTTAACAGATATTGAAGATTTACCGGATGTTGCATTTAAACCTTTAACAGAAGAATCTGATTTAAATGATAATTTAATTGTAGAAGAGGAACCCGTTAATATTCTTCCAAGAGGTGCTTATAAGGAAAAAGAAGAACCAGCAAAAATATCAGAGCCTATTTTTAATACAGAAAAGCCTTCTTTTACAGAAGCTAAAGAAATACAGACTATGTCTTTTGCAAGTTCTACAGTTTCAAATACAACAAATATTCAAAAACCTATATTAGGTGCAACAGCACAAATTAATATTCCATCAAATGTTGCTGTACTTAAGAATTTAATTTCATCACTTCCTGTAGGTGTTACAAAACAAACAGGTGCTCAAATTATAAGACAGACCCTTGAAGCTATGGGTATACCAATGAATAATGTTTTAAAAGAAGCTCAAGAAGTTCAAGAAGAATTAAACAGTTCTACAAGAGAATGCATGCTTAGAATTCAAGAATACAAAACTAATATTTTACAGCTTGAACAATCTGTCCAAGAATATCAAAAAACTATTACTCAAATAAATGATCTTGTAAGTTTATTTATATTAACAGACAGAAAATAAATAATGTAAACAAATACAAAAAGAAACATCAATGATGTTTCTTTTTATTATATTTTATGATTAACACCATATCCAAATAATGCAAAGTCATATTTTATAGGATCATCTTTATCAAATGTTTTAAGCTTATTTGTAAGTTCAATAACACTTTCAAATCCGTTATCATTTCTTTTTAAAAGTCCTAAATTCCTACTAATTTTAGCAACATGAGTGTCCAAAGGAATTAATAATTCAGATTTAGGAACAAAATTCCAAATACCTATATCAACCTCGCTTTTTCTTATAAACCATCTTAAGAGCATATTAAAGCGTTTCATGGCACTTTTTTTCTTTGGATCAGGAAGAAGATGATAAAACCCTTTAGTTACTGATTTGTCCTTAACATTAGAATAAAAATAATCGACAACAACTTGAAACATATGCCAAACATCATTTTTCTGTTCATAACCAAACCTAAATAAAGATTCCAGTGTTTCACTTTCAGAATATAATTTATTCAATATTTTTAAAATTTGAACTAAATCACAATCTTTAGAAAATCTATAATCACAAGAATTTATATTATTGGACTTATAGTCAAAAGATTTAACATATTCAAAAGGCTTATTATCCATTAGGTTAAATATATAATCAAGTTTAGAAATAAAAACTTCCCGTTTTCCATAAGCAAACATTGATGCTATAAAACCGGATATTTCATTATCTTGTTTTGTTTTAAAACGATGCACAAATTGAACAGGATCATCTTTTATAAAATCCTTAGTTTCATATTCAAGAATATATTTATCCAACTGGGTTTTTAACATTAGCGCAGCCTTTCAAAATAATCTTGGAGCATTTTAATACTTTCTTCTTCCATAATGCCCGATTTTACTTCTAACTCATATCCCATAATTTTTCTCATATCAGATTTTGAACCAAATGCACCATTTAACAAATCACTTGCACCATAATATAATTTAGATATTCTGGATTGCAGAATTGCACTTGCACACATTGGACAAGGTTCAAGCGTTACATACATTTCACAACCATTTAAACGCCAATTTTTTAATTTTTTATTAGCTCTTTGGATAGCAAGCATTTCAGCATGGTTTATTGTATTTTGGCTTTTCTCTCTTTCATTCACCGCTTTTGCTATAATTTTTCCGTCTTTAACTATTATTGCAGCAACAGGAATATCCTTTCCGGATTTTTTTGCTAAGTTGATTGCTATTTTCATATAATCAGGATTCATAATCTTCTTTATATACAGGTAATATAACTTTTGCAGTAAAGATATTCTCTGGAGTTGATTTTAAATGAACACTACCATTCATTGCTTCAACAAGACCTTTTACTATATATAGTCCTAAACCTGTTCCTCTCGTTGTTCTTGTGGTTTTATCATCTATTCTTATAAATTTATCAAACAAAGTATGCAATACTTGTTTTTCTATATAATCAGACTGATTTATTACTTTAATTGTAACCTTATCAGAATCATGTTTAGCTTCAATTTTTATAGGAGTATCAGGATATGCATATTTATTTGCATTACCAAGTAAATTTATCATTACTTGTTCCAATCTGTCTTTATCAGCTAATATTAAAGGAAAATCATTTGGAATATCCGTCTCTACTAATCTTGTTTCTATATTTTTAACAGAATAAATAGAAGCCTCAACTATATTTATAAGATTTACGGGTTCTATATTTATATTTAATTTAGCTCCTTCTATATCAGGTATAACAAGCAAATCTTCAATCATACGAGATAATCTTTCAGATTGCTGCTTAATAATTAATAAAGATTTATGTTTTGTTTCTTCATCTATTTTTATGTCTGTTCTCAAAAGACGTGAAGTATAACCTCTAATACTTGTTAAAGGAGTCCTTAATTCATGACTTACTGTATCAACCAAATTAGACCTGAAACTATCCAATAATTTTAATTCTTTATTTTTTTGTTTCAACTTTTTATAAGAAGAATTAATTTCATCAATCATACTATTAAATTCTTCCGCTAAGAAAACGATTTCTCTTGGAGTCATTATGTTTATCAAAGGAGTAATAGGCTTTTTATAGTTTCCTCTTGAAACAGCAATGATACCTTTAAATAATTGTCTTATATTCAGATATAAGTAAGAGCTATATAAAAGAACCAAAAATATTGTAACTGCTGCGGCTATTAAAAAGGCAAGAAGAATTTTAAATCGAGCCTTATTAATTGTTGATTTTGTTAATTCTTTTGAGGTATTAACTATTACAATTAAATTTAAATCTTTAATTTTTAAGTATACTCTGGGTTGATTTTTTATTTCATCAAATCTCGTTGCAATATTATTAACAAGATTTACAGGTAATTGTTTTAGTGATTTTTTAAAGTCTTGTTCTTCATAATTATGAGAAAATATCAACTTCCCTGCATTATCAACAACATAAATTCGTCTGTCTTTTTCATCTTCTATATTCGTAAAAATTTCATCTTTAATAACTTTAGTATTTACACCTGCTTTGAGATATTTATCATCATGAATTTTTTCAATTAACCATAATTCTTCAGTCGCAGAATTATATTCTATAGATTTATCTTTATTAAAATCAGGATGTTCAGATGGTCTGATTAATTCAAAACTATTAAACACCTTTGAATTAATAGATAGATCCTTAAGATATAGATTTTGATTATATTCTGAAGGGATATGGTTTAAAGAAATTATTATTTCTTCAAGACGATGATTATCAGACTTAATTAATGAATTAATATTATTTTCTATAATTTCAGCAAGCATCTGAGCAGAATTACCGAGTTCATTTCTAATTGAATGCTGGCTTACATTATTTATAACAAACCACGAAATTATAGACGGAATTAAAACTCCAAGAAGAGAGATTATAATAATTTGTTCAACTATTTTTAATCTTTTTAATTTCACTAATCAGAATCCTCACCAAAAGGAGTTAATTTGTACCCGACATTTGTAACAGTCTGAAGGTAGTCAGGAATTTTAGGATTTTGTTCAATTTTTTGTCTTAACCCGCCAACATGAACCCTAAGCATTCTAACATCATCATCAGAATTATAACCCCATACTTCATTCAAAAGAACTGCAAGTGTAACTGCATTATTAAAATGCTGCATTAAACAATATAGAATCTCAAATTCCGTAGGTGTAAGTTTTATTCTTTTACCTTTAATTTCTGTTTCTAAAGAATCAGGAAAAATCTCAATATCACCGATTTTTAAAATTTCTTGAGAAACAGTTTTTGTTTTAGAAGCAGGACTTCTTCTAACTAACGCCCTAACTCTTAACAAGACTTCTTGTATATCAAAAGGTTTAACAATATAATCATCAGCACCAGAGTCAAATCCTTGTGTTTTATCATTAATTGTTCCTTTTGCCGTAAGCATTAAAATAGGAACATCTGCTTTTGATGAACGTATATTTTTACATACATCAAAACCATTCATTTTAGGCATCATAACATCTAATAAAATTAAATCATAATTACCAACCAACGCTTTATGAAGAGCTTCTTCACCATCTTTTGCAGTATCAACATCATAACCGCTTTGAGAAAGGTCAAACTCTAAAAGTTCTCTGATTTCATTATCATCATCTGCAATTAAAAGTCTTTGTGCCACAATTGTTCCCTCTTTTTATATGGTTATTATCTCATATTTTAAGCTTTTTCTCAATTTAGATTAAATTATTTAAACAATATATTAAAATCTATTATAAGTTAATCTTAACCCCATAATAATACAGAATTTGTCTATGCTATAATACTATATAAGTAAATACTTTTTATGTTGCAGTACTTACTTCTCTATTGGAGTTGCTTCTTTTATTTTTGTAAATTTGAACAATTAATTAAGGAGGTTTCTATGATAGAAAATATTATTTATTCGGTGGGGGACAGTGCTTGTAGGAGATTCCCAATAAAATAAGATAGTAAGTAAAGCAAATTCATAAGACGAAGCACATTAAAAAGAAGGGTTCAACTCCCTTATCTCCTATTTGAATTTTTTATACTCAAATAAAATATCCATCTTCTATCAATTGATATCAACAACACTAACACCATCTCCGCCTTCGGCATTTTCTCCGGGACGAAATTTTGCTACATATGGTGAATGCATTAGATAATCACGTATTACTTGTTTTAATGCACCTGTTCCATGACCGTGAATGATATATACAGGGCTTAAATTTACTAAGCTTGCTTTATCTAAATATGACTCAATTTCATCAAGCGCATCTTCACATCTGTATCCGCGTAAATCTAATGTTTGAGACAAAGAACGACGTTCTATAGCAAAATTATTTTTATATGTTCCTCTTGCCTTTGCCTCTTTCTTAATCAAATTTTTATTTAATACAGCTAATTTATTCTGTTTGATTTTTGTTTTCATTAGTCCCATTTGTATTTGGACATTTTTATTCTTATCAGGCAATTCAACAATGGTTACTTCCTGGTTCAGATCCATTACCATAACTTTATCACCGACTTTTATATTTTCCCAATCTATAGGCGTATATTTTTCGGCTATTTCATTTTCATCTTTGTTAAAATCTGAACGCATTGAACTTTCAATATCTGCCAATCTTTGAAAACTTCTTCTGGCGATTTTTTCAGATTTTTCTTCTCGCATTTCCTTTAATATGCTTTTAATTTCTTCTCTTGCTTCATCTATAGAGGTTTCATATTTCTTCCTGTAAATATGAATATTTTTCTTTTTCTCTTTCTTAACTTCATTAAGCTTATCATTTAAACTTTGTTCTAAGCGTTTTACATTCTCTTCTTTTTCTTCTATTACTTTTTTAGAATCAGATAATTCCTGCTGGGTTTTCTGTAATTCTTCTAAAACTTTTGCAGTATTATCTTTCTGATTAAAATATGTTTCTCTGGCATTATTTATAATTTCTTCTTTTAGCCCGAGATTTTTACCTATAGCAATAGCATTACTTGCCCCAGGGATACCTATTAATAATTTATATGTAGGCTGAAGAGTATTTATATTAAACTCAACAGAAGCATTAATAAATCCTTCTTTTAAATATGCTAATGATTTCAACTCTCCATAGTGAGTTGTTGTTATTACAATTGAGCCTCTTTTTTGTAAATATTCAAGTATTGCTTGAGCTAATGAAGCGCCTTCTTTTGGATCAGTACCTGCTGCTATTTCATCTAATAAAACTAAAGTATCATAATCAGCATTATTTATAATATTTACAATATTTGTCATATGAGATGAAAAAGTCGAAAGATTTTGTATAATACTCTGTTCATCACCAATATCCGCATAAACTTTTTTAAAAGGATAAATTTCTGCTTCGTAACAAGGTATATGCATACCTGCCTTTGTCATTAAAGTACATAAACCTGCGGTTTTTAATACTACGGTTTTCCCTCCGGTATTTGAACCTGTTATAATCATGCAATTCTTAACTGAATCTATATATAAATCATTTTCTACTATTTCTTTTTTAGACTTTATAAGAACGGGATTTTTCATCATTTTTAGATTAATGACTTTTTTATCGGAAATATTAGCAGCTGTACCATCAAAAGAAGCAGAGTATTTTGCTTTTGCAAATATGAAATCAAGTTCAATTAATTGAAGATTTGATGTTTTGATTTCTTCAGAATATAAACCAATTTCATTAGATAATAGTTTTAGAATCCTCTCAACTTCAATATGTATGTTAGCTTCTGTTTCTCTTATTTTATTATTTAATCCTACTAAAATTTCAGGCTCAATAAAAAATGTTTGACTGCTTTGAGAAACATCATGAACAATACCTGAAACTTTATTTTTACATTCTGCTTTTACCTGAAAAACAGTTCTTCCGTCTCTTTGAGTATAGATTGTATCTTGAAGATTAGATGTAAAATCACTATTTTGAAGTAATGATGATACACAAACTCTTACATTAGAATTTGTATCTCTCAAAATTTGGTATAGTTTTTTCAATTCAGGAGTTGCATCTTCTTTAACAGTTAAAGCAGGAGTAAAAGTATTAAAAATCTTATCTTCAAGTTCTTTATTCGCAAAAAGAACATTCTTCATTTCTGAAAGTTCAAAATAATCATTTGGAATACTATCTAAAAAATTTCTCATCAAACGTGATGTTCTGAGAGTTCTTGCAATATCAATAATTTCTTCTTCATTCAAACGAAGTTTCTTTTTTGCATCGTTTAGACTCTTTTCAACATTATAAATGTTTTCTAACGGAACATTTATTGCATCATTAATAATTTTTCTTGCTTGAGAAGTTAATATAAGTTCTTTTTTTATATTATTAACATTATCAAAGATCTGTGCATTCAAACATCTCTCAGCTCCAAGTGAACTTATAGCATATTCACTTAGATATGAAAGTACTTTATCAAATTCTAAAATTTCGGAAGTTTTCTTAGTCATATAGATATTATAAACAAAAAAGACTGATAAATTTATTATCAGCCTTTTTTATTTGATATATTAATCAAGAAACTATTTTTTTGCAGCTACTTTACCGTCAACAACATCTTTGAATTTTTTACCTGCAGTAAATACAGGAGCAGTTTTTGCAGCAATTTTAATAGCAGCACCGGTTTGTGGGTTACGACCTGTACGAGCAGCTCTTTTTCTTGCTTCAAATGTACCAAAACCAACTAAAGTAACTTTTTTACCTTTTGCAACTGTTTTTTCAATTGTTGACATAATTGCATTTAAAACTTCTGCTGCATCTTTTTGAGTAACTTTTGCTTTTTTTGAAATTTCTTGTACCAATTCTTCTTTATTCATGGTATAAAACCCCTTTCCTTAAATATAACATTCTTATTATATCTATTTTTCAGAAGTAGTCAAGAGCTAATTTTCAATACAGTTTTAAATTGTAGCCTCATCTATTTATTTTTCATCGTTGGAAAGGCAATTACATCACGAATTGTAGACGAATTTGTAAGTAACATGACTAATCTGTCAATACCCATCCCCATACCTCCTGTTGGCGGCATGCCGTATTCTAAAGCTTCAATGAAATCTTCATCTATTTCCATTGCTTCTTCATCACCGTTTGCCTTTGCAAGAGCCTGATTTTCAAACCTTTGTCTTTGATCTATCGGATCTGTTAATTCAGAAAATGCATTAGCTATTTCCCATCCGTTTACTCTTGTTTCAAAACGTTCTGTTAAACGAGGATTATTTCTATGAACTTTAGCTAACGGAGAAATTTCTAACGGATAATCTATAATATGTACAGGCTGAATTAAACTCGGTTCTACTTTTTCTTCAAATACTTGGTCTATTACCTTACCCCAAGAATCACATTCTTGAGCATCTACATTTATAGTTGAAGCCAGTTTTACTGCTTCTTCCAAATTATTGCAAGATAAGAAATCAACTCCCGTATATTCTTGAATAGCGCCAATCATGGTTTTTCTATCCCACGGCGGCGTTAAATCAATTTCATTTTCTCCGTACTTAATTTTTGTTGTACCCAAAACTTCTTTTGCAACATATGCAACCATATTTTCTGTTAATTCCATCATATCATTATAATCTGCATACGCTTGATATAGTTCAATCATGGTAAATTCAGGATTATGACGGGTATCTATACCTTCATTTCTAAAACACTTACCAATTTCATAAACTCTTTCAGAAACACCGCCTACTATTAATCTTTTTAGATATAATTCAAGAGCAATTCTCATTGTCATATCCATATCTAAAGCATTATGATGTGTTGTAAACGGTCTTGCGTTAGCACCAGATGCTACTGTTTGCAATATTGGAGTATCAACTTCCAAATACCCTCTTGCTGCCAAAAATTCTCTTATTTTCTGGATTACTAAACTTCTTTTTCTAAATGTTTCTCTTGTTTCTTCATTAATAATTAAATCAATATAACGTTGTCTGTATTTTGTTTCTACATCTGTTAAACCATGAAACTTTTCAGGAAGCGGTTTTAAAGATTTTGTTAATACTTCAAAATCTATAGCTTTAATACTTAATTCACCACGTGGTGTTCTTCTTATATCTCCTTCAAAACCAACAATATCACCTATATCAATTAATTTTAAAAGTTTTATTTTTTCCGGCTCTATATTTTGTTTATGAGAAAAAATCTGGATTTTACCTGTATCATCCATTAAATCAATAAACATGCCTGAGTTTCTAATAGCCATGACACGGCCTGCGACTTTATATCTGTCAGTCGTTTCTTCACCGTCTGCAAGATCTTTATACTTTTCTTGAAGCTCTTTCGCTGATACTGTTTTTTCATATTTATAAGGATATGGATTAAAACCCAATTCCCTTAAATGTTGAGCTTTGTCTATTCTTCCTTGTCTTATTACATCAATAGAAGAAGTTGTTTCTTTCGTATTATTCTCTTGCATATTGCCTCCAACTTAAATAATTTATAGTTAAATTTTATCATTAACATATAATTTGTGGGATAATTACAATATGAACAATGAAGAATTTGTATTAATACCTGAAGAACTCGCAATAAAAAAACCAAAAAAAGAACTCTTGGAAATCATTAATAATAAAATTTTCAATGACAAAGTACTTTTTGAGATGGAGTCTGATTTTCATAATATAAAAGTTATAGAAAATGAAATAGGCAGATTTCTTCATTACAAAGATACATATCAAGCAGGTTTTATTAATACAAACTTTTATAAAGGTAATCTTCCATATATAAATTATTTTTTAATTCCGTATTTAATGAATCCTAAAATCAAGAATATTCTTTTAATAGGAATGGGGTCAGGCAAAATAATTAACGATTTTGAATTTCTATTTGAAAAATTAAATGCAATTGATGTAGTTGATTTAGAAGAAAATATTGTTGATATAGCCAAAAATTATTTTGATTTTGAACAAAGCGAAAAGTTTAATTTTATTCTTCAAGACGGAATTACATATTTGAGAAACAATAAAAGAAAATATGACCTGATTGTTGTAGATGTTGCTAATAATGACGGTATAGATTTAAGATTTTTAAGCGATGAATATTTCAACATTATAAAAAAGTCTTTAAAAAAAGGCGGAATATTTGTTTCAAATATGTGTGCAAGTCCTGACTTTAATAATAAAAAAAATAAATTTTTTACTGATTTCTTTCCTAAATACAATAAATTCTTTGAAAATAATTTAATATTTAAAGGGAATTATTCCGACAAAATATACTACAAATGTTTCTTTGATATAGATGAGAGAGTTATAGATATAACAAATGTAATAATATTTTCATCAGATAAATATTTTAAAATTAATTTCCTAAAAGACTTAATTGAAAAAATAAAAAAACTCAATATTAATATAGAAAATTATTTAAAAGATTATTATAATAATCTGATAGAAACAAAATAAAACTGGTATTGAAGGTTTATTTGTAATAAAATATAAGCTGTAACATACAGGAATAAGATAATAGTGACAGATAAACCAATAGTAGCAATAGTCGGACGTCCAAATGTTGGTAAATCAACATTTGTTAATAGATTATTGGGAGCAAGACATTCAATTGTTGATGACCAAGCAGGAGTCACTCGTGACAGAATCTATTTTGATGTTGAATGGATGGATAAAGAATTTACAGTTATAGATACAGGCGGTATTATTCCGGGTGATGAAGACGAAATAATGCTTAATATTTTCACTCAGGCAAAAGTTGCATGTGAAGAGGCTGATAAAATAATATTCCTTGTTGACGGTAGAGAAGGTCTAAATCCTATAGATTATGATATTGCAAATGTTTTAAGAAAAAGTGGAAAAGAGATCTTTCTTGCAGTTAATAAGCTTGATGATCCTGATAAATTTATTAACGCTACAGAATTTTATTCTCTTGCAGTTGGTGAACCTTTCCCTATTTCAGCACTTCACGGCTCAGGCGGAGTAGGTGATTTATTAGATGCTGTTACAAAAGATTTTGGATATATTGAAGAAGAAGAAAAATCAGAAAATATTCGTATTGCAATTGTTGGTAAACCAAATGTAGGTAAATCTTCAATTGTTAATGCCCTTTTAAATAAAGAAAGAGTAATTGTATCAAATATTTCAGGAACAACACGCGATGCTATAGATTCAAAAGTCAAATATGAAGGTGAAGAATTTATATTAGTTGATACAGCGGGTATAAGGAAGAAATCTAAGGTTGATTGGGGAATTGAAAAATTTGCAGTAGATCGTTCTATTCGAGCTATTAGGAACTGTGATGTAGCAATACTTGTAGTTGATGCAACAGAAGGTATTACGGATCAAGATAAAAAAATAGCCGGAACTATTATTGATGCAGGCAAAGCTATTATTTTAGCAATAAATAAATGGGATTTAATTGAAGATAAAAAATCAAATACCATCAATAAATTTGAAAGTGAAATAGAAAAAGAAATGCCATTTTTAAGTTATGCACCAAAAGTTTTCATTAGTGCAAAGACTAAACAAAGATTGGTTAATTTATATAAATTATCAAAAGAAGTATACTCAGAAACTTCAAAACGTATAACAACAAGCTTATTAAACAGAGTTGTTCTTGATGCTGTTTCTATGAATCCTCCTGCAAGTATAAGAGGTAAAAGATTAAAATTATTCTATACGACTCAGGTCAGAACAAATCCGCCGACTTTTGTTCTGTTTATTAATAATGAAGATTTCTTAAAAGATAATTATGTAAAATACCTAGAAAATAAACTAAGAGAAGCTTTTGGATTTAAAGGCACTCCAATAAGAATTTCCGCAAAAGAAAAAGGAGAAAAGAAATGACAATTATAATTACTAAATTAATAATAGTAATGATTTTTTCATATTTAATAGGTTCAATTCCTACAGGGTACATTATTGTAAAATTATTAAAAGGTATTGATATAAGACAAACAGGTTCAGGATCAACAGGTGCTACAAACGTTAAAAGAGTTTTGGGAACAAAATGGTTTTTCATTGTAATGTTTCTGGATGCTTTAAAAGGCGCAATACCTGTTTTAATTGCTGTTCATTGGTTTAATTTTATGAATTACATGGGTTTAGCACCTGTCATTGCTGCAATATCTGTTATTATAGGTCATAGTAAATCTATATTTTTAGGTTTTACAGGCGGAAAATCAGTTGCAACAGGAGTTGGAACTATTCTTGCTCTATGTTGGCCAGTAGGGTTAATTATTGCGGCTATTTGGGGTCTAATAACATATACTTCCAAATATGTTTCATTAGGCTCAATCATAGCAATTTCTTTAGCACCTATTTTAATGAATGCTTTTGAACAAAACATCTACTATATTTGTTTTGCCGCACTAGGTGCAATTTATGTGATTATAATGCATAAGGCCAATATTAGAAGATTACTTGAAGGTAAAGAAAATAAAGTCAGAAAATAATGGTTAAATACAACGGCATAAAGATAGTTTCTAAAATTGAAGTAAAAGATAAAAATACCCTTGCAATAGTTTATACCCCGGGAGTTGCAGCATCTTGTCTTAAAATAAAAGAAAATCCTGAATTTTCTTATGATTATACAAACAGAGAAAATTCTGTTGCCGTTATTTCTTTTAATTATGAAAAATCACTTGAAAGGGCAATCTTTCTAAAAGCGACTTTAGGAATAGATGCTTACCCTTTTGAAATTTCTTCTCAAGATGAAAACAAAATAAAACTTGTTGTAGATAATATAGAACCTTCATTTGGAGCTATCGATTTAAGTTTAATTGAAAATAATGTAAAAGATATAGATTTTAATGTCTCAATACCTGTTTTAAAAGGTAAAACAAATAATTTAAAAGAATTCTTTTTATGCGTTTCAAAAAGATTGTTTATGTTTGATTACAATCAATTAACAGGAACAACAAACGAAAAATCTCTTCAATTAAGAAAAATGGCAGGCGGTGTTGTAGAAATTGAATTAACAGAAGATAAACAAAAAAAACCTGTCGGCATAGTATCTGATGGAAGCGCTGTTTTGGGACTTGGAGATATTAAAGGCTTAGCCGGTTTACCTGTTATGGAAGGAAAAGCTGTATTATTTCAAGAACTTGGTGATGTTAGTGCAATGCCTTTATGTTTAAAAACTCAAATTCCGGATGAAATAATTGAGATTGTATTATTACTTCAAAATTCATTTTCAGGAATTAATTTAGAAGATATTAAAGCACCAAGATGTTTTGAAGTTGAGAATAAATTAATTGAAAAAGCAGATATTCCAATTTTTCATGATGATCAACACGGAACTGCCGTTGTTGTTTTAGCAGCATTATTAAATGCACTTCATCTTGCAAATAAAAAAATTGAAGATGTAAAAATTGTTTTTTCAGGAGCCGGAGCTGCTGCCATTGCAGTATGTAAACTTATTTTGGCGGTTGGTGCTAAAAACATCATTATGTTCGATATTGATGGCGCAATTTATAAAGGAAGAGAACAAAATAATTTTGCACACGAAGAAATAGCAAAATATACAAATTTAGACTGTTTCAAAGGTAATATTAAAGAAGGCATAAAAAATGCTGATGTTTTTATAGGACTTTCTGCTCCTAATTTATTATCAGAAGAAATGATTAAATCAATGAATAATAAACCGATTATTTTTGGACTTGCAAATCCTACACCCGAAATTATGCCCGATGAAGCTAAAAAATATGGTGCATTTATTACTGCTTCAGGAAGAAGTGATTTTCCTAATCAAATTAATAATTCACTTGTTTTCCCCGGATTATTCAATGGAGTATTAAAAAATAATATTAAAAAAATAACAAATGAAATTAAACTTAATTGTGCTTTTGCTTTAGCTTCTATGGTTAAAGAAAATGAACTTTCTACAGATTATATTCTACCTGATGCACTCGATAGGCAGGTTCCTTTAACTATATCTAATAATGTTATTTAACCTGCCAAAGGCAAGCTAAATGTAATTATATTTCCTGTATTAGATTCATTTTTTGCACTGATTCTGCCGTTATGAGCTTCTATAATTTTTCTGCAATTATATAGCTCCAAACCAAAGCCGACTTTTCTGAATTTATTAGTAGTAGTTATATATTCTTCAAATATTCCGTTCAATATTTCAGATTTTTGTGGATATCCATAATCTATAAATGAAACATTAATACTACCTTTTTGATTCTCTATTTGTATAACTATCTTTGAATTTTCAACACTTTGTTCAGAAGCATTTATAATTAAATTACTAATAACTTTTGCCATTTCATCAACATCAATGTTTACTTTTGGTAAATCTCCATTTACTATAAGTTCTACAGACTGCTTTTTTCTATTAAGAAAATTCATTAATTTATTACACCTGTCTTTTATTAAATTTACTATAGAGCACTCTTGTTTTTGAAGTTCATATAAATCAAATTCATTTTTATATTTAATCAATAAATTATCTGCCATATAATTCATAAATTTGCAAGAGTTCAATAATTCATCAAGAACTACTTTCAGATTATTCTCAACCTTTCCAAATCTGTTTTTCAATATTAATTCTAAAATTTGAATATTAGCTCTCATCGGATTTTTCAAATCATGAGAAATTATATCTACAAATGATTCTTTTAAAATTTTATTTCTTACTTCTTGAGAAATATCTTGCATTATAACTGAAAATCCGATTAATTTATTTTCTTTATTTCTAATCTTACAAATATGTAAATCAACAGGAATATTTTGAAGTACTGCATTATCACATAAAATAAGTTTTAAAAAGATATGATTTTTATCTGAATTTTTAAAATTCTCAATATTCTCTTCTATATTTTCATTCATAAAATTATTTAAAATATCATACAAATTATGCTTTCTATTCTCCTTAATATATTTTGTATTATGAAAAATTATATTAAAATTTTCATCAGTAATAATAATTTCACCACGTAAATATTTTGAAATTTGAAAGAAAATTTCCTGCATTATTCCATTATCGCGATAAACAACACTCGAAGACAAAACCATATTTCACCAATTCCTAAATTTCACTAAACTATTTTGACTATAAATCTACTCTATAACTTTAAATGAAATTTTAATAAATTTTTATTAGCCAATCGGGTATTAATGTTATAGTCTATTTACCTATACAGAAATTATCAAAAATATTGTTTAATATATCATCTGTAATTACTTCACCTGAAACTTCTGAAATATACATTAAAGCAGATTTTATATCTATGGAAATCAAATCTTGAATTTCATTATTTTGAGCAGCTATTAAAGCATTAATCAATGAACTTTTTGTTTCTTCTAATGCTTTTTGCTGCCTTTGATTAGTTATAAACTCAACTTCTGTAAGATTTTGGGTTATTACTGCAGATTTTATTTTTTGTTTTAATACTTCTATATTTTCACCCGTTTTTAATGAAATACAAATAGAATCATCATCTTTAAATGAAGTTAAATCAGATTTTGTAGCAACTTTTATATATTTTTTATCTTTTATAGAATCAAGAATTTCTTTGTCTTCTTTAGTAAATCCATCATTCAAATCATAAAGAAACAAGACTAAATCAGCATCTTGAACATATTTTTTTGAATAATCTATCCCAATAGCTTCAACCTTATTTATATTTTCATCATCACGAATTCCTGCTGTATCTATAATCGTTACGGCAATACCATCTATATCTAGAGTTTCTTGAATTACATCACGTGTAGTACCTGCTATATCAGTAACAATTGCTCTATCTAAATTTAAAAGCGTATTAAATAAAGATGATTTACCAACATTAGGTCTGCCTGCCAAAACAATTTTTATACCTTGTCTGAATATATTTGAGCTTTTTGAAAAACTTAAAATGTAATTTATATTTCCTATAATTCCTTCAATGGTATTTTCTATATATGAATATTCAGGTTCAACAACATCTTCAGGGAAATCAACAGCAGCAATAATTTTTGAAAGTAAATCCATAATTTCTTTTCTAATTTTTGCTACTTCTATAGATAATTTACCAAATAAATTTTTTGCGCTTGCAGATGCAAATTTTTCACTACGGGCATGAATTAAATCTAAAACAGCTTCTGCTTGAGACAAATCCATTTTCCTGTTTAAAAATGCTCTTTTTGTATATTCACCTTTTTCCGCGTATCTTGCACCATTTCTTATTGTTAAATCTAAAATTTTATTGGTAATATGAACACCGCCATGACATTGTATTTCTATAACATCTTCACCTGTATAGCTGTTTGGAGCTTTAAATGGAAGCACTATAACTTCGTCTAATTTTTCTCCATCTTCCAAAATCCATCCGTGATAAATTTTGCCTGCAATAAGATTTTTTGAAGAAAATATTTTATCAATAATTTCAAAAGCTTTTTCTCCCGAAAGCCTTATTATACTTACACCGCCATTACCTATTGGTGTTGCTATTGCACTTATTGTATCTGTCATATATTGATTTATCATATTAACCTCAAGTATAATTATAGCTAAAATACGCAAATTTAAATATTTTTTATATTTTAGCCGAATATGAGAATTAATTTTAACACAATACATTATAACGTCCCAGCAAAAACATTATATAGAACTAATGTAAAATATTCTGCTTTTAAATCTCAAGAAATTGGAGATGTTTTTGTAAGAAGCAGCGAGAAACCTAAAAAAATTGAAGAACCCCAAAAAGAAAGTTTAACTCTTCCTAAATATTTATACCATCTTACAAATTCAACAAATTATGAAAGAATAATGAAAACAGGTTTTTTAATGCCTTCAGAAGATTTAATAGATGGTGTATATCTTTTTGATATGGAAGATTTTCAATCTAACTGGAGAAATACAAAAAACGCAACAGGTACTCGTACTTTAGCTGAATCATTAGTTGAACAAGCTATAAAAAGAGAAAACGGACTTGTTCTTTTAAGAATTCCGACAGAATTTATTGATACAGATAATATTGTAATAAGACCTGAAGATGACGTTAATAAATTTATAAGAAGTGATTATTTTAAAGATTTAATGGCCGAATATAGAAATAAAGGCGGTATATTAAAAAATAAAGAAGCCTTGCCTGATGATATAAAAAACGGCTTCCCCGTAAGTGAAGCTTCAAATTATAAAAAACAAAAAAGACCGCTTGAATATATATATAAAGGGAAAATAGATATTGAAGATTCAGGCATGAAAAAAATATTTGAATTAAAAGACATAAATTATAAAACAATTTTGGGATACGGTATAAAACATTATAAAGACCTGTTTGAAAGTATGAATTCTGCTGCCGAAAATAGTTAAAAATTTGCATTATTAAATAAAAAAATATACTATTAAATTTGTATATTTATATGAGGTTTTTATGAGTTCTGATTGTATATTTTGTAAAATAGCAAATAAAGAAATTCCATCAAATTTTATCTACGAAGATGAAAATGTTGTAGCATTTAATGATTTAAATCCTCAAGCACCTGTTCATTTTTTGGTAATACCTAAAAATCATTATTCATCTTTAAATGACATTAAAGACCAAAAGGTATTTGGAGATATTTTTTCAGCTATACCTAAAATTACTGAAAAAATGGGAATAAAAGAATATAGAACAGTAGTTAATACAGGAGCAAGCGCAGGACAAACAGTATTTCATATTCATGTCCATGTAATGGCAGGAAGAGAATTTACTTGGCCTGCAGGTTAGATAATGTACAACCGTTGGTATGATAAATATCCTGATTTAAAACAACTTCTACTGTTACTTGAAACAGTAGATGAATATACTATAGATTTAATTTCTCAAGATTTTTTACAAATTATATTAGCCAAATATAAAGATGAATTTGATATATCTATAAAAAATATGAATGATAATCCACCGCCAAGATATAGCAGATGGTATGACAAAAATTACAATTTACACACTTGTATTGAATTTATAAAAACATTGGAAGATAATGAAAAAACAGAATTAATAAATTCTTTCATAATGTCACTTTTAAGCTTTATAACAAATGTAGATGATGAATAAAAAAAATATATTAATAACAGGCTCTTCACAAGGTATAGGACTTTCTATTGCAAAACATTTTGCAAATGATTTTAATGTATATATTACAGGCAGATATAAAGAAAAACTTGAAAAATTATGTAATGAAAATAATTTTGCAGGTTATACAGATATTGATTTATTTGAAGATAATTCAGCCGAAAAACTTTTTAACAAGTTAAACATAAATATTGATATTCTAATGAATAATGCAGGAGTTTATTTTTATTCACCTATAGAAAAAATGTCTGATAAAGACATATTAAACTCTATAAAATTAAATTCAATTGCACCTTATCAACTTATAAAATTAGTAATTCCTCATATGAAAAAACAAAATTGGGGAAGAATTATAAATATAGGTTCAATATCAGGTGTTATGGGAGAAGCAAATGCTTCAATTTATTCAATGACAAAAGCTTCACTAATAGGATTAACAAAATCTTTAGCACTTGAAGTTGCTCAAAATAACATAACAGTTAATATAATTAATCCCGGCTGGGTTGATACAGAATTAATAAATAATGAAAACTTAGAAGAAGATTTTTCTAAAAATGAAATAATAGAAACAATTCCTCAAAGAAGATTCGTTACACCTGAAGAAATAGCAAATACTTGTGAATTTTTAATATCCGATAAAGCAAAAACAATAACAGGTCAATCCATAAATATTTGTGCTGGATTATCTTTAGGTTTTTAATTACTTTTTATAATCATACCATTTTTCAAAAGTTGAAAAGAAAATTACAGCATAATTTTTCTTTCCGAATTCTATTCTAAAAATTTTATCGAAAAAGAAAAATAAAGGATAATATATGAAAAAAGGCATTTTAGTAAATCTATCTATTAAAAATAATGTACGATTTCTGACAAATTCTTTATCTTCTTCTTTCATACCAAGATGTTTAAAATCATATTTCATTCTATTGAAAAATTCACGTTTATAAGGAAGTTTTACTTTCATAAACCACCAATAAAGAGTTATAACTTTATAATCCCAATAATAATACTTCATTTCATCAAATAAATTTATTTTCTTCAAATTATCACCAATTGAATTAAATATATTAAAATAATCAAAGAAAATACGATTTCTTGAGCTGGTAACAGCATTTTTTCTGTTAATTCGATAATAAACCAAATCTTCTCTTAAAACAGACATTTTTTCAGCTTTGAATAAAGCATCATAAACAAAAACATTATCTTCAAAAAAAGTACCACCCGGAAATTTAACATCTTTTTTTATAAGAAAATCACGTTTATATATCTTGTCCCAAGGAACACTGGTCTGCCAAAAAACGCTGTATTTTATATCTCGCCAATTAAATGTTTTATTATCAAATTCTGTTGGTATTTGTTTTAATTTAGCATATACATGGTTTTTATCTATTTTACCTGTAGCATCATCAAATTGATTCCAAGTACATAAAGTAATATCAGCACCTGTTTTAGTTATTTTATTATACATTTTCTCAATACAGGTTAAATCCATATAATCATCACCATCAATAAAGAAAATGTATTCTCCGCGAGCCATTTGAACGCCAAAATTTCTTGCAATACCTTGTTTTAAATTTTCTGTATTTTTATATATTACAAAACGTTCATCTTTTTTAGCATATTCATTAACTATTTCAAGGGTTTTATCCGTTGATTTATTATCTACAACTATTATTTCAATATCTTTAAAAGTTTGATTTACAACACTATCTAATGTTTGTTTAATATACTTTTCTACATTATAAACAGCTAAAATAATACTAACTTTGACAGACATATTTTTTCCTTAATTCACTTAATAATTATAATATAAATTATTAGCAATATTTTAATAAAATTTAATTTTAAATTTTGAAATTGCTTTTTTATTATTTAAAGAAATTAATTTTTTTGTATTTTTTATCAATTTTTCTATTTTTTTATTTTTAAATCTATAAAGCCATAAATAAGAAAAATTAAAATATGATAATAGAAAGAATAAAAAATAAAGAGTCTAAAATAAATTTTAAAAAAGAATCAAATAACTGTAAAGTTCAACAAAATAAGACTAAACCTTATTTGAATGATAGTTATAATAGATCAATTTGTGCAAATGACAAAAATAATATTAAAGGAAAATTAAAGAGTTTTGCAGAAATTATAAAAAATAAATGGAAAAAAATAGGAATTATATTAGGAACTATTTGTTTATCTTCTGTAATTATAGGAAAAAATTCAAAAATAAAAGAAGAAAAAATAACAAAAAATAAAACAGAGGATAAACAAATTAAAAGAATGAACTCTGTATCATTTGGATCTACATTTACTAATATTAGAAAAACAAATAGAATAAAAAATTATTCTCAAACAATTATTTCACAAGAAAGAATAAAATATCTTAAAAATAAATTTAAAAGTAGATTATTATCAGAACAAGAATTTGCATTTCTCATAAAAGATGAATATGCAAGATTAAGAAGTATAGGACCATATAAAAAAACTTATTCTAATAATTTTTCAGATTACATACAAAATATTCAGACAGCAATTGATTATCCGCAAAATCCATATATTAAACTTATAAAACAAAACGGTTGGACATATAGAATATATAATGATATTCCGACCAATCAAATTGGTCAAAGAATTTCATTAAATGTAAAAGGAGACTCTACATTAATAAGAGAATTGGATTTATTAATGACACAAGGCAAATATAGAGATAAATCAGGCAGAATATATAGAATTAATCCTACTGATTTTTATTATAAAACTTATGAAGATGCATCAATGTGGGGAACACGTGAAGATCCTATTACAATGTATTTTAGAGGTGATGTAAATTATCAAACATTAAATGCAATCGGACAAATTGCAAGTAAATATGTAAGAGGTTCATTAAATAATGCTTCAAAAGAAGTACCTTTTCTGGTATTGGAACAAAATCCTACTAATAATATGGTTATAAATTTAATAAATACAGCTATGAGAGTAAATCCAAATTTAGGTAATGCTATTCTTAAAAATACAAGTATTAGAAGAGGGAATGAATATGTACTATCATCAGGTCAATATAATGCTTATAAAAATATTTTAAATGAATATATCGAATTTTTAAGATATGCACAAAATAATTAAATTCTATTAACTTTTTTAAAGCATTATATTATTAATTTTCTTTTTCTATGATATTTTTATTATTTATTGTTAATTTTTATATAACTATTGAAAAATAAAAAAAGTAGTATTAAAACTAAAAAAAAAATATAATATAAAAATGATATTAAAAGAATTTTCAAAATACCTGCAGGAAAATAAAAATAAGAATTCCGTAAATTTATTAAATGAATGGATAATAGAAAGATTACAACGTCCATCATTAGATAAAGTTGATAATATACTAAAAACAGAATTATATTTTGCTAAAAATAATAACGGAAAAACATTAGTTATAGCAAAAAGTGAGACAGGAAGAACTTTAATTAATGCTTTATATAATTTTGCATTAAGTTTTGAACAATATAAAATGGCAAAATTTTTACACGATAAAAAATCTAATGATTTCAACAAAATATAAAAAAATAAATATTTTAAATTATTTTTAATTGACCTTAAAATTTTAATAAACTAATATATATATAAATTTTTATTTGTGGAATATAAAAAATGATTAATCAAAAAAAAGTTATATTTGTAGTTAAAGAATACACTGAAAATGTTTTTTTAGGTGGTGGTGAAAAAGTTAATCACTTTATAATAAAAGAACTTTTAAAAAGAAATTATATAGTAGATGTTTATGCAAATATTTCTTACATTGAAAAAAGTAATATTGTAAATTTATATATAAAAGATAAAAATTTTTATAATAATTTTGAAAATATAATAAAGAATTATGATTTAGTTATTTCTACAGATTTAGAATGTCCATCAGATGTTTCATATTCTCATAACCATTCATATTTGTGGAAAAAAAATAAAATAAAATTATTTATATGCAAAATTTTTAGTAAAGCATATAAAAGAAAAATTATAAATTATAAAAAAGAACTAAAAAATGTATCTAAAATTAAAAAAATAGTAATTTCTTCAAATATTATAAAAGAAGATTATATAAAAAATTATAATATACCAACAGATAAAATATATATACTACCACCAGGAGTAGAATTAAAAGAAGAAAAAATTAAAATAAAAAATAATGATTTATTCAAATTTGGTTTAGTAGCAAAAAGTTTTAATAAAAAAGGTGCTTTTATAACATTATTTGCATCATTTTATTTAAAAAATAAATATAAAAATTTTAAAGTTAAAATAATAAATAAAGACACTTTTAAAAATTCATTAAATAAATTTATAATCTTGTTTTTAACAAAAATACTTAATTTGGAAAAATATATTGAATATTTACCATTACAAGAAGATATGGATAGTTTTTATAATTCTATAGATTGTTTACTTGTTCCATCTATAAAAGAACCTTTTGGTCTTGTTGTAACAGAAGCTATGGCTCATTCATTACCAACTATAGTTTCATCAGTAACAGGTGCAGCAGATATAATAAAAAATGAAGAAAATGGATTTATAATTGATTATAATAAATTAAATAAATCAAAAGAATTATATAAAGCTATGTTTAAAGTTTTAAATTTAAATGATAAAAACTATAAAACTATATCAAAAAATGCTTATAATACTGTCAAAAATATGACATATGATAAATTTTCAGAAGAATTTATTAATATAGCTGAAAAAAAATAAAACAAATTTATAAAGTTTTGAACAGTAAAAAAATAAAACAAAATATTGAAAAATAAAATTTTAATTTTTAAAGCATGAAAAACACTAATAAAATAGCATGTTTTCATGCTTTTTTTGTATAAAAAATTAACATTAATTTTAACAAAAAATATGTATAAAACCTGTAGAAAACTATTATATAAAATTGTTTATAACTTTAATTTAAATTTAAAAACTTAAAAAAAACAAAAAAAATTATAATTTAATAAATAAAAAATATACATCTTTTAAAAAAGTTTCTACAAGTTTTATACAAGACTAAAAACTAATAGATACAATAATTTATAACAATTTTATACAATATATAAAAAAGCTTATTACTACTTTTATTTTATAATATATTAATATAGATAATTAATAAAAAAAATAAAATACAAATAGAAAGAAGATATCAAAATTAAAAAAAGTTTAGCGTTTTTTATTTTTCTTATATAATAATAAAGTGCACAGTTTATATAGAGGATTATTATGCTTTTTACAATTGATAAAGATTCTTTATTGAATAAATTAAAAATAGTTGAAAAGGTGACAGCTCAAAGAGGAAATGTTCAACCTGTATTAGCGAATGTATTGTTTGAAGCAGAAAATAATATTCTTAATTTAAGTGCAACTGATTTAGAAATTTCAATAAAAGCGAAAACTACAGTTGCAGTGAAAAAAGAAGGTAAAATTACTCTTCCTGCAAAAAAGTTGCTTGAAATAGCAGCAAAATTACCAGATAAACCGGTTGAATTTTCATTAAATGAAGATACAAACGTAGTAAATATAACTTGTGGTAATTCAAAATTTGAAATTATAGGTATTTCAGCTCAGGAATTTCCAAAAATTGAAGATGAAATGACAGTTGGAAATGAGATTGAAATTGAATTAGAACCATTTTTAAAATCAATTAAAAATACCGTGTATGCTGCAGCTAATTATGAAAGCAGAAATGTAATATCAGGTGTTTTTTGTCTTATTAAAGGCAATAAGCTTGAAATGGCTGCTACTGATGGTAACAGATTAACAAGAATAATAGAAAATATAAAAAATAAAGATGAAAAATCTGCAAAAATAGTTATTCCTTCAAAAACTTTGAATGAATTTGTAAGAATTTGTTCATTTATTACAGAAGAAAAAGTTATTTTAATTGTTGATAAATCAAAATTAACACTAAAAACAATGAGTTTTGCTATTAATTCAAGATTAATTGAAGGAGAATATCCTCCATATGAACAACTAATTCCAAAATCAACCGCAAATAATTCAATTATTTCAAGAGATGATTTAATTTCTGCTTTAGACAGAGTATCAACTATGGTAAATGACAGAACAAGTATTGTTAAATTCACTTTTAATAATAATAAATTAGTATTAAAGGCTGAAACACCAAATTCAGGTACATCAGAAGATATTATTGATTGTTCATATTCAGGTGATGAACTTGCAATAGCTTTCAATTATAAATATGTATTAGATTCAGTAAAAACAATGGATTCAAAAA
>CALUUJ010000006.1 GCA_944323935.1 Candidatus Gastranaerophilales bacterium | reverse complement strand
AAAGACAATATGTTATGCAGTAAATCACATGAATATGTATATGAAGAAAACGGAAATTATAATATAGGTTTAACAGATTACGCAATTGAGCAACTTGGAGATATTGTTTTTGTTGAACTTCCGGAAGTCGGAACCAAATATACAAAAGGCGAAATATTCGGAACAATTGAATCAGTAAAAGCAGCTTCTGAAATATACATGCCTGTTGGCGGTACTGTAGTAGAAATAAATGAACAAATAATTGAAAAACCGGAATTATTAAATGAAGAACCGTTTGAAGATATGTGGTTAATAAAAGTTTCTTCTGAAGCATTCTTAGAAGACAGTAAAGATTTATTAGATTACACAACATATAAAGAAGAAGTTGAATAAAATGAAAAATTTTAAAGCCAATTCAGAAGAAACAATAAAAGAAATGCTTAAAAGCATCGGAGAGAAAAATCTTGATGATTTATTTTCTATGGTAGATAAAAGAGCAATAATGCCCAAATTAGATTTACCTGATGCACTAAGTGAAATGGAAACCCAAAAAGAGATAAAAAAGCTATCAAAAGAAAATAATATAGAATATTCATATTTTATAGGAGCAGGAGCATACAAAAGATTTATTCCTGCTGCCATTTCACAAATTTCGTCAAGATTTGAATTTAATACAGCATATACACCATATCAACCTGAAATTTCTCAAGGAACATTACAAGTAATATACGAATTTCAATCTATGATTTGCGACATTACAGGTATGGATGTATGTAATGCTTCTGTATATGATGCAGGCAATGCTTGTGCTGAAGCTATGTTAATGGCTTCAAGAATAAGTGGTAGAGATAAAATTCTTGTTAGCAAAAGTATAAATCCTCAATATATGGAAGTTATAAAAACATATGCGAATGCTGGGGATATCAAAGTAGAATTTATTGAAACAAAAAATTTCAAAACAGATTTAGATTCTATACAGGATAAATTAACCTCAGGAGAATACTCTGCTTTATTAATTCAAAATCCAAACTTTTATGGAACTATTGAAGATATAGATAAACTCAAAAATCTGAATAAAGACACAAAAACATTGTTAATTATGTGTTTAGAAATGATGAGTAATACAGTATTAAATAAACCATCAACATATAATGCAGATATTGTAGTGGGAGATGTACAATCTTTTGGAAGTCCTGTCTCTTTTGGCGGACCCTATGCAGGCTTTATCGCAACATTAGATAAATATAAAAGACAAATGCCGGGAAGAATTGTAGGAAGAACACTAGATGCTGACGGCAAACAAGCATTTACTTTAACACTTCAAGCAAGAGAACAACACATAAGAAGAGAAAAAGCAACAAGTAACATCTGTTCGAATCAAGGATTGGTTATATTAAATGCGGTTATTTATCTGTCATTATTAGGTAAAAAAGGAACACAGCAAGCTGCATACTTAAGTGCAAAGAATGCACATATATTGGCTGATGGATTACAAAAAAAGGGTTATAATGTATTGAATAAAGATTTCTTTAATGAATTTATTTTAGAAATTGATAATGCAGATAACTTCTTAGTAAAAATGAAACAAAACGGAATATTAGCCGGCTATAAGATAGATACAAAACAAATATTAGTGTGTTGCACAGAGATAATAACTAAAGAAGAAATAGAAAAATACTTAAACTGTGCATAAACAAAAAGGAAATAGAATGGACTATTTAAGAAAAAACTCAAATTTAATATCTATAGCTATTTTATTTATAGTTTGTTTTTTGTTATATTTCCCTAATATAGGAAGTTACCCATTCATAGATACAGATGAAACAAAATTTGTATCAATTGCAAAAGACATGTTAAATTACAGTGATTGGATAAATATAAAAATAAACGGAGAAAATGTATTTGATATTTCTCCATTATTTTTCTGGATAACTAATCTATCCTGTCTTCTTTTTGGCAAAATCAGTACAGAAATAGTAAGATTACCAATTTCCTTAATATCAATAATTGGAATACTTTTTCTATATATAAGTTTAAAAAAACTTCTCAGAAAAACATATTCTTTCATTATTTCATTAATAATGGCAACTTGCTTAGGAACTATCGTTTTCTCAAGACTTGCAACAAATGATATTATATTTGTTATAACAACAATGATTTCTGTTCTTTTTTCCTATTTATCAATATTCTCAAATGAAGAAGAAAAGAAAACAAAATATTGGATTGGAACATATATTTTCTGTGCCCTGTCTATTTTATGTTCAGGATTATTCGGATTTTTTATAATATTCTTCTCTGTATTAGCAATGCATATTTTTGCAGGTAAATTAAAAGAAATATTTATTCCTAAAAACATAATAATAGGATTGTTAATATTTTCAATACTATTACTTCCTTGGCATCTTATTATGATTTATAAACACAGAATATTTTTTATTAAAGAATATTTATATGTATATAATTTTCTAAATTATTTTAATATTAAAAATATATTTATAGTTATAGGCTTTTTTATATTAGGATTTTCGCCTTGGTCTTTTTCATTTTTATGGATTTTGGAACAAAAAGCAAAAGACATTTTAAATTCAATATTTTCATATTTTAAAGATAACTCGGAAGAAAAACTAAGAGAAAAATGGAACAATTTAACAAAAATAGACAAATTCATTTCACTAAATACTATTGTATTTTTTACATCGTTAATATTTGCATTATTGTATGGTTCTAAATATACATTTTTAATATTATTTTTAATGTTCCCTGCAGCATGTATTTCCGGTCATTATTGGTATGAATACATGATACGAAAAGAACACGACAGAAGCATATTCTTTGCTACAATGATTCCAAACCTAATATTTATTATATGTTCACTATTAGGATTATTTGGTCATAATATAATCAATAAATGGTTATTCCAAGATTTAGGTCATTTAATATTACCTTTAATAATCATATTTTTCATTATTCCTGTTATAAGTATATTTGCTGTAATTCTGAAAAGCAGAATAGTTCCATATGCAGCAAATATAATATTAATGCTTAGCTTATCATTTGTAATAACTCCGACTATATTTAATTTTATAGCCCTCAACGGAGGCGAAAATGATTTAATAAGCTTTGCACAAATAGCAAATAAAGATAACGCTCCATTAACAGCATTCATACCGGCAAAAAAATATAGTTTAATATATTATTATGACAAACCAATAACATTCCATAATAATAAAGACTTTAATTGGCTTAAAACCTACTTAGAAGAGAATCCATATACATATGTAGTAGTAGAAATAAAAGACATGTGGGATATTGAAGAAAAGAAGATAAAATATATGTTATTAGACTCAGGGAAAAGATACTGTTTAATTCAGCATTTGGCTTCTTCTTTGCAAGAACTCCAAAATGAGGAAGAAAATAAAGAACCGGAAGTAACTATATATTAAAATGATAAAAAAAATAATATTAAAATTAATAAGCATATATCAATTTTTTTCAAAGTTTAAACCTCCTGTTTGCAGGTTCTATCCAACCTGTTCAGAATATACAAAACAAGCCATAATAAAATATGGAATAATAAAAGGCGGATATTTAGGAATAAAAAGAATATTAAAATGCCATCCGTTTCATCCTGGAGGATATGACCCAGTTCCTTAGTTTCGTTACAAATAATTACAAAATAAATATATTTTAGTCAAATTACTATTCTTTTATACGTTATAAATAGCATAGTAAGGTGATTAATGCTTAATATTAAAGTATATGTAATAATAAAGGCGAACAAAGATTTTGTTGACCTCATGAATATGAGATGGGGGCTTTGATTTGTTATGACAATGAATATAGGCTCAAAACTCGTATCAAAATTAGGTTCACCAAATTCAAGAATTCCATTAGCAGCAAAAGATATATTTAATTCTGCCGGTTATACATATTTTTCCTATGATGCAGGCGGAAAGATTGAAGGTAAAGACAGACTGGTAGATGAAGTGGGCACAGGTGCCATATGGCTTTTCGGAATACCAGCATACAAAAAGCTTATAGATAAGACCATATTTAAGAAAGCCGGTATTTCTCCTGATGTCGATGTAAGAATTTTGAAAGACAAAGATTACTTAAAACAAGCAATAGAAAATGCCCCCACGAAAAACATCTTCAAAGAACTAAGAAAAGCCGGAGATAATATTCCAAAAACAAAAGCACTGACTATGATTAAGTTTGGAATGTCAATTGGACTAACAATGCTTTCCTATTTCGCACTAACAAAATTCAAACAAAATATGACAAAGAAAAATATTGAAAAAGAATTTCTTGCAAAACAAATTGAGAACCAGCCACAAACATTGTCACCATACAATAAGGAAAATCCGATATTTTCTGATTTCACGATAATAAACAAACAACAAAAAAATCCGTCATTTGGTTCATCTAACCTTTCAAGAGTTGCCGAATCAATTGTACTAAACCCAATAAATAATATGTTTATTCTTGATACATGTATTTCAGGAGAAAGGCTTTCAAATGCAAGAACAAAAGGAGAATTTTCCGAATATGGAATTAAAGAAGGCTCTTTCTTATTTTTCGTATACATTGCAGATAAATTAATAAAAAAGGGAATAGAAACTTTATCTGAAAAATTATTAAAATGCCCTATAAAATTAGATGCGAAATTTTTATCATCAAATTTGGCTGAAAACATACTTAACAATAAATCACTACAAGAAGAAGTAAAAGAATTCAGTAAAAGATTTGGGAAAAATTGTGATGCCAATGCATTATATGAATATATATTTAAAAATCAAAACAGCACAATTGTTGAAGCAGCAAAGAGTTCAGGAATTATTTCAACTATAAAAACAGGTCAAATTGATACAAGAAAATATATAGATATAAAACAAATTCAAGAACTTGCAGAAAATCTTCAAAAATTCATATCTTCTTCAACAACTTCAAATAATACAAAATCCTATCTAAATAAAATAAAAGCATTAAAAGTAGGTTCAACAATTCTTAATATAGGAATATGTTGTTTATTCCTAGGATATATCGTACCGAAAATGATGTATAACTACAGACAAGAACACCAAAACGGTAAAAATGATTTTCACGTAAAAACAGAATATGAAAAAGAACTTGCAGCAAAACATGCTAAACCACTTTAAATAAGAAAAATATATGCTATAATATTAGTAGTAAGGAGTGTAAAAGAAATGTTGACATCATATTTGGCGATGCAGAACGCTATTTTAGCTCAAAATATTGCGACATCAAGAATGATGCAGAATGCGGATAATATGATTAAATCTGCAAGTTTTGGTAACAGTTTGCCGCTTCGCCCATCTTTTGCACAAGCGAATGAAGCAGAACTTCAAACAAAAGCTGATGAAACTAAAGTTTCTGTTTTACAAAAAATTATTGATGCTATAAAGAAAAAATTAGGTAAGGATATAGAAAAATCAACACCAAAATATTCTGGTGTTAATTATATTGCTTAATTTCTTATTATTAATTCTTTTGAGCTTTATATTTCAATATGATATAATCTATCTGTGAAAGGTAGATTTTAATGCGTAGAAGAAAAGAGAATAATATTTCTTTAAAGTTTGTATTTTTCCTATTAGCCATATTATCAGTAATTATTTTTTATATTAGCCAGCCAAGTTATAATAAAAATATTAACAAAGCAAAAACATTTGAAGAAATGTTAGAATATTCTAATTCTGACAAATATTTCAAGAAAAAAGAAGAACAAGAAACAAGAAAAAATATCTCACAACCGAATAATATACAATACGAAACCAAATACAATATTGACACAGAAACCCAATACACATTACAGGAAGAAGAAAATATTGTTCCGAACAGAACAGCAGAAGACTATAACAGATTACTTGATTTTTTGTCCGACTACCCTGCAAAAAACATAAATTCAGCAAGAAATATTGTAAATAAATTGCTTGTTTATAAAGGCTACCCGCAAAATATTTTACGAGTAATTCCGAATGATATAGACCAATCTAAAGCAAAGACTCAAGGTAATTATTTAGTTGCAAATTTTGATTTTAATACAGGGAATTTATATATAAGCAGTAAAATGCTATATGAGTTAGACACAAAGATATTAATTGCAATACTTGCTCATGAACTTGATCATTTTGATAAATTGGCAAAAATATGCAAATACATGGGTATAAAGCAATTCGAACAATTGTTTAAGGATAACAACATAAAATATATTGATACCTCGTTTTGGAGTAGGGTATCTGAATACGCAGATACAAAATCTTTTAATGGGAAATACTATCAAGAAGCATTAAAAAGATTCATAACACAAAATAATATTGAACTAACAAGTTCTTACTCTGATTTTTATCGATTATCTGAAAATATGAGAAATCCATTGGAAATAAGTGCATATGAAGAATCTGACTATGTATATAAATATTTCAATATAAAGATACAAGATGGTCCAATGAAAATTCTTACTCAGAAATTTAATGACGTAGACTGGGCTATTTATAATACAATTTCAAAAGACTCATATGTAAAAGATGAAAGAATTGCAATTTTTGATTATTTCTTCTTAGAAGCTATCATAAAAAATTTCCCCGATTTTAAACAAGAATATACTATATGCCAAAATCAAAGAAATGGTGATTTAACGCGTTTTTGGTTAGCATTTGAAAATAGCGTAAAAAGTTTCTATCAAAAAGGTCAAATGGATAACGACACATACATAAAGATGCTTACACTTTTAAATACAACAGAAGAACTGGTAAAAAAAGGTATTAAAGATAATGAAATTGCTACAGCATTAAAATATAAAATAAACACTTTAGCGTCTAATTTAGTATACCCTAATGCTATAAAAAACTTGGAAAAAACAATAATTAATTACCTGAAATATATACAAGAAAAAAATATTCAGGATCCAAAACAAGAATTAAAGTGCATTCTAACATTAATAAATATAGAGAATGAAATATTCACAACTAACAAAGAAAATAAATTTTCGTTATACTACATAAAAATACCTGAGAGTTTAGAAAAGATATATAAAATATCAAATAAGAAACAAATGTATATTTATATATACAATAATTCGGAATTTAAATCTCTAAAAAAACAGAATCAATCAGAACAAGAACTATTACAAGAACTTTTAGAAAAAAATATTCTTGATGTAAAAGTATCTGGATAGCAAGAAAGTAATTTAATTATAGATTCTATTTTGATTTATATTTTAATTTTGAGTAAACCTCAACTAAATAGATGGGAACACTTCCAATATAATAAAATTTATGATTTAATTGACATATAGCAATCAGAGAATAGTACTATGATTAAGATACTCAAAACAGAAGATAACAAAAAACTTCTAAAGTTAAGTATAAGTGAAGCTGTATCAGGTTCATGGTTCAGTTTGATTGCCCCAAATGAGGAAGAAATAAAACAAGTTTCATTAGTTCTTGGTTTGGATGAAGATTTTCTTTTAAATTCATTAGACTTAGATGAACGTTCACGTATTGAAATAGAAGACGGGAATACACTAATAATTACGAATTTGCCAATTATGACAGAAGACGGATGTTTTGATACTTTACCATTAGGTATAATATACACACCGACATCTATTATAACAGTTTGTTCAAAAGACAATAATATTCTTTCTTCTTTTAATGAAACCACAGCATATGCTTTTGATACAAGAAACAAAACTGAGTTTATGCTTAAAATTCTATATCGATCTGTCAAATTTTACTTAAAATATTTAGATATTATTAACAGGACAACAGAAAATATAGAAATAGAGCTTCAAAAAGCAACAAATAACAAAGCGCTATTCCAATTAATGGAAATTCAAAAAACACTTGTTTATTTTTCAACAGCACTGAAAGATAATGATATAGTATTGCAAAAAATAATGAGAATAACAAAATCTCCGGCAAATCTTTTAAAAACAACAGAGGAAGATATAGATATGTTGGAAGATGTTATTATTGATACAAGACAGGCAATAGAGATGGTAGATATGCACAGAATGATTCTTGAAGCGATGATGGAAGGTTTTGCATCAATAATAAACAATAATTTAAACTTAGTAATGAAATTTTTAGCTGCAATTACCATTATAATGTCTATTCCTACAATGATTGGCGGATTATGGGGAATGAATGTTAAAGTTCCATATGGAAATAACCCTTATGGATTTCTTATTGTTGTAGCTTTATCAATAATAACTTCAACAGTAGTTGTTTTCTATTTCAGAAAAAAAGGTATGTTTTAAAGAAGTAGCAGGTGAGTTAATTGAAAAACGGATCAATACTAATAATATCAAATGATAATAAAACAGGAATTAAGATTTCAGAGAAGATAAAATTATTAAGAGAATGTGATACAATAAAGATTGTTTCATATATTGAAGCCATATCTGTACTAAATTCAACACAGCCTTCTTTAATACTTGTATATTGTTCTAATTCTGATTCGATAAGTATTATTAAAGAAATAAGAACAATAAAAGCATTAGATAAAGTTCCAATAATTTTCGTAATGGATTCATTAGTAGAAGATTTATTAATGTATGCATTTGATAATGGTATAGATGATTTCTTCTTTTTAACAGACACTGATTCTGTAATATTAATGAGAATATTTTTAACCTTACAAAAAGCTATATTATACAAACAAATTGATATACATAGTGAGATATTGATTTCAGCTAATATAATAGACAAACAAACCGGAATATATAAAAAAGAACAAGCCCCTATTGCATTAAGAAATTTTTTCAGTAAAAGCATAGAAGAAAACCTTGAAAATACAGTATTTATGTATTTAAAGCCAATACAAATTGACAATAAACGGCTTAATATGCAAAAAATAGCCTCCGTAGTCAAGTCTATTCCAAGAGGAAATGATATTATAGCATACGGCAGAAGCTCAGGTTTTTACCTGATATTATATAATGCCGGTATTTCAGGTGCAAAATCCGTTGCAACAAGAATAAAGAATTCACTTGTCGAAACTTGTAAAATATATGCCATTGCAGCAGAAATAACAAATTCATTTGAAGAAATGGAGCCAATATTATACCAAAGTTTAAAAGACCAAATTGCAACCGGTAAAGAGTTTAATTATCTGTATGATCTTACTTTCAATGAAGCAGCAGAAGTCATTGAAGTTCGTGATGAAAACGGTAAAAAATTTAAAGATTTCAAAAAAGAATTCCACAATAATTTTGAAAAAATTGTAGCTCCGGTTTTCTACCAAATTCAAACAGCAAATTCAGAAAAGTTTCCAAATGCAAAAATTGATTTCTCTATAGAAGAAACAAAAAGTAAATTTTCTATTACACAAGACAATTTATCAAGTGAGCTCTTAATCACATATCCAACATACATTAAATTAATTATGGATATAAAACACAACGAAGAAGGCAAAGAACCTGATATAAGAAGATTAACATTTGACTTCGAAGACTTTTCATCAGAAAAACTTACATCAATACTAAATGATATAATCAGTGAATTTTCGGCGAGATTAAATCTAAACATAATGCACACAGCGGAATAAATTATGACAAACAAAAATAAATTATTAATATCATCCTCCGCCAAAAAGACAATAAGAGACTCTGTACTTTTAGCGCAAGAGCTTGGGGCAGGTATTGAAATCAGCAGAGTTCCATTATTTAAGAACAAAAATCTTACAGTAAATGATACTATTGAAATTTTAAATAAAGATTTAGTAGATTTTAAAGATAGAGTAACACTGCATGCAATGTTTTCAGATGTAAATGTTGCAAGTTCAGATTGTCTATTAAGAGAAATTGCGCAACAAAGATGCATTGAATCATTGGAAATAGGTAAAGGAATAAAAGCAGATACAGTATTATTTCATACCGGAAACAAAGGCACAAAGCATTATGGTTCTATTGAAATATTTAAAAAGAATTTTATCTCTTTCTGGAGAGAATTTATAAAAGAGTTTGAAAAGTCGAATATTATAGCTGTAATAGAAAATGTATTTGAAACATCACCTCAATTTTGTCTTGATTTATTTGAAAAGATAGATTCACCATATTTAAAGCTTGCCTTAGATTGCGGACACGTAAATTTATATGCACATGATACAAATGTAATTGAATGGTTGGATGCATATGGTAATAATTTATATCATCTGCACATACACAACAATTTCAGAGAAAATGATGACCATTCTGCAATAAACAATGGAACATTAGATTATGCAGCTATTCTAAAAAAGATAAAAGAATCAAAAATAGACCCGACATTTGTTCTAGAGATGTTTACAGAAGAAGATATAAGAAAGAGTGTAGAAATATATAACTCTATTATGTTCTAGACACTATAGGAATCTTAAATGAATATAAAACAGAATTATTAAATGAAAATATTTTAAAAATAACGTCAAAAAGGACGCTTCCATTTTCAGTAATAACAAATATATCATTTATTATTATATTCTTCACTTCATTATACGCCTTTCATAATTTTATTGAATCATATCAAAAAGTATCTATAGGAATAATAAAAGATAAAAAGCTTTGTAACATAGAGCAAGATTTTTTCATATATGGAAAGAAAAATACAAAAGCCGAATACATAGAAATGAAGCAAGCAAAATTATATAAACATTATAGTAGAGGTATAACAAGCTATTGTGTCGAATTACCTTGTGAAATAGACCATTCAAAATTTATACTATATAAAAACTATACGCTAAATAGAAAATTAACAAAATGGATTACAAATAAATTTAATGAATTGAATAATGATACATCTCTTAATTCCTTTAAAATAGATATACAAAGAGGTGATTTTTATAAAAGTTCATATTTATTTTTTGATATATCAAGTGCTATTATATTGTTTATTTTTTCATTTTTAATTTTTGGTTCTATCCCATACAGAAGTGAACTATTAATAGATAAAGAAAAAAATATAATTCAAATAAATAATTCTACATTTCTTTTTAAAAATTTTCCGAAATTTCACAAAATAGAATTTGAAATTTCGAAAATAAAAAACATAGATAAAAAAGACATAGGAAAACTATTTCAACCAATAATATTTACAACAGAGAATGGCAAAATATATAGTTTCAATATATTACAATTATCACAAAAAGGAATAGAAGAACCTTTGAGTATAATAAAAAACTTTTTAAATATCTAACATAGTAAAAGTTTAATGCTCAAACTTAATTTCTTTTAGCCCGAATCCATTCAAATCAATCTGAACATTAGTTGAATCAATAGAAATCAATTCTGATTTTTCTTCATTATAGTCTATACTCCAAGTTCCAAGAAAAAGTGGTTTATCTTTAGTAAAAGCATAGGCATATACAATTAATCTGTCAGGATTATTTTTATCCCAGCCAATTGGGAAAATATCCCATAAATAATCTTTTAATTCAATCTGTTTATTTTGACGCCACCAATATATTATAGCTTCTCTGACGGCAGTTAATCTTTTCCAAGATTTTGATTTAAAATCATAAATAATAACATTAGTCTGCCAAGTTTCATATAAATTAGAACCTATTTTTTCTTTAAAGGCAATCTTTGTACTATCTTTAGACCAATCTATCGGAAAAAGTGTTTTAAATTGGTATTCTTGTAAATAATCCATTCCAACAGTAACAATAGGTTTTACATCACCTTGCATAACATTTGTTTTAAATAAAGCTTCATATGCATCATTAATATTTTCTTTAACGGGAATATAATAAGCAGATGATGATGTTTGTGAATATTTTGGATAAAAGAAACATTTTGTATACACCATTTTTTTATTATCTGGAGACAATATCCCGGGGGATGCAATTGTCCTTTGAGCAACAAGTTTTGTTAAGTCAATATTTCTTTGACCTGGAGGAGAATTATAACTCACAACTCTATAATGAGGATCAGGCAAAATAATTTCACTATTTTGTTCAAAAGATGGTTCAGGTATTATAAAATCTTTTCTCTTTTTTTCAGCTGATAGCTTATAATAATCGTCCATTGTAATAGGCATATTAGATTTATCAATATTATGATAATAAGTCTTCTTTGATGGTGGTAAATGAAGTTTTTCTCTAACCTTTTCTTGCAAAGTTCTAGGATCATATTCCTTTTCTGGTTCTTCAACTTTAGATGAATCTAATACTTCAGAATTTAAATATAAAGGATCAGGAATAACCTTTTCAGCTTTTACAAAAGAAGATGCCAGTATTAAACAAAATAATAAAATTAAATAATTTCTCATTAAACAAGACCTTCTTTAACAGCTTGAATTGTCGCTTGAGTTCTATTTGTAACATATAATTTTTGCAAAATACTATGAACATGCGCTTTTGCTGTAGAAAGAGTAATAACAAGTCTCTTAGCAATTTGAGAGTTATTTAGCCCTTCAACAATTAAAGCTAACACTTCAATTTCTCTATCAGTAAGGCCATAAACATTCTTTGCATTTTTATTTACTGATGAGATATTATTATCAACAGATGTCGAAGTTTGCCTTTTTACACTTGATAAAACCAACCTTGCAATAGCAGGATCTAACCAAGCAGTGCCTTCTGCTACAGCTTTAATTGCCGAAATTATTTGTCCTTCATTAGCGCCCTTCATAATATAACCGTCAGCACCTGCGGATAAAGAGTCAAATACATCGTCTTCGGATTCTCTTGAAGTAAATATCAAAACTTTAATATTAGGATTAGATTTCTTAATTAAAGAAGTAGCTTGAATACCATCCATTTCAGGAAGCCCTATGTCCATAAGGATAACATCAGGATTTAGCTTCAAGGCAAGCTCCACACCTTTTTTGCCATTTTCAGCCTCTCCTATTAAATTAATTTCCTTAGAATTTTCAAAGACAAGAGAAAGCCCAAGCCTTACCATAGTATGATCTTCTACAAGTAAAACTTTTATACTGTCCATACCTTATCCTCTTCTTTTAACAAAACAGAATCAGGAAGCAGAAAGAAAAACTCACTGCCTTTTCCTTTATCACTTTCAAGCCAAATTTTACCGCCATGAGCATCTATAATTTGCTTAGATAAATAAAGTCCCAAACCCGTACTTATAGAACGTTTTTCTTGTGTACCTTGTGAAAAACGCTTAAATAACTTTGGTATATCTTGTTTATAAACACCCTCGCCATTATCTTTAACAGAGAAATGAAGATCTTTCGCTTCAATTTCCACTTTGACTTCAATATAGCCGCCATCTTGGGTATAATTAACAGCATTACCAAGTAAATTTATTATAACTCTTCTTATCTCATTTCTATCAGCAATAACCATTGCAGAATCTATATTTTTAAATATTTTCTCAATTTTTTGATGTTTTGAATCTGCAATAGGAAGAACTTGATTAATACACTCATCCACTAATAAAGAAAAATCAAAGGGAGTTTTCACTAATTTCAAACGACCAGCTTCATATTTGTATACTTCTAATAGTGTATTAACAAGCCCCAACATATCTTCATGACTTTTTTTCATTGTTTGAAGTAGCATTTTCTGCTTCTCATTCAAATCACCAAGTTTACCGTTCAAAAAATATTCTAAGGTTTGTATTGATGCCACAGACGGCGTTCTAAGATCATGAGTTAGAGTTGCTATAAAATCTTCTCTAAGCCTATCCATTTCTTTTTGGAAATGAACATTCCTGATTACAAAAACATATTTTTCTTGTTCATTCTTAGATTTAACAGGTATATAAGAACAACTAATCTCGACAGGAATTTTATTACCATTAACAACATTTATAACATTAATTTCTCTTAGCAAATTTTCATCTTTACTTGAGAATACTTCATTCCAATCTATTTCCTTCGTTTCAAAAAGTTCATTTACATTTTTTGTTTTTAAAATTTCTTCAGATAAACCAAATAATAACTCACAAGCAGGATTTACATCCAAAACAGACCCATTAACAGAAAATATTATTATCCCATCAGCACAATTATTAATTACAGCACTTAGATGTTCATTCATCTCAATTATATGAGCTGATTTTTCTTTTACTAACTCTTCCAAATTTTGAGAATATTTTACTAATTTTTCATTTGACTCTTCCAATTTTTCTATCAAGTGAGCCCTTTCATATGCATTTTTTATATTTATAATAAGTTCATCATTATCCCAAGGTTTTTCAATATATTTATAAAGACCAACCTCATTTATAGCTCTAATAGCATTTTCTTTATCTGCATAACCTGTAAGTAAAATCATACTTGCATTTGGATACATTGCTTTTGCTTTAGAAAAAAACTCTAATCCATTCATTTGCGGCATCATAAAGTCAGAAATAATAACATCTCTTGGATTATTTTCCAAATATGTAAGAGCGTCAATAGGATCATTAAAGAAAGCAGCATCGTCAAAACCCTCTAACAAAAATAAAGATTTTAATGAAGAAGTTACCAGTTTATCATCATCAAGAACTAAAATTTTATATGTTTGCATACACGCTCCCTTATAAAATGATAATTTAGATTAGTAAAATAAACAAATATTGTTACAATATTAATATTATCCTTTTTGTAGAGCTTCTATTTCTTTTTGTTTAGCACCCAAATCTTTTATAGTCGATTGTAACAATATGACTTCAGCTTTTAAAGAAGCTATTATATCCGGCAATCTTAAATAAGACTGTTTGTCGTTAAGGCGCCTTATATCAGCAGCCAATTCAAGACTGCGTTTTTGTAAATCCTCCAGTTTCTGTCCGCCAATTATTTTGGCAAAGTTCTGCATACTATTTTGAGAAATATTAATTTGCTTTTCAATATCAGCTTCTTGTTTTTTTAATGAATCAATTTCACTTTTTAATTCTTTTCTTTTCGCCGAATTATTTGCTGCCAAAACAATATCAGAAAGTGTTAATTCAGCTATTTCAGAGTCAATTGTTTTTTTTGCGGCTAGATTAATTATTGATTTTATACCATTTCCTGATGAATGGGCTTCAATGTATTTTAATGACTCTACCAAACTAATATATCTTTGATATTTTGCTTGTTCTTCTTCAGAATATAAATCAGGATTAAACTCAGCATTAGGATATTTAGTAATTTCCGCTTCTAATTCTATAATTTTTTGCCGGCAAGAAGACAAAGCTGCATTTAGCTGGTCAAAGTTCAATTTTTCATTTTCAAGTTTTATATGCGCAGCAATTATCCCATCAATTTTATTTTTTAAACTCTGGATCATTTCAAGTGTAGGGAAACGCTCATTTAATTCCATTAATTCTAACTCAATATTATCTTTTCTTTCTTCTTGAGTTTCTATGTCACTGTTAAGTGCAGCAATAGTTGCTTTATATTCTTGGATTTTTTCTTCTTTTTCCTCTTCAGTCATTGGATTTTTAGATATTTTTTTAGATTTTTTAGGCGGATTTCTTAAATCATTTAAAGCAGAACTAATATTATTTCTCCTTTCTCGAAGTGACTGTATTGTTGCTTTTATTTGCTCTAATTGATTAATTTTCTTAATTCTGGTTATTAAAGATTGGTATTCATCATCTGATGAAAGAACATCTAGTTTACGCTGTAATTCGCTAATTTCAATCTGCTTTGAATCAATTTCATCCTTACAATTCTGTATACTCGATAAAACAGATGAATTAGCTTCTACTATTCTAAAATCAATACTTCCAAGACGAGAAACGGTTTCTTCTCTTTGACCGAAAAGTCTTTGGACATATTTTAACAAATTAGTCGCAGACATTCTGTTTAATATACTTGATGCAGACGATGACATTAAATTGGAATGTGCATATTGAAACTTTTCAGGTGGCATATTTTCTTTTATTGAGGGAAACATTGCGTAGAACTCCGGGAAAGACATTCCTTTTTTTAAATCGTGATTACAACAATAACAAGCCTCAACTAAATTAATATCAGAATTATTATTTTCTTCCTCTAAATTTTGCGGTGAAACATGGTCAACAGTCCTAGTTAACGGTCGCATGTTCCTTTTCAAAACTTCAAACGCATCATCTGACTCTAGATGATATATTTGCTCAAATATAGCCTCACCTTTTAAGAACGATTTATCTTCTGCAAATTTTAGAAATTTCCTAAAAAAATCAATTTCATCATGGTTTTCTATCTTTTTAGCAAAAGTTAATTCTTCAGAACGAAATGCTGATTCAAGCTTTTCCAATACACTTTTAATATCACCTTGTAAACGGTGTGATTTTGAACTCAACATACTTTTTGCAAGTGCTTCAATTTGAGCCTCGCTATATACCTTACATCCACAATACGCACAGTGATTAGTAGGACTAATAATAGAATCTATGTCATATTTTTTCGCCCGAAAAGAAATTATATCTCCAAAAGAATTTTGAGTACTTTTACTCAATTGGGAATAATATGCACTGGATTGGTTAGCAAATAAACTTTTCCTAAAAGGATTATTAAAATTACTTACACTTTAAATTTTCACAGTTTATCTCTCAAACATATCACTTAGAAAACGTATGAAAACAATATTTTTTGTTATTTTATTAAAAAAGATTAAAAAGAAGACAAAAACAATAAAAATAAAAAGTTTAATAAAAAATTATCGCTTATAAAAAAGAAAAGGCTGAAATCAGCCTTTTCTTTTATTTAGATTAATATTTACTATTCAGTAATTTTATCTACAACACCAGCACCAACTGTACGACCACCTTCTCTGATAGCAAATCTCATACCTTGTTCGATAGCTACAGGAGAAATAAGTTCAACATCCATAACTACGTTATCACCAGGCATTACCATTTCACCGTCAAATTTAATAGAACCTGTTACGTCAGTTGTTCTGATATAGAATTGAGGTCTGTAACCTGGGAAGAATGGAGTGTGACGACCACCTTCATCTTTTGTTAATACATAAACGTTAGCAGTAAATTTAGTATGTGGCTTAATAGAACCAGGAGCTGCTAATACTTGACCTCTTTGTACTTCAGATTTGTCAACACCTCTTAATAAAGCACCGATATTATCACCGGCAATACCTTCATCAAGAAGTTTTCTGAACATTTCAACACCTGTTACAGTTGTCTTTTTAGTTTCACCGAAACCAACAATTTCAACTTCTTGACCAACTTTAACTTTACCACGTTCAACTCTACCTGTAGCAACAGTACCACGACCTGTGATAGAGAATACGTCTTCTACCGGCATTAAGAATGGTTGATCAACATCACGTTCAGGAGTTGGAATCCAAGTATCAACTGCATCCATAAGTTCCCAAATTTTATCAACCCATTTATCTTGACCACGAGCAACTGTTGGATTAGCTTGAACTGCTTCCAAAGCTTTTAGAGCAGAACCTCTGATAAATGGAGTATTATCACCGTCAAATTCATATTTTGATAATAATTCTCTAGCTTCCATTTCAACTAATTCAAGTAATTCTTCATCTTCAACCATATCACATTTGTTCAAGAATACTACTAATTTAGGAACACCAACTTGTCTTGCAAGTAAGATGTGTTCTCTTGTTTGAGGCATAGCACCATCTGTAGCAGCAATAACTAGTATTGCACCATCCATTTGAGCAGCACCTGTAATCATATTTTTTACATAGTCAGCGTGCCCAGGACAGTCAACGTGTGCGTAGTGTCTTGTGTCAGTCTCATATTCTACGTGTGCTGTAGAGATTGTTATACCTCTAGCTTTTTCTTCCGGAGCTGCGTCAATTTCATCAAACTTTTTAGCTTGAGCTTTACCAACAGCTGCCATACAAGATGTGATTGCTGCAGTTAATGTTGTTTTACCGTGGTCTACGTGACCTACAGTACCAATATTAACGTGCGGTTTGTTTCTTTCAAACTTTTCGCGTGCCATGAGTTTAAACTCCTTTTTCTTTAATATGTCTACTATTTTTGTTTTTCTATGATATTCATTTAATCAGCCCTTGATGGGACTTGAACCCATGACCTTTCCCTTACCAAGGGAATGCGCTACCTCTGCGCCACAAGGGCATGAATGCTTGCCCAAATTTATGCGCCTTCCCAACGGGAATGCTACCTCTCCTGAAACGATAATTAATCGTTTCACTCGGCAGAGTCTCTGCGCCACAAGGGCTCATATAGAAAATGGGCAGAGGTGGATTCGAACCACCGTACACTCTCGTGAACAGATTTACAGTCTGTCGCCTTTAGCCACTCGGCCATCTACCCATATGAATTTTAAATGTACAATCTAGAAAAAGCCGGTGATAGGAATCGAACCTACAACCTACGGTTTACAAAACCGTTGCTCTACCGTTGAGCTACACCGGCGCATCTTCAATGCTTCTTGTATAATATAAGGGACATAACTCATTGTCAAGAATTTTTTTTTATAATTTTTATCAACTTATTTTTTAGAATATATTTGCTTAATATATTACAGAGCTATTTACCAATTTAACATTAAGGTTTATCATTTTAATAAGTGAATGTAGGAGGTATTTAACATGGCAAATGTATTAGAGATTACAGACGAAACATTTGAAACAGAAGTATTAAAAGAAGAGAAGCTAACTCTTGTAGATTTCTGGGCAACTTGGTGCGGGCCTTGCAGAAAACTTTCTCCTGTAATTGATGAATTAGCTAATGAATTTACAGATAAAGTCAAATTTGTCAAAATAAAAGCTGATGAAAATCTTCAAACCGCACAAAAGTATTCAATAAGCGGAGTCCCATGCCTTTTAATTTTTAAAAACGGCGAACCTGTCGAACGAATAGTGAATATTGTTCCCAAATCTATAATTATAAACAATTTAAATAAACATCTATAGGTAAATTATGTCATATAACCAATCTAATAATGAATTTTTTAGTTATCAGGGTACTATAAATAGGAAAGACTACATAATAAACATTCTTATTGTGATTGCTTTACTAATCGGAATTTCATTTGTTCGATTTGATAGTTTTGCTCCTTACATAAAGCCTGAATTTTTATATAGTGTTTTAATGTTTATGGTTAATTTGTTTCAATTTGTAATGCTAATGTCGATTATTTCACTTGTATATAGGAGAATAGCCGACTTTTCAATTTCAAAATCAACAACATTCAATACAAATATAAAAAAATTATTTTTTCTTTTTTTTGTATTTCCTGTTTTGTACTTGTTTTGTCTTAGATTTTTTATAGACATAATTCCCATATTAAGAAATGTTTTAGATTCACTCGTGATTTTTATCCTAACTCCTTTAGGACTCATCTCTGCCGTAATTTTGGCTTTTATAAAAGGGGATAGATAAATTAATTGATATTTAACAGTTAATATTTTATAATCGAATAAAAGGAATATTTTTTATGAGTGATGACAGATTATTTGCTTCAAATAATGCAATCGGAAGAAAATGGTATTGTATAAATATTGTTATACTTACAATAATCACATACTTTACTCAGCTAATATTTACGGATCATATAATTCCAAACGTAATAAGTGAAGTATACGTTATAATAGCAACAGGTTTTTTATATTTTGCATATTTAATATTTTTAATAACTTTTTTTGCTTTAATAGAAAGAAGATTATTTGATATTTGTGGAACAAGAGATACAAAAGGTTATAGGAACACATCAGCCATCCTAAAGTTTGCTGTTTTTTGCCAAATTTTTTCTTTATATTGTCAGTGGCAAAAACCACAATTACCAATTTCATATGTATCAATAGATTATATAACAATGGTGATGGATTTAGTATTTTTAGCGATTGTTTTTGCCTTATGTTTTATCAAAGGGAAGATTTCTTGTCTTACATATGATGAATACAGAAAAAAAATAAAATACGAATAATCATATGCGGGAAATTAATAATGTAATTATATGCGGTTTAGGAGGTCTAGGGTGTATATGTGCTACTGCTATTCAAGATAGCAATATTGCTAATTTAAAAATATTACTGGATGAAGACAGATACAAAAAATATAACCAACAACCGACATTTTTTAATAAGAAGAAATATTATTTTGATTATATTCTTCCCGAAGAAACAAACTTTAAAGCTGACTTAGTAATAATTGCAACTAAAAACGACGGTCTAGATTCTGCAATAGAAAATATTAAAAATTTTATTTCGAATGATACAATTATAATTTCATTATTAAATGGAATTCACAGTGAAAAAAGAATAGCAGCTAAATACAATTATGCAAAAATCATTACCTCTTTTTATATTGGACATTCCTGTATACGAGATAATCGAAATATATTTCAAGACGGAATTTATGAATTTGTAATAGGTTCAGAAAATGAGAACAAAGATAGAATTTTATATAAACTGAGTAATTTTTTTAAAAAGGCAGGTATCAAATATAGAATATCAGGTTCTATTAAAGAGGAATATTGGAAAAAATTTATGATTAATGTTGGTATAAATCAATTATGTAGCGTAACTGGACTAACATTAAGAAACATAAAAAAGGATACTCATTTAATAGTACAACTAAAAGCTCTAATAAAAGAAACGGAATTAATAGCGCAAAAAGAAGGAATAAAAAATCATTTTAAAATCTATAACGAAGCATTGCATTTTCTACTGGAAGATATTGAAGATGCCACTCCGTCAATGTTGCAAGATATAAAATCAGGCAGAAAAACAGAATTAGAGATATTTGCCGGAGAAATAATTTCATTAGGTAAAAAACATAATATAAGAACCCCTGTAAATGAAAAAATTTATAACCAAATAAAACAACTTGAACAAAGAAAGAATTAATATAAAAATATATGGTATAATATTTTTCAAGATTTATATGAGGGAAAGAAAATGCCGAAAAAATATATTTATTTTGTAGATGTAACAAATCGTGACGGTGTTCAAACATCAAGATTAGGTTTGGCAAAATTACAAAAAACAATTATTAATCTTATGTTGGATGACCTAGGTATAACACAGTCCGAATTTGGATTTCCAACAACAAAACATGAAATAAATTACTTAAACGGTAACTTAGAGCTTGTTGATAGAGGTGTTATCACCAAAACGAAATTATCAGGATGGATGAGAGGAATAGAAGAAGATGTTATCCTCTCTTTTCAGAATGTACCGAGACTAAAGAATATAAATCTTTCTGTATCGACATCAGATCAAATGATAAAAGGTAAATATGGAGGAAAGAAAACTCGTGAGGATATTATTAAATCAACAATAAAAGCTTTAGATACAGCAGTAGCCTGCGGAGCTCAAATAATAGGAGTAAATGCAGAAGATGCATCAAGAACAGACATAGAATATTTAATTGAATTTGCATTGGAATCAAAGAAACACGGAGCCCAAAGATTTAGATACTGCGATACATTAGGGTATGATGACCCAATAAGTGCTTATGAAAGAATTTCTAAAATAGCGCAAGAAACAAGAATGGATATAGAATTGCACTTCCACAATGATTTAGGAATGGCGACAGGAAATTCCGTAATGGGAGCGAAAGCAGCGATTGATGCAGGAGTTAATGCATATATAAATACAGCAATAAATGGAATGGGTGAAAGAGCCGGTAATGCAGACTTAATTTCTTGTTTGCTTGGTGTACTAAAATCAAGCGGAATGCATGGTCGTTATGAAATTGATCCGAACATTGATTTATCTAAAACTTGGAAACTTGCTAAATATACTTCATATGCATTCAATGTTCCAATTCCGATAAATCAACCGGCAACAGGTGACAACGCATTTGCACATGAATCAGGTATTCATGCTGATGGAGCATTAAAAGACAGGTTAAACTATGAATTATATGATTATGAAGAGCTTGGAAGAGGCGAACCAGAGATTGTAGAAACAGGAAGAATGATAACAACTGGTGAATATGGTGGTATAAAAGGATTCAGAAATGTATATGAAAAAATGGAAATAGAATTTCAAGATGAAGATGAGGCAAGAAACATATTAGAACTGGCTCGCTATGCAAATGTTCATACACAAAAACCACTAACACAAAGTGAATTAAAATTTATATATTATTATCCGGATATAGCAGCAAAGATTATGACTGTTACACCGTATTATATACCAACAGGAAATTTAAAGAAAAGAGTTGATAATAATTTTATTACTCAACCACACCTATTTGTATAAAGGAAGAAAATATGGGACAAACAATTGCAGAGAAAATATTGTCTGCACACGCAGGCAAAGAAGTAAAACCGGGAGAACTTGTTATTGCTAATATAGATGTAGTAATGGTTCAAGATGGAACTGGTCCTTTAGCTGTAAATGAATTCAAAAAACTTGGAAAAACAAAACTAAACAATCCACAAAGAACAATTTTATTTATTGACCACGCAGCACCAAGCCCAAGAAAAGAATTATCAAATTCTCATACTGTTTTAAGAGATTTTGCGAAGGAATATGGTGCTATTCTGTCAGAAGTAGGTGAAGGAGTTTGCCACCAAAGACTTATAGAAAGTTATGTAAATCCCGGAGAAACATTATTAGGTGCTGATTCACATACTTGTACATCAGGAGCACTTGGAGCTTTTGCAACAGGCGCAGGTTCGACTGATATTGCAGTAGTAATGGGATTAGGAAGAACTTGGCTAAAAGTCCCATCCACATTTAAAATTGTAGTAGAAGGGAATTTTCCTAAAGGTGTATATGCAAAAGACTTAATTCTACATTTAATTGGCTTAATGGGTGCCGATGGAGCAACATATAAAGCATTGGAATTCACAGGTTCCGGTGTAAAAAATATGACAATGGCAGATAGATTTACAATATCAAATATGGCTGTTGAAGCAGGTGCAAAAGTCGGATTATTTGAAACTGATGAAAAAACTTATGAATATTTAAAAGAACAAGGCAGAGCAGATAAATATAAAGAAATAAAAGCAGATCCGGATGCAAGCTATGAAAGAGTAATAAACATTAATCTTAATGATTTAAAACCGACAATATCATGTCCCCACACGGTTGATAACACAAAAACTATTGAAGAAATAGAGAAAGTGAAAGTTGACCAAGTATATATAGGAACATGTACAAACGGAAGAATAGAAGACCTTCGAATTGCAGCAAAAATATTAAAAGGTCAAAAAGTAAATAAAAATGTGAGATTATTGGTTGCCCCTGCATCAAGAAAAGTATTTTTACAAGCATTAGAAGAAGGCTTGATTTCAACATTTGTCGAATCTGGCGCTGCAATAGTAACATCAGGCTGTGGAGCTTGTGTCGGTGTTCACGCAGGAATTTTAGGTGATGGTGAAGTTTGTTTAGCAACTCAAAATAGAAATTTTAGAGGAAGAATGGGAAATACTGAAGGATATATATATCTATCTTCACCTGCAACAGCAGCCTACAGTGCAATTAAAGGATATATAGCCGATGTAAGGGAGGTTTTATAATGGAATTAAAAGGTAAAGCATTCAAATTTGGTGATGATATATCAACAGACCATATAGCTCCGGGGCGATTATTTCATTTGCGTTCGAATCTTCCTGAATTAGCAAAACATGTTTTAGAAGATGCGGATCCTGAATTTGCATCAAAAATGAATAAGGGTGATTTTGTAGTAGCCGGTAATAATTTCGGACTTGGCTCATCAAGAGAACACGCACCTCAAATAATAAAGATTGCAGGAGTCGGTGCTGTATTAGCAAAAAGTTTTGCGAGAATTTTTTATAGGAATGCAATAAATATTGGTTTATTATTAATCGAATGTGATACAGACAAAATTGATGCTGGTGATGAACTCGAAATAGACGTAAAACAAGGCTTTGTTTTCAATAAAACAAAAAGTATAAAATTGCCATTTGCGCCATTACCTGATGTTATGATTAAATTGCTTAATGAAGGCGGATTAATCGAACATTTAAAAATTCATGGTGATTTTGATTTAGTTTAGGAGAAAACAATGCAAAAAGTAACATTAATTCCGGGAGACGGAATTGGACCGGAAATAACAGAATCTGTTACAAGGATACTCAAAGAGGCAGGTGCTCAAATAGAATGGGATATTCAATCTGCAGGTGCAGAAGTCGCAGAAACAGAAGGTACACCTCTTCCGGATAGAGTTATAGAGTCCATAAAACGTAATAAAGTGGCTTTAAAAGCACCTGTTACAACACCTATCGGAAAAGGGTTCAGAAGTGTCAATGTAGCTCTGAGAAAATCACTTGATTTATATGCAAATTTACGTCCTTGTAAAAATATAGAAGGAATAAAAACCCGTTTTGAAAATGTAGACTTAGTAATAGTAAGAGAAAATACTGAAGACTTATACGCAGGTATTGAAAGACAAATTGATAAAGATACTGCTGAATCAATAAAAATAATTACAAGAAATGCCTCAACAAGGATTGTAGAATTTGCATTTGAGTATGCAATAAAAAATAACAGAAAACTTGTAACTGCAGTTTCAAAAGCAAATATATGTAAGTTATCTGACGGATTATTCTTAGAATGCGCAAGAGAAGTTGCGAAGAAATATCCGCAAATAGAATATAAAGAAATTTTAGTAGATAATCTTTGTATGCAATTAGTTCAAAAACCTGAACAATTTGATGTTCTTGTTCTTCCAAATTTATATGGTGATATAGTATCAGATTTATGTGCAGGACTGATAGGCGGTTTGGGTATTGCTCAAGGCGCAAATATAGGTAAAGATGTTGCGGTATTTGAGCCTGTTCATGGCAGTGCACCTGATATAAAAGGACAAAATAAAGCAAATCCAACAGCACTTTTATTATCTGCAATCGAAATGCTTAAATATATTAATCAAAATGAAGTAGCTGAGAGAATACAAAAAGCTCTCTATAAAACAATAAAAGAAAATATTTCACTAACTTCAGACTTGGGAGGGACAGCTTCTACAAGCGAATATACAAACGAAATAATTAAAAACTTATAAAATTTATTAAATTTTATTACACAAAAAAGATATACAAGTAAATTTTTTCTTGTATATCTTTTTTATATATATAACGAGGATTATTTATGAACATTTCTTCATTAATTCAAGGTTTTTCATCATATTTAGAGAGTTTAAATGAAAATTCAACAAAAGAATACAATACAGACTCTTCCAGTATCAGTATATTTATGTATTCATCTGAATTCAAAACATATCTTGCAGATGAATTAAATATTGCAGATTCATCAATCTTCGCTAAGAGTATAAATGATATTCTATCAATGGATGTAGTTAATGGGAAATTAGTTGAAAGTACTGAAGATAATTCCGATTCATTCCTTTCTTCCGCAGAGGAAGACCAAGATAAAGCTCCTTCAGATACATCAATAAATGAACAAGAAAATGATTCTACACAAGTTCAAGAAGATGTTGAATTACCTGAAAATAATTCTCAAGTTGAAGATTCAAATTCAGACACAACAAATCCAAATACAGAAAATTTAGAAGAAAATAATGAAGTTTTAACAGAATTACTTAATAATCTTTTCCAAGACCAAACAGTTATTTCCGCACTTGATAGTGACGAAAGCGGAGATTTAGATAAAAATGAAATTTCTGCATTTTTAAATAATATCAATAGCTTGGATGGAAATGCTGAGAATCTTTCGCTTAATGATGTATTGGCCGGAATAGAACAAATAAAACAAAAAGTTGATTCACAAGCAAATGTTGAGACTACAGAAGAAGAAACTCCTGAAGCAGATGATATCAATCAAACTCAAAATGCACAAGCTTCTTCAAATACAGCTACACCTTCATCAGGAAATATTTCAAGCGGTTCAACAGGAGGCAGTAGTACACCATCATATTATGGTTCAAATGCCGTTCAAGAAAAAACCCTTGATAATATGACACGAGAAGAATTAAATTCTGAACTTACAACAGCTGAATCAGAATTAACAGGAAAACAAGACATTTTATCTTCTTTACTTGATGGTTCCGAAGAATATCTTCAAGCAATGACAGAAGAAATGGAAAATTTATACGACACATATTTATCTGAACTTGAAACAGTTGATGAAGATATGGCTGAACAAGTTGATACGCTGAAACAAAGTATTGACTCTCAAGAAGATTTAATAGACTCAAAAGATCAAGAGATTGCAGACCAGGAAGGTGTTGTTGCAGAGTCCGAAACTGCATATAACAATGCTGTTTCAACAAAGGAACAACTTCAATCTTCATTATCTGAGTTAGAATCTGCAGACACATCAAACATGGATGATTCTGAAATTGCAGAATTAAATTCAAAAATTTCCGAACTTAAATCCAAAGTTTCTGAAGCAGAACAAGCAGAAAAAGATGCAAAACAGACTTGGGATGATGCAAAAACTAAATTAGACTCTCTAAATACAGAAAGAGAATCTTTGCAAACAGAACTTGATAATTTAAATACACAAATGACAGAACTTGAAGAAAAAATTGTAGAAACATATCCTCAAGTTCAAGAATCACTTAACGCATATAAAGAAGCAAAAGAAACCCGTGATTCATATAAAGCAGAAGCGACAACAGCAATTAAATCAGAAATTGAATCAGCTCAAAACTATGTAAATGAAATCAACACAGCAATTAATAACCTTGATAATAAAGAAATAGAAAAAGAATACAGCATGAATCAATATGATGCTGAAGAAGGTGAAAGACTTGTTGATGTTGCAAAACAAATGTTAGGAAGATATGGTTCTTCTACAGGTTATTGCGCAACAGGCGTTAGCAGAACATTTGCAATGGCATATGGACTAAGTCTCAGCGGTAACGGATGTGACTGGGATACTAATATGGAAGGATTAGTTGAAGAAGGCATGTTTGTTGAAGTAACAAGTGATTACCCGACATCAGATGACTTATCAAACTTACCTGCAGGTGCAGTTGTTTGTTGGGAAGCAACAACAGGGTATGGTGGTGGCGGTGCTCAATACGGTCACGTTACAATTGCCGATGGTAACGGCGGTGAAATTTCTGACCATTATTCAGCAAATATTTATAAAAGCATAGGTGGAAGCAGCGATAATTATAGAGTTTTCATACCAGTATAACTTGGATAATAAAAATAATATTTTATAAATTTCTGTTTCGAATAATTTATTAAAAACTTTAATAATTTTTGTAACAAATTTAATAAAAAATAAATTAATTAGATAAAGTTTTTTTTGCCAATACAGAAAACATAATTAATATGGAATAAAGGTTGGCAATGAATTTTGAACTGCTTAAAATGGGATTCAAGACTTATCTTGAAGAAATAAACAAAGAATCAGAAACTGACTATAAACTTGATGATTCAGAAATTAGCGTTTTTATGTATGCCAATGAATTTAAAGATTATATTACTGATGAACTTAATCTGGATTATTCTATCTATTCAGAGGATATAAATGAAATTTTACGTCTGGAATTAATTAATGGAAAACTAACAGCCCCAGATGCAGAAAAAGAAAATGAACCAGAAGAAGATGAATTAGATTTGGAAAACCAAACAGATATAAATCTTGAAGATAGTGAAATTATTACTGAACTGTTAAATGATTTACTTCAAGATGCAACATTTAAAAAAAGTATAGATATAGATGGGAATGGAGAAATAAACGATGAAGAATTAACGAGCTTTTTTAATACAATAAAAGGTTTCGATTCAAATGAAGAAAGCATTTCATTAGATGACATAATAAATGCAACTGAAGATATTAAAGATGGTACATTCAAAATAGCAGCTCCCGAATCTATAAAAGAAAGTGTTGAAAAAGAAACTCCTATAACACCTGGCGCAAGAAGTGGAAGTTCTGGAGGGAGTACAAGATCACAAACATCCGGTTCTTCTACTCAAGAAAAAACTCTTGATAACATGACAAAAAGTGAATTAGATTCAGAGCTTACAACCGCAAAATCCGAATTAGGAGAAAAACAAAATATTTTGTCTTCTTTACTTGATGGTTCTGAAGAAAATCTTCAAGCAATGAATGAAAATATAGAAAATCTTTATGATACGTATTTTGAAGAACTTAAAAAAGTTGATGAAGATATGGCTACACAAGTTGATTCTTTGGAGCAGAGTATTAGTTCTCAAGAAGATTTAATAAACTTAAAAGATCAAGAAATTGCAGATCAGGAAGGAATTGTCTCAGAATCAGAAACTGCATATAAAAATAGTGTTTCAACAAAACAAACATTAGAAGATTCACTTGCTACACTGCAAAGTGCAAATAGCACTGAAATGGATAGTGATAAAAGAGCTGAATTAAATTCAAAAATTGCAGAACTACAATCCAGAATCTCAGACGCTGAACAAGCAGAGAGAGATGCAGAACAAGCATGGAACGATGCTCAAGATAAGCTAGAAACCTTAAACACAGAAAAACAAACCCTTCAAATCGAGTTAGATGAATTAAATAATCAAATGACGGAACTTGAAGCTCAAATTACAGAGAAATATCCTGAAATACAGAAATACCAGGATGCCTATAATGAAGCAAAAGATGAATACAATGAATATAAAGAAGCAGCAACAACTGCTATAAAGTCTGAAATCAAAACTGCACAAGATTATGTTAATGAAATAAACACAGCAATAAACAACTTATCAAATAAAGAAATAGCAAAAGAATACGTACTGGATGGTTTAACAGATTTGACAAGAACGGCAATTGAACTTGCCTATTCGCAGCTTGGAGTATACGAAGATGGCGGCGATAATAGAGGAACAATGGAAAAATATGGTGGAGGAGCGGGGGTACCGTGGTGTGCAGCCTTCGTTTCTTGGCTATACGGCAAAGGACAAGAAGGAACAGCAAGTCCACTTAACTTTGATGCAAGTGTATCAGGTTTAAGAGCTCAAGCAAAAGAAGCCGGATATTATTCGGAAGTAGGAACATATACTCCTGTACCAGGCGATATTATGATACAAAAAAGTAACGGAGCATCCCATACCGGCATTGTAGTTGGAGTCGATGATAAATATATTTATACAATAGAAGGTAATTCCGGAGATGCGGTAAGAGAGCGAAAATATGAAATCGGCTCAGGTTCTTACAGCAAAATATCCGGTTGGATACGTATGAACGAATGGAGCGGAGGTTCAAGTGATATTCCAAGAGATACCTACTTGGCAAACAACAATAGTGAAGACGCAAATGAAAAAGAACGTTCAACCAGATAAGAAAAAGAGCATACTCGTCAGTATGCTCTTTCTTCTTTTGTCAACCAACGTCTTGGTCTTCAAAATTTATTATAAAGTAGGAGTTAATTAAACACCAACGCCAACTTTAGCTTGTGAAACAACTTTTTCCAAAGCTTCCAAAGCATCAGCAGGAAGTTTATCAATTCCAGCTTTTTCAGTTTCTCTTGATTTTACGAAGTTGATTCTATCGTTCATACGAGCAACAAATTGAGAAGCATATTCTTTGTTACTGAATGAAGCATCAAAGCCTTCAACATCCATAATTTCGATATCAGAGAAGTTTTCCCATTTATGGAATTTAGCACTTCCTTCAACAATAGCTTCAATTACGCCTAGAGTATGAGCAGGTTTAACCTTTGTACCCATAAATTCACCAGTATTCAAGATATAACAATCAACACCATCTTCTATTAATTGTTTAAATCTTGTATAATCAACAGCTAAAGGATAAACTCTGAATGGGTTAGCATATGGTTCAACTACTAAAGCATTTGGATCAACACCTTTAGCAAGTCTTTCAGCAGATGAACGTTTAGTAGCAAGAGTAGCACCCATTGCAGAACCTAAAGAAGCACCTGATAATTTCAATACAGGAGGTATAGTAGGATCTTTCATCAACCAGAAAATAGCATTGATAGGTTGATCAATTCTATCAACTCTATTTGGTGACCATAATTTAGATTTTACTGCACGACCATTACCGTTTCTGATATCTTCAGTTACAGAAACTATTTTACCGTCAGCCATTGCAATAACACCATTATTTTGTTGAGTTAAAATATATTTGTTATCATCACAACCTATCGGATAATCTGCAGTTTTGTCAAAATAAGCAGGTTCCAATGCGATTGTATATTTATCTTCAACATTGATAATAAATGCATCATCGTGAAGAACAGTAATATCATATTTGTTATTGTGTTTAGCGTGAGTAATTGTAGATTTACCACTTCCTGATAGACCAAATACAGCAACTTGGAAAGATTTACCATCAGCAAGGTTATATCTCTTCATACCGCCGTGGCAAGAAGCATAACCATTTCTAGCAGCAGCACCCCAAGCAAGAGTTAATGTACCTTTTTTATGTTCACCAAAATATCTCATACCTAAAATAGCTGCACAGTTATGTTCAGGATCAAAGAATGTTAAACCATATGGGAAATCAGGGTGACTCCAATCAGGATCAGAGAATACATAAATATCACCTTCATTGATTTTTCTTGAATCTGCATACATTTGTGCATATACTTCGTTAATGTATTGGAAGTTTAACATCCAAGAATACATAACATTTTCAAAACCTTCAGGAATTAATAAATGAGCTTTAATCATAAAGTCATTTTCTAATCCAACAACAACTTCTGTTGAATACATTAAACGGTCACGAGTGTTGTATACAGCTTCTCTGATAATTGGTAATAAATAAGCCAAATCACAATTTGGTTCACCAACAATTTTTCTGGCAGCAGCACAACGACCAACTACAGTACCATCGTTGAATAATAATTGGTTAGCACCTTGAGGCAAACCTAATTTTTCAGGCATATATACAGGCATACCTGTCAATTCTACAGTACCCGGGCTGTTTTTTGCTAATTTATAAGCTTCAGCTACAGATTTTACATGTTCTACATTGTTTCCGAAGAATGGAGCAGTTAACGTTGCTCTTGCAGGAGACATCATTTTATGCAATTCTTCTGAGTTTGAAAAATATTCAATTGTACTCATTCTCTTTTCTCCTTTCACTTGAGTATATATTTTTACAACCTTTAATTTTATTTAAAATTCTCGGAGGTTTAAACCTCCGAGAAAACTATTTTTTAGTGCGGGATTAAAGCAAGTAATACACCGGCAGCAACTGCAGAACCGATTACACCTGCAACATTTGGACCCATTGCGTGCATCAATAAGAAGTTTTGAGGATTTGCTTCTAAACCTAATTTATTAGATACACGTGCAGCCATTGGTACTGCAGATACACCTGCTGAACCAATAAGCGGATTGATTTTTTCTTTTAAGAATAAATTCATTATCTTCGCCATTATTACCCCAGCTGCTGTAGCTAATGAGAATGCAACAATACCTAAGAATAATATCTTCAAAGTTTCAATTGTTAAGAAATGATCTGCTTGCAATTTTGAACCAACAGTCAATCCTAAGAAGATAGTAACGATATTAATTAAAGCATTTTGCATTGTATCTGATAATCTATCTACAACACCACATTCTTTACATAAATTACCAAATGTCAAAGCACCAACTAAAGGACAAGCTGACGGTAAGAATATCAAACAAAGAATTAGAACTGCAATAGGGAATACAATTTTTTCTCTTTTTGAAACTTCTCTTAGCTGAGTCATTTGAATTTTACGTTCAGCTTCAGTAGTTAATAATTTCATAATAGGCGGCTGAATAACAGGAACTAAAGCCATATAAGAATATGCAGCAACTGCTATTGAACCTAACAATTCTTGTTTAAGTTTTGTTGTTACATATATAGATGTAGGACCATCAGCACCGCCAATTATACCAATTGAACCAGCAGCTTGCATATCAAAACCTAAAACTAAAGCAAGTAATAAAGCACCAAAAATACCAAATTGTGCTGCACCACCTAAAAGTAAAGTTTTAGGATTAGCGATTAATGGACCAAAATCTGTCATTGCACCTACACCCATAAATATAATCAATGGGAATAGCCCTTTATCAATACCAGCAGCAAAGATTATACCTAAAAACCCATTTGGGCCTGCTATTTCTTCACCCAATGGCATAGGAATATTTGATAATAAACCACCAAAAGCAATCGGTACCAATAGTAATGGTTCAAACTGTTTTTTGATTCCAAGCCACAATAAGAAGCAACAAATAAGAATCATTATAGGCTGACCAAAGTGAGTCAAAAATTGATCAATACAGGTTCCGTCTACATGTTCAGTAGCAGTTTTAATAAAACTATAAATACCGGTTGATTGCCAAAGTTGTTCTAAACCTTCTATTAATTGCATTTAAGACCTCCTAACCTACTGTTGCCAATACTTGACCTGTAGAAATTTTATCATTTTGAGCAACTGCCAATGAAGTTATAGTTCCGGCAACAGGAGCTTTAATAGGAGTTTCCATTTTCATAGCTTCAATAACCAAAATTTCTTCATTTTCTTCTACAGTATCACCGACTGATTTTAGAACTCTTAACACAGCGCCCGGCATTGGAGCTTTAACTTCAGTACCTTCACCACTTGCAGAAGCAGAAGATACTTCTTCAATACCATCTTTAACGTCAACATTATATTCTTTACCATTAACAACTGCTTTACCATTTTGGAATTTAACAGCATATTTTTTACCGTTAACAGTAACTGTACAACCATCAGAAGAACCTGCAGCAGGTGCTGAAGCTTGTACTTTTGCAGCAGTTTTATTAACGGAAACTTGACCTTTACCCAATAAGAAATCTATACCTTTATCAACATTTCCGTCTTTACAAGCAGCAGCAATAAACAGATTTTCATCCGTAACAGGAAGACCTGCAGCTACTAATCTTTTTTCAGCAGCTTTTAATCCTTTTTCTGGATCTTTTTCATTCAAGTCAACAACTTTTTCAGTAGTTGGTTGCATATTTAATTTTTCACTGGCCCATTTAACTAATTCAGGATCAGGTTCGCAAGGAGTTTTACCAAAATAACCTAACAACATTTTTGCGTAACCGGGATTTGCCTGTACCCAAGGTCCTTGAACTGCATTCAAGAATGCTTGTTGTGCATAGAACTGAGAAACAGGTGTTACTGAAGTCGCGTAACCGCCTCTTTCAACACATTCTTTCATAGCTGCAATAAGAGCAGGGAATTTATCAAGCATACCCATATCTTTTAACTGATTTACAGTAGTGGCAGTTGCACCACCCGGTAATGGAGCTTGAATCAAAATTGGGTTAACTGCTAAAGAAATAGGATCCAAAGGATAATCTTTCATACATTCTTTAAAGATTTCTTCTGTTTCCATAACCTTCTTTATGTCAATACCCAAGTCATAATCGGTACCTTTTAGAGCATGCCACATAGAAATAATATCAGGTTGTCCTGTACCGCCTGAAACAGGTTTCATAGCCAAGTCAATACCGTCAGCACCACCGTCTAATGCAGCCAAATAGGCAGCTAAACCAGTACCTGCCGTTTCGTGTGAATGGAATCTGATATGGAAGTTTTCCCCTAATATTTCACGAGCCATTTTTACAGTTTCATATACTTTTCTTGGATTTGAAGTACCTGATGCATCTTTAAATGCTAATGAATCAAACGGCAATCCTGAATTTAATATGTTTCTTAAAACTTTTTCATAGAAAGCTACATCATGAGCACCTTCACAACCAAAAGGTAATTCCATCATTGTAATAGTAACTTCATGTTGCAAGCCGTGTTTTTTAATGCTGTTTGCAGAATCAATTAAGTTATTAACATCATTCAATGCATCAAAGTTTCTTATTACATTTACACCGTGTTTTGCAAACATTTTTGCGTGTAAATCAATAACATCTCTTGGTTGAGAATTCAAACCTACAACGTTAACTCCACGAGAAAGTGATTGTAATTTTACATCAGGACCAACAGCAGCTCTGATTTTATCCATAGTTTCAAATGCATTTTCATTGCAGAAGAATATTGGAGCTTGAAATCTAGCACCACCAGCAGTTTCAAAATGTTTAATTCCTGCATTTACAGCAGCTTGAAGTGCAGGAATAAAGTCATCTACTAAAACTTTAGCACCATAAATTGATTGAAATCCATCTCTAAAAGATGTATCCATAACTTTAATAAGTTTTTTTGCCATATTTTTTCCCTCTTATGTGTCTATCTTACAATTATTTTCTTAATTTAGCAGCAGCAACAGCTATTGCCACTTCTAAATCACCAGCAACAGCTTTTACTGCTGTTTTAACAGCCTGTATTTCCGCTGGGAACAGCTTGTTTAAATAACTAACAACCATTCCCAAAAAACAAACAACAGCCCAAAGTATTATTAAGAAACCAAATACGGTTCCCATTCCAACAGCCATTGTTGCTAAACCTTCATTTAACATAACACATCTCCTGTTATTATCCTACATTCGTTATTTTGCTCATCTAATACTACCAATAGACCATCATTATCTATTGATTTTGCATAATAATTTCTTATTTCTTCCGCTTCTCTTATAGAAATTTTTTGACCTAAGAAATTACATCTTTTTATATATTCTTCTTTGATATAACCAAAGCCTGAATCAATAAACTTTTCATATTCAAAAAAGAATTCTTCACAAATCATTTTTACAATATTTTCTATATCATAATTTTTGTTTTTCAAAACAAAAATTGATGTAGCCTTTTGATCAATTTTATCTATGGTTTCTTGTTTCAAGTTAACATTCAAACCGAGCCCAAGTACAACTCCATCAATTTTATTATTTGACATATCGGTTTCAGCCAAAATTCCAGATATTTTTGCCCCATCCACTAAAATATCATTTGGCCATTTAATACTGGGATTAATTCCAAAATTTTCTTCCAGCACTTTGCATAATATTACAGATAAATATTGTGTTAAATTCGGGAAAGGAAAAGATTTTTTTTCTGGTTTAAGAACAATAGACATATATAGATTTTCAGTATCATCATATATCCATTTTCTATTATATCTGCCTCGACCGGATGTTTGATGAGTAGTATAAAGCACTGTTCCATCTTCAAAAGATTGCAAATACTCAAGTGCATAACTATTTGTTGAATGTACTTCCTCAAGTGTTACTATAGTATATTTCGACATGTCCAAATTAACCATAATCAAATTTATACTAACACAAACAAAATTTTATTTAAATTCAAAACAATATGAAATCAATTAAAATTCTTTAAGAAGGGCATCAACTTCTCTAACATAAATTTCATCAACAGTTTATTACGAATCAACATTGTTTTCGATATACACTCTACATTCAACCTTTTAGCTATATTTTCAATACTATACATAGCAGAAACAACAATAATTTTTGATGAAGAGTACGCACTGATTTTTTGCACCTGTTCAACAAGCCACTCACCTGCCAATTTTGGTTCATAATCCGTTTCCATCTGCAAATCTGTTATTATGAGAGAAAATGGTTCATTTTTGCTCTGTTTTATTATTTTCATTGCTTCAGACGCAGAACCGGCAGTCGTAATTTCAAATGTTTCACCGTACAGATGATTTATTAATTCTTCATGAAATAACAACCAAGCTTTTGTATCATCTACTATTAATATTTTTTTATTCATACGCATATTATACAATAGTACTATATTTCAGTACAAGATTAATATTTTGTAGATTATTTTTTTTTGAACAACAAACTATAATTAAAAAGAAATAGTTGGAATCAAAATATGAATATATGTAATTACTTTTATAATATAATGCAAAAAATAAATAATATTAATTCTTTTATATCCAATCCAATCAACCACAAAGACATAAATAATCCTTTTGCATCAATATTACCAAAAACTTATGTTTGGATTGAAGAGGAAAATAATATTAGCTAACTTTTTTTTCTATTATATACCTAGGTCTTGCTTTGACCTCTTGAAATAATTGTCCGAGATATTCTGCTATTATTCCCATGCATAATATCTGAACTCCGCTTATAAAACCTATTGCAACAACTATAGTTGCCCAGCCAGAACTGCATTATGTCTTATTAACTTGTCTATAAAAGCACTAATACCCAATATAAAACTTCCAAAAGACATCACAAATCCTATAAAGGTAACTATTCGCAAAGGAACAATACTAAAAGATGTAATTCCGCTAATTGCCAGTGACAGCAGTGACATTGGCGTAAATTTAGTTTTGCCGGCTTTCCTTGCCTTTACATCAAAATAAACATAATCTTTGTTAAATCCCAAATCATTAAAAATTCCTCGTAAAAAAAGATTAGTTTCAGGAAACTTTTTTAATGCGTCGACTACTTGTTTACTTACAAGCCTATAATCAGAATGATTTACTTTTATTTTTACGCCAAGTAAATTCATTATTTTATAAAATGTCAATGCTGTATATTTTTTAAAGATACCATCTGCGTTCCTATCATTTCTTATTCCAGCAACAATTTGAGAACCTTTTTTATACTTTTTTACAAACTCTGATATTTTGGTTTCATCTTGCTGCAAATCTGCATCTATAGAAATAAAACAATCTGCATTATAACTTGAAGCTTCAAACAATCCAGCCAATATAGCTTTTTGATTTCCGAAATTACGACTAAAACTTATTCCTTTTATTTTCCCGTTTGTTTCCTTATTATATTTTTCTATTATATTCCATGTAGAATCAGAACTTCCATCATTAACAAAAAATACAAAACTTTCCTTATCTATTTCTCCTTTAGATTCTAAATCAAAAAGTATTTCAAGAAGCCTTAGAATGGTTGATGCAATGCATTCTTCCTCATTCAGACAAGGTACTACTATTGCTAGAATAGGCAAACTCATATAAAACAAAACCTTATTGTGTTAAAATCATATGAAAATAATAAAATATATTCGGACAATATGCAAATGAAAAAAGTAATTATCAACGCAGATGACTTTGGTTATTCAAAAGAAAATAATGAGGCAATAAAACTTGGATATAAGAGCGAATTAATAACCTCTTGCAGCATGCTAACTAACATGAATGGATTTGACCAAGCAAAAAATGAAATTTTACCTCAAATTAATGATATTGATTTAGGCTTTCATTTTAATATTGTAGAAGGAAAAAGTATTACGAAATCACCTCTATTATGTGATAACAAAGGTTATTTTAATAACAACTATTTACAACTCATAAAAAAATCTAAATATTCAAAGTTTTTAATAGACATAGAAAATGAGTTTAGAGCTCAAATAGAAAGAATTTTGCCATTCCATAATATTTCTCATATAGATTCTCATATGCATGTCCATGCAATTCCTGAAATTTTCAATATAACAGTAAAGTTAGCAAAAGAGTACAACATAAGATACATAAGAAGCCAGAAGGAAATACCATATTTTGTAATATCAAAATCACTCTGTATTAAATTTCCTATAAATATAATAAAGAATATTCTTTTGAATTATTATACAAGTATTAATATAAAGACTTTAATAAATACAGACTCTTATACGAATGACTATTTCATCGGCATTCTATATACAGGAATGATGAATAGAGATACCATCTTAAACGGTTTGAGATCAATTAACACTGAAAATTCGTTAACTGAAATAATATTCCATCCAACAACAAATAAGTTTAAAAAAAATAACTACAGAGAATTTTTAATAACACAAAATCCAAATTTAAAAAAAGAAATTGAAAATTTAGGTTTCGTATTCACAAAATATTATGAAAACTAATATATGCTTTTAATATAATTAATTATTTCTTCTTTTGAATATCCTTTCTCAAATAAAGAGATTATGCTATCTGATCTTATAGAATCAATTTCTCCTGTATTTTTTTTGCAGAAATTTATAACACATTCTATATCTGAAATATTAGTTTTACCCAAACATAAATTCCATAGTATTTCAGATAATTTTTCATCAATCTTACCGTCAGGATTTTTACATTTTTCAAGTACTAATAATATTTCTTTTGCATTATGACCACTTTGGCACATTATAGAACAAATACCGGCACCTTCATCATTAACATTTATATCATCTTTATCCATTGCCGCAAAAACAATATCATTAGCCGTTTGTACAAACTTTGACTCTGACATGGGCGACTCTGATGATATTAAGAAATTATTTGCAAGATTATATAAAACATCCATTGCATTTTTATCAATATTACCCTTCTCATCTTTTATTAATGGTAGAAGTTTTAATAAATTAGATTTATCTTCAAATAATTGAGAAAAATATACAAAAAATTCTTTAACATCTTTTTTATTTCTAACCTCAGGAAGTAAAGCAGCTACTTCTTTACCACCAATAACGGCAGAACTTAAATCACATGCATTTCCAATATCTTCTGGACTATATAATCCGTCCTGTTGTTTTTTAACACTTGATAATATTGACATTATATCAACACCTAAAGCCCCTGAAGCCTTAATCTGTATAATTGCATTTAGTTTATCATTATTAATTCCGTCTGAATCAACACAAAAATCAGTCATATCAATCAATTGGTCATATGATATGCCATTATTTCTTAATACTGTTGTTGTACGAAGATATTTAGAGTCTATTTCTCCATTAGCATCTTTATACCTTCTTGCATATTCAATCAACAAGCCATCTTCCAGCTTAGCAATCATATCATCATATTCTTTTCTCAAATCATGGACAGATTTACCCTCAACAGGCGAAATATATGTAATTTTATTACCTTTCATAATCATTATGTCATCGCCCAGATTAACAGTAAGAACGCCAAGTTGATTTATAGGATTTTCTCTTTCCAGTTTTTCATTTGTTCTTTTAGCAGATAAAGTTTTCTTTAAAGAGACAATAGACTTAACAGCAGAATCAGATACTATTTTTTTCGAAGTTGAAACATTTTTAACACTTAAGGCTTTTAAAATACTAATTATTGCATCTGTCGATATATTGAATTTTTTCATTTTACAAATTTGAGATTCAATAGCGGATTGATCTTCAAAACCTGAATTCAAGAAATTAACAAATTTTAGAGTTTCAGAATCATCAAAGCCTGCTTTTTTTAATGAGAAGATTCTATCACACATTGATAAATCAAAAGTTCTTTTACCGTATTGATCTTCAACTTCTATCGATTCTAATATTTGAGGTATTATTGCAGGACTTACTGATGCACTAGCAAGGATTTCTATCGTTTGAGCCACATCATCATCAATAGCACCTTCATCATTACAGCATTTTTTCAATAAATAAGACAAATTATATTCATCTAAAACAGATGGGGCAAATGAACCAACTATTTTCTTGATATTTTCATCTATTGTTCCGTCTGATTTTGTATATGCATCCAATATTTTAAAAGGTTCGGCTTTTTCAAAAGAAACAGATATACCTTTCTTCACAGGCGCTCCTTTAAAAGAAGCAGGAGAATAATAAGATGCATTTGGTGCTATTTCTTGTGCTGAGAGTTTTTTTGTTATTTCCGATAATTTTGCATCAACCCACTCTTTTTCAGTAGTCAAGGCTTCTTTTTTTGCTAACTCACTTAGTTTCTGTAGCAATTCCAATTCTTTCTCCCACATAACAGGAGAATTAGCCATATCTGATTTAGCTGCTTTCTTTTTAAAAGAATTATATTCTTTTTTAAGACTTGCAAACTGTGATTTTGAAGATACACTATTATCAGATATAAATCCTTCTGATGCTTTTCTTATTGAAATATCAGCCATATTACACCTTTTCCCGCGATTAAACACGTAATTTTATATAATTAATTCCGAATATGTTTTATTACGGTAAAAAAAAAATCAACTTTAATTTATTGCTAAAAAAAAACATTATAAAGTTACATATATTTACAATAAAATATTTACTATTTGTTTTTGTAAACTAATGTAACGTTTGTTCTTTTTTTTGTAAATTCAAAAAATTCAGTTTACTTTCTTACCACGGAAGATAAATTAAATCGGAATAAAAGGTAAGTAAAATGTTAAACGCAGAAAAAAAAGTAACAGTAGAATGGATTAATGACAATCAAGAAGAAGACAAAGACACAAACAAACTTTTGTGTTATAGAAAAACGTCAAATCCTATATACATTTCTCATAATACAGACAACTTATCACAAATGATAACAAGTGTTTTGGATAAAGAATTACCCATGCTAAAAAATAACTCTCTCCTGCACGATTTGGTTTTATACACTTTAATGGAAAAGATGAAGACTGTACAAACAGTAAAAAATGTTTTATCATATATAAAGGGGAACCGTGCGAAAAAAGTTCAAGATGTATATTTTGAAAATGGAGAAGTTCGTATAAAATGTTCGGTTTAAAACATTTTAAACTTGTTAAAAAATTAAAAAATATTCAGCCACAATTAGATTGGCTTCAGTTCTCTTCATCTAAAAACAGTAAAAAAGATAAACTTCTAAGTTCAATAATAGCAGATAATAAATTTATTGCTGAAGATTTAAAAATCAGAGCAATGGTTGAAGATATGCTAAAAAAAGAATTTTCTGAAGAAATTACTAAAATGAAATCTTATGATTTTCTTGTTGATTCTGTTGTTAATAAATTAAAGCAAAAGCAACTTGCAGCTTCACAAACAGAAGACATTGATTAATTTTTCTTTATACAAAACAAATTACCCTATTAGGGAATGTTTGTATGTATTTTTTCCTGCAAAATAATATCGGTTTTACACCGTATTTTTGTATAGGAGAAAAGAGATGAAATACTTAATAAAAAAGCCTGATACTTTTTTAAATACTTTAAATGATGATATTAATGCAATTCTTCAAAAAAGTTTTGACAATTTATTTCCGGAATACATTTTTCATCAAGAATTAAAAGGAATGGCAATGCCTGTCGACGTAAAAGAATATGATGAAAAATATTGCGTAAAAGTAGAATTACCGGGAATAGATAAAAATGATATTAATGTTGATATAAATAAATCTTACGTAAAAATAGAAGCAAAAAAAGAAACAGAAAAAGAAGAAGAAAAGAAACATAAATATCATAAATCCGAATTCAGATATGGTACATATTCAAGAACTTTATATTTCCCATACGAAATAGACGTAGATAAATCTTCTGCTGATTTAAAGAAGGGTATACTCGAGCTTCATTTACCAAAACTTCATGCTGAAGATAAAGAGACAAAAAAACTCGAAATAAAAGATTAATTACAATGACAGTTATCATAGGGATAAAACTTCCCGACAAAATGCATAATGCAGTTGAATTACAAAAAATACTAACAGAATTCAACTGCATTATAAAAATGCGACTCGGGATTAATAATTCATCAATATTTTGCTCTTCAAGTGGGATTGTACTGCTACAAGTTGATAATGCTGATAGTTCTGTAAATTTAGAACGAGCATTGCTCGAAATTAGTGGAATAGAAATACAAAGAATGATTTTTTAAGAAGGAATAAATATGGCAGAGAAAGTTGTAATAATAGGTGGCGGAGCAGCCGGACCCAAAACAGCAGCAAAACTAAGACGAGAACGTGCTGATTTAATAATAGATTTATATACACAAGAGGATATTATCTCATATTCAGCGTGCGGTCTGCCATATTTTATAGAAGATATAATTAAAATGCCAGAAACTTTAATTATGAGAACACCTGAAGACTTTAAAAAACAAAATATAGATATTCATATTAAACAGAAATGTATAAAAGTAGATACAAGGGGGAAAAAAGTTCTAATCGAAGACTTAAGAACATCAGAGGTATATGAAGTATTCTACGATATTCTTGTCATTGCAACAGGCGCAATTCCAGAAATTCCTAACATTAAAAATGTTGATTTAAAGAACATTTTCACATTAAGAACAATTCAAGATGGAATAAACATTAAAGAAAAAATGTTTAAATCCAAGAAAGCCGTATTAATTGGCGGAGGCTACATTTCAATAGAAGTAATGGAAGCTTTTGTTAAAAATAATATTCAAGTTACATTAATTGAAAGAAATCCACATATATTAAAAATGTTTGATGATGACTTTGCCAAAATGATTACAGACTATATCATAGGAAGAAATCCCGGGCAAGTTAATATTCTGACAAATGAAGAAGTTATAATGTTTCAAGGTAATGAACAAGGTGAAGTAACAAAAGTAATAACTGCATCAGGAAAACAAGTAGAAACAGATCTTGTTGTTTTAGGAACCGGAGTCCGACCAAATACAGATTTTCTCATAGGAAGTGATATAAAACTAAGCGTAAAAAACAGCATAAAAGTTGGAAATACAATGAGAACATCAAAATCAGGCATATATGCGGTAGGTGACTGTACAGATAATTTTAATCTAATTACAAACAGATATACTTGGGTGCCGATGGGTTCAACTGCCAATAAAGAAGGAAGATGTGCCGCAATTAATATAGCAGGCGGGAATTGCTTATTTGATGGTATTTTAAATTCTACAATTACAAGATATTTTGATTTTACAATTTCAATAATTGGAATAAGTTACCAAGAAGCATTAGCGCTTGGATTTCAACCGGAATATGCAATAGTAACGAAAAGGGATAAAGCAGGATACATGCCTGACACAGGCACATTAACGCTAAAACTGATAGCAGATAGAAACACTCATACAATATTAGGAATACAAGGTATAGGAGAAGGGGAAGTAAACCAAAGAATAAATACTGTAATTCCGGCCATTTTAGGAAAAACAAAACTTGAATCATTTATGAATTTAGATTTACCTTATTCACCGCCATATTCACCTGCGATTGATCCTGTATTAAATGCCGCACAAATTGTTTATCACAAGATTAATTGCTAATATATTTATAAATATAATAAGGAACCGGAATGTATAATACTATTCCGGTTTTTGTTTTTAACGAAATAAATAATTATTAAATTAAAATTAATGATTAGCAGACATTTTTTCATTTTGAATCATTTGTAATAGAACTTCTTGTGCTTTTTTTAGCTGCACATCATTTTTAGCTTTTATATCTGCTTCGGTAATTTTAACTTCAATATCCGGTGCAATTCCTTTTTTATTAATATCTGTACCGTTGGGTGTTAAATATTTTTGTACAGTAATATTAAGCCCTGCTCCAAATGGAGTCAATGGTTTCACTTCTTGCACTAAACCTTTTCCAAAAGTATTTTCACCTATAAGAATTGCCCTTTGATTATCTTTTAAAGCCCCCGACATAATCTCACTGGCTGAAGCACTGCCCTTATTAATCAATATGACTAATGGCTGAGTTGAAAAATATCTTTTTGAAGAGCGAGAAGTATCTTTATACCCATCTCTATCAACAGTGCTAACTATTATCTCATCATCTAAGAATAAATCTGATATTTCAATAGCATTAGTTAACAATCCGCCTGTATTCGCTCTTAGGTCAATAATTATACCTTCTTTATTTTTATAAGATTCCATAATATTCTTAAAATCAGTACTTACATTTCTACCCATAAAAGAACTTAGTCTAATATAACCTATTTTTTCGTCTAATTTAAAATTATCAGGCAATTTTTGAGAGATTGATTTTATTTGAATTTCATCCCTGATAATTTTATAAGTTTTATTTGGCACACCTTTTCTCTTTATAAGAAGTTCTACAGTTGAACCTTTTTTTCCTCTGATTTTATCAGCTGCTTTATCTATTGACATATCCTTAGTTGAAACACCATCAATTGCTAAAATTTCATCTTCAGCAAGAAGTCCTGCTTTTTCTCCGGGAGTACCTTCAATAGGAGCTATAACTAATATTTTACCGTCTCTTAACCCCATCTGAATTCCGATACCAAATAAAGAGCCCTTTATCATACTTTTTTCTTCTTCAAACTCTTTTGGGGTTACAAAACGTGTATATTTATCATTCAAGCTTGCAACCATAGTATCTATGGCGACATAAGCATCTTCAGGGGTTTTAATCTTATCATCATACTTATGACGCCATTTATTCCAATCTTGACCATTATTTGTTTGATCTAAAAACCTGGAATTAACTATTTTCCATACCATATCATATAATACTGTCTCTGATTCAGCCATTGCAGTATTACTTCTGCTACAAGTAATACTTACCATAACTAATGCAAGTGTTATTAATGCAATATTTTTTACTGACTTTTTCACAACTCTCTCCTTGTTAATCTAATTATAATATAAAATTCAATATTTGTTTATTATCCCTCAAGAGTATATGACTAATTTACAGCAATAAAGTTTCACTCCTTACATAAATAGCCTTCTAATTTAATCAATAAGTGAATGCAAAGGAATTTATCAGGAAATTAAAATAACAAGAAGGAGGTAAATTATGAATTATTTGGATATAAAACTAAAAGGCATTAAGCAAAATGGGGAAGAAAAAGAATATAAACTTTCTGATTTTAAAGGAGAAAATTTAATAGTTTATTTTTATCCAAAAGATGATACGCCTGTATGCACAAAAGAAGCACAAGAATTTAGAGATGCTATGGAAGAACTAAAAAAACACGCCCAAATAATAGGGATTAGTGATAATGACATAAATGACCATTTAGATTTTCAAAAAAGATATAACTTAAATTTTATATTACTTTCGGATCCTGATAATGAATTAAAAAAAGCATTTCAAGAACACGATATCCATCTTCAAAATTTACGCAGAGCAACTTTTATACTAAATAAAGAAGGTAAAATAATAAAATATTGGGATAAGGTTGATGTTGAAGAACACATAGAAAATATTCTTACTTTTTTTAATAATAAAGAAAAATAATAAAGGAAATCTTGTCCGATATACTTCTTATGAAAATTCTGATAAAATTAAGTAAAGACATATATAATAGGTATCTTTATTTTATAAGAGGGATAATATGAAAAGACGAGATTTCATAATAAGTTCAGCATTAACATTAGGTGGAACAGTACTTTTGTCAGGATGCGGGAAAAATGAAATAAAAAAATCCGAAGATCAAGTAGTAAGAAGAAAGTTTGCTAACATAGATACTCCACTAATAGCACTTGGCTGTATGAGGCTACCTATGCTCAACGGTAAAATTGATATGGTTGAGCTTGATAAAATGGTAGAATATGCAATGGCGCATGGTGCAAACTATTTTGATACAGCCTATATGTATGTTGATGGGAAATCTGAAAATGCAATTGGTGAAGTCTTAAAAAAATATCCCAGAGAAAGCTTTATATTAGCAGATAAATGTCCAGCATATCTTGTAAAAACACAAGCAGATACAATAAGACTGTGTGAAGAACAGCTAAAGAAGTGTCAGGTTAAATATTTTGACAACTATATGGTTCATAATATTAATAAAAACACCATAAGCAATTATCGTGATAATAAAATGTATGAAGAACTTGTTAAACTAAAAAAAGATGGATTGGTAAAAAATATAGGTTTTTCATTCCATGGTGACCCGCAAATGCTTAGGGAAGTTATAAATGAACACAAATGGGATTTTTGCCAATTACAAATCAACTATCTTGATTGGGAAGTAGTTAACGCAGATGAATTGTACGATATAGCAGATAAAGCAGGTGTTCCTGTTATAGTTATGGAACCTTTAAGAGGTGGCGTTCTATGCAATCTTCCAACGAAAGCTGCTGAGAGATTAAAACAAGAATGTCCTGATGATACACAAGCTTCATTTGGTTTAAGATGGGTTGCAAATAAGAAAAGAGTATTTACAATCCTAAGCGGAATGAGCAATTTACAACAGCTAAAAGAAAATGTTAATACCTTTGTAAACTACAAAGCAATGACAGAAAAAGAAGAACAAGTAGCACACGAAATTGCAAAAATTATACAATCAGGTGGAGCAATAAGCTGTACAGCTTGCAAATACTGTCTGGAAGTTTGTCCGAGAGGAATAAATATACCTGCGATATTTGGATTATACAATATGTATAAAGGGAATAATGCACCAAATGCCAAATTTATGTTTGTATATAATTATAATGCCCTTGAAGAATCAACAAGAGCAGACAAATGTATAAAATGCGGTTTGTGTAATAAAAACTGCCCGCAAGAGCTTAATATTCCCGAACTTTTAGCCCAAGTAGACAAAACAGTAAAAGAAGTTGAAAAGATTATGAACTAATGAAAAAAGTATATAAAACAAGATTAATAATAGCAATTGTTGTTTTATTCCTGACTATTTTAGGTATATATGGAGTTTTTTATTCAGTAACAATTTTTGATATTCAGATTTTACCATTATTGCAAAGATGCATTATTGATTTTTCAATTCTTGCATTATCATTATTTACAGGAATTATAATATTAACTGTTTTATTCGGACGTATATACTGCTCTCTACTCTGCCCATTGGGAATTATTCAAGAACTGGCAGGTATGTTCTTTTTTAGAGGAAAAAGAAAAAATAAATATACAAAAAATTATCCAATAAAATATTTTATATTAGCGATTTCATTAGGCATTTTATTGGGGGGAAGTGCATTATTTATAAGATACATAGAACCATATACTTATTTTAGTTCAGCTTTTACTTTTTCAATGGTAGGCCTCATTGCATTATTAGCAATAATCTTTCTTACATTTTTCAAAAACAGTTTTTTTTGTACAAATATTTGTCCGGCAGGAACTATACTCGGACTTATATCAAATTTTTCAAGAAATAAAATCTATATAGAGAAACATAATTGTGTTTCCTGTAGCAACTGCGAGAGCAAATGCCCAGCTGGCTGTATCGATTCAAAAAATAAAACAGTTAATAATGAAACCTGTATAAAATGTTTAAAATGTATTGAAATATGTCCCAAAGGCGGTATTAAATATGGAAAAGAGCCAAAAGAACAAATAAAATTCAGTATACAAAGACGGAAGATAATTATAAGTACAGCAGTTTTAGCCGTTTTTGGCTCAATGATTAAAACAGGAATAATAATCAAAAATAAAATTGGAGAAAAATATAGAGACATAATTTTACCACCCGGTGCAGAAAGCGAAGAAAGATTAATAAATACCTGTTACAATTGCAATCTATGTGTTGAAAATTGTCCAACTAAGATTATTGTAAAAGCAAATAATGAATTTCCTACAATTCATATTGATTATAAAAATGGAAGCTGCGATAAAGATTGTAATAAATGCTCACAAGTTTGCCCGACCGGTGCTATAAAAAGACTTAGTATAGAAGAAAAACAGAAAACAAGAATAGCTATGGCAATGATAAAAAAAGAAAATTGTATTGAATGCGGACTATGTCAAACATCATGCCCATATGGGGCAATAATTATAACCAAAGAAGGAACAAACATTAATGCAGAAAAATGTATAGGCTGCGGAGCTTGTAAAAAAGCATGTAACACTGATGCAATAGAAATTTATGCCGTAAAAAAACAAAATATAATATAGTAGAAAGGAGAATAATAAAATGTCACTGGGAATAACAGAAATAATATTAATTTTAGTTGTTATAATTTTACTTTTCGGAGGAAAGAGGATTCCGGAAATAGCTAGAGCACTTGGCAGGGCGTCATATGAATATAAAAAAGCAAAAGACGTTATAAAAAAAGAAACAGAAGAACTTAAAAATGCAATAGAAGATACTCAAGAAAAACCCGAGGAATATAAACCGCAAGACGTATAAAATGAGCGATATGGAAGATAAAGACGAAAATATAATTTCTCATATTGAAGCATTCAGAGAAATGTTATTAAAAAGTTTTATTTGTTTGGGAATATTTATAATTCCGGTACTTTTTATTGCGCCTAAATGTTTAGATTTACTGATAAAATTACTAATTAAGGATAATAATATATCTCTTAATTATTTTTCGCCTGTAGAAGTATTCATAATACAAATAAAACTGGCATTTATTCTTGATATAATGCTTTGTTTTCCATATATAGCAAGACAAATATGGAAATTTTTTGCACCTGCACTTTATCAACACGAAAGAATATTTATAAAATCAATTGTTTTCACCTCAACAACACTATTTATTTTCGGTGTAATATTTTGTTTGTTTATTATTTTACCGCTTATTATAGATTTTGGAATGAGTTTTACTTCTCAGAATATAAATGCGGTATTAGGAATTTCAAATATAATTAATCTGTCGTTTTGGCTTACATTATCATTCGGGTTAATGTTTCAAATGCCAATAATAACATATTCTCTAATAAAATCAGGATTTGTAGAATACAAAACATTTGAAAATATGAGACCTTATGTTGTTGTAATAATACTAGTTATAGCCGGAATACTAACTCCGCCTGATATTATAAGCCAAATATTACTGTTTACGCCTACATATATGTTATTTGAAGCAGGATTATTTTTTTCAAAATTAAGAATTAAGAAAGACAAGAATAATGGATAAATATATAGAACTTGATTTTGCAAAACTTGATACAGATAGAGTAAAAAGACGAGGTTACTCAGAAGCTGTTTTTTGTGAATGTAAAAATGATGAGCAACTAATAAAAATATTCCAATCATTCAAAGATATTGGTTCCAATGTAATAGGAACACGTTGCTCCAAGAATCAATATGAAATACTAAAAAATAAATTTGGAGAAATTATCAAATACAATGAACAAGGAAGAGTTGTAACACTAATACAAAAAGAAATCGAAAGAATTGGAGAAATTGCCATTTGTACAGGAGGAACTGGTGATATACCCGTGGCAGAAGAAGCGGCCGAAACGGCCGAATTTTACGGAAGTAATGTAAAAAAATATTATGATATAGGTATTGCAGGCATACACAGACTTTTTGATAAAATTGATGAAATAAAAAAAGCAAATGCAATAATAGTAGCAGCAGGAATGGAAGGTGCATTAGGAGGAATAATTGCAGGACTTGTAGATATACCTGTTATAGCACTACCGACTTCTGTAGGTTATGGAAGCAGTTTTAAAGGACTTTCAGCACTTCTTACAATGTTAAACTCTTGTGCAGAAGGAATGAGTGTTGTAAATATTGATAATGGCTATAATGCGGGATATTGCGCCTGTCAAATAAACAGATTAATTGAAAGGAAAAATAAATGAATTTATATTTTGAATGTAATTCGGGTATTTCGGGTGATATGTCTGTTGGTGCATTATTAGACTTGATAGATAACGAAAATATTTTAGATAATGCTCTTTCATCAATGAAACTTGATAATGAATTCCAATACAAAATTACAAAGAAAATGGTAAATGCAATTTCTACTACAGATTTTGATGTTATTTTACCTTTACACACTCACCACGAGCACAACCATAAACATCACCACGAGCACAGAAATCTGGATGATGTAAATAAAATTATTGACAAAGCAAATATTAATCAAAATGCAAAAAATTTAGCAAAAAAAATATTTAAAATAGTTGCAGAAGCAGAAAGTAAAGTTCATAATAAAGATCTTTCAGAAGTTCATTTTCATGAAGTTGGTGCAATTGATTCAATTGTGGATATTGTAAGTTTTGCAGTTTTATATGATTATCTGAACCCGAATAAAACATATTTTTCAACACTAACAGAAGGACAAGGAACCATTACATGCCAGCACGGCGCACTATCAGTACCGGTTCCGGCAGTTTGTGAAATAGTTTCAAAGTATAAAATTCCAATTAAAATAACAAATAATGAAGGAGAAATGATAACTCCAACAGGTGCAGCAATTGTTGCAGCATTATATACAGGTGAACAACTCCCTGCGAAAATCATTATAGAAAAAGTAGGATATGGAAGAGGTAAAAGGCCCTACAAAAATCCCATTTTAAGAGTTATGGAAATAAACTAAAGGAGATATTATGCATTTAGGAAACGGAATAATATGCCCGACTACAGGAATTCCTATGCTAATGTTAGCAGGAATAACAGCTTATTATGCTTTTAAAAAAGCTAAAACTGATTTTAACAAAGAGAAAATCCTATATACAATAACTTTAACTATTTTAGTATTTACTCTGCAAATGATAAATTTTTCAATACCGCACACAGGTTCAAGCGGGCACATAATAGGAGCAATGTTACTTGCCGTATTAATTGGTCCTTATGCGGGATTTCTTGCAATGTGTAGTATTCTACTTGTTCAAGGAATATTCTTTGCAGACGGAAGCCTTTTAGCACTTGGCTGTAACATAATAAATATGGGTGCTTTTGCTAGTTTCGCAGCATATCCTTTAATTTATAAACCATTTTCAAAAAACAATAAAGAATTTATAGGAGCAATACTATCTTCGATTTTGGCATTACAATTAGGAGCATTGGCTGTCGTAATAGAAGGATTATTATCAGGAACAATAGCATTAAATTCAATAGCAAACTTCACAGGTTTAATGCAAATAATCCATCTTCCTATTGGTATAATAGAAGGTATTATAACAGGAATAGTAATTCTTGCAGTAAAGAAAACCAATTACAAAAAAGCATCTATTTCCTTTAGTTTGTTATCTTTATTATTTGCTTCTTTTATATTTAAATTTGCTTCTATAAAACCTGATGGACTTGAATGGTCATTATTAAAAATAGAAAATTCAATTATTCCTCAAATCCAAAGTCAAATATTCATAATATCTGAAACATTACAAAATAAAACAGCAATTTTGACCAATATTGAACCTATATATTCAAATTTATCAGGCATCTTAATACTTGGTTTTATAATGTATTTACTATGTTTCTTTATGTATAAACAAAAAGCTGAAAATTAAATGAAAGAAAAATTTGATAAATTAAAACAATATTTAAGAGAACTGGATAAGCAAGGCCTATGTCTTGCTTTTTCAGGCGGAATAGACAGCTGTGCACTTTTATATTTATGTAAAAATTTAAATGTTATAGCAGTGACATTTAAATCAATTTTTCAAACAGAACAAGAGATTAATGAAGCAAAAGAGTTTTGCAATTTTTATGGAATAAAACAAAAAATAATAAAATACAGTCCCCTCGAAAATGATTTAACACAAAATAATTCTAAAGATAGATGCTATCATTGCAAAAAACTTATTTTTTCAAAACTTAAAGAATATGCAGGGAAAAGAATAATACTCGACGGAACAAATGCCGATGATATAAAAACATATAGACCCGGACTTAAAGCATTGAAAGAATTAGGAATTTATTCCCCACTTGCTGATTTTGGAATTACAAAAAAAGAAATCATAGATTTTGCAAAAGAAGAAAGTATAAAGAACTATGAAAAACCATCTTCACCTTGTATAGCAACACGTTTTCCATATAACACTCCATTGAGAGAAGAGATGATAGAAACAGCAAAAAAAGGTGAAGAAATAATAAAAAATTTTGGTTCTTCAAACTGCAGATTTAGAATCCACGATAATATAGCCAGAATTGAAATTAATCAAGAAGAAATTGAAAAATTCATAAGATATAGAAAAGATATTTTGAATAAATTAAAAACTCTGGATATAAAATATATAACCTTAGATTTGGAATGTCTACGCAGCGGAAGTATGGATATATAAAGCCGAATCAATAAATTATATATCACAGCTTATTTATATTCTATGAATATTTATGATAAATTATTATCATCTTCTTCTAACTCAGACATTATTTGAGAAAATGGCATATTAGTATTTTCAGCTTTAATTTTTATTGTTTCAATTAACCAATTCGGGTTAAATACATACCATTGTCTGAGTTTGGGATAATTTTGTTGATTATCTCTAAGAATAGCCTCTATTTCTTGTTTAATTTGATCTTCAGTTAATGCTAACATAAATACCTCTTTTTGTCTTACTGCCAATCCTCTTTTTTATATATTATTCCCATTCTCAAAAATTCTTCAACATATAAGCATTTATATTTATTCATAATTAAATCTAAATAATACTTAAAAGTTATATGAATTAACTTTTTTGTGTCTGCCCATCGGAGTATTTGACATAATTTTCTCAAGTTTAGATTTTTCATCTGCAGGAAGTTTCTCTTGTTCTTGCAATAATTTTGATAAAGCATACAAAATTTCTGTTTTTGATTTTGCTCTTTGTAAGTCCTTGTAATAAGGCTTTAGTTGTTCTGGAAGATCCTCTAAATTCGCCATTTTTATAATCCTATATTATTTTTTCTTCTTATAAAGTATACATATTATCCATTAAATATTTAATCTAATTCTAATACGTGCTTTTGTAATTTTTGTTTTCATAAGGTTATGTATATGTTTCGAAAAACGTTTTTTTCATTTTTAAATTAACATATTTCGCATTTTAATTATTATATTTCATTCAAATTATATTATTTTTGAAGAAATACATAAAAATAATTTATGAATCGTAAAATAAATAAAAATATGCTAAAAAAGCTTAATACATCGTCCAAATAAGTCTTTGCGCAGTGGAGTTCTAATCTCGAAACTTACAAAATATAAAACAAAATAAAAAGACACCCGAAGGTGTCTTTAAAATGGCGGGACCGACGAGGCTCGAACTCGCGACCTTCTGCGTGACAGGCAGACACTCTAACCAAACTGAGCTACGATCCCAACTGCAAAACTATTATATGCGGAACAAAAAAAAATTGCAACAGTGTTATTCTTAATTTCTAATGTTTTTTATTAATTCTCAATTTTCATACAGTCAGAACATTTTACTAATATTCTTTTTGCAATATAATTTAGATAACAATAAAGGATTAAGAGGATAATTATGAATAAGTATTTGTTGGAAATAGGAACAGAAGAACTTGCATACAAATTCATTCCTTCAGCAATGGAACAATTAAAAAATGAATTTTCAAAAACATTAGAAGAAAATGAAATAAAATTTTCAGATATAAAAGTATATGCAACCCCAAGACGTTTAGCAGTCATTATAGAAAATATTGCTGATAAACAAGATGATATTGAAAAAACGATAAAAGGACCCATTTCAAATATTGCATATGACGAAAACGGAAATTTAACAAAAGCCGCAATCGGTTTTGCAAATAAAAACGGTATTAATCTTGATAAATTATTTAAACAAGATAATTATGTTTGGGCAAAAATAGAACAAAAAGGCAAGGATACAAAAGAACTTCTAAAATCCACAGTACCTAATATTATATTAAAACTAAAAGGCACACACTTTATGAGATGGGCTGATTTAGACATAAAATTTCAACGCCCAATAAGATGGATTGTTTCTTTGTTTAACGAAGAAAAAGTTGAGATTGAAATAGCAAATATAAAATCCTCTAATATTACACGAGGACATAGATTTTCCAAAACAGAAATCGAAATAAAAAATCCAGATGAGTATCTTACAGTACTGGAATCAGCAAATGTTATAGCTGATGTTCAAAAAAGAAAGGAAACAATTGTAAAACTTGCGAAAGAGAAAGCAAAAGAAATTGGAGCAGAAATTGCAATAGATGAAGATTTGCTTGATGAAGTAACTTTTATAACAGAATGGCCAATACCCGTAATCTGTTCATTTGAAGAAAAATACCTTCAAATTCCGGAAAAAGTTGTGGTTACGGTAATGGCAGTACACCAAAGATATTTTCCATTATATAAAGAAGGGAAGCTATTAAATAAATTTATAACAATAAGCAACTATGTTGGAAATACATTTGAAAATATAAAAGCAGGGAACGAAAGAGTAGTTAAAGCAAGACTGGAAGATGCTATTTTCTTCGTACAAGAAGACACTCAAAGACCGCTTTTAGCGTATTTAGAAGCACTAAAGGGCGTTACATTCCAAAAAGGATTCGGTTCTGTATATGATAAAACACAAAGAATATGTCAATTATCTAAAAATATAGCAAAAGAATTAAATATACCAACACAAACAATAGAAAGAACAGCTCTATTATGCAAAGCAGATTTAGTTACGAAACTTGTTTTTGAATTCACAGAACTTCAAGGCTATATTGGAGCAGATTATGCCCTAAGAAGCGGTGAACCAAAAGAAGTAGCTAACGGCATTATGGAACATTATTTCCCATTAAATGCTGATTCAGAAGTAGCAGAAAGTATTGAAGGTCAAGTTGTTGGTATTGCTGACAAAATAGATACTGTTGTAACAGTATTTGCAGACGGTAAGAAAATATCAGGTTCTCAAGATCCTCTTGGTGTAAGGCGTGCTACACTTGGAATATTAAAAACAATTCTTAATAAAGACCTAAAAATAAACCTTACACAATTATTAAAACAGACAATTGAAATTCTTCCTGTTCAAATTGAAGATACTAATAAACTTTTTGAAACGGTAAAAAACTTTATAGAACAGAGATTAATTATTCTTCTATCTGATAAATATAAACACGATACTCTTGAAGCGTGTATTTCAGAAAAAGATGTACTATCTGATTTAAAAGATTTAATTGCAAGACTTAATATAGTTTCGGATATTATTAATAAAGATAATTATTCACAGTTTCATGAAAGTATCAACAGAATTATAAGACTTCTAAAGACAGAAAAAGATTTCGCTTCTGTTAATGAAAATTTATTTACAATACAAGCAGAAAAAGATTTATATAACGCAGTTAAAAATATAGAAGAAAATACTCTCACCTATAAACAATTAGAAGATAAATTAGTAAAAATTATTCCGTTTATTACTGAATTTTTTGACAAAGTTTTAGTAATGGACAATGACACAAATATAAAGAAAAACAGATTAAATTTACTATATTTGGTAAAACAAAAATTTGCAAAACTTGCAGATTTCAGCAAAATTGTTTTTTAAATTATAAATTATAACATGAGCACATAAAAGCCTAAGTTTATATCTTAGGCTTTATATTTTCAATAATGGCTTTTATATTCGGATTTTTAATTTCTGAAATAATTTTATCAAAATCAATTCCATCAACTGCATTTAAAGCATTCAAAGCTGTTAAAACTTCGCATAAAATAATTTCATCATTAGAATCTAACAACAAAATTAAGTCAGGAATAGCTTCTTTTAAATTATATTCAACAATTACAGGAAGAACAGCGAGAATACTATCTTTTGACTTCTTTAATTCATTCAAAACAAACCTTTTCTGTTGCTTCCAAAAATCATCACCTTGGAATTGCAATAATTTCAATACAGAAAAAATTTCATATTTTGTATTTTTATCTTCATCATAAATATACTCTTGATTTTCACAAAACATACTGAATTTAGAATAAGCACTAAGAAGTATTTCTGCAATTTTACTTGAATTAACATTTTCTGATTTGTTATTGTTTATTAAAAATTCCAGTACTTCAAAAAGTTCAAATTGGAAAATATCAGAGAGAGGAAGAATTTCACCAAAACCACTTAAAATATTATCGATAACAAGTAATGTATCTGACATATATTCGGAAGATAATAAATTTAATAAACTATCCATATATGGAATTTGTCCTGCGATATTTTCAGGCATTTTTGAAGTTTTCATGGCTTTAAATATTGCGTCAAAAGGATAATTTCTACCATAAGCATTAAAGAATTTTACTGCTTTTAATTTTTCAAAATCATCATCAGAAGCTAGCGTATTCAATGCAATATCAAAAGAAATATCATCTTGCATCTGTCCAAGTGCTTCTGCTGAATTATAACTTAACAATTCATTATCAGAGAAAGCGTACTTACTCAAGAATTCTAAAGCCACAGTATCAGGGATATAGGCAAAATACTTTGCTGCATATATTTTTTGTGACTCTGTTCCCTTTTCAAGCATTTTAAAGATTTCTTCTGTTAAATTTTGATTAGCATGTCTAGACAAAATACTTGCAAACAAATCATCATAATATACAGAATAAATATCAAAAAACTTTAAAATATTCCAATAATTTTCTTTAGATACAGCCAATTCTATATACTTAGAAATATTATTTCTTATAAAATCAAAAAGGAAATCAGATTTATCAACAAGCATTTTAAATAATTCAATATCACCGCTATTCACTAAATAAGAAGCTGCTTCTTGTGCCTTATTCTTATCTTTTGAAGTCAAATCTTTTAAATATAATTCTAAATCATTCATATTGCTATTATAAATTGAAAAGTAATGTTTTACAAGAAAAACCCTTGAGATAATTCAAGGGTTTTTCTTGTATAAAAATTAATTCCGTTACTATTGAGCAAATTGTTGAACTGCATCATCTGTTTGTGGAGGAGGTTCTGTTGTTTGAGTTTCAGGAGCAACAGGAGTAGTATTTGAAACAGGTTTGTCAATAATTGTCGTTGTTGTATTTGAATATTGTTGAACATAATCATTATACAAGCTGCAATCAACCTTCAATTCAACAAGGACATCTTCATCTTTACTAGCTTTGAAGTTCACACCAGGTGTTAACCAACCTGTAGCAAGTCCAACTCCGGCACCAACAGGGAATCCAATTGCCATACCATCACCTGATCTGTCATTAGCAGCACCAACCGGAAGCCCAATAGCAGCACCACCGATAGCAGCACCTGCAACCGTATACTCCAATGGTTTTAGCCATTTATTTTCACTTAGAACACCTTCCTGATTATTTAGCACTCTTGCAATAAATGGATATTCATTACCATTCGGGAACACCATTTTTGTAAAATGTAAATATACTTCAGCGTTTTTATTAACCCATTTTTTATCTCTAAGTTCTTCAATTGTTGCATACAATTTTGTATTTGCCGGGATAATTAATGTACCCTCTTTTGTTACAACATCCTTCTTAAAGTAGAAAGGAACAACGTCTCCGATTTGAGCTTTGGTTGAATTAAATTTTTCTAAGAAAGAAACTTTAAATACATTCTTAGCTAAAATAATTCTTCTCAAGTTAGTAATATTAACTCTGTCGACTACAGCTTTACCATAATTTTCTAAATGTTCGACAGATAAAAGATATTCTTGAGGTTCTTCTACAACAGGTTCTTCAATAGGTTCTTCTGCTTTATAGTTTGAATCAACTAAGTCCAATGCTTTCATAAGTCTTGCAAGAAGAACAGCTGCTTCAGCTCTGTTTAATTCTCTATTTGGATTCAATTCTGTTTCTAAAGGATAGTTTACATATAAACCATACTTAATCGCTTTCGAGAAAGGAATTACACCCCAATCAGGAATTTCTTTTGAGTCAGCAAACTGATTCAATACAGAAGTATCAACTTCAGTATCTTTTGTAATATGACTCATTATAGAAGCTGTTTCAACTTTTGTAATAAAACGTTGAGGTTTAAATTCACCATCAGTATAACCATAAATCAAACCGAATTGGTCAGATCTTGCAATTGAAGGATAACCAAATGTTTCTTGAGTTACATCTGAATAATTAGGTTCTGATGTTATAGGAGCTTGAGATAAGCCTAAAGCTCTTAATAGCCACTCAGTCCAATCAACTCTTGTAACAGTATCCAATGGTCTATATGTGTTATCACCATATATAGGAACAATATTTTTTGTTACAACATCTTCAATTTCTTCTGCAGCCCAATAATCATCAGGAACATCAGTGTAATCTTTTGCCAATGCAGTACAAGCACCGGTTAACAACAATGATATTGATAAGAAAATTGTTGCTAAATTTTTTTTAATATTCATTTGTACCTCACTTAAACTATAAAAATATTAATACTATTCCACTCTTAACAGAATTATATGTTAAAATATTATTTTAGGCAATAAAACTACGCCTATTAGTGTAGAAACATTAATTGAATATACATATTTTGATTATATAAAAACGGACATATTTTTTTTTGCCAGATTGACCATTTAAGAAACAGAATATAAAATTTTATTAATATAATTCTATATATTTTTTAACTCTATACACAAAACAGATAAAAATATTAAAAGTTGTGGAATTATAAAATATTATATATTTCTTCATAATTAAAAAGGAGTTTTTATGACACAAAATTTTATGAAATTAATAACAAAATATTATTACTAATTATTTTATTTATTTTAACAACATCGCCAGGATTGACTTCTGAAAATTATACAAATAAAGATATAAACAAATCAGTTATCGAAATGAAGATGGACAACCTTTCTCCTGAATATCTTTTCGAAGTAGAAAAGTTATTTTATGCACAGAGAGATGCACAAGATTACGATACTGCTATAAATACAGCAAATTATTTAATAAATGCATCAATCAAGTATTTTGGAGAGAATCATCCGCAAACAGGTTTTGCTTATTTGGCAAGAGCAAGATATTATACTGAAATCATAATTCCCGATCTCGCGAAAAAAGATCTGGATATAGTTTATAAAATATATGAACAAAATAAAGAAAATTTAGATCTTAAAAATAATATTTTATATAGTTATGTTAATTATTATTCCAATATTGAAGAATATTATGAAGCAATCAAATATTTATATAAAGCACTTGGAGACAAACAGGATACAGCATTTGCATACAAAACATATGGACAAATATATTCAAATATGAGAGCAAACGGAAAAGCAAAAAAATATTTTAATAAGTACTATAGTACAATAGAAAATAGTAAAGAGAATAAAAATATAGAATTATTCGAATACCATCTATTAATGGCAATGTTATATCAAAATGAAAAAGCTATAGATATTTTTAAAGAAGAATTAAATAAAGCAGAAGAAATTCTTAAAACCTACAACAACTCAAGACCAGACTTAGAAATATTATTAAACATAGAAAAAGTACAATATTTCTTAGATACAAAAGAATTTAATGAAGCATTAAATTTATTAAAAAAGAACAAAAAATTAATATATAAATATGGACAAAAATACCAAAAGACAAATATTATACAACAATTTATAGACTGCTATAAAGACCAAAAAAATCTGTTTAAATTCAACTTATATGCAAGAAAAATGAATAATTTTTATAATTCATTACCGTCTGACTCATTATTATTCCTTACACTTGCAGAAAAACAAATTGATTTATACAGAACTATAGGTAAGATTGAAGAAGCAAATAAATATGCCCAAAATGCTCTGAATAAACTTGAGCCTGTAAAAGAATATGTGCCAAAACTGTATGGTAAATTTCTGAGAAAAGCTGCAGAAATTAAACTTCAAGAAGAGAACACAGCAGAAGCCCAAATATATTTAGAACAAGCAATAGAAAGTTATAAAAAAACGATACCAGAAGAATCTTTTGAATTTTATGAAATATACCAATCTTATGGTAACTTATCAAACACAAACGAGAATAAAACAGAAGCTGAGAATTATTATAAAAAAGCAGACTCTATTCTAAAAATATTAAAGAAATAAGAATTTAGATAAATTTATTTTAAGAAGTTATAGAAAGATAGCAAAATATTGTTACATTTCTCTAATATGGTGAAAGCACATAGACATCTCATGCTTTTTAGTCATATACAAACTCTTGTAGAAAGTTCAATACATCGGCCATTTCAGTCTCTACTCATTCGAACAGAACTCTATTCAAAACTTCGATTTGTGGAGTTCTCATCTCCTTAATTCCAAAACAAAAAAAGGACAATAATCTAAAGTTATTGCCTTTTAATAATATGGTGGGCGTGAAGAGACTCGAACTCCCATGCCGAAGGCGCTTGATCCTAAGTCAAGTGCGTCTACCAATTTCGCCACACGCCCATATTAAATTTTCAACTTTCAATAAGTACAATCTATAATAAGCGATTATAATTGTCAACTCTATAGAAAATGCACTTGGAGAGACTCGAACTCTCGACCAATTGATTAAGAGTCAACTGCTCTACCAACTGAGCTACAAGTGCATCTTTAATTATTATAAAACAAAAAAAAATAATTTGTAAATTATATTTTAAAATAACATGTTACCTTTTTAAATATTGCAATTTATCAATAAACACAAGCTTCTTGACAAAAAATATTGCATTAATAATTTTAGTATTATATAATTTGAATGATTAGTTTAGTTTTACTACAAATATGGAGAAAAAAATGAAAAAGATTTTAGCTTTACTTGCTGTATTTTTCATGATGTTAGCTTTTAACTCCGCAAATGCCGCTGTATATAGCGATGTTCCTGCTGATTTTTGGGCTAACAAAGAAATCACAGCAGTTGTTAGTGACGGTGTACTTCCTCTTCTTGAAAAAGAATCTTTCTATCCTGAAAAAGAAGTTTCCAGATCTGATTTTAATTCAGCATTATTAAGGACTTTAGGTCACAGAATGACAACTTTGTCGGAAACAAATCCATTTTCTGATGTTGTTTCTTCAAGAGCAGATTATGGAGACATTTTATTATCCTACAAATTAGGCTTAATTTACGGCTACAATGATGGTACTTTTAAACCTGACAGGATTATGACAAAATCTGAAGCTGCTTCTGTTATAAGCCATATAACAAAAGACTTTAAAGGCAATGTCAAATCTTTAAATGCATTTACAGACAAAGACAGCATTCCTGCTTGGGCTGTTCAGCAATACGCAAAAACTATCGATTTAGGTGTTTACGTAAATTATCCTGATGCAAATGAGTTATTACCAAATAAAAATTTAAACAGAGCAGAAGCTGCTGTACTACTGTATAAATTAAAAGAAAAAATTAACTCTGTTAAAAAAGAATATGTCAGCGATGAAAAAATTCTTTCTACAGAACACTTAAACGTTACGAAAAAAGCAGAAGTAAATGAAGTTCAAATTACAAATCAAAGAAAAATTGTTTTAGCTAAAAATATTATTAAGGGTTATTTCTATACTTACTTCTCATCTAAAGATGCTCAAGTTGGAGATACTGTTACATTTACTGCAAAAAATGATATATGTACAGAAGAAGGAACTTTAGTAATCCCTGCTGATACAACTATGAAAGCTAAAATTACTTCAATTGAACCTAAAAAATGGTGGAACAAAAACGATAAAGTTACTGTAGAATTTGAATCTATGACTTTACCATGCGGAACTTGTGTTCCATTTAAAGCAGAAGTTATTAACAACAACGGCGTATTAACAGAAAACAGATGGGCGAAACCAGTAGGTTATACTGTTGGCGGTGCTGTAGTTGGTACTGGTGTTGGTATGGGAATTGCTGCTATTGCAACTCAAGATGATGATCATTTTGGTGAAGGTATTGCAATAGGTGCTCCTGTTGGTGCCGGTGTGGGTCTATTAACAGGTTTAGCAACTCCTGGTAGAACATACAAAGCTAATGATGGCGATTTTGTTTGGTTAGAATTAACTCAAGATTTATCTATTCCTAACTAATTAGATAAAACTTGTTTAAAAAAGCCTCTTGATTCTCAAGAGGCTTTTTTAATGTCTTCATACAAAAGGGTTGAAATAAAAACATGTTCTTGCTAATATCTTGGCATAGTAAAAATTATAATTATTAAAGGTGGTGAATAAAATGCCTGAAGTAAGAGTTGGTGATAACGAAAGTATCGAAAGCGCTCTTAAAAGATTTAAGAAAAAAATCCAAAAAGCTGGTATACTTTCAGAAATCAAACGTCGCGAAAGATACGAAAAGCCTAGCATAAAGAAAAAACGCAAATCTGAAGCAGCTCGTAAAAGACGTGTATAGTATATAATAAATAAGAGAACTAATTAAATAGTTCTCTTATTTACTTATGAGGGATATGTTATGAAGAAAGAAATTATTTGTTCAGTTATTATCACAATATTATACGCAATTATTACATTAATTGCGGTATTCAAACATGAAATTTGGGCAGATGAGGCACAAGTTTGGATGTTATGCAAACATTTATCCATTCCCGAACTAATAAATCATCTGCACAATGAAGGGCATCCTTCATTAATGTATTTAATAACAATGCCATTCGCAAAAAACTTCTCCGATATAATATATATGCAGTTAATATGTTGGTTTTCAATGTGTATTGCAGTCTTTCTGTTAATGTATAAATCAAAATTCCCTTACATAGTAAAATTTGCAATTATTTCAAGTGCAGGCTTTTTATATTTTTTGCCAGTAATTGCAAGAAGTTATTCTTTGATTCCACCACTTATATTTATAATTGCAATTTTGTATTCAAAAAGACAAGAAAATTCTATTTTATATTCAATCCCATTATTTTTGCTGGCAAATACACACGCTATTATGTTTGGTTTTGTATCAGTTCTCACACTTTTATTTTTATATGAAACAATAAGAGACAAGAACTTTTCGAAAACAAAAATTTTATCAATTATAATAATGTTTTTAGGATTAATACTTGTTATATTACAATTACATAACACAACATCCAGTAATTTATTCATAACATTCCATCCTAATCAAATATTAATGAACATAATAAAAGTTCCATTATTCTTCTTTATAAACTTATACAATAAAATAATCACAGTTGAAAAATCTTTAATATACCCGCTAATTGATATTTTTTCTATAATTACTTTAATAACAACTTTTATAATGTTATTTATAAATCTATACTTTAATAGCAAGAAACTATTTTTTATTAGTATATTTGGTGTTGGTTTTCAATTTGGAATATATATTTTAACATATAGTGCAAATACCTATGTAACAAGAATTTTTTCTGCTTTAATCATATTAATTTTTTGTTTTTGGCTATTATACCAAGAAAATAGTTTCAAAGATAAATTAAAGATTTGCACTAGGAAAAATAGTACAATTCTTTTATCTATCTTTTTTTTATTAACATTTTATAATGGTCTTAACTATTACATAATGGATTATAAATATAATTATGCTGGAGCAAAAGAAGCTGCTGAATATATTAGATCTAATATTAACAAAAGTTCAAAACTATTAATAGATAACGAACCATTTATGATATCTTTAGCTTATTATTTGGAGAAAGATAACTATAAACTATTTTCTGTTGCCAGAAATAAGAATTTAGAATATGTAATCTGGGACAAAACAAATGGAAAAAGACTTTCTAATAAAGCTTGGTATCAATACTCTAAATTAACACAAAATGAATATAATACAGACATATATTTAGTTCGTTCTTTCTGCGATGAAAAGAATAATAAAAGAATGCAAATTAGGATAGAAGATGAATATAAAAATAATTTTGAACTTTTATTTTCTTCAACAAAAACTATAGAACCAAATGAAGGCTATAGAATTTATAAGTATATAAATAATTAAATCGGGGACTAATTATTTTTGGGAAGAAATAAACCAAATACATTTAAAAATCTTTTTATTCTTGCCAATATGCCAACTTTTTCACTGGTATTAATATTCTTTGGTTCGGGCAATGCCAATCTTTTGGGCGGTTCAGGCAAAGCCAAAATTTCAGGAGATTTTGTTGGTGAAACAACCTTAGGTTCGTGTAATTGAAAGACTTCTTTAGGTTTTAATATATAAGCAGGATTTGCTTTTGGTTCAGGCAATGCTAAAATTTGTTCCGGTTTAGAAGAAACTGCCGGAACTACAGTTGTGTCTTGAGGTACATTCCCTGCTGGTTTTACCGGTGCTGTTGGTGCTACCGATGGTTCTTGAGTCACATTCCCTGCTGGTTTTACCGGTGCTGTTGGTGCTACCGATGGTTCTTGAGTCACATTTCCTGTTGGTTTTGCAGATGTTGGTTCCGGTGTTACATCAACAACCGGAGCAACTTTAATATTTGAAGATATATTTTTCACACTTGCTTTTATATTCTTTGGCAAATCAATCAAGCATTTCCCGGCAGCTTTTAAAACTGACATGTCTTTCGCACCATCAACTTTTGCTGCCTTTAATGAAGATTTAGCGCCTGCCGCAGAAACACCTAAAGTAAATGTTCCTGTTCCCATCTCTTGCCATGCTTGTTTTGCTTCATTATCTGTTTTAGCATTTACCTGTTTATAAATACCTTTACCAATTTGTACAGCCCCGCCTATAAGCCCGGCAGCAACCATCACGGGAGCAGCAGCTCCGCTGGTTAGAGCAATTAATGCAGCACCACCGGCAATTGTAGCAGCTGTTATTGCCATATTTTTAGGCGAAGCAAATATATTTTTTATTGGTTTAACAAGTCCTTCACCAAAATTTTGCATCTTTTCTTTGAAAGAGATCTTACCATCATCTTTTCCATCAGAAGTTGTAAGCGAATTTTCCCCATTAGTATTTTGAACAGAAGGTTTTACATTTGTAGTCTTTTGCAGTGTATCTTTATCTATTTTTCCAGAAAGAGCAGAATCAGGGAAATATCTTTTTTCAGCACGTCTCGCTGCCCAGACATCCATTATCTGATCTTTGAAATCACACAAATTAGAATCTACATAATTATGAGTCATAATAATCCATTAAATATTCTTTATTAAATATATAAAGAATATTTAACAATTAAAATTGCTTACTTTTGAGCAAAACATTACAAATTATTTTAAATCATTACTCTTTTCAAGAAGTGTATTTATTATTTTCTTCGCTATTTTAGGATTTGCAATTGTAGAATTACCGCCGATACAACCACCTTCACAGCACATAACCTCTATTAAATTACCATCTTGACAATTGCCATCCTTAGCATACTTTTTCAATTGCCTTATAGATTCCTTTGTCAAACCATCAATATAACAAGGTTTTGCCTTTTTTCCATCAGGAAGCAATGAATTAACAGCACCTGCTACACCGCCGGTTACGCCATAATTACGACCTTGTTTTGAACTTTCAACAGAATATTCACATTCATTCATTTCTAAAATCTCAATCTTTCTGCCAACAAAAACTGCACCAAGCTCATCTGCATTCATTACATAATCTATTTTATCATTTAACCGAACTTCTTTCCTCTTAGCAACACAAGGACTTATAAATACAGTCACGGCATCCGGATATTTTTCTTTTACTATCTCAGCAGTATAAAATAATGGTGTTTTTGTATCAGAGACATATGGTTTTATTTCAGGTAGATGTTTTTCTATAAGATTATTATAACCGGCACAACAAGATGTTGTCATAAAAGTTGCACCTTTTTCCATTCTTTCAATAAATTCAGCAGATTCTTTCCTTGTTGTAACATCAGCACCTTGAGCAACCTCTACAACATCATAAAATCCTGCTTTTATCATTGCAGACTTTAACTGGAAAATATTTCCGGGAAATTGACCTGCAATAGCAGGAGCAAACATTGCGACAACTTTTTTCTTATTTTTTATAGCTTTTAAAATATCAATCAATTGACTTTTTTCATTAACAGCACCAAATGGACATGCAGCAACACATTTACCGCAAGATATACATTTTTCAAAATCTATGACCGCAGTTCCGTTATCTCCTTTTGAAATAGCGCCAACAGGGCATGCCTGTTCGCAAGGAACAATCAAACGCACAATTGCATTATATGGACAAGCATTAATGCACATACCGCAGTTTTTGCATTTAGACGAATCTATATTGCTTTTTCCCCCTGCAATTTCAATTGCGCCAAACTTACATGTTTTCTCACAAGAACGAGCAACACAGCCCTGACACAAATCTGTTACGTATACTCTTGAAGGAACGCATCCTTTACAAGCTGCATCTATAATCGTCAATGGATTTTCTTCTATTTCTTTTCTATCAAGTGATTGAGTTGCAAAATCTTCTAATTTTTCTGTTTCGTCAAGATTTTCAAGAGAAAAACCCAAGTCTGCAATTATTCTGTCTTTTATAATTTCACGTTCTTTATAAATGCAGCATCTATATGGGACTTCACAATCCTTTGGTCGCATTTGAAAAGGAATTGAAGCTGTGTTTTTCTCAAAATCATTAGAATCAAAAGCTTGCACAAGTCTAATTAAAATATCTCTTTTTATATGAATTGATTGACTATTGTTATTCATTTTCACCAACCTTTTTTTCAATAGCCAATAGTACCTTTTCAATGGTTGCAGATGATATAACTTCTTCTCCTACTCTTACATATGGTGCCTTTGAATGCTTATCATTTGACGAACATTGTCCTAAACATAAACTTGGTTTGACTATAACTTTATCGCCGTATTTTTGAGGAATCAAATCATATAATTCATTTAAAAAAGAACTTCCCATAACAAAACACGTAGTTCCCGAACATATTCTTACTTCTAATGTTTCCATATATACCCCTTAACAAGCATTTAATATAATTATTTTATCATATTTTTAAATATATCTTACATCGACTTTTTTTGTATACTTTTCTTCTAAAATTTCAACTATTCTTTTTACAACATTTCTTCTTATTTCTATTTCCACAGGCATATTAGGATTATAATGAGCTTGATTTAATTTAACGCCGACCATAAATTTAATTTCATCACTATCTAATAAAAAATTAATTAATTTACCTGCAGCATCATTTTCTGCTATACCTTTTTCAAGATACTCCATGGTCTTAGTTAAAGTCAAAATACCTTCTGTAATTAAATCTACCCCTTTCATATAAGAAATTCCGGGAAGTTTTCCGACATTTAAATTTCTATCTGTTTCTATTTCCAGGTTTAACTCTCTTGCAATAAGATTAGCTGTAGTTCCTCCTGCAATTGCCTTTTTGCCGTTAAAGCTGTAGAAACTCTTGGCATATAAAGCATCTTGTTCCATATCATATGGAGGACCTGTAAATACTATAGATTTTCTAGGTTCCCTAAAATAGAAACAAACAACAGATGTATCATCTTTCAACTTGTGGTCAGGTTCAATTAATTCAATCTGTCTAACAATATGCTTTGTCAGTTCGTCAGAAGATATAAAAGGTGTTTCCTTTAATTTATTTAATACTATCTCAATAAGACCTTCTCTTCTAACGCCTAATCTTAGTTCTTTCGTGCCTAAAGCAGCTTGAGTTACACCATCAGAACAGAATATGATTCTGTCATCTTTCTCTAATTTTATATGATATAAATGCATATGACGATTTGGAAAAGTTTTTGAAGTAATTACTCTTTCTTCAGGATTAAGAATTTGATTATTTCTAATCCACAAAAACTGAGGATTACCTTCTTCAACTATTTTAGCATTACCCTCTTCATCACAGTCTATAGCAGAAAAAGTAGAGTAACTTATTTTTCTTACTTTGCATACAGGCAAAGAATTCATAATCGTTTCACAGGCGACTTTAATATCAGATTGAGCCTCTATAAACTTCAAAAGCATGGTAGCAGTCATACTGGCCAGAATATTAGCTTTTATACCGCTTCCCAATCCATCAGACAAAATACCTATAACCCTACCGTTATCTTTATATCTCTTTGAAATAAAATAATCGCCATAAGCATTTTGATTATATTTTTTTTCTTGATTGCATCCTACGTCTATGAACATTATGTTTCCTCTTCAGTATTACTTTCATAGTCTTTTGCTATTGAATCCAATAATACTTCGGTTTCTACCATATGTTCACCTAATAAGCAAGCTATTTCCTGAACTGTAGCAATATTTTTTGCAATTACATCTCTTGCTTTCTTAGCAATTTTTTCTCTGTCCATTTCGGATTTTGTTACATCTGTTATAACTGCTCCTGCTATTTCTCCAGATTCAATAGTAAAAGCACTTATATCATATAACTTATCACCTATGGCATAGTGTTCTTTGTGTATATCTTGCCCTGAACGCAATGCCGTTTTGAATATGTCACCAAACGGAACTATTCTTTCGATAGCAGCACCTTTCAATCCTTCTTCTCTTGAAGAAAATACATCATACATATCAGCACAAAACATCTTCATAAAAGCATCATTTGTTTCCAATATAGAATAATTCTTATCTACCATAACAACAGCAGCAGGCATACATCTAACCAAAGCCGCGGCTTTTCTTACAGCTATTTTTCGCATATATGATACACACATAGATGTCTCAGCATCTCCTGCAATTAAAGCATTTACAAAATCTCGACAGGTTGAATACCCACATCCGCTGCAATTTAATTCATCTTCTTGTGTATGTTTACTTATTCTTTTTAGTGCTTCATCTATCTGTTCTATTGTATATTTGCGTTTTTCAACTGGTTGTGGTTTATAATCTTCACTCACAACTACTTCAGGCTCTTTAGGAACTTTATCACGATATTTTGTCGTCGTTAAAACATCAGAAGTTACTGCTATAATACCTCTTTCTGTTGACAAACAAGGACCATTTACACAACCGCCTTCACAACCCAAGGCTTCTATAAATATTTTTCTTGTTAATTTATCTTCTTCTATACCATCTAATGCTTTATCAAAATTATTTATAGAACTTATACTTATCAAAGAAACTTTACTTTCGTCAATCCCTACTTTTCGAATTGTTTCATTCATGCCGCCTTCAATAGGATATAGCGCCCCTTCATATGCACCTTTAGGAACAAAATCAGAATCTTCAAGTTCTTCTATATCATGAATATTAATATCTTCATCTTTTAACCAAAGATTTAATTCTTCAAATGTCAAAGATGCATTAATTAATTCTTGATGAGAATCTGATTCTTTCTTCTTTGCTATACAAGGACCAATGAATACAACTGCTATATCTTCACCATATGTCTTCTTTAGTAACCCGGCATGAGTCAACGCAGGTGAAACTATAGGAACAATATTTTTAGCAAACTTTGGCTTATACATTCTTATATAATCAACAATAACAGGACAAGCACTTGATATAAGCATTTCATTTTTATTTGATGAATTTATAATTTTAGCACACTCTATTGAAACTTCCTGAGCTCCTAAAGCAGTTTCACTAACACCTTCAAAACCTAATTTTTTTAGTGCAGAAATCATTTTTTCTTTTTTTACACTATATACTCCAACCCAGCTTGGGGCCAAAGAGACATATACCTTTTTATTTTGTAAAAATAATTTTTTTACTTTATCAATATCATTTCTAACTCTTTTTGCACCGGACGGACAGACCATTACACAGTGACCGCAGGCAACACACCTTTCACCTATAACATATGCACTGTTATCTTGTATTTTTATTGCCTTTACATGACATTCTCTAATACACTTATAACAATCGTGGCATTCATTTTTTAATGTATAAACAGGATATAGATTATTCAATTTTTATTTCCTTAATATTTCTATAATTCTTTCAGGTGTCATCTCATAATAAATTGTACCATCTATTTCTATAGTTGGCCCTTTTTCACAAAGATTTTTACATCTGGCACCATATATTTCTATTTGAGTGCTTAAATTATTTTCTTTTATATAGTCTTCTATAAATCTAAGATTATCTGCATTTCCCCTAGCAAAGCAAGCACTGCCCATGCATATTTTTATTTCTTTTACCATTAATTATCCTCTACACTATGATTTACCGTAAACTGCAAAAAATTTCCTATTAAATTCTCATTCCAGACCTGAACATTTTTAGGAACAGATAAAACACACGGAGTAAAATTCCATATATATCTAATTCCTGCTTTTACAATAAAATCAGTAACCTCTTGCGCATTTTTTCGAGGTACTGTTAAAATTGCAATCTTTGCATCATTTTTTTCTGCAATCTTTGGCAAGTCATTTAAATGAAAAATATCTTTTCCATTAATACTTGTCCCAACTTTTTCTGGACTTATATCGAATAATGCTGATATATTAAATCCATAGGCTTCAAAATTGTCATATTTTGCAAGCGCCATACCTAAATTCCCTGACCCGACAATAAATGCTGTTTTTACTTTTTTAAATTTCAATGTTTCTTCAATCAAAATCTTTAGTTCTTTGACCTTATATCCAACTTTACACTTCCCTTTATAATTTAAAAGTGCAATATCTTTTCGCACTTGTGTATTATCAACATGTAATAACTCAGCAATTTGAGGGCTTGAAATATATTCAATATTTTTTTCTATATAATCAGTCAAAATACTATGATATAAAGTTAATCTATTTATTACTTTATCAGGAAGATTCTTCTCCATAAAATAACCTTTTCTGAAACAAACACATTTATAACAAATTATATTAAAAAACACAAGTTTATAAAATAAAAAGAGGAACGCATTTCTACGTTCCCCTTTTGTTTTGTTTTATTATACTACACCGTTATAAGCATCAATATAGATTTTCTTAATATCTTCCATCAATGGATATACCGGGTTAGCACCTGTACATTGGTCATCATATGCCAATTCAACTAATTCATCTAAGTTGTCCATAAATGTTTTTTCGTCAACACCAAAATCCTTAATTGAATTTGGAAGATTGATGGCTTTCATCAATTTATCAACTGCTTCTAACAACAATTTAACTTTTTCATCATCATTCTTACCGCCCAATCCAAGTTCATCTGCGATTTGACCATATTTTGTTTTTGCACAAGGGAACTTGTATTGTGGGAATATAGCTTGCTTTTTAGGAGCATCAGATGAATTATATTTAATAATTTGTCTGATTAATAAAGCATTAGCTACACCGTGAGGAACATGATACATTGCACCAAGCTTATGTGCCATTGAGTGACATAATCCTAAGAATGAGTTAGCAAATGCCATACCAGCTATAGTTGCTGCATAGTGCATTTTTTCTCTAGCAACAGGATCGTTAGCACCTTCATTATATGAACGTTCTAAATATCTGAATACCAACTTTGTTGCTTCTAAAGCATTTGAATTTGTAAAGTTTGTAGCCATACAAGAAACATATGCTTCAATAGCGTGAACTAATGCATCAATACCAGATGCAGACGTTAAACCCTTTGGCATTCCGTCAACAAAGTTTGGATCTACAATTGCCATATTTGGTGTTAAAGCATAATCTGCAATTGCATATTTAACATGAGTTTCATCATCTGTAATAATAGCAAATGGAGTTACTTCTGAACCTGTACCAGAAGTTGTCGGAATAGCAACCATCATTGCCTTTTTACCCAATTCTGGAATAGCACAAATTCTCTTTCTGATATCCATAAATCTCATTGAAATATCTTCAAAGTTTGTATCAGGTTGTTCATACATTAACCACATAATCTTAGCAGCATCCATAGGAGAACCGCCACCTAATGCAATGATTACATCAGGTTCAAAAGGTCTTAATATAGAAAGTGCTTGATTAATTGTTGATAATGTTGGATCCGGTTTTACATCAAAGAATACTTCATGTTCAATACCAATTTCATCTAATACATTTGTAATACTATCAACAGCACCTGAATTAAACAAGAATCTGTCTGTAACGATAAATGCACGTTTTTTACCTGCCAATTCACGGAGAGCCAAGTCTATAGCACCTCTCTTGAAGTATACTTTTGAAGGAACTTTAAACCATAACATATTCTCTCTCCTTTCAGCAACTGTTTTGTAGTTCAATAAGTTTTCAACTCCAATATTTCCGGATATTGCATTTTTACCCCAAGAACCACAACCAAGTGAAAGAGATGGTTCTAATTTAAAGTTATATAAATCACCAATACCGCCTTGTGATGAAGGAGAGTTTATTAATATTCTGCAAGCAGGCATTTTTTCTGCATATTGGTCAATTCTTGTTTTTGATCTTTCATCTGTATATAAAACAGCTGTATGACCGGCACCGCCTTTTATAACAAGTTCATAAGCCATTTCTGCTGCTTTTTCAAAGTTCTTTGCTCTATACATTGTAAGAATTGGAGATAATTTTTCTCTTGAGAATGGATCATCCCAATCAACAGCCGGTCTTTCTACCAATAATATTTTAGCGTTATCAGGTGTCTTAAATCCTGCCAATTCTGCTATTTTATGAGCAGGTTGACCTACTATAGCCGGATGTGCAGTTCCTCTCTTTGGATCAATAAAAGGAAGATCTATCATTTTCTTCTGTTCTGCTTTATTTACGAGATATGCACCTCTGTATTCAAATTCTTTTTTGACTTCTTCATAAACACTATCAACAACAACTACAGATTGTTCTGAAGCACAAATCATACCATTATCAAATGTTTTTGACATTAATATTGAAGAAACAGCCATTTTTATATCAGCAGTTTCATCAATAACTGCAGATGTATTACCAGGACCTACACCTAATGCCGGATTACCTGAAGAATATGCTGCTTTAACCATTCCAGGACCACCTGTTGCAACAATACAAGATATTGATGGGTGTTGCATTAAAGTATTTGATAATTCAATAGATGGAACATCAATCCAACCGATAATATCTTCGGGAGCACCTGCTTTAACAGCTGCTTCTAATACTAATTTTGCTGCAGCAATTGTACATTTTGTTGCTCTCGGGTGTGGTGAAAATATAATACCATTTCTTGTTTTTAAAGCTATTAATGATTTAAAAATAGCTGTTGATGTTGGGTTTGTTGTAGGAATAATACCTGCTATTACACCCAAAGGTTCAGCTACTATTTTAATACCATTTGCTTTATCTTCTTTTATTATTCCACATGTTTTTGCATTTTTATGTTTATTGTAAATGTATTCAGAAGCAAAGTGATTTTTAATAATCTTATCTTCTAATACACCCATACCTGTTTCTTCAACAGCCATTCTTGCAAGTGGAATTCTAGCTTTATCAGCAGCTGTAGCTGCTGCCTTAAAAATAGCATCTACTTTTTCTTGAGAGAATGTTTCATAGATTTTTTGAGCTTTTTTTACTTTAGAAATAAGAACTTCTAACTGATCAAGTGTTTCAACAACATCTGACTTATTCAAAGCTTTTTCTAAAGATTCAACAGTCTTCTTACTTTTCGTTGTCATAATGTTTCAAATCCTTTCGTGATTAAAATCTCTATTTATAATAGACCATAAATATAAATTAAAGTCAATCAAGTTCTGTATTAAGATAATATAAAGAAAAGAAGAAAGAGGCGGTTAAAAAACCGCCTCTTTCTCTTAGTATATTTTATGCATTTAAAATCATTCTATCAGCATCTTTTCTTGTCATTGGACCATCTTGTCTCAAAATATTTGCGAAATAATCCAACTTATCAGTAATGGTAGAACGTCTTCCGTTTTGTTTTGCCTTAATTGCTTTACTTAAAGCATCAGCACTATTTAAACCTTTACCCTGAGATAAATTTCTAAAGTATTCTTGTTCATAGTCTTGTGATGCTCTATATGACCAATTCCCGGCTGTTGTATTTGGAACATTTATTCTTCTTCTTGAACCTAATATATCAGGAAGCGTTGCAAATTGATTTTTTGTTGTAAATAATTCAGCAAAAACCGCCTTTGAGAGTGCTTCTTGAGAATGTTCCAATTCATGCTTATTTAAATGCAAATCTTTTGATAAATAACCTGCACGTTCTTTACCGTTTTCGACTTGTTCTAATAGACTATAATCATCGTGAGTACCGGGTCCAATTGTATAATCTCCGGGTTTCATATTTTGATATTTATTATTACCTTTTGATTCATAATATTTTACACGACCCCATTTCTCACCACCATACCTTGTAATATGAATTAATGTAGTTCCGAGATTCTTAACCGCATCCAAAGAAGCATAAGAATTACCTCCTAATAATTCTAAAAGGACCTTATCATGGGGAACATTATTTTCATCTGCAGCTCTCAAGACTATATCTTTTATAATTTGTTGTCCATTATTACCAACTTTTGGCTGATGGTCAAGTTTTCGTCCCAATTTATTACCATTTGAGTCGAATACATCTTTACCTTGATTTTTCCATGGTTCACAAATCATAGGATGAATCAGTTGCCAAGCTGCATCTATCCTAACACCGTCATATCTCTTAAAGAACAAATTAAATTTATTATATAGTAATTCTCCAGCTTCTCCATTAATTTTATCAAAATTAATAGCCGGAGACCAGCAAGAATACTTCCCGTCCCCTATATCACATCCAAATTCATAATTCGGGTAAAATGCAGATTTGTGTGCCCAAAAATCTTTTTGAGAAAATCCTATTTGACAATCACCATATATATCGATACCCTGATTATTAAAATTGACTTTTGATTCTTTCTGCTGTTTATCCGCAATAAATTGAACAAACTTTTCAAAATCTACAATATTATGACCTTCTTCATCCCGAACTTGTTTTAATTCTGATATTCTTGCCTTATCACCTTCTTTTGTAGCAAATATATTTTGATCTCTATGATTCCATGTTTTCATATCCTCAGAACCATTAACAAATGCAACTGCTTCATATAAGGCATCTCGTTCTAGCCAATAGCTGTTTTCTCTCTCAAATTGATTAAATTCTTTTTTCAATGGTGACGACTCATCCAGTTTTTCAAAACGGACATATGCTTTCTTTAACATTGCTCTTTGTCCATCTTCTGAAAAAACATTATCATAATTTACAGAATCATGGTTAGAAACTCTTGTCATATATGGAGTTTTTAAATCTTCCATTGTCAATAATTTTCCATATGAATCTTCACTTAACTTATTTAAATCGATAATATGCATGCCAAGAGAAAAACCCGTACCAGAATATGGAGAATGTACATAATTTGATATTTCACCCTGAGGCTGTAATTGAATTGAATTTACTCCGCACATAACCTTCAATAACCCGGCTAAATCCTGTGCTTCTTGTGAAAAACTTGTTCCTATTCCTGTATCATTTTTTAACGATGGAACGCTGAAATCAAATATTGTTGCTGTTGTTTTATCAAGTCCAAGCTGTCTTCTTGCTTCTTGTTGAACTCCCTCAAACTCCTTTGTCTCTTTTGTTGTTAATGCTCTACCAAACAATGTTGTATTTTTGATTGCAGAAATTTTCATACACATTCTCCTAAAAAATATATAAAGACCTGCATATATAATACACGTAAAAAATTTTTTTGCTAGTTTGTTACAATATAACTTAAAATAAACTCAAAGATATAATTTAATATATGAATAGAAAAATTTATTTATTTATTTTTATTATATTTCTGCTAAGTTGCTATATTTTAAGCAATGGTGTTCTAGTTGCGGATGATATATTTTTTTATTTTATACAAGATGGAATAAAGCCCTATAAAGAGTTCCTTTACGGAACTTGGATTATGGAGTTTCAAAATATACTTTTATACTATATTCCTTCTCTTTTAAATATTAATTTTAATGACTGGGCATTATCATTCGGTACATTTTTTAAAGCATCGGTAATAACTGGCATAATATATTGCTTTTCTAAATTAGGAACATTAAATAAAATAAATAATAAGATTATTATAGTATGTTGTTCTATTATTTATTTATTGTTATTCATTTGCGCAAAAAATACTTTTTTTGTCGATTTTATTGTATACTCAGGTTTTTTCAGATTTACTTTTGTTTTATTATTATTACTCTTGTTTCTCTATTATTTTTATAAATTTTATATAAAAAAAGAAAACAAAATATTTCACCTGATCTTTTTGGCAATACTTACTTCCAGTTCTTCCGAAATAGCTTTCTTTATACTATTAGGAACAACCTTCCTTGCCCTGTTACATTCTCTATTTGAAAAATCAAGAAATACAAAAAGAACTTATTTATTATCAATGATATTTTTTGCTGTAGTTACAGGGACACTAATACTTGTGAACAACAACGGGTTCCAAAATAATATCAGTTATAAAACATATAGCAATATTTCGACCATACAAATACTTACATCTTCTTTCATAGAATTTTCAAGACTTTTTGTTAAGAAATTAATTTTAGATTACGTAATATTCCATATAACATTTTTCATCCTATTAATTCTAAATATAAAAAGAAAAAATATAGAATCTGCTTCTTTTTCTATTTTCATCTATGCCAGCTGCCTAACATTTGCATACAGTCTTATATTTTTAGGCAAAACTCATTACAGTGGAGGATATTGGCTAAATCATAATGACATTTACACAATCTTGATTCCTCTTTTTATATTTAATATTTCTATTTTATTATTTAATTTTCTTGAAACAGAAAATCTCAAAATCAAAAATTATGTTTTTATTTCACTACTAATTATAAATTTTTCCTTGTTTCCTGCATTTATAAATTCGGTTCAAACATTTAAACATTCAAATCAAAATATAAAAGCACATTCATACTTGCGAGACAAAATAAGGCTTTTTTATGTTTATAGAAGTGAAGAACCTACTGTTCCTAATTTTGGTGTTTTATTTTCTTTCTTCTATCTTATACAAAATAAAGATATAGAATTTGGTCAAAGTAATATAGAAATAAATAAAGATAATGAAAAACATACTTTCCATCAATGGCTGGAAAATCACTATTACAAAAATACTTACAAACTTGAAAATATGAATAATAGAAATAAAGATTTTATTCTTGTTAGTGACAAAGAAGCTCTAAAAACATTTAAAGAAAAGGGCGGTAGTTATAATGAAATATATAAAGGCAACTATCATTTTGCTGATTTAACAAATAAAAATTTTGTTTTAAACATAAATGAAAATAACCTTATTCAGAAATAAACTTAACAAAAAAGATAAAATATGTTATCTTTTTGGATAGTTACTTGCTTGGAGGAGCTATGGAAAAGGCGCAATGGAGTTCTCATGTCAGTTTTATTATTGCGACTGTTGGTAGTGCCGTAGGCCTTGGTAATATCTGGCGTTTTCCCTATATAATGGGGGAAAATGGAGGTGCGATTTTTCTTTTAACATATTTATTGTTAATTGCTTTTATTTGTATTATTCCTTTATTGTGTGAATTATTTATTGGTAAAATATATAAGAAAGATACCGTTTCAGCATTTGCAGAAATAAATCCTAAGTTTAAATGGTTTGGCTGGTTATGCATAATAACTGTTATTTTAATACCTTGTTTCTATTTTGTCGTTGGCGGATGGATTTTAAATTATATATGGATTTTTCTAACGAATAGAATCCCAGACAATTTTGCACAGTATTTTTCTTCTTTCAGCTCCCAAGTATCAATGCCGTGTTTTCTGTCTGTTCTGTTCTTACTAATGACAGCAATATTTCCATTTAGAGGTGTAAATAAAGGAATTGAAAAGGCTAATAATATAATGATGCCGCTTTTTGCTTTAATGTTAGTAATTATGGCTGTATATGCAATAACTCTGCCCGGAGCGAAAGAAGGTTTAACTTTTATGTTTAAACCTAATTTTTCTCAATTTAACTCTGCTATGGTTCTTACCGCTTTAGGACAAGCTCTTTTTACCTTAAGTATTGGAATGGGGGCAATAATAACTTACGGCAGTTACATGAAAAAAGATACTAATATTATTAAATCAGCATATACTTTAATATTTTTTGACACGCTAATTGCAGTTATTGCAGGTATTATGATTTTTCCAATAGTATTTTCTTTCGGGGTAACTCCATCTGCCGGAGCTACTTTAGTTTTTATTTCATTACCTGAAATGTTTGCAAAGTTACCATTCCCTTCTATAACAGGATTAATATTTTTTATTCTTCTTTTCTTTGCAGCAATAACTTCAGGTATTAGCATTATGGAAACAGCTGTAGCTTCTTTTATTAATCAATTCAACGTCTCAAGACAAAAAGCTACATTTATTTTAAGTATTATTATAGGAATAATAACTATTCCTTCTACTCTTTCCTTTGGTCTTTTAAGTAATTTTAGCTTAGCTGGAAAAAACTTTTTTGATTTTTTGGATTATACCACTTCTAATATTTTACTTCCTTTTAATACTTTATTAATCTGTTTGATTTCAGGCTGGTGCATAAAAGGTCTTTGGAAAAACGAAATCGGAGAAAACTTTATTGGTTATTCATTCAATATTTTATTAAAATTTATTGTTCCTGTAATTTTAATATATGTTATACTTAGTGGCATATAAAAAAGAAGAGGCGATTGAAACTCGCCTCTTAATAGTTATTTCTTAAATATTTCAGGATGATTTGAATTAGATAAAACAATTTCTCTATATTCATTTTTATCTATATCAATTCCCATATTTTTGATATTTATTTGGAATTTCTTCTTTTTCTTTTGTACTTTAATTTTTTCGTCCATAAATATTTCCTACCGACAAATTAATTCTGAATTTCTATATTTATCAATACTATCATAAGTCAATTTATCATCCTTCATATAATATTTCAATGCTTCCAAATAAGCCTTAGCAGTATCTAAAACAGTAAAGCACGGCGTTGAATACATTTCGGCAATTGTTCTGATTAAGAAGCCTCTGTCTTCACTGCCGTACCTTGCTGAATTATTATTTGTTGTAGGAGTATTTATAATAAAGCAAAGTTCTTTATTTTTCATATTCCTTTGTATTTTTTGGATATCAAACTTCTCAATTTCTTTTGATTCTATATTATGAAGTTTCAAAAATTTATGAGTACCTGTTGTTGCAACAAGATTATAGCCCAAATCAACAAGTGTTTTTGCCACTTCTACGCTATCTTTCTTATAATGATCATTTATCGAAATTAATACATTACCTCTTTCCTTTGAAAGTTTATATCCGGCAGCTAAAAATCCTTTAATCAAAGCTCTTTCATAATTAGTATCTACCCCTAAGACTTCACCTGTAGACTTCATTTCAGGAGCCAAAGCAGGATCTATTCTGTTTAATTTTTGGAACGAGAATATTGGTATCTTTGCACATACAAGATTTGTAGTATCTACCAATCCAGGTTTATAACCTTGTTCTACAATTGATTTACCCATTATTGCATCGATTGCAATTTTTACCATCGGTATTCCGGTAACTTTACTTAAAATCGGTACTGTTCTTGAAGCACGCGGATTTACCTCAATGATATATGCAATATCATCCTTCAGTACAAATTGAATATTCATAAGCCCTTTTACTTTAAGTGCTCGTGCTATTTTTTCAGTATAATCTATCAAATTTTTAATAACTTCATCAGATATTGTTCTTGTTGGATATAGTGCTATAGAATCACCAGAATGAATACCCGCTCTTTCTATATGTTCAGTAATTGCAGGAATCAATACATTTTCACCATCTGAAATCGCATCTAATTCAAGTTCTGTACCTTCAATATATTGGTCGATTAAAATAGGATGTTCATCTGAGAATTTCAATGCTCCTTCAATATATGAAATAAGTTCATCTTTATTATAAACTACCTGCATTCCTCTTCCACCGATTACATAAGATGGTCTTACCAAAAGAGGATAACCAAGTGTTCTAGCAACTTCTAATGCTTCTGATTGTTTTTTTATAGCAAATCCTTTTGGTTGCGGAATGTTCAATTCTCTCAATAATTGTTCAAATAATTTCCTATCTTCCGCTATATTAATTGAATCTAATGACGTACCTAAAATCTTAACACCTCTTGCGTGGAGTTTTGGAGCCAAATTAATAGCCGTTTGTCCTCCAAATTGAACCATTACACCTTCAGGATTTTCTTTTTCAATTATATTCATTATGTTTTCAATATGCATTGGTTCAAAATATAATTTATCTGCAACATCAAAATCTGTTGAAAGCGTTTCAGGATTTGAATTAACTATTAATGACTTATAATTATGATTTCTCACCTCCCAAGCCGCATGGACTGAACAATAGTCAAATTCTATACCTTGACCTATTCTTATCGGGCCCGAGCCTAAAATTAAAATTTTCTTATCTTCACTATTTGAATTACTTTCATCAAATTCATTGTATGTTGAATAATAATACGGCGTATAAGCTTTAAATTCAGCCGCACAAGTATCAACAATTTTAAATGAAGCACTTATTGAGTTTTCTTTTCTCATTTTTTCAATATCAGACAATGAATTTTGAGTATATTTGGCTATCTCTTCATCTAAAAAGCCTTTTTCTTTTGCTTCTAAATATAAATCGGGAGTTAAGGTTTCACTCTTTAGTCTATTTTCAAAATCAACCAAACTTTTGATTTTATATATAAACCATTTATCTATTTTTGTTATTTTATTGATTTCATCAACACTAATACCACGATTTATAGCTTCTGCAACTCTAAAAATTCTTCTGTCATCTTGAACATGCAAAAGTGCTTTTAGTTCTTCTTCACTACATTCAATATGACGACCTCTTAGTAAACCTGTATATTTAGATTCAATTGAAGTTATAGCTTTTTTGAATGAACTTTCAAATGTTCTTCCTATTGCCATTACTTCGCCTGTAGCTTTCATTTTTGTACCAAGAATTCTATCTCCGTGTTTAAATTTATCAAACGGCCATTTAGGAATTTTAGTTACAACATAATCTATTGCCGGTTCAAATGCTGCAACTGTTTTCTTTGTAATTGAATTAGGTATTTCGTGGAGATTATATCCTATTGCTATTTTTGTTGTTATTTTAGCAATAGGATAGCCTGTTGCTTTAGACGCAAGAGCAGATGAACGGCTTACTCTTGGATTAACTTCTATTACATAATATTGATTACTTACGGTATCTAAAGCAAATTGAACGTTACATCCGCCTTCAATTTTTAATGCTTTAATAATCTTCAATGCTGCACTTCTTAACATTTGGCATTCTTTATTAGTTAAGGTCTGTGTTGGTGCAACTACAAAACTATCACCTGTATGAATACCAATAGGATCAATATTTTCCATATTACATATCGAAATACTTGTATTATTTGCATCTCGAATTACTTCATATTCAATTTCTTTATATCCTGCAATACTTTTTTCAACGAGAACTTGAGAAATAGGGCTTAAAGATAAACCGGTGTATACTATCTCTTCATACTCACCATAGTTATTTGCAATACCGCCTCCTGTACCACCAAGGGTATATGCCGGTCTTACAATAATTGGGAAACCTATCTTTTGAGCAAATTTCTTTGCTTCTTCAAAACTCGAAACAATGTCACTTTCAGGTATGGGTTCACCTATTTCCAGCATAAGATTTTTAAATAGCTCTCTATCTTCTGCTTTTTTTATTGATTCAATTTTTGTACCTAAAAGTTCAACATTGTATTTTTCCAAAATTCCAGCTTCATATAAGCTTACTGCTAAATTTAAACCTGTTTGTCCGCCTAAAGTTGCTATAATTCCGTTTGGTCTTTCTTTATCTATTATATAAGTTAACGATTCTACCGTTAAAGGTTCTATATAAACTTTATCCGCAATATTTTCATCTGTCATAATTGTTGCAGGATTTGAGTTTACAAGGACTACTTCAATATTTTCTTCTTTCAAGGCTCTGCAAGCTTGAACTCCGGCATAATCGAACTCTGCAGCCTGACCTATAACTATAGGACCTGAACCTATTACTAAAACTTTTTTTATTTTTGTATTTATTGGCATTTCTATCTCTTTCTATAATTTCAATTACTTTTTCAAACTTTCAACTTGTTAAACAAAAAGCTTTTTCTCTTGTTCTACATTTTCTATCCAGCTTGATATAACTTTATTTGCATCATATGGTCCTGCAGTTAATTCTGGGTGGAATTGAACTGTTCTGATTTTATACTTATCACAGCTGATTCCTTCTATAGTATTATCATTTAAGTTTATAAATGTTGTTTTTACATCATTTGGAATTGAATCTGAATCAACCGCATAACTATGGTTTTGAGCTGTAATAAATATTTCATTTGTTTCCTTATTCATTACAGGATGATTTCCGCCCCTATGACCGTATTTTAGTTTATAAGTTCTTGCTCCTAATGCAAGAGATATTATTTGATGTCCAAGACAAATTCCAAATAAAGGTAATTTACCTATTAATTCTTTTGCTGTTTCTATTGTTTGCTTTGCATCTTCAGGATTTCCGGGTCCGTTTGAGATAAGTACAGCATCAGGATTTTCATTTAGAATATCTTCAGCTTTTGTATCAGCCGGGAAAACTGTAATATCACAATCTAAAGCCTTGAAATTTTCAAGTATACTCTTTTTTATACCCATATCTATAATTGCAAGCTTTATTCCTGTTCCTGAATATTTTTCTACTTTATAAGTAGTAACATCCATTGTAATATCTTTACTTATTTTGTAATTTCTCATCTTTTCTTTTATTTCAGGAGTAATATCACCTGTCGTTATAGCACAATTCATTGCACCATAGTTTCTTATAATTTGAGTAAGATGCCTTGTATCTATACCTTTTAAGCCTACTATATTATTTTGTTTTAGATATTCTGTCAAAGGTAATGCACTCTTATAATGTGATTCATGTTCACACATATTCTTAACAATAAAACCTTTAGCGTGAATTTTCCCTGATTCAAAATCATCTTTATTAATTCCGTAATTACCTATTTCAGGATATGTCATAACTATTGTTTGACCTGCATAAGAAGGATCAGTAAGTATTTCTTGATAACCAACCATTGATGTATTAAATACAATCTCGCCATAAGAAGTTCCGTCCGCACCAATTGATTCACCTTCAAAAATCATGCCGTTTTCAAGAATCAATTTACCTTTTGAAACTGCGTAGGATTTATTTTGAGTAAGCATTGCATTTTCAATTTCTTCATATATCATTTGAATTGCTTTAACTCTATCTTCTGCATTTGTAACGGCTCTTCCTATAACCAAATAATCAGCACCTTCTTTTATTGCAATACTTGGTGTAGCAAGACGTTTTTGATCATTCTTATTTGACCAATCAGGTCTTATGCCGGGACATAGAACTTTAAAGTCTTTACCGCAAACCTGCTTAATTTTCTTAGCTTCCCAAACACTTGCTACAACCCCATCCAGTCCTGCATTTTTTGCCATCAATGCCAGATGAATAGCATATTCATTAGGTTTATAAGGAACTTTAAGTTCTTTTTGCAAACTTTCTTCACTTATACTTGTTAGAACCGTAACACCCAGTATAACCGGATTTTCTTTACCAAGTTCTTTTGCTGTTTTTCTTGCTGACTCTTGAGCAATTCTCATCATTTCTTCACCACCTGTTGTGTGAAGGTTAAAGAATGATGCACCGTTTCTAATTATATTTTCTGATGCTTTTGCCACTGTATTCGGTATATCGTGAAGCTTAACATCAAAGAAGAACTTTATATTTTGTTCTTTCATAAAGTTAAAAATTTCATAGCCGTTACCTGTATACATCTGCAAGCCGACTTTAAATATACCTACATAATCTTTAAGTTCAGTAATTAGTTGTTTTGCTTGTTCAGGTGTATCAACATCTAAAGCAAGTACGATTTTTTCTTTGATTTCTGGTCTGATTTGCATTTTTATTTATCCTATATTAATTATTTTACCTTTTATTATTGTCATTTTGGGTTTACCTTTTAATTTATAACCGTCAAATGGAGAAACACGGCATTTTGATTTAAATTTTGAAGCATCGACAACCCACTCTTCATTTAAATCAATTACTGTCATATTCGCTTCTTTTCCGATTTCTATAGAGCCTTGATTCGGAATATTTAAAATAGAAGCAGGCGAATATGTTAATTTTTTAATTGTCTCCATTAAACTCAATTTTCCTGTATGAACAAGATAAGTAAGTGTAATTCCAAGAGATGTTTCAAACCCTGCAAGCCCCATTGGAGCCATTTGGATAGGAAGTTGTTTTTCATTAACAGTATGTGGAGCATGATCTGTAGCTATTACATCTATTGTTCCATCCTGAAGTCCTGTTATTACGGCTTCTAAATCTTCTTTTGTTCTTAATGGCGGGTTAACTTTGTATTTTGCATCATAATCAACTATATCATCTTCAGTCAAACTAAAATAATGCGGAGCCGTTTCTGCTGTCACATTCAATCCTTCTTTTTTTGCTTGTCTGATAAGTTCAATAGAGCGTTTTGTTGATATATGTGCAAAATGGTATTTTCCGTTCACTGCCCTCACTACTTCAAGTTCTCTGGCAACAGCCAATGATTCTGTAATATCAGGTATTCCCTTCAACCCAAGACGAGTTGAAACTTTACCTTCATTTATCACTCCGCCATTAGCTAATGATGAATCTTCCGAATGCGAAATAATTACTGCATTATGAGAATTTACATATTTCAATGCTTCTTTTAATAAATGCATATTTTCAACAGGCTTACCATCATCAGAAAATGCAATTGCACCGTTTGAAATAAGTTCTGAAACATTAACTATCTTCTCGTTTGAAAGTACTTTTGTAACAGCACATATAGGGTGGAAGCCAATATCAGATACCTCTTTTGCTTTTATTATTGTATACATTAATGTTGTAGAATTATCGACAGGCGGATTTGTATTTGCCATAGGACAAATTGCGGTATAACCTCCATTTATAGCAGAAGATATTCCTGTTTTTATTGTTTCTTTTGAGTTAAAACCGGGTTCACGCAGATGACAATGAATATCAACAAGCCCCGGAGTTATTATTTTCCCCGTCAAATCAATAATTTCTTCGTTCTGATTCGGAACAATATTAACAGCTATTTCTTTTACAATACCATTTTCTATACGTATATCAGAAGTACCTTCATAATTTGTTTTTGGATTTATTATTTTTGCATTTTTAAGAAGCATTATTGTCCCCTTTCAATAATGTATTCAATATTGCCATTCTTACATATACACCATTTTGCGCTTGTTCTAATATAGTTTTTCCCACTTGATTATCAAGAAGTTCAGAGGAAACTTCTATATTTCTGTTTGCGGGTCCGGGGTGCATTAAAATAACATCTTTTGCTGCATATTTTTTTAATAATTCAGTATCTATTTCATACAATCTTTTGTATTCGGAAGAATCAGGATAACCTTCTTTCTCATGTCTTTCATTTTGAACTCTTAGAACCATTACTACATTTGAACCAGCAATGGCTTCTTTTACTTCGTTATGATAATGAATATTAAAAGCCTGTTCATTTTCAAACTGTAAATATGTAGGAGCACATAAATGAATATCAGCACCAAATTTAGAAAGCAAACTTATATTTGATTTTGCAACTCTGGAATGAGAAACATCACCAACTATTGTTATTCTTTTACCTTCTACACTACCTATTTTTTCAAGCATTGTATAATAATCAAGCAATGCTTGAGAAGGATGAGCATGAGTTCCATCTCCACCATTTACAAAATGAATTGGATACTTAACCAATCTCATTACGTTATTAATTATTCCAGATAAAGAATGTCTTATAACAACAGCATCTACCCCTAAAAAGTATAAATTTTCGATTGTATCTTTTAGACTTTCACCCTTTGAAAGTGATGAATGATTAGCATCAAAATTTATTATATTCATACCAAGTTTTTGAGCGGCTATCTCAAAACTACAGCGTGTTCTTGTTGAATTTTCGTAAAACATTAAAGAAAGAGTCTTTTTTTCAACATCAGACTTTTTTCTTCCTGTTTTAAATTCTTTTGCTAAATTTATGATATTTTCTATTTCTTCTTTAGAAATGCTTTTAATATCAATTAAATGTTTCATTATGCATTTGCCTTTACTTCTGTTCTGCTTCCCGGTTTAACAAGTTCTATACCTTCTTTGCATAAAGGACAATCATTAGGATCATATACAACAGGATCTATTTGCAATAATGACTTAATATTATACTCTGTTTTTCCTTTTGTTCTGTCAACAATACATCCAACTGCAACAACTTCAGGTTCATATTCTTTAATAGCTTCCATTGTTTCTTTTATAGTTCTGGCTGTTGTGATTACATCTTCTATAATTACAACTTTTTCGCCTTTCTTTAAAGTATAACCTCTTCTTAATTGCATTACTCCGTCTTTTCTTTCAACAAAGAGATTACGTTTTTTCGCATTTTTTGCAGTTTCATAACCTATAATTACAGCACCTATAGCGGGAGCAACTATAGTGTCGAATTCAATATCAGAGAGTTTTTCAGCAAGTCTTTTCCCTAACTCTGAAGTTATTTCAGGATATTGATACAACTTTGCACATTGAAAATAAATATCTGAATGCAAACCTGATGTAAGGCAAAAATGTCCATGTAAAACACCTTCCGCCTGCTCTAATAAATTTAAAACTTCATTTGTCATTATGCCCTCAATTCTTTCTTTAATTCATCTAAACTTTTAAATCCGTTTTTATTTATATATTCATCCAGTTCTTCAACAAGTCTTTCTGCTGTATCAGGATGTGTAAAATTGGATGTACCGATTTGAACTGCTTCAGCGCCTGCAGCAAAAAATTCAAGAACATCATCCAATGTTTCTATTCCGCCTATCCCGATTATCGGGATATTAATCACTTTATATAAACGAGAAACTGCATTAATTGCAACAGGTTTAATCCCTTTACCGGAATATCCGCCTTGAACTATTGTTTTTTTATATTTCCCATTTATCAATTCCAATTTTATTGAAGTACCCTTCAATGTATTTATTGCACTTACTGCGTTTGCACCGGCTTTTTCAGCTGCGATTCCTAATTTTTCTATAGAAGTAACATTCGGAGTCAATTTTATTATTAAAAATCCACTATAAACAGATCTTACAGAACTAACAAGTTCATATAAGGAATTTTCATCTGTTCCGAACTCTAAGCAGCCTGATTTTACATTAGGACAAGATACATTTAGTTCAATCGCTTTAATTTTTTCATTTTCACATTTTTTTGCAACTTGTACATATTCATCAATGGTAGAACCTGCTACATTCATAATATAGTTAATATTATTTTGTTTAAGTTCTGGAATTTTAGTTTCTATAAATTTTTCAATCCCGACATTTTCAAGCCCTATGGAATTTATCATGCCTGCTTCAGTTTCTGTAATTCTGATATGTTTATTTCCTGCACGAGGATACAAAGAAATAGCCTTAGTTACAATAGCACCTAACTTCGAAACATCTATAAATTCATCAAATTCATTTGCATAACCATATGTACCGGATGCGGTCAGAATAGGATTTTTCAGTTCAAAGCCATTAAAATTTACGCTTAATTTTCCCATACTACCTCTTCTCCTTTAAATACAGGACCGTCTTTGCAAACAGTAGCATTTATAATTTTACCGTTCTTTTTAATATCAATAACACAACCTCTACATACACCGATACCGCAAGCCATAACTTTTTCCATTGCTACTTGAGTTTCAATTCCGTATTTTTCACCCAATTCCGAAATTATTTTCAATACTATATGAGGACCGCACGCATATATGACTTCAGGTTTATATTCATTGATAATTACACCTATATAATTTAAAACACTGCCTTTTTCACCAAAAGAACCATCATCAGTACATATTTTATCTATTAACATACCTTGGGGTATTTCATCTTTATTTAAAAAACCTGCGATAAAACAATTTTCTATATTTTTATTGTCCAATTTCGTCTTTAAATAAGAAATCGGAGCGGCTCCAATACCTGCTCCAACCAACAATGTTTTTTTATTTTTTATATCAAATGAATTACCGAAAGGACCTGCAATATCTATATCATCACCAACTTTTAACGACTTTATATACTTTGTACCTTTGCCTCTTTCTTTAAATAGAATACCAATTCTTCCATCATTATTTGAATAAACACTAAATGGTCTTCTCAAAGTTAAACCGTTACAATAAATTGATATAAATTGACCTGCTTCAACAAAAACAGGTCTTTCACATTCAATTTCAATAAAATAAGAACTTGAACTTACCTTTTCTATTTTATAAACCTTTGCTTTATGTATTTTTTTCATATTGTTCTTTCTTGCTATTTTTCAAAAAAAAAAGAAAAACAGACAGTTTTTCTTTTTTCTATATTTATTCATTTTTTATCAAATAATGTTTCATGTCTTTTACCTTATTTCTAAGTATTATCTGACCAATAATACTTAAAGTCAATTTAAAAACAAAACTTTTTTACATTAAGTTTTTTTATTATCCCCAAATATAGTTAACCAGGGCATTTTAGAAATTAATCGTTCGTAATAAATTACCATAGTAATGTTTATGAAAGGAATTTATATGTTTTCACACGGCGAAATAACAAAAGATTTATCAAGAGCAAAGAAATTCTTTGAAGATATAATTTCTTACACAATTGGACCATTCACTCTTGACGACATAATAATAAATAAAACAAACTCTATTAATATAGTTGATGTAAGAGAATATGATGACTATATAAAAGGACATATTCCTTATGCCGTTCATATTCCATATAAAGAAATCCAAAATCATATAGAAATGCTTGAAAAAGATAAAATCACAGTAATTTATACATATTCAGACTCTTGCCCAAGAGCATATAATACAGCTTTAGCACTGGTTGATAAACACTATCCTGCAATTACATTAAGAGGCGGATTTAAAGAATGGAAAAAATTTGATTTGGATATAATTAAAACAGACTCACCACACTATGAAGATTCTGACGAAAAAGAAAATTAAGAATCTATCTCATAAAAAACTAACCCTAAGTATATTTGCTTAGGGTTTTGAGTTTATAAGAACAGCTATAGATACAAAAATAATAATAAAAATAGAAATACAAGATAAAATACCTATTATTTTCCAGAATAAAGAAAGTTTAATCTCTTTTTTTTGAACACTTTTTTCGAATTTATTGTTATTATCATCTTTTCTTTTTGAAGTTTTATCAAATTTATAGTCTGACTGCCTCTTTTTTTCAGCTTCATATTTTTCTTTTAAAGATGGTTTTGATTTTTTCTCAGTAATAAGCAGTTCAACATCATAGTTAAGTTTTAAAATATTTGCTGAAGCACCCAAATTATATACACTATAATTTATTGCGATTTCAAATGAACGTTTTAAACATTCGAGTGCAGTCATTGCATCTTTTTTTACTTTACCCGAATGAACAGATTGATTTCCGTTTTTTTTAAGGAAATACAAATCATCAATAAATTCTTTCTCTTGAACACTTCCCGAAGAATTATCTTTCAATGTCGCTAACATTTCATCAAAAGATCCTGTTTGCTTATTATTTTCAATAAGCATTTCCTTACAAATTTGTTCTCCAAAACGTCTGGTTTGAGTCATACACTGTTCAAAATATTCATCTCTATATAATTGTTCCGCTTCAGAGATAATTTCAAATAGATTCTTATTTACTTTTTTTAAAAACTGAAAATTTGTAACCATACTTAACCCTTATAAAAAATAATAACAAAAAAATTTATATTCATACATTAAAAGAAATAAGAGAAAGAATTAAGTATGAACATAAGAAACTACAAACAAACGCTATATCCTACGTTTAAAGCTCAGACAATAATAGAAGCTCCAGAAGAATTGTTAAGTGCAGAAGAAAAAACAGAATTAATTAAACAAGGAAAACGAATAGGCATTGACAAAGATAAAATAGAAATAAAAATAAGCAGTTTAAAACCAAATAAAATCAATTCAAACATACTAGGATTTGATTTAAGCAAAAAAGTACAATTAAGAACGCCAAATAAAATTGTTATGGAGTACACAGAAACAACTCTTCCATATATCGTTGAAGGAAAAACTATTACAATAAATGAACCCAAAAAATATATCACTAGTTTTCTTGATTCTCTAGCCAATTTATTCAATTAATTTTTAAATTTCCATCCATATGGAGTAGGGATAAAAATGAGTTTTATGATATAAAACAGATATAGTTGAGAAAGATTTTTAGATATAAGAGTTTAAAAGACTTTTATAAACAGGAATTAAGCTAAACGTCTTTATTTGACGAGGATGAGAGTGAGAAAAGGATACACTAGTAATGAATGAATTAAAAGAAAACATCAAAAAGTACTTACTTGTAAAATACGCTGAAACAAGAGTAAATGAATGCAGCAGTCATTTATCTAAATCTATTCCATGGATTCAAAGAAAAGGACTGACCAATACAATTCAAACACACTTTAAAGTCCTATTAAACACTTTAATTAATGGAAGCGAAAAGCAATCATTCCGCCAAAATAAATTTATTGTCGATTCAATATTAAAATACACTTTAGGCAAAAGTGAAAACTTACTAAAATCAAATAAAAAAGCTAAAGATATTAAAACATATATGCAACTGAATTCTTTTATTGTATATGATGAAATCATGAAAGGTGTTTCTACTAATAAAAGTAAAAAAGCAATCCGATTTAATATAGAGAAACAATTATCTGATATACAAGAAAGAATGGATGCAAGAACAAGTCTAGAAGAAATTTTAAAAGAAAAAATAGGAGCTTAAGAATTTTAGTATTAACAAAAAAGGGGAACGTTATGCTTTCCTCTTTTTTTATAAATTTTAATAACACCATTTTTGTAACATAGTCGGACTCTTTTCCAATATCAAGAGCACATAAGGAAAGAATCGTATTAATTTCACAATCCTATACACGAGTATATTATACAGACTTTGTACAAATATCAATGAAATAATTAAATTTAAAGTTACAGCTTTTTCAGTAAATATAAAAACTTATAAGTATTTTTATTTACCTCTTTTTGATTTGTCGAGTAATTTCCATAATTTGTCCTATATATCTCTATATTACGGAAGTCAAAAACAAATTTCACCAGATTTTTTCATACTCCATCACATCCCCAATTTTTCCTGCAAGTTCTATAATTTTTCTCTTGCGACACAAAGCGACTCTTGCAATTTGCATAAATTTAATATCATACTATATCAGTGTAATTTTTTGCCGAAAAAAAGTAAAAATTTAAATTCTCACATCAGCTGCCAATTTATGTGCAAAGAGCCCTTCCTTTTCTGCAAGATAAGACGCATTTAAAGCCGTTTCTTTAATAGACTTTTCTCTTATTATTTGATAAGTCTGGATTTTTATATAGTCAAAAACACTTAAACCACCCGAATACTTTGCGACTTGATTTGTAGGCAAAGTATGATTAGTCCCTGATACATAATCACCAAAAACTTCTGCACTATAATTACCAATAAATAATGAACCGTAATTATTAAATTTATTAATAAGATTTTCTGCATTTTCCAAACATAATTCCAAATGTTCAGGTGCTTTTTTATTAGATAAAGCAACAGCTTCATCTAAATATCTCACAACAACGGCAAATGATTTATTATAAGATTGTTCAGCGATTTCGCGTGTTTGAAGATTTTTTAGATATTCTTTAGCCTTTTCATCAACCTTTTGAGCAAATTCTTTAGAAAAACATATTAAAAATGCGCGAGCATCTTTATCATGTTCACATTGAGCAAGAATATCAGCAGCAACAAACTCGGGTTTTGCAGTTTCATCTGCAATAATTAGAACTTCAGATGGCCCTGCCAAAAAGTCTATACCGCATTCTCCATAAACTTGTTTTTTTGCTGATGTTACAAATTTATTACCCGGCCCTACTATCTTGTTTACTTTTTGAATAGATTCCGTTCCATAAGCCATTGCTGCTATTGCTTGGACTCCACCAATTCTGTATATTTCATCGGCACCTGCATAATATGCCGCAGCAACTGTTACAGGTTGTATTTTAGGTGACATTGCAACAACTCTTTTTACCCCTGCAACTTTCGCAGGAACTACAGTCATTATTGCACTACTAGGAAGTGGATAATTTCCGCCAGGGATATAACAACCAACAGACTCTATAGGGATAATCTTATGTCCAAGAATATTTCCGTTAACTTCAACTTCCAATTCTTTTAAACTTGATAACTGAGCCTTTGCAAATTCCTTTACATTTTTTACCGCAAACTTTATTGTCTCAATAGTTTTTTCATCTACTTGCTTTATTGCTTCTTTTATCTCATCCTCAGTCAATTTAAATGCAGATAAATCTCCATCACCAAATTTTTTAGCATATTTTCTAACAGCATTATCACCATCTTTTCTGACTGCATTAATAATGTCATTAACAGAAGATATACTTTCAAACTCTATCTTAGAAAAGAAATTTTTATCTAATTCATCATAAGTACTTATCTGCATTTTTCATCCTTTTCTTTTTATTGAAATTTATTTATACATTCAAACAAAATTATCAGTTATTTTGTTCTTGAAGCCAAGTTATTTATTATATCTTGCGGAGTTACATTATGCATTGCCATAAAAGTAAGCATATGATAAGCCAAATCACTTGCTTCCCATTCTAACCCGTCACCTTGTTCATAATTGACAGATTCAAATGCTTCTTCCATTACTTTTCTTTTTAAATAGAATTCATTTTTAAACAATTTTGTTGTATAAGAGCCGTCAGGAAGCTTTGCTTTTCTATCTAGAAGCAAATTATACAGTTCGTTTATACAAAATTCTCTATCTTCAAAACAAGAATAACGACCTGTATGACAAGCAACTCCATTTTGTTTAACCTTGAATAATAATGCATCTTGATCACAATCAAATTTAGCGCTTATTAGCTCTTGAGTATGACCTGATGTTAATCCTTTTGTCCACAACTCATTTCTTGAACGACTCCAATATGTAGCTAAGCCTTCTGATAATGATTTTTTCAATGATTCTTTATTTGAATATGCAAGCATTAATACTTGTTTTGTTTCAACATCTTGAACAATAGTCGGAATCAAACCATCTTGTTTATTAAAATCCATAACAGCAATATATGCATCTTCAAGATTTACGGCACCTGTATAAATGCTCATACCAAGCTGAGTTGAAACATTCATTTTTACTAGAGTTTTGATTTCATCAATTGTGGAAATACCACCTGCTGCAATTAAAGTTTTTTTAGTAAGTTTCCTGATTTCTTTAATAGCTTCAATATCAGTACCTTGCATCATACCTTCTTTATCAACAATGGTATATAGATATCCTGCACATAAATTATCAAATCTTTTAACATAATCAGCAGGAGTTGCTTCAACTTCTTTTGTCCACCCTTGCGTTGTCACTTTACCTTTTTTAGCATCAATAGCAACAATAACCTTATCTTTTGGCAATTTTGAAAGAAATTCTTCATTTGCGGCAGTACCTATAATAATTTGTTTTGCCCCATTAGCCAAAATTCTTTTTGCTTTTTCCTTATCTCTAATTCCACCACCAACTCTGCAATGGGCGATTTTGCAGATTTCTTTAATAAGAGCTTCATTATTACCCTTATTCATAGCAGCATCTAAATCTATTACACTGATTTCTCCAAAACGTGAATAATATTTTGCCAGTTCTAATACATTTTCTCTTTCTAATACCTTTTCTTTTCCTTGTCTTAATTGGACAGCTTTTCCATCCATTAAGTCAATACTTGGAATAATCATATTTCGCCCTTTCTTTTTCCTATTTAAATTATAGGTTAAACATATTTACTTTCAAAATCATTTTTATTTGCCAACTTTTTTGAATTATAATTATAAAGTAATAAACGGAGGCATAGTTAAATGAAAGTTCTTGTAGGAATGTCAGGTGGAGTTGATTCTTCAGTCGCGGCGCTTTTACTAAAAGAACAAGGTTATGAAGTAATAGGTGCAACTATGTCTCAATGGGGCAGCAGTGATTTTTTTAATGCATTAAATAAAAAAATAGCAAATCAAGATACAAAAATCTCAACTCATTCAGCCTGCCTTTGCCCTAATAAGGAAGAAGATATAAATCAAACAAAAAAGATTGCGGAAAAACTCGGAATAGAGTTTCACGTCATCGATTGTTCTAAGGAATATGAAGAAATAGTTATAAATTATTTTAAGAAAGAATATATGGAAGGGCGCACCCCAAACCCTTGTGTATGCTGTAACAGATATATAAAATTCGGAATATTTCCAGAACTTGTAAAAAAAGCAGGCATTAAATTTGATAAGTTTGCAACAGGTCATTATGCACAAATAACAAAGGAAAATAACAGATACATATTAAAAAGAGGAATTAATCCAAAGAAAGACCAATCATATTTTCTATATGGATTAACACAGGAACAACTTTCAAAAACAATAATGCCACTTGGAACATACACAAAGGAACAAATTAGAGAAATAGCAAGAGAACACGGATTAGTTGTAGCAGATAAACCAGACAGTCAAGATTTTTATAATGGCGACTATAATGACATTCTTAATGAAAAACCCCAAAAAGGTAATATTGTTGATATTAAAGGGAATGTATTAGGAACTCATCAAGGTTTTTGGAATTACACAATAGGACAAAGAAAAGGAATCGGAGTTGCAGCGAGAGCCCCTTTGTATGTTGTAGAATTAAGAAAAGATACAAATGAAGTTGTTGTAGCATTTAAAGAAGATTCTTTAAACAAAGGGCTAATAGCCTCTGAAATTAATTTTTCGGCTATAGAGAACCTAACTACTCCAATAAGCTGTCAGGTAAAAATAAGATCATCCCAAGAGCCAAAACCGGCAACAATAAAACCTTTAGAAAACGGAAATATAGAAGTCATTTTTGATGATATGCAACCTCCAATAGCAACAGGTCAATCAGCAGTTTTTTATGACGGTGAAATTGTACTTGGCGGAGGCTTTATAGAAAGTGTATTTTAATGAATAAAGAAGAACTTATAAAACTATATAATTCTGATTTAGAACAACTTTTAGAGAAAGCTTCAAAATATATAAAAAATGAAGTAGAATTTTGTTCATTAATCAATGCAAGAAGCGGAAAATGTTCGCAAGATTGTAAATACTGTGCACAAAGCGCACATTATAGAACCGATATAGAAGAATACCCTTTAATTTCAGAAGAAGAAGTCATAAAAGCGGCAGAAGAAGCAAAAGCAAACGGCGTTATCAGATTTGCAGTTGTAACTTCAGGCAAATCTCCCGATGAAGAAAATTTTGATAAAATCCTTGGATTTATTGATGAACTAAATAAAATTGAAGGAATAAGAAGCTGCGCTTCAATCGGTATTTTAAATGAAGAACAAGCAAAAGAACTTTCTAAGCACGGACTTAAAAGATTCCATCATAATATAAATACGTCAGAATCATATTATACAGATATATGTACAACCCACACTTGGAAAGACAGATTAAATACCTGTAAACTGGTAAAAAAATATGGAATGGAATTATGCTGCGGGGTAATTCTCGGCATGGGTGAAACTATTGAACAAAGAATAGAAATGGCAATCGAATTAAGTGAAATAGAACCAGAATCTATACCAATTAACATATTAATGCCAATTCCAAAGACTCCTTTTGAAAATTATAATAATAAAATAGATGAAGAAAATATTCTAAGAACCATTGCAATATTCAAAATATCAAATCCAAAATCTATTATAAGATTTTGTGGCGGCAGAATGAAATTATCTGATAAAAATCAAGAACTTGCACTAAAAACTTGTGTTGAAGGGATTCTAACAGGCAATTACCTTACAACAACAGGCAAAAGCCCACAAGAAGATATTAATACACTTAAGAAACTAAATAAAAATTTGAGAAAGGTGTAATAATGAAAATATATAACAATTTAATTGAATTAATAGGAAATACTCCCCTTGTAAGAATAAATAAATTAAATACAGGGTATAGTGATATTGCTGTAAAAGTTGAATTTTTCAACCCTGCAGGTTCAATAAAAGACAGAGCCGCTTTAAGTATGATAGAAGAAGCAGAAAAAGAAGGATTAATTAAAGCAGGAAAAACAACGATAATAGAGCCTACAAGCGGAAATACAGGAATAGGACTGGCACTTGTTTGTCTATTAAAAGGATATAAACTTATACTTACCATGCCTGATTCAATGAGCAAAGAAAGACGAGATATTCTAAAAGCATATGGAGCAGAATTAGTTCTAACTGATGGAACAAAAGGAATGCAAGGAGCCGTTGATGAAGCAGAAAGACTTCATAAAGAGAATAAAGACTCGTTTATCCCGCAGCAATTCAACAATCCTGCAAATCCTAAAATTCATTATGAAACAACTGCAGAAGAAATTTGGAATGATACAGACGGAAAAGTTGATATTATTGTAGCCGGTGTTGGTACAGGCGGAACCATTTCAGGAATCGCAAAAAAATTAAAAGAAAAAAATCCTAACGTTAAAGCTATAGCAGTAGAACCATATTCATCCCCGGTTATAACGCAAGGAAAAGCAGGTGCACATCAAATACAAGGAATCGGTGCAAATTTTATACCAAAGAATTATAATGCAGATTTAATTGATGAAGTTATAACCGTAAAAAATGAAGACGCTATAAATACTGCAAGAAATTTAGCAGTTAAAGAAGGTATCTTTGCCGGAATTTCCTCTGGAGCTGCGTTACACGCCGCAATTGAATTATCACAAAGACAAGAAAATAAAGGCAAATTAATTGTAGTAATTCTGCCTGATACCGGTATGAGATACCTTTCAAGTGTGATGTTTCAAGATTAATATAAGATATAAATACTATGAAATATGTTTCAAAAGATTTTCTATAGTTGAAGAACAATGTTCAGCCATGTCCTCTTCAACAAATTCATGATCTTTTGCTGCGTTATCGTCTGCCAAATCAGAAATTGCTCTTACAATAACACAAGGTACTTTATTTAAATTTGCAGTTTGAGCAATAGCAGCTCCTTCCATCTCAACTGCTAAAGCATTAAACATATTTTTTATCTGTAATTTCTTATCCAAAGAAGAAACAAAACAATCACCTGAAGCAATTACTCCCTTATGATATTTGATATTAGGAGCAGTATGCTGAAGTGCTTTTTCAAATTCATTAATTAACTTTGCATCAGAATAAAACTTTGTAGGTTTATCTTTATCAATACCGGTACACATATAGCCTAAAGCATAACCAATAGCAGTAACATCAAAATCATATTGAACAAATTCCGTTCCTATAACAATATCTCCAACTTGCATATTTTCACCCAAGCCGCCGGCAATACCTGTATTTATAATAAAATCAGGATTGAATTTATCTATAATATATTGAACACAAATAGCGGAATTAACTTTGCCCACACCACTTTGAACCAAAATAACTTTATGTGAATTAAGTTCACCAACATAAAATATACGTTTGCCGACTACTAACTCCTCAAGATTTTGAAGTTTAGATTTTAAGCTGTTAACCTCACACTCCATTGCTCCAATGATACCGAAAGTAAAGTTATTCTTCATATTTCATTTTCTCCACAGTCCAGTTTTTTAATACATCTGCCATATCAATTGCAATTTCTTTTGCACCTTGAAGATTGTGTTCTAAATAATTACCGCATTCTTCTTTTTTAGTACCGGGAATTTCACCTTCAAAACTCTTTATAAACTCAAAACAATCCTTTATTATTTTTAAAGCATCATCATGGCTTATTGCATCACGAACAAGAAAATAGAATCCTGTTCTACAGCCCATAGGACCAATATAAACAACATTTTGAGCAAATTCTGTATTTCTTGCATAAGTTGCAAATAAATGTTCAAATGTATGCATTGCTGCATTTTCCAAATAATCATTATTATTCGGTTTTTTCATTCTTATATCGTAAGTAACAATGTCACCATCTATTCTTGAAATATACATTCCTTTTTCTAAAATATCATGGTTAACAGTAAAACTTGCAATTTTTTTCATTCTAATAACTCCCGATAATAAAAAAGCCTCGAAACCGAGGCCTATAGAATGGTGCGTCTGGCGCGATTCGAACGCGCGACCTATCCCTTAAAAGGGGAGTGCTCTACCTGCTGAGCTACAGACGCATTTGTCTAACTTCTTTATTAAAATATCAAGAACATATTTTAGAGTCAACAAGTTTTTTTATATTTATTCACAAAAGAAAAAGTGACTTTACTAAGTCACTGAGAGTTCTGTTATGGAATAAATAAGTAGTATTTAGAATTGTTCGATTATGAAAGATTAAATAAAATTTAATTCCTCGTACTATATAAAACGAGGTAAAAATCAAAAAGTTCAAATTTAAAATAAATTTGAACTGATTTTTTTTAAAGTTATAAACAAGAGTGCAATATAATTGCACTCTTTAAAGTAATTTAAATTATTTGAACGGATTTTCTAACATAATGGTTTGTTCTCTATCCGGTCCGACACTCACAATTTTTATCGGGATACCAACCAATTCTTCAAGCTTTTTCAAATATGCTTTAGCATTTTCCGGTAAATCTTCCATTTTTTTAGATTTCGTAATATCAGTCTTCCAGCCTTTATAAGTTTCATATACAGGCTCAAAGTATTTATGCATATTTATATTAGTCGGATAATCTTTATAAATTTTTCCGTCTCGTTTATCTTTATAAGCAACACAAACTTTTAATTCATCAAAAGTATCAAAAACATCAAGTTTAGTTATAGCCATTTCTGTTAAACCACCAACAAGAACACAATATCTTGAAAGAACAGCATCAAACCATCCGCAGCGTCTCGGTCTGCCTGTAGTTGTGCCAAATTCTCCACCTATTGTTCTTATTTTTTCACCGGTTTTATCTAATAACTCAGTAACAAAAGGACCTTCACCTACTCTTGTAATATATGCTTTTGTAACACCGATTACATTTTTTATGTTAGTAGGACCAATACCCGAACCGGTTGCAGCACCGCCGCCAATAGGACTTGAACTTGTTACATAAGGATAAGTTCCATAGTCAATATCAAGCATTATTCCTTGTGCACCTTCAAAAAGAATTTTTTTGTCTTCTTTTAATGCTCCTGTTAATTTATCAACCCAATTTTCACAAACATAAGGTTTAAATATTTCAGCATATTTTCTGCAATATTCAAGCATTTCTTCTTTTGAATACGTTTTTGTACCGTAAACTTTTTCTAGCATTTTATTTTTTAATGGAAGTATGGCATCTAAACGTATATTTAAAAGTTCTTCGTCATATAGATCTTGTATTTTTAAACCATATCTTCCGATTTTATCTGAATAAGTAGGACCTATTCCTTTTTTTGTAGTTCCTATTTTATTTTTTCCTGAAGTATTCTCGCTAATTCCATCTATATCAATATGATAAGGGAGGGTAATAGTAGCTAAAGGACTTATTTTAAGTGAAGATAAGTTTACACCTCTTTCAATAAGTTCTTGAGTTTCTTTTAAGAAAGTTTCAGGATGAATAACTGTACCTGCACCAATAAAACAGAACTTATTTTTATACAACACACCGGATGGTATCAAATGAAATTTATACGTTTCATTATTAACTACAACAGTATGTCCTGCATTACAACCGCCTTGATAACGAATAATAACATCAGCATACTCAGCCAAAAGGTCCGTAATTTTAGCTTTTCCTTCATCACCCCATTGAGCACCAACTACCACAGTATTTTTCATAATATGCCCTTTCTTAGACATGGCTCTTACCCACTTATTATAAACCAAAAGCTAATATTTATAGAAACAAAGTGTAAAGATATGTATTTGATAATAGCAAAAACTAAAATATTTAATTATTTAACGACTATAAAATCAGTAATCTAAAATAAGTGTTTTTCAAATAAGTGTTTAAATTGTACTTTAAACACTTAAAATTATTTAATCTGCACTTTCTAGCTTAAAAATCTATTTTTAGACAAAAAAAAGCCACTTTTCAGTGGTCTATTTCTGCATCCTAATGGTCTCTTTTGTGTTTATTATTTAGGAGTTTATATGTGTTCGGGGTTGTAATGTTTCGTTTAGTGTATTGCTTACACTTAAATCTTACATTATCATTATGACATATATTATTCTTATGTCAAGTGTTATTTTTTTATAATATTACAAATTGTAAATACAAATTTATTGTAAAGCCAAAAGTCTTTTATATTCGGACTTTAAGACTTCTTTATTTTTTGGATACAAAATAAAATCCCAAGGCAATTCATCTTCTATACTTATTTCTTTTAAAACAATTTCATCAGAAGGTTTTAATTTATTATTCTTTTCAAAATCTTTATATACAGACTTAAACGCCCCAATATTTCCGCCTTGATTAAATACTTCTATTAAATACGGAGTGAGAGTTCTATCACCTCTTGAAAGAAGAGATTGTATATAATCCCATTTTACACTGCTTGTTCTTGCCTTTATGCCTATTTTTGCAAATTCTTTTTTTATATATTCGTTTTTCTTTTCAAGAGTTTTAATATCTTCTCGACCTGCAAATTGAAATGGAGTATGAGCTTTTTGAACAAATGTAGAAAAACTTGGCGTTATTATAAACCCTTTATACTTTTGTTTTATTTCCTTACACAGATTTACAAACTCATCCAAATCTTCATAAGTTTCTGTAGGGAGACCTATAATACCATACATTTTGACTCCGGTAAAACCATGT
>CALUUJ010000005.1 GCA_944323935.1 Candidatus Gastranaerophilales bacterium | reverse complement strand
ATTTTTCTTGTCCGTCTCATTTTTTCAAAATCAACAGGTATTTATCGTCTTCAGCTATTCTATTGTCAATGTTCTATTCTTTTCTCTTGTCAAAGAAAGTCACAAAAAATTCTTATCTTCCGTTCCCTTCTCTTCCGCCGCTTCAGCGACATCTTCCATCCTATCACCTCAATCTACTTTGTCAACTTATTTTTTATTTCTGAGGTTAAATAGTTTGTCAGTTATAAAAGCACCCAATTGGTGTTTTTTAAGTCAATTTTTAAACTTTAAAGAAATTTTCTATTCCATCTCAGTCTTGACTTCATGGTTATTAGCCACTTAGATAATATAAAACAAAAAAAAAATAATTTCAATACTTCTTTTTAATTTTTTTGACTTTTTTATTTCTATTATCTCAATCCCTTATAATCACTGTTTTTTAGCCCATCTTTTTCTTTATAAAAATTAATGATTTGCTAATACAAATAAAATATAATAATATATCTTTGAGTCTATTTTTTAGAGGAATATATCATGGCAAGAATTGTTAGACCTACATGGGCAATAAGATGTGTTCAATCAGGATGTAAATGCCTTTTTGAAGTTGCCGTTTTGGAAAATGGTAAACAACAAGAAGTTGTCTGCCCTAATTGTGGTGAACATTATGTTTACCCTTCTATTGATGATAAACAAGAATAATGTTTTTCTATAATTCTAATATTAGATATAATCGCTTTAGCGATCATCTTAGAAACCTTTATGGAGTTAAAGTATATAAGGTTACATTAGATGCCGGTTTTACATGCCCTAATAGAGATGGTACTATATCAAATGAGGGTTGTATTTTTTGTGATAATGGTGGGAGTTTCTCTCAGCTCTATCCAAATAATATTTCTATCAAAGAACAATTAGATTTGGGTATCTCTTTATCTATAGACAAATATAAAGCAAAAAAGTTCCTGGCTTATTTTCAAGCATACTCAAATACGTATAAACCGGTTGAAGAACTTGAAAAAATCTACGATTCGGCACTTTCACATAAGGATGTTATCGGTATGTCTATCGGTACAAGACCTGATTGTGTTGATAATGATAAGCTTGATTTAATTGCAGGTTACACAGAAAAACACTATATTTGGCTTGAGTATGGTCTACAAAGTATTCATGAACGCTCACTTAAATTCATAAACAGAGGGCATTCTTTTGAAACTTTTTGTCATGCGCTGAAAGAAACTCAAAAAAGAAATATTAATGTCTGTGCCCATGTAATTTTGGGATTACCGACTGAAACTAAAAAAGATATGTTACAAACTGCCAAAGTTTTAGGTGATTTGGGTGTTAACGGAGTTAAAATTCATCTGCTTTGTGTTCTAAATAATACAAGACTCACTAAATTATATTTTCAAGGCAAAATTCCGATGATGGAAGAGGATGAGTATGTTGAAACAGTTTGTGATTTTCTGGAATTATTGCCTCCTGAAGTTACTATTCACAGGCTTGCCGGAAACGGTTTAAAACCTAATATGTTAGCACCTGCTTGGTTGAGTAAAAAATTCGTTGTATTAAACAAAATTGATAAGCTTCTTGAAGAACGTAATTCGTATCAAGGCTCAGCTTTAACAAATAATATACATAAATTAACTTCTTGAATATTTTAACTTTAATAAATCACTTATATCTTCATCGCTTAAATATTTAGGTTTACCGATTATATGAGTATTTAATATAACTTGTGCATAATATTCAGCAGTTTCTATTTTAGCAAAAGCATGTTCTAAATCATCAGCAATTGCTATTGCTCCATGGTTTGCCATCATTACAACATCACGTTTCTTTAAATATTTTATAGTATTTTTTACAAGTTCATCTGATGACGGCATTGCATATTTAGCCACGGGAATATCTTCAAAATATAATATATTTTCAGACATTATAGGTTCTTTTAATGATTTATGACATGCAGCAAATGAAGTCAAATATATCGGATGAGTATGAATTATTGCATTTATTTCAGGTCTCAGTTTATAAACTGCAACATGCAATTTCTTCTCTGATGAGGCTTTTCCTTGTGATATTTCATTACCATCACTATCCGTAAAAATAATATCTTCTTTTTTTAGGCTGCCTAAAGAACTCCCAGTTGCAGTAATATATATACCTTCATCTGTTTTGATACTTATATTCCCTGATGTTGCAACTGTCAAATTCTTTAAATATAATCTTTTGCCAATTTCAATGATTTCTTCTTTGCTCATACTTTATTTATAATTTACTTACCTTATAGTTAATTCCTAAAATTTTACTTTATTATATATTTGTTTATGATTAAGTCCAAAATCCATACCATAAACATATATAAATTCATTATTATCTAATATAAATATATCAGGATCATAAGTATTATCTAATTTTATACCATAAGACTTTTTTAGCTTATCAGTTTTTATATTGTAAAAATTTATTTTATCATCATATCCTGAAAGTTTTAAACGCTTTTTACTAATTAATGAGCCTCCGGCTATAATTATTTTACCATCGGCAGTTGAGGCTATTGAAACTTTATTATCATGCCTATATTTACTATTTTTATTTATATCTATTTCTTTAAATGATCTATCATCAGGATTATAAATAACAACATAGGGAACGGGATAACCAGTACCACTATATATACTGCTTGAATATTCTCCAACCCCATTTTCTTTTTTATCTTCCATCTTTGTTGTTTTTATAACAACTCTACCATCTTCCAACAAATATAACTTATCATATCCATAGCTAAACTTTTGATTAAAATCAAGCGGAATCCTTTCAAATACATCTTTGTTTATATCATATATCTCAATACTATTATTACTTGAATAGCCACCCCAAATAAGAACTTTTTCATTCTTTAATTTTATAATCTCGCATCCTCTTCTTTTCTCTATGGTTTCGGCTTCCTTCTCTATACTCTTATTCTTTAAATTATATATATAAGTTTTCTTATCAGAATCAGCACCCGCTACAAACAATCTATCTTCATCAATTTGAACAATTGCAGCCTGATAAAAACTTATTTCATTAGGAAGTTCAGCCTGCCATATTATATTATTCTTATCAGCCGAATATACATATGCATAAGTTTTAAATATCTTATCTTTACTTTTAGTTTCAAAATGGACTCTTATAAATATATCCCCATTCAATAATTTGTCAAAAGATACAGCTTTATATGAATGTTGATAACCATTCGGAAGTTGTTTCAGTTCAGGACAATCCTTTATTAATATATTTTTTGATAAATCATATATTGCTAATTTATTTTCTTTATTAGAATATAACAAAACTCTATGTTCGTCTAAAACTACTTCTATTTTTAACCTCGAATTTTCCAATTCCGGTAAAAGATCAACTTTAACGGGAACCGAAGTGAAATATAAATATAGATTAGCCAAAAGAACAATTATTAAAAAAGTGAATATAGTTTTTAAAAAATTTGATAATAATTTTGTAAAAGGCTTAAATATTAGCTCTGTCTTTTCCCATCGCATTAAAACAGTTAAAACCAAATTAAACAAGTAAAATATAAATCCGCCTGCAATTAACCATATTAAAAATTTCATTGCAAGAGCTATAAGCATACTTGAACCATAATATATAAGAGTCACCATCCCAAATGGAGAAGTAACTAACCCTTTTGCTGCAGCGCCTATTTCTAAACATAAAAATAGAAAACTATATAAAAGTGAAAACAATATACTTTCTTTCTTGCTAAATTTTTTTGATGTAGCTATTGTAGCAATTGCAACAACAAACATTAACACACATAATTCATATAATAGAATCTTTTTCATGAAAAAGAACGGAACTATACTCAAAATTGCAATACCGACTTTACTTTTTAAGATATGCAAATATATATTATTAAGTTTTTCCACCACAATCTCCCTGTTTAAAGACATAATTAAATTATAAAAGTTTTTAGTAAGTTAAACAAGATAGTCTCGGTAATTTTTGATATAATACAGCTATGTTTATAAAAAATTTAAAACTTAAAAATTATAGAAATTATAATGATATTGAGATTTCTTTTAACTCAAACAAAATTCTGTTCATAGGGAAAAATGCTCAGGGGAAAACAAATCTATTAGAGGCCATTTATTATTTATCCACCCTTGATACATTAAGAGCGAAATCTGATAGTGAATTAATCACTTGGGAAAAAGATTTTTGCAATATTAAAGCTGAAATCAAAAAATTTGATATTGATGTAGATTTAGAGATATATATAAATCCGCCTAACAGAAAAAAATTGAAAGTTAACGGTATTAATAAAAATAAATCATCTGATTTCATTAGTAATATTTCAACAGTTTGTTTTACAACTAATGATTTATTATTACTTAGAGGTACGCCTGAGGACAGAAGAAAATGGCTTGATTTAGCTATTAGCCAAATTTTTCCTGCATATTCAGACAGAATCGCAAAATACAATAAAATAAAAACCCAAAAAAATAATTACCTAAAAAATTTAAAAGGGAATATTAATTCTGATACTTCTTTGTTAGATGTTTGGAATGAGCAACTTGCAATTACAGGAAGCAATATAACATATATAAGAATAAATTTTTTACATGAACTTCTTAAAACCGCAAAGATAAAGCATTCTCAAATTTCAGAAAAAGAAGATTTATCTATATTCTATAATTCTTGTATTATTGGCGATATTTCATCTGCTGAAAAATTTGATTTTAACAATGAATTTATATTAGAAAATTTTAAGAAGAAACTTGAAGAAAAGAAACTTGAAGAAATTATTAGAGGACAATCTGTTCTGGGACCGCATAGAGATGATGTTTCTTTTTATATAAATAATAATGATTCAAAAAAATATGCTTCACAAGGACAACAAAGAACTATCGTTCTCGCCCTTAAACTGGCAGAACTCCAACTTATAAAAGATAAAATTAAGACAAATGCAGTTCTTTTATTGGATGATGTATTGGCAGAACTTGATGATTTAAGACAAAACTTTCTTCTTAATGCTATCGGCAATGATACTCAAACTATTATTACTTCTGTAGATACATTACATTTTAAAGAAGAATATTTAAAAAATGTAGAAATTTTTGAAATAAAAAATAATTCAATTACTCAAATATAAAAAGGACTCCTTTTTGAAGGAGTCCTTTTTTTATTATAGATTTTTATTAGAAATTTAATCCAGCTTCTCTAGCTGCATCAGCTAAAGCTGCAACTCTTCCGTGATATAAGAATCCGCCACGGTCGAATACTACATCTTTAACACCTGCTTTTAAAGCTTTCTTTGCAATTGCTTCACCAACTGCTTTTGCAGATTCGATATTTCCGCCGTGTGCTAAATCTTTCTTCATATCTTTATCTATTGAAGAAGCTGAAACTATTGTTACTCCTTTTACATCATCGATGATTTGAGCATAAATATGTTTTGTACTTCTATATACAGCTAAACGTGGAGCTTCTGTTGTACCGGCTAATTTTGCTCTTAATCTTTTATGACGTTTTTGTGTTGCTTCTTTTTTGTTTACTTGTTTTATCATTTTTCTTTCCTTTCACCCAAACCTTCTTGCTTATACAAGGGCTTATATTGGCAATTTTTACTACTTTAATTTCTACTTTTTACCTGTTTTACCAGCTTTACGTCTGATATATTCACCTTCGTATTTAATACCTTTACCTTTATATACTTCAGGTGGTCTCTTGCTTCTGATTAAAGCGGCTACATCACCTACAGCCTGCTTATTTGCACCTGTAACAGTAATTTTTGTATTTGCTTCAACAGAAATTTTTATTCCTTCCGGTGCATCTATATTTACAGGATGTGAATAGCCTAAAGCTAAGTTTAATGTATTACCTTGCATTGCTGCACGATAACCAACACCAACTACTTCCAGTTTCTTTGTAAATCCGTTTTTAACACCGTTAATAGTATTTGCTACTAATGTTCTTGATAAACCATGTAATGAACGTGATTTTCTATCATCGTTTATTCTTGTTACTACTACTGTATTATCAACTTTTTCAAGTTTTATTTCCGGACGAACTTCAACTGTTTCTGTACCTAAAGGTCCTTTTGCAGTTACTACTTGTCCATTTATTGTTACCTCTACACCATCCGGTATGATGATTGGTAATTTTCCTATACGTGACATTTTTTTATCTCCAATTTTTATTATTTACTTACTCGATTACCATACATAGCAAAGAATTTCGCCGCCGACATTTTCTTTTCTTGCTTTTCTGTCTGTCAATAAACCTTTGCTTGTTGATATTATAGCTATGCCCATACCACCTAATACTTGTGGAAGATTTTTTGCTTTGCAATAATTTCTCAAACCTGGTCTTGAAACTCTCTTCAAATTTGATATTACAGGTTTTGATTTTTCATCATATTTTAATGTGATTTTTAATGTTTTGAATGCACTGCCTTCTTTTTCAACAACTGCATAATCTTCAACATATCCTTCTGACTTTAATAATTTTGCTAGTTCTACTTTCAATTTTGAACTTGGCATATCTACTTCAGTTAAAGATACCATGTTGGCATTTCTTATTCTTGTTAGCATATCTGCTATTGGATCTGTATTCATTTCTTATTCCTTTACCTTTTAAGACGGAATACCGTCAACTACTTACTAAAATTTATCTAGCAGTATAGAAAAGTTATTGAAAAATTAAGTTTTGTATAATAGTTTTTACTCTACTATACAAACCTTAACTACCAACTAGCTTTAACTACACCGGGTAATAAACCTTGATGAGCCATCTTTCTTAGACAAACTCTGCATATGCCAAAGTCTCTGTGAAATCCATGAGGACGTCCGCAGATTGAACATCTGTTATGTAGTCTTACTCTTGGATATTTTCCTTTAGCTGCTAAAGCTTCTCTTTTTAGCTCTTTATCTATCATTGCTTTCTTAGCCACGTTTTATACTCCTTTTGTTATTTTTTAAATGGCATTCCAAGCGCTCTTAATAAAGCTCTTGCTTCTTCATCTGTCTTCGCTGTTGTTATTATTGAAATATTCATTCCGTGAACTGCATCCAATTCATCATATGAAATTTCAGGGAATAATGACTGTTCTTTTAAACCTAATGTATAGTTTCCTCTTCCGTCGAAACTCTTTGCACTTATACCTCTAAAGTCACGAATTCTTGGAAGTACTACACAAATTAATTTTTGTAAGAAGTCATACATTCTTTCGCCTCTTAGTGTTACCATTGCACCTACAGGCATTCCTTCTCTTAACTTGAAAGCAGCAATTGATTTCTTTGCTTTTGTTGACAATGCTTTTTGTCCTGCTATTTTTGTCAACTGATTTACAATTGCTTCTGCTAATTTTGAGTTATGACAAGCTTCACCAACTCCCATATTTAAAACAATTTTGCTTAATTTTGGAATTTGATGTACATTTTCATACTTAAACTCTTCTTGAAGAACTTTTTTTACTTCTTCTTCGTATTTTGTTTTTAGATTTTTTGTTACTACTGTCATTTTTCTTTCCTTCTCGTAGAATGTATCCCCTTGCGGAATACCCATACTTACACCTTACTATCTTTAATTATATATTAAAAATAATTTTTAAATAAACTCAGGGCTGCCCATTATATGAACTACCCTGTTAAAATCATTAGTCTAACTTTTCACCGCATTTTTTACAAACACGGACTTTTTTATTATCAATTACTTCGTATTTAATTCTTGTTGCTTTCTCACAAGCTGGGCAATATAACATAACTTTCGAAGAATCCATTGCAGCTTCTACTTTTATTAAACCACCTTGGTTTCCACCTTGTGCCTTTTGAGCTTTTGTTACAATATTAGCACCTTCTACAACAACCTTATTTTCAGCTGTTATAACTTTCTTTATTGAGCTAACTTTGCCTTTATCTTTACCTGAGATAACAACTACTTTATCACCGCTTTTTACATGTATTGGGTGTTTTTCAACTGTCTTCTTATTTCTCATCGTTCGTCTCCTAAATTACTTCCGGAGCTAGAGATATTATCTTCATGAAGTTTTTATCTCTCAACTCTCTGGCAACCGGTCCGAATACACGAGTACCTCTTGGGTTACCGTCTTTATTTATTATTACTGCTGCATTTTCGTCAAATCTGATTACACTGCCGTCTGCTCTTTTGATATCAGCTTTTGTTCTTACAACAACTGCTTTTACTACTTCAGATTTCTTTACAGCCATATTTGGTGTAGCATCCTTTACTGCTGCTACTATAACATCTCCTACATGTGCATATTTCTTGTTTGAACTACCCATTACTCGGATACATAACAATTCTTTAGCACCTGTATTGTCTGCTACTTGTAATCTTGTCTCTTGCTGTATCATCTTATTTCATCCTTTGAAATTACTTAATTACTTCATCTAGTGAATTATCACTATTTTACTTTTTCTACAATTTCAGATACTACCCAACGTTTTCCGCCTGAAATCGGTTTTGATTCAACAATTCTTACAATGTCACCTTCACTACATTGATTTAGCTCATCATGTGCCTTGTAATTTTTTGTTGTTTCTATAATTTTCTTATATTTAGGATGTTGGTTGTAAGAAGCCACTTTTACTACGGCTGTCTTTTCCATTTTGTTACTTACTACAACACCTTGCTTTTCCTTCTTAGGCATTTTAATTTAACCTCATTTTGTTATACTGATTCTTTTTGCTTAATTACAGTTTTTACTCTTGCTATTGTTCTTCTGATTTCTTTTATTTGTGAATTTGCTTTTCCTAAATCAGTAGCATTTTCAAACTTATTTGTAAATTTCTTGAATCTTAAATCAAATAATTGTTTCTTATAATCTACAACTAATTCATTAAGTTCATTTACAGATTTTTCACGTATTTCTTCTAGCTTCATAGTTATTCACCTGTTTTCTCAACAATTTTTACTTTGATTGGAAGTTTTTGAGCAGCCAATTCAAGTGCGCGAATAGCTACTTCTCTTTGAGGGTAATCTAATTCAAAAAGAATTCTGCCCGGTTTTACAACTGCTACCCAATATTCTGGGTTACCTTTACCTTTACCCATACGAGTTTCAGCAGGTTTCGCTGTGATTGGTTTATCCGGAAATATCTTTATCCATACATTACCGCCTCTTTTGATTTCACGAGTCATTGCTCTTCTTGCAGCTTCTATTTGTCTACTCGTAATCCAAGCAGGATCTTGGGCTTGTAAACCGTATGAACCTAATTCTAATTGTGTTCCACGTGTTTCATGTCCTTTCATTCTGCCTTTCATCATTTTACGATATTTAGTTTTCTTGGGCATTAACATGATTGTTTTTCGCTCCTAATTATTCTTACTTAGTTATTCTCTTCTTCAACAGCTGCAGTTTGAGCCTGAGTTGCTGCTGATTTCTTTTTTCTTCTTCCGCCAACTGGTTTTTCTTCGAAATTGTTAGCGCCTACTTTTTTTGCTTTGATGTTTTGATCTGCCATTTCTCCAGGCATTAAGTTGCCTTTGAAAATCCAAACCTTTACACCAATTTTACCCATTATAGTATCTGCTTCTGCAAAGCCATAGTCTACGTTTGCTCTTAGTGTTTGAAGAGGAATTCTTCCTTCTTTTGCCCACTCGCTACGTGCTATTTCAGCTCCGCCTAAACGACCTGATACCATAACTTTTATACCTTGAGCTCCACCACGCATTGCTCTTTGCATTGCTTGCTTCATTGCTCTTCTGAACGCTACACGTTTTTCTAATTGCAATGCTATTGATTCTGCTACTAATTGAGAATCTATATCTACTCTTGCAACTTCTACTACGTCTATCGTTACTGTCTTATTTATTAATTTTGCAACCGCTTGTCTTAATTCATCTATACCTTGACCACCACGGCCTACTACTATACCCGGTTTCGCTGTTACAACTGTTACTGTAACATTTTGCGCTTTTCTTGCAATTAATATTCTTGAAATGCCAGCTGCATAAAGTCTCTTCTTTACAAACTTTCTGATCTTAGCATCTTCTGCAACAAACTCAGGATAATCTTTCTTTGAAAACCATGTGCTGAACCAAGGTTGAATTATTCCTACTCTAAATCCGGTTGGATGTGTCTTTTGTCCCATGTCTATTACCTTCTACTTCGATTCTTTTGTTACTTTAACAGTTAAATGAGATGTACGTTTTACTCTTGAATATATTCTACCTTGAGCTCTCGGTTTACCTCTTTTAAGTGTTCTTGATTCATCTGCGTATATTTCAGAAACTTTTAATGCTTCTGCTGTAGCACCAAACTTCTCTGTCGCATTTGCCACTGCTGCTGTGATGTTCTTTTCTACTACACGAGCGGCAAAATATGGCATAAACTTCAACATACTTAAAGCGTCTGCTGCTGATTTGCCTCTTACAAGATTGATTACTCTGCGTAATTTTCTTGCCGGCATTGTTATATCTGTTTGTCTTGCCTTAGCTTCCATAATCTATTTCCTTTTCGCTGTTTTATCTTGCCCTGCGTGGCCTCTGAACATTCTTGTAGGTGCAAATTCACCTAATCTATGTCCTACCATTGGTTCTGATATATATACCGGTACGTGAGTTTTACCGTTATATACTGCTATCGTGTGGCCAACCATATCTGGATTTTCAGGAGTAATCATAGACGCTCTTGACCAAGTCTTAATTACTCTCTTTTCTTTATTAGCATTTAATTTATCTATTTTTGCTTTTAAAGAGTCGTGTACATATACACCCTTTTTTAGTGAACGTGTCATTAATTATCTCCTTTATTAGCGTTTTCTTCCTCTAACAATTAACTTGCTAGATGCTTTTTTTACTTTTCTTGTCTTACGACCTAATGCAGGTTTACCCCAAGGTGTTTTTGGATTTCCTCCTGGTCCGGTTTTACCTTCACCACCACCGTGTGGGTGATCACAAGGGTTCATTGTTACACCACGTACTGTTGGTCTGATGCCTAAGTGACGTGTACGTCCTGCTTTACCTATCTTTAGGTTCTTGAACTCTGCATTACCTAAAACGCCGATTGTTGCTAAACATTCTTTTCTTACCATTCTCATTTCTGAACTTGGCATTTTTATTGTTACGTAGTTGCCGTCTTTTGCCATTAATTGTGCGCCGGCTCCTGCTGTTCTTACCATTTTTGCTCCACGTCCAGGTATTAATTCTACGTTGTGAATTATTGTACCTAATGGGATTAATTCTAATGGAAGTGCATTACCTACTTGTATTTCTGCTTCCGGTCCTGATAATATTGTATCTCCTACTTTTAAATCGTGCGGAGTTAATATATATCTCTTTTCACCATCTGCATATACTACTAATGAAATTCTTACATTTCTGTTTGGATCATATTCTACAGTTTTTACTGTTCCCGGTATACCGAATTTATCTCTTTTGAAATCGATTACTCTGTATGCCTGCTTATGTCCACCGCCTTTATGACGACATGTAATTCTACCTGTATTATTTCTTCCGGCTTTCTTTCTCATAGGTTTTAATAATGACTTTTCAGGAGTTGATGTTGTTACTTCCGCAAAATCACTTTTTGTCATTCCTCTTTGTCCCGGAGATGTCGGATTAATTTTTCTGATACCCATTTGCTTACACTCCTGCTAATTCTTCAATTGGATCGCCTTCGATTGTTACTATCGCTTTTTTGCTTGATTGAGTTCTTCCAACTGAATATCCTACTCTTTTTGCGTGAGACGGCATATATACCGTTCTTACTTTTGTTACTTTTCTGTTAGGAAATGCCAACTCTATAGCTTGTGCAATCTCTACTTTTGTTGCATCTTTTGCTACTTCAAATGTATATTGAGATAATGCCGCTACAGTCATTGATTTTTCTGTGATTATAGGTCTCTTAATGATATCGTATAATCTTTCTTTGTTTTGCTTCATTGTACTCATTATTTTGATAACCTCTCAGTTATTTCTAATATTGCTGCTTCTGTCATTACTAAGCTGTCTGCTTCAAGTAAATCTTTTACATTCAAGTTTGAAGGTAATATGATTTTTACATTTGGAAGATTTCTTGCCGCTAACTCTAATTGACCATTTTCTGCAGCCTTTGCATTTGCAATTATTAAAATCTTACCTTCTACTTTTAATGCCTTTAATGACTCTGCTACCATTTTTGTTTTAGCTTCTGTTATTTCAGAAAAATCTTTTACTAAAACAGTATTATCTAATCTTGCTGATAATGCGGATTTTAATGCTAATCTTCTTGCTTTTTGCGGCATTGAAAATTCATAGTCTCTTGGTTTTGGTCCGAATACTACACCACCACCTGCAAACAATGGAGATCTTAATGAACCTGCTCTGGCTCTACCTGTTCCCTTTTGTTTCCATGGCTTTCTTCCGCCGCCTGATACTTCTGCTCTTGTCTTTGCACAAGCATTTCCGCTTCTTGCGTTACTTAGTTGTCTTCTTAATGCCATATGCATTACATGCAAATTCGGTTCTACTCCGAATACTTTTTCATCAAGAGCAATTTGTCCGACTTGCTTTCCGCTTGTACTTAATATTGAAACTTCTTTTGTCATAATTTCTTTTTCCTTTTAATTGAACTTCGAGTTAGTTCCATTTAACTCTTGATGGTACAACTGTTACTAATTTTCCTTCAGGACCAGGTACTGAACCTTTTACCAATAACAAATTGTTTTCACTGTCTACTCTTACTACTGTAAGTTTTGTTATTGTTACTCTTTCGTTACCCATGTTTCCGGCCATTCTTTTGCCCTTTATTACACGTCCTGGTGTTGTACCAGCACCGATTGAACCGGGTTCTCTATGGTTCTTTGAACCATGTGCCATTGGTCCACGTCCAAAGTTCCATCTTTTTACTGTACCTTGGAATCCTTTTCCGATTGATGTTCCTGTTACATCTACTTTTGTGCCTTCTGTTAATACAGATAAATCTATTTTTTGACCTACTGTGTATGCTTCAGGATTATCTAATCTGAATTCTTGTAAATGTCTGAAATTTTCTAATCCGTTTTTCTTGAAATGTCCTATTTCAGCTTTTGTCAAATGCTTTTCTTTTACCGGTATTACACCTACTTGAATTGCATTGTAACCATCTGAATCAACAGTCTTTACTTGTGTTACTGTTAACGGATCAACTTTTATTACTGTTACGGGAATTGCAAGTCCTTGTTTGTCAAATACTTGTGTCATCCCAAGTTTTTCACCTATTACTCCCAGTGTCATATTTCACCTTTCTTTTGTGAGCGCTACGTTTTTCTACTTGCCTCGTAGATCACATTCAATTTATGGAGTCTCCCTCTATTAAATTGTATGTGCTGTTAAATCTTTTACAGTTTAACCACGATATCTACTCCGGCAGGCAAATCAATTCTTGTTAGTTCTTCTGTTATCTGAGCAGTCGGATCATAGATATCTATGATTCTTTTGTGTATTCTCATCTCAAAATGTTCTCTCGATTTCTTGTCAACGTGAGGTGAGCGAAGTACACAATATAATCGACGTTTTGTTGGTAATGGAATCGGTCCTGCCACTCTAGCATCGCTTCTTTTTACCACTTCTACAATTTTGCTTGCAGATAAGTCGATTAACTTATGATCGTATGCTTTCAAACAAACTCTCATTCTTTGTTGCTTGCTTTCGTTCATTTCTACTTCCTTTTGTCTATTGACTTTCGCACATGGTAATACATTTTACCACTTAGCATACTAACTCTATGTCAAACATATTCCATAGTCAACCAATATTTTTGTTTTTTTTATTTTTTTCTTAATATTTCTTTATTTTATTGTAAATTCCTTGACAAATTATAAAAAATGCATACCGCCATATTATAACTTGCAAGTATGCATTTTCAACTCTCTCTTCTTTTACTTTTCTATATATTTACAGGTTTCTGTAATAATAATTTTCTTGCTTCAATTGCCGTATATTTTAATGATGAATAATACGCCCTGTCTTCTTCACTTTTTGAATCTCTTACTCCAACTTCTGCTATTTCTCCAATCTGACTTAATAAGTCTGCTGTCTGCATTATATTTCTGTATATTGTTCCTTCATCTGCTTTTTCACCTACTGTTCTTATTAATTGAGACCAGTTTGACATGCTTTCATATGGATTAGAACTATTTAGACTTGCCCACATATACGCCATTTGTGCTGCATCCTTATTATAACGATTATATCCCGGATTTATTCCTTTATCTATTTCCTCATTATATATTTCAGCAGATTTCTTCAATAACTTCTTAAATACACTGTTAACTTTTCTTGAATCATAGCTTGTTATATCTGAATTACCTTCTTCGGTTTCACTTTCTTCTAATGCCTGCAATGCTTTTATTCTGCTTATTAACATATCCTTCATTGTTAATTTAAGGTACGTCATCTCCGCATCATTATAATCTTCTTTTACCTGACGTGGAGGATTCTTTTTTATAAATTGATGGTTCGCTGCCAATGCATTTGGGATATTCTCTTCAAGATATTTCATATTTTCAGCCGTTTGGATGGATGCTTCAAACTCTTTACGTTTTCTTTCGATACGAGCTTTAGCTTTATTACCTTTTGCTGTTGTATCCATGTCTGCAAGTGCTGAATTCAACTTTTCAATATAATCATCGATTGTTCTTGTATTTATTCTTTTCTTATATGTTTGAACTGCAGATAAATTTGACTCTAATACCTTTGTAGGTACAACATCGCCTCTCTTTAAAGCTCCAACAATTTCGTCTATTGAATAATTACCTGTTGTTTTTATTATTTTATACATTTTTGCTCTTTTTAGTTCAAGTTCATTCATTGCAGATTTTATATCTTCTGCTGAAACCTCAGGCTTTTCTAACCCTTCTACAAATTTCAACATGTCTTCATAATTCGCAAAACTTTCCATTGTTTTTCCAAATTTTGCAAGCATTGATGCTACTGAACTCGATAACTTCTGTTGAATATTTCCTACACCTTGTTCTGTCTTTTCAAAAATATATGATAAATCTGTATCATATCCTATTGCTGTTTCACTTGACATTGCAGGCAATGCCATACTTGATGCAACCATAGCTAAACCCAGTGGTGATACTCCTTCAAATGCTTTTGAAGAAATAGCTTCAACGAGTGGTAATGTATCATATCCTTTAACTTTTGATGCCATTTTGGCTAATAATGTAGGCTCAATAATTCCGTCTTCTTCAATTAAGAAACCTCTTGAAAGTAATATATTCCTCTTTTTTGAGCTTATTTCCATTAATTCATCTATTTTTGATTTTCTTTGATTTTCATCATCACTATATGCATAAAACGTTTTACCGAATATATCAGGCAACCCTTTATCATTTACATTGTGCTCATAATAACCGGATAAGAATGAATAATCAGGATTATAATTACTTTCAATCGGATCACAATCCACTGCTTCAAGATACAAAAAATCTTGTTCTGATGCTCTATCCGTCGGCATTGTATATACATATCCGATTGTATCTATGCCTCTTCTTCCGGCTCTTCCTGACATTTGTTTAAATTCATTTGCAGAAAGCATTCTTACAGGAGTCTCTTCTCTTTCTTCTTTTTTATCTGCTGCTTGTTCTCCTGTTTGTGCGGATATTTCTTCCGTTTCATCTCTTTCTTCTATTTTTACCTTATTTTCAGAAAGAAGTTTTCCCACATCTTCACCCTCATCACAAGGTTTATATGGGCTTGATATTACAACTGTCTTTGCTGGCATATTTATACCTGCCGCCAATGTTTCTGTTGCTATTACTGCTTTTAACAACTTCTTCTGGAATAATTCTTCTATTAATTCTTTTTGTCCCGGAATTATTCCAGAATTATGTATTGCATAACCTTTTTCCAATGCTTTAGTATCTAAATCTGCACCTATATATTTCTCTGCAGAATATTTATCTACTATTCTTTTTATTTCTTCTTTTTCAGCTTGAGTTGTTAAATCAGCTCCTTCTTTTCCCATATATTCAAGTACTTCTCTCGAATATTTTTTACTGAATATAAAGAATATTGCAGGTAACTTTTCTTCTTTTTGTAATTGTTCAACTGCTATTTTAAAATCACTTAGTTTGGGTTTCTTTACTTTTAGTGTATTCTCAAAATCAGGAGTTTCTCCTCTTCTTATAGCCTTTTCTATTCTTTTTTCTGCTTTTTCATATGCTTGGGTGGCAAGCATATCAAAAGATAACGGAACATGTCTTGCTTCTGCGGGAATAGATACTAATGCAACATTATCTGTTCCGTTTAAACTTCCTATCCAATTCTTTAAAGCTTTCGGATTTCCTATTGTAGCACTCAACTCTAATGTTTGGACATCTTTTGGTGTGAACATTAAAGATTCTTCCCATACAGGACCTCTGTCTTTATCACCTAAATAGTGAAACTCATCAAATATTACCGTTCCCAAGTTTCTCATTAAAGGATTATCTTCTCCATATAAATTTGATAATGCCATATTTCTATATACTTCAGTTGTCATTATCAAAATAGGAGCCTCAACATTTTCTCTTCTGTCTCCCGTTAATATACCTATATTTTCTTCACCGTATATATTCTTAAATTCATTTAATTTCTGATTGCTCAATGCTTTTAATGGAGCAGTATAAAATGTCTTCTTGCCTTCTTGCATATTCTTGGTCGCTACATAATATGCAACAGCAGTTTTTCCAGTTCCGGTAGGTGCTTCTACCAAAACTGTTTTACCGTCATTCAAAGCCTTTCCCGCATCTATTTGAAATGCATCAGGATAACATCCTGTTGGTAGTTGATAGTAATTATCTTTTAATGTTTCACTATATCTTCTTCCCCCAAAAGAAACAATATCTCTGCCTATATAAGGCTGAAACAACAGAGAAGGGTTCGTTATATTTATTATGTTTTTGTTGCTATATAAATTTGCTTTTTGTTGATTTAAACTTATTCCTTTTTCAGACTTAAAACCAGTTACTTTTGATATTTTCATGAATTTCGCCCTTTACATTCCCATTCGCTCTAAACCATGAAAATATTTTTTTACTATTAATTCAAAAACATGTTAAAATAATGTTACATCTTATATTCAAAATATTATTTTATAAATTTATTTAAATCATCACTGTCCAATACTTCAATCCTATCTTGATTGTGCACAAAAATAATACAGGAAATTAATGGTTTAAACATTTCAAAATCATTATATGCAAGTTTTTTATTTAAATCAGCCATATTATCCGCTAAAAATTCAGTAATGAGAACTTTGTCTTTAAAAACCAATGAACTAAAATAATCTAGCGCAGATTTACTTGTAATCCCCTCAAAATATATCAAATCCGGAGACTGAAATTCAATAAATCTCATTGCTTTATCAATATTAAATCCTATATTTTCATTCAATTCACATTGATTTATATTTTCCAGATTATATTTCGCTATAGACTCAATTGTCATTATGTTTTTATTGGAGTTACGAAGTTCTGATAAAACAGAGTATATTATATGTGTTTTACCGGCAAGCGAAGATCCGCATACAAGAATAATCCCAGGATTCTGAATTGCATTCTTTATCGTATTAATTTGAATATCAGATAAACCTATTTCAGAAAGTGATTTTGGAGGCTTATAAATTTTTAAAGAAATCCTTTCTCCGTTAATTGTTGGAAATGCTGATATACTTGCTGTTAAAAGAATATCATCTACTTTAAAAACCAATTTACCCAATTGCGGCAACTCACATACATTCGCATCCAATGCTGATAATGTTTTCAGCTTCGATATAAATGGTACAACTAATATTGACGGTATTTGACCCGTTTCAACTATCTCTGAGCCTTGTCTAAAATTAACGGTAAGACCATTTGGTATATGTTCAAAAAACAGCTCATGAACATTATTTAATATTGCTTGCTTTAATATTGCTCGAATTAATATCTGAATATGCTCATCCGAAAGAACATCATTGTGTAGTTCCTCCTGCCAATCAAATTTATTTTCTGAGCTTTCTATATTAATCTCACCAACCGAACTATCTGTTTTATAATATTCCTCTATCTTTTTTAATACCGATGTTTCAGCAGAAACAACAGGTTCAATATCACAACCTGTCTTTTCAACAATTTTATCTATCGCAAACAAATCCAAAGGATCCGCCATAGCAACCGTTAAAACATTTTCTATTTTAAATAATGGAATAATCTTATACTTTTGAGCATCATTAAAATTTATATAAGACAAACATCTTTTGTCCAAAGTATAATCTTTCAAATCTACATAAGGAATATGAAGTTTATTCTCCAAAAACTTTAACAACTTTTCTTCTGATATTAAATTGGACTTTATCAATATCTGACCTATATTTACTTTTTGAGAATCAGCTAGCTCTTGAGCCCTTTCAACATCTTCATAGCTTACAAGACCATCACGCACCAAATCATATTTTAATTTTTCAAGAGTTTTATTAGTAACTAATTCCATTTACTAATACCCCAAATAACTTTTCACTTTTCCAACAACATAATCAACATTAAATGGTTTTGTTATATATTCATCAGCGCCGGTTTCTTCTCCTATTATTTTATCTTCCTCTTGTGAACGGGCTGTTATCATTAAAATAGGTATGTCTTTATACTTATTATCATATTTCAATAGTCGACTTATTTTATATCCGTTGATTTTGGGCATCATAACATCCAATATAATCAAATCAGGATGAATCTCTTTTGCAAGTTTTAATCCCGTTTCTCCATCGTATGCAGTAAAACATTGAAAGCCTTCTGCTTCTAATACAAACTGCAATATTTCTATTATATCTGCTTCATCATCAACTATTAATATTTTTTTCATCTATATCCCCTTTTGAAAAATCATTCAGCTTCCCAATTAAATCAATCAGTTGTTCACCATCTTGCGGATATAATGCTGATGAGTATAATATATCACATTCTTGAAACTCATATAAATTTGAATTTATATATGTATGGAGTTTTCTGACCTCAAAATCATGTACAAATGAGTCCATATCAACTGAATAGAAATAATAATTTCTTCTTCCATTTTCAACAATTGAACATTCCTTGCAAACGGAAGTTTTCCTTATTATGTCTTCTGCTAACATTTTATCTATTAAAGACTTTCCTTCAACTATTTTCTCAGATAAAGATATCATAGAAATATTAATGTGCTCCTGCTTTGCCTTTTGTATATCTTGTTCTAAAGAAAGCTCAAATATTTCCATCTCAGTCATTACCGGAATCGCAAGATAAAATGTCGATCCCTTATTAATTTCACTATCTAACCATATAAAACCCTTATGAACATCCATCAATCGCTTTGCAATGGGTAACCCCAAACCAGAACCGCCTACTTTTCTACTTAATGAATTTTCTATTTGTTTAAATTGTTCAAATACTTTTCCCCAATTTTCTCTTGCAATACCTATACCATTATCTTTAACTGATATTTGTACATATTCACTGCTTAAATGTTCTGGAATCGTATTAAAAAATTTATTATTCCTTATATCATCGGCTGAAATTCTTGATGTTTCAACCTCTATAGTTCCATTTTCTTTTGTAAACTTTATTGCATTTGAAATTAAATTGGTTATAACCTGTTCCATCCTTTGTGTATCTATATAAACAACTGGCAAAGATGTATCTAAAGTCAGATTAATATTAATATTTTGCTCTTTGGCCCAGCTTTCAAGAGTATTTTTTACTAACTCTACAGGTAAATTTATATTCGTTTTCTCAAAACGAAATTCCATCTTACCTGCTTCTATCTTAGATAAATCCAATAAATCATATATAATTGCAGAAAGTCTTGTAACATTTCGTTTTGCTAAATTTAAGAACTTTTCCATTGCATCATTGATTTCTCCGGTTGTACCCTTTAAGATAATATCTAAAGCACTGTTTATTGAAGTTAACGGAGTTCTTAATTCATGAGAAACTATAGAAATAAATTCAGATTTCAATCTTTCTAATTTCTCTAATTTTATATTTGTATCTTTAATTTCTTCATATAAAATAGCACTTTCTAACGGAAGTGAAACCTGTTTTATCAATGTAGTAAAACATTTCGTATCATCTTGTGCAAAATCATTTTCTCTGAAAACCTCTATAATTCCATAAAATTTATTCTTAATATTTATTGGCGCAAAAAGATTATCATAACCGAACACATTTAAATCGTATTCCCCAAATTGATCTTTATTATATTTAATAACTTCAATATCATATATAGAAGGATTAATGGAAAAAAGATTTTTATAATTCAATAATGCTCTTAGTTTTATAGCATTCTCCAGTCTGGGCGATATAGGAAATAATGACTTGATTATAAGTTTTATATCATTTACTTCATTTAAAATTAATGCATAACACAATGACAATGATAAACTTTGCTCTAACCCGTCTGTCATAATTTCTATTAATTTTGTCTTATCTAAAGAGCCGGCCAATTGAGTACTTGTATTATAAAGTACGTTTAATTGATACAGACTTTTTGCTAAATCATTATTATTTTTAGAAAGTACTCTAAATGTTTCTCTCAGTTGTAAAGATGAATTTAAAGCAGCTATAAACAAATTCTTATCAAAAGGTCTTTTGATATATGAATTGACATATTTCAAAATATCATAATTAATATCATTTTCCGGTAAAAGTAAAATAGACCGAATATCTTTCGTTTGAAGAGAAAGTTTCATCTTCCTGACTAAAGAAACAATATCAATATTTACCGATGCACAATCAAAAAGAATAACATCTGCTTTTTCTTCTTTAATAATATCTTCCAATGCTTCTTCAACTGAAACGAAATTTATTATATATGGATTCTTAAGCCCCAAATTATCAATTTCCTTTTTTGTTGAACTATTGTCAGAAATAATTATTATATTTGCCATAATTTACCTGATTATTTTTAATACTAATTATATATTGTAACAGCAAACTTAATTATAAAATTTTTGTAAAGTTATATTAATTTTTAAATTTAAAAAGCAATTTTGAAAGAGCAAAAACCTTTATATAAATACGAGGATTCAATTAAGTTTTAATTAAGATACAAATTTTAAATTTTATATTCATACTTACCTTACTTACTACCTTTACTAACACACGAGGAAATTGAAAAAAATTTTCAGAGGAACCCAAAAAGTTCCTTTTTTTTTGCATAAAGAAAACGAAAAAAGACTCTTCTCTATAATGAGAAGAGTCTTTTCAATCTTTTAAAAACTTTTATTCTTGAATAATTTCTTCAAAACCGGCAGGAATAATATTTTTAGGATGGTTTATTGTGTCAAGAACATAATAATCAGCAGCTTCTCTCAAATATCTTTTTACCACTTTTTCAGGTTCTTGATTATTTACACTATTTACATCGTTATTAACAGGCCTCATATTCTCATCTACGTTGGGTGGCATATTATTAACCGGATAGTTCCATGTTGTACCAACCAACTCTGGACGGATATTCGCACCCAACAATGGCTTATATACCAATTCATATTTTTGATTATTATATTCAGACTGCCTTGTAATTAATGGCCTTTGCTGCTGATCATATAACATATCACCGGTCTCTTCCATACTGTAGTCTTCTTCATATGAATCTGCAGGACTACTACTTCTTGAAGGAACAGTCCTATCTGTATTTTCATTAACTATAATTTTTAAAGCAAAACACGGCATAACTGAAATAAAGGAAAACAACATAAATAATATACAAAATTTTTTCATATTTCCTCGCTTACCTCTATATACTAATATTCATAACTTACCACGCTAACAAAAATCTTAAACGTATATGAGAGAAAAAACAATACTCTATCTTAAGTATTTTCAAGCATATAAAGCTAAATTCCTTAAGTTACAACTCAACCTTTAATAGTTTTCTTAACAAAATTTACAAATAATTTCTTAATTAGTAAATTTCTCACAAAAAAAATACTTTATTTACATGTGTAGAAAAGGATTCCAAATTACTATGGTAAGTTCAATAAACTCAGTAAATCTAACAAATCAGCAAGTCGTAAAAGAAGCAGATGTTAAGAAGCTTATCAAATATACAGGTAATCAAACATTACAAGATGTACCTGACACTTTTTCAAGTACAACAAAAAGTGCTGCTTCAAGTGCATTATTCTTTGAAGGTATTCCATTAATCAATTTTCTGTTTAGAAATAAAAAAGCAAATGGAACATTTCGCAATAATAACCTAAAAATATTAGGAGAAGTCGATAAAAAAGCACTAAATAATTTATTAAAAGGTGAAGGTAAATTATCAACAAGATTAGCTGAATACATTCAACACGCAAATCAAAGTAAATTTGTATATATAAATGAAAAAGCAGCTATAAAATCAAAAGCTAAAGCATCCAAACTTGCAGAAAAAGCAAAAAAATTAGCTGATAAAGCAGCAAAAAAACCAGGCAGTAAAATAGCAGAAACATTAGCGCATAAAGCAGAAACAAAATCTCAAAAAGCTATTGCAGACTGTATAAGCAAAACTGAAAAAGCTGTAGATTCAAGGATTGCAATCACAACCGGAAGTGCAAATTCAACTGCAAAACTTGGTAAAATTGGAACAAAACTAAACAAGCTTACAAAAGGTAAATTCGGAAATATTTCTAAATTTATGAAATCATCCGGTGCCGGCATTATGGTTGTGTTTAGCGGTATAATAGAAGGTGTTACAGAAGTTGTACCAACATTCCAAGAGCTTGGCACAGAAAAAGGGTTAAAACAACTTGGAAAATCTACAATTAAAGTTTTAGGTGATACAGCCGGATTCATTGCAGGAGAACAAGCCGGTATGGCTCTGGGTAGTGCAATAGGTACTGCTATTTGTCCGGGTATTGGTACTGCTGTAGGTGCTGTTTGCGGTTTTGTTGGTGGTATGTTAGGTTCATTTGCTGCTGGTAAACTAACAAAAGCTATAACAGGAAAATCAGAAAGAGAAATTGCTAACGAACAACAAAACAAAGAAAACACAAAAGAAATTACTGAAAATACTACTATTTCCGATATAACTCAATCTCAAGAAATTGAAAACCTCAATGCAACAAATCCTTTTAATGTAACTGTATAACAATATAAAAATTCTATAAATAATTAATAAAAACCATTCTTCTAACGGATGGTTTTTTATTTATAAAAATAAAATGCGACCTAAAGCCGCATAAGTCAAGAAAGGAATGGTTAGACTATTAATTTATCTGTATTATTACATATAATTGAATACTACGCAAATTTATGAATATTTGTTAACAATTTTTAACAATTTCATTTATAATGGTAATCTGATATTGAGGACAATATGAAAATAGGAATAATAAGTTTAGGTTTAATTGGTGGCTCATTATTAAAAGCATTATCAGAAACAGATAATACAATTTATACTGTAACAAGAAATAAAGACACTGTTGAAAAAGCAAAAAAATATACTCAAAATTCATCTGACAATATAAAAACTCTAAAAAATTGCAATATTGTATTTGTTGCATCACCAATAAATAAAACACTTGAAATACTCAATGAACTGGAATCAATTGTTGATAAAAATTGTATCGTGCTTGATTGTGCAAGTGTAAAAGAATTTGTTATGCAAAAGAAAAGACCTTATAAATTTATTGGTTCACACCCGATGGCAGGAACAGAATTTAATGGCTATGATGCATCATTTAAAGAGCTTTTTATTGGTGCAAAATGGGTGTTAACACCTTCCGATAATATAAATGATGAAGATATAACAATAGTTGGAAACATAATTAAACAAACGGGTGCTGAAGTCGTCATAACAGATGCAAAAAAACACGATGAAGCAGTAGCTTTAATAAGCCATATGCCTTTAATTGTTTCTCAAGCTTTATTTTATAGTGCCCAGAGTAACACCTTAGCTCTAAAGTTAGCTTCCAGCGGATTTAGAGATATGACAAGACTTTCTACATCTAATCTTGAAATGGCTAACGATATGCAAACTTATAACTCAGCAAACATTAATGATGCAATAGAAAAACTTATTTCGTCAATTAATTTACTACAAAAAACTAAAGATTTTAAAATTTTAGCCGATATTAAAAATACACGGTCACAAATGTATTCAAGTGAAGGGAAAAATATTCTTTAGTATCATCTTTATTATATGTTTCAAACATATAAAATATTCTTTATAAAATAAAAAAACCGATTGACATCGGTTAAGTTCACTATATATCAGAGAGAGGAATAAGAGAGAGAAAACACTTATTTATCACTATGTAACTTTTAATATCCTCTACTTTTATAATTTCCACATGTTAACAATTTAATATCGTGTACAATGTACACTTTTAACATTTTGTTACATTTTCATTATTTATTGTTAAAAATTTTTCAGACAAAAACAACATAAAATCAAATAAACAAAAGCGTTTACAGTATAAAAAAGATAAAGCTGCCTTAAAAATATATTTAAAATTTATGTTATCATTTTTTAAAGAGAAAGAAGAAAAATTATTTATTATGAAATACAAGTCTAGACTCAATCAACCACATAATCTGCCTGGAGTACTTGTTTGCGTGGAAGGCATAGACGGCTCCGGTAAATCAACTCAGCTTGCTATACTTCGCGATTGGCTAAAATCAAGAAAGCAAGATGTAATTTTTACTGAATGGAATTCATCCGATTTAATTTCCCAAACAACTAAAATTGCAAAGAAAAAAAATCTATTAAGTCCAAGAACATTTTCCCTATTACATGCAGTAGATTTTGCCGACAGACTGGAACAAGTAATAATTCCTGCTTTAAAAGCAGGGTTCATTGTTTTGGCAGACAGATATGTATATACAGCATTTGCAAGAGATGTTGCAAGAGGCGTAGACAGAGACTGGGTCAGAAAAGTTTACGGTTTTGCCGTAAAACCTGACTTAACCTTATATTTTAGAGTATCTGAAGATGTATCTTTGGAAAGAATATGTTCTAATCGTTCTCCTAAATTTTATGAAGCAGGTATGGATTTAAAAATAAGTAATGATCCATATGAAAGCTATAAAATTTTCCAGAAAAGAGTTAACGATGAATACAAAAAAATGATAGATGAATATGGATTGGTAGAAATTGATGCAAATGAAAGCATTCATAAAAAACAGGTATTTTTTAGAGAAGAAGTTCAAAAAATATTAACAAAAAAAGGAATTAATTTATAAATGACGCAATATAAATCGAAACACGGCTATGAAGGATTATTAATAGTAATAGAAGGTACAGACGGTTCCGGTAAATCAACACAAATTGAACGGCTAAAACGCTGGATTGAAGATCAATCATATGGTGTTATGGTAAGTGAATGGAAAACATCAAAATTCATTGCAGATGCTATAAATGATGCAAAAGACAGAAACCTTCTCAATGCAACTACATTTAGTTTACTTTATGCTGCTGATTTTGCAGATAGATTAGAGCAAGTAATAATTCCGGCATTAAAAGCAGGTTTTGTAGTTATTTTAGACAGATATATTTATACTGCATACGTAAGAGATGTTGTAAGAGGACACAATATAGAATGGTTGAAAAATTTATATGATTATGCTCCGGAACCTGATATGGTATTCTACTTAGATGTACCTGTTGAAATTTTACTAAAAAGAATAATAGGCACAACAGGTTTGGATTATTGGGAATCAGGTAGAGATATTGGTTTGAGTAGCGATTTTTATAAAAGTTTTCAGATATATCAAGGAAAATGTTTAGAAGAATACAAGAAAATGATAAAAGAATATGGTTTTATTTCAATTGATGGTACTTTAAATGAAAAAGAAATTCATAAAAAAATCATATCTGAAGTTAAAAAAATTTTAGAAGTTTAGAATCATTAACTTTTTTGAAAGTTTTTAAAAAAAATATATAATTAAAACATGAAAAAAATAAACAATTCTAACTTTGAACTTATAGAAGATATAATAAAATCTTTGGATTTTAATTATAATCAGAATGAGATTCAATGGCTTAATGAAATAAATAAGTTTTGGAAAGAAATTGTCGGCAATAAAATTTCTAAATACACTAAAGTTTATGAATTTTCTGCCGATAACCAATTAACAATTCTTTGTGCTGACTCATTCATATCAAATGAACTATTTTTTAACAAAACAAAAATCTTACAATATATGAATGAAAAATCAGAAAAAATGGGAATTAAAATAGAAGATATAAGATTTGATTATAGAAAATGGAAAGAAAGAAGCAATGAATAGAAAGTTAAAAGGATTTTCTCTTGCTGAATTATTAATTTCTTTGTTGATTATTAGTATTGTTCTATCAGCAGCAATTCCGACAATCACAAGAAAAGCAGGAGCAGATAGAGAAGCTATTTGGCGTTGGACAAATGAAGGCAATAATGCATATTTTGGAACAGGAAGTAACCAAAGTGCCATTTTGGGTTTATCAAGTACTCCAAAAGCAGAAGAAGGTATTGCAGATATAATGCAAGATGCCACTGTTGTTGATGATTCAGTTGATGATATCACCGATACAGCAAATACAGGAACAAAAAGAGCGGATATTGGAGTTATCAATACAGGAGATTTAAAATATAGTAACTTTGGTGACAAATTTATTATTTTAAAGAAAACCATTCAAAATGATAATTCAAACTTTATGAATTCACACATTTCATTTTTCACAATGAAGAATGATGAAACTGCAACAACAGCAGACATTAAGTACGGCGGCCGTCTTACATTAGACCCTGGCAATATAGCTCTTGGGATGGGAACTCTTCAAAATCTGGGTTCTGATAATGTAGGAGAGAATACTGCAATTGGCCATTTCGCGTTATTAAGAACTGATGAAGGTTTCAGAAACACTGCTATCGGTAAAAAAGCATTATCATATAACAGTAGTGGTTCATATAATACAGCTATTGGTTACGGTGCACTATTTGAAATGGGGAGACTAGAAAGCTCTGTTGATGATGCATACTATGAGAATACAGCAATTGGTGCTTTATCTCAACAGCAAAGAGCAACAGGACGCTTTAATACATCTCTTGGTTCTCAATCCTTAAAAAGAAATGAATCTGGTGATGGTAATACCGCAATAGGTCGTCTTGCTTTAGGAAACCTTACAAGTGGTAGCAACAATACTGTTATAGGTGACAAATCTTGCAGATATGTTGAATCAGGTACAGGAAATATCTGTATAGGCAACAATGTCAGAACGACAAATACTACAGTTGGTGCTTCAAGCGTAAGCACTGAAGAAAACTATGGTATATTCATTGGTACCGCAACAGAAGATGATGAAACACCACTTATTAGTGGTCATAGCACACTTGTACTTGGAAGCGGAGGAAGTTATTCAACACCAACTGCACATAAAGAATTTATTGTTAATTCCAGAATGGTTGAATTTAGACCATTCAATGGTGCAAGACCTGCTTTCAGATTCAATTCATACTATGGTGCAGATAATAGCTATAACGGATATAGTCCAATTGCAGGACAAGGTGTAATTGGCACCGCTGAATTTAATCTTAGAGACACAGGCGGAGGCAGCGATTATTCTTCAGTTTCATTAGTATTTGGAGGTCTCGGGACAAATGCTCAAGACAAAGAAGCTCGTATAAATGCATATGACAAATACCATGCTAATACAACAGACAAATGGGCTGATATTACTTTCAATAACATTTTAAGATTTGATTTTCCACCAGCAATGAAAGCAGACGGAACTATTGATTACGGTACAGTAAGACTTAATTCAACAACTCCTGCATCTACAGATAATCCAACTGAAACTAAATATACAATGCTTCTTAATGATAGGTTGGAAATCGGTAATGCACACACTGTACCTTATCTTCAACTTACAGAAAGCGATGGGTTAAAATTCCATTTTGGTACAAACACAGATTCATTTATAAATATCACAAAAGACAATGCGTTTATCAATTTTGTAAGTTCAAGTTCAATTCCAGGAAGTTTGTGGTTTGATTTAGAAGGTGGTCTGCAATTAACAACTCCAGGAAAAATCACATTAAAATCAACCGGTAGTGATAATGTTATCAAATTCGGTAAGATATATATTGATGATAATGAAATATACATTAATGATTTAAGAACATTTTCAAGTACTGGCGGTATAAAAGCAGAAATAAAAGGCATAAAAGAAGAGATTGACAATTTAAAAGCAGCATCATCTATGTCCGATGAACGCAAAAAGAATATATTAAGCGATAGTACTGCAGGACTAAAAGAGATAAATGCTTTAGAAGTTAAAAATTATACATATAAAGATGACAAAAATAATACTCCACACGTTGGCGTTATAGCCCAACAACTTCAAAAAGTATTCCCTAATTCGGTATTTGAAGGTCAAGACGGATTTTTAAGAATAAAAACAGAGGAAATATTCTATGCAATGGTTAACTCTATAAAAGAACTTTGCGCTAAGTTGCAAGACTTAACAGCCAAAGTAACCGGATTAGATAAACGTATAACAGAACTTGAAAATCAGAATAAAATACTTCTTGAGCAAAATAAAGCTTTTGAAAAGCGTCTTGAAAAGCTTGAAAAACAGTCAACAAAATAAATAATCAAAATAAACAAAAACGCCTCATACAAAGAGGCGTTTTTTAAGTTATTTTGATATAATAAAAATATGAGATTAGATAAATTTTTAAAAGTTTCCAGATTAATAAAAAGAAGAACTATTGCAAACAAAGTATCCGATCAAGGACGCATATATGTTAATGGCATAATTGCAAAACCGGCTAAACAATTGAAAGAAGGAGATATAATTACAATTGTACAAGCAGATAAAGAAATTAAAGTACGAATAATTAAAATACCAATCAATAATGTATCTGTACAAGAAGCTAATACTTTATATGAAGAAATAAAATAATCCCCCCAAAAAATCTAGGGGGGATTATTTTATTCATCTTCTTCATCAAGTTTTATTCTGGATAATTTAACAATCTCTTCAAAGTCAGGATATTTAGATGACAATTCTTGGAATGTTCCTACGTCAACAATTGTACCGTCTTTTATATAAGCTATTCGGTCGCAATTAACAAGAGTACTTAATCTATGTGCAATAGCGATAATTGTCTTTTCCCCTTTCAAATTTGCTAAAATATCAGTCAGCTTATTTTCTATTTTAACATCAAGATTCGCTGTTGCTTCATCTAAGATTATAATCTCAGGATTTCTATAAAGAGCTCTGGCAATTCCTATCCTTTGCATCTGCCCTCCGGATAAACCTGTACCATCTTGCTTTAGCTCTATCTCCAAACCATTTTCGGTCTGTTTTAATTGATCATATAATTGTGCTTCTTTTAAAACTTTATCAACTTTCTCTTTATCAATATCTTTTCTCTCTATACCCCAAGCTACATTCGCATATATATCACCTTCAACAGTGCATATTTTTTGAGGAACATAACCAATTATATTTCTGAATTTCTGAAAATTTTCATAATTTAAAATTTCATTGTCAACAGATATACTACCCTTATAATCAAGTAGCCCCAATAAACAATCTACAAATGTACTTTTTCCGGCGCCAGATAAACCAACTATTCCTATAAACTCACCTTTTTTTATACTTAAATTTACATTATTTAATACATTTTCTTTTTTATCATATGAATAGCTCATTTGTTCAACCGAGATTTTTTCTACAAAAGACATTTTTTCTTTTGTATCTTTATTTTTAGAATATTCATATAAAGAATATTGCTCATATAGTTTGAACAAATCATCAACTTTTATCTTTGTGAGATTTATATAGTTTAGGTAAACCTGATTCTTATAAACTTGAGGAACCACCCTATATATTGCAATAGCAACTACACCAAAAGTAACAAGAATGTTAGTAGGATTTTCTCCATACTGAGCAAGAATTCCCAAACACAATATAGTCATTGTAAATATAAAAATTATTTCTATAATATACTGCGGAATAACCGGAATCAGATTTATTTTTTCATTAAAAGGAATTACTTTTTCAGAAATATCGTCATACATATCATAAAAATATTTTTGGCATCCGTTAATTTTTATATCTTTAATACAAGTCAAACTGTTAATTACCGAGTTATACGGACCACTTGTAAGATTCTGTTTTTTTATAGAAAGTTTATTACCCCATTGTTTAAAAAATCCTGCCTGCAATGACCCTGTAACAGCAAAGAAGAAAACAGCAAGCAATGTATATAAAGGCAACATAAACATTAAGACAATAAATACAAATAAAATCACAAAACTATTAGATATAAATGAAATAACCTTAGAAACAAAATATTGCATTACATCATCAACATTCTGAGTAATTTTGTTCATAACATTATTATTACCACGTTGCAAATCAGCTTCATAAGGGGCATATAGAAAATATTCCAACATTTTCTCTTTAACATCCAAACCCCATTGGCTAATCATTTTACTTTGCCAATATTGAATTAATATACTATATATATTTTTTATTATAATTGCACCCGCAATCAAAGAACCTATAAATATAATCATATTATTTATGCCATGTACATGAAAATGTTCTTCAACGAATAATGCAATCGGATTATTTACAACTCTTCCCGGATTAACCATTATCATAATAAATGGAAAGACAAGAACTATACTTAAAAATTCTAAAAGATTTATCATAAAAGATAAGAATAACATATAGATTAATTTTAATTTATAATCTTTGCCAAAATAGTGTAAGAACTTTATAAACTGAGCAACAAACATAGAAAAATCCTCATAAAATACAATAGAATTATAACATAAGTTTTATTTACTCACACATATTTAAGTACATATGTATTTTCATCCTCTTTTAAACTATCAAGTATATTAACAAAACTAATATCACGAGAAGACAATACATTTGCGACTTTAGCTGTTTTTTCGCGTATTGTATAATCATTAGATTGTGCCGTTATTTTTAGTATTTCAATTAAATCATTACAAGGTTTGATTTTAGAAGATATACTGATTATTGCCTCAAGATTCCAATATAAGTTAAAGTTTTTCTTATTTGTCACATAGGACCTTTCTTGTCTTATATCATCAAACTTAGAGAGAGTAGTTTTAATCTCAATTAAGATTGAATTATATAAATATTCATAATTATTAACATAAGTAATGATTTCAACAACATTGCGAGATACAGTAGGGTTTATATCTGTTATTGCTTTTACAAAAATATCTAGAATTTCTTGTTTTTGAAATAAAGGTCTGTATTTTTCATCTTTAATCAATTCAAGAATTTTAAAAGAAGCAGTTTCTCTTATTGGTCCTGATTGGTTAATTAAATTTGAAACTAAAATATCTGCTTCTGCTTGAGAAATCAATGTTTTTAATTCAATAAGACATAGTTGTTTCTTTAAATCATCACATCCAAGAAGTTCATTAATTATTTCTTCATGTTTAAGATTGGCTTCACAATATGAAAAAGCCTGTAATAACATTTTTAAATTCTTATCATAATTAATTTCTAAATAATTCTCCATAAAAATAAATATAGCATAATTGGAGGTTAAAAATGAACTTTAATAATTGTAGAGTAGTTATATATAAATATAGAACATGTGAGAGGCAAAGGAATAATATGAACGAAATAGTAAATTTTGTAAAAGAAATTTTTATGTTTGATACTAACGAGAAAATGCTTGTAGGATTATGCGGTTTTGAACATATGAAAGATAAATCCTCTACAACTAAAACAAAACCAAAAAGAAAAAGAGAAATGAGATTATCCGAATTAATGGAATAATTACTTGCTAAGAATAAATGCTTGTCTTATAATATTTGCAAGGGATTATGTTATACGGAGTTTAAAATGATGAATTTAGCAAATATGATGAAACAAGCACAACAAGTGCAAAAAAGATTACAAGATGCTCAAAAAGATTTAGCAGAAACGGAAATAAAAGCAGAAGCAGCTAATGGTGCAGTTACTGTTGTTTGTGACGGTCATGGTAAATTTAAATCAATAAAATTAACAAAACAAGCAATTAATGCGGAAAATCCTGAATCTGTAGATGATGAATCTGTTGAAATGCTTGAAGACTTAATTACAACAGCTATGAATCAAGCTACAGCAGATGCGCAGAAAAAAATGCAAGATAAAATGAAAGGCATTGTTCCTGCCGGTATCAACATTCCCGGATTGTTTTAAACATGGAATATACAAAACCATTAGCACAGCTTATTGAATTTTTTCAAAAGTTTCCGGGTATAGGACCAAAATCCGCACAGAGAATGGCTTTTCATTTGTTAAAAATGCCATTGCCTGAGGTACAAAGATTTTCACAAGTATTAGTTGAAGCAAAAGAAAATATTCATTATTGTGATATTTGTTTTAATATGTCAGCATCAAATCCTTGTGAAATATGTAGCGATGACAGGCGTGATAAATCAGTAATTTGTGTTGTTGCTGAAACAAAAGATTTAATTGCAATTGAAAAAACAAGAGAATATAAAGGCTTATATCATGTACTTCAAGGAACATTATCTCCATTAGATGGAATCGGTGTTGAAGATATTAGAATTAAAGAACTTTTAACAAGGGTAACGGACACAAATGTGAATGAAGTAATATTAGCATTAAGTCCATCAGTAGAAGGTGAAGCTACAAGTATGTACATCACAAAATTACTAAAACCATTTAATATAAAGATTTCACGAATAGCTTTTGGTTTGCCTATAGGGTCAGATTTGGAATATGCAGATGAAATCACTTTAGCAAAAGCTATTGAAGGAAGAAGAACTATTAATTAAGGAGAAAAACATGAGTCAAATTACTATCAGATCAGATAGACAAACAGATTATACTTTTACATATAAAGGTGAAGATGTAGTATTAGAAGCAGGCAGTGTAATAAGTATTGCAAATGGGCTTCAAGATGTAGTTCTCCCTACTTGCAAAATGAAAATTGCAAATAATTTAATTATTATAAAAGAATAATATACTAATAAATTCTTGTTCCGGTTTCAATATCAAAAAATAATAAATTATTAGTATCAATTGATAATTTAATAGTTTTTTTAGTATCAACTTCTGTTGGTAAAACTGCAGAACTTAATATTTCATTCGTTTTAAAATATACAATCTGTTCATTGCCTAATATTTCAGATATATCTACATTAACTTCAAATGAAAAATTAGAATTTAAAGAATTAAAACCTTCAGGACGTATAGCAACAAATATTTTACTTTTACCTGAAAGCTTATTTTTTTGCTCTTCAGTTAAATCAAAATTTGAATTATTAATCTTGATACTTCCGTTTACAATTTCAGAAGGAATAAAATTCATGGATGGAGACCCTAAAAATCCTCCAACGAATTTATTAACAGGATTATTATAGACTTCAAGAGGAGTACCTATTTGTTGAATTATTCCTTTATCTATAACGGCAATTCTATCTCCCATAGTAAGAGCTTCTGTTTGATCGTGAGTAACATATATAAATGTTGTTTCAAGTTTCTTATGCAATTTTTTTATTTCCGCTCTCATCTGGACTCTTAATTTAGCATCCAAATTTGATAATGGTTCATCCATCAAAAATACTTTAGGACTGCGGACTATGGCTCTACCCAATGCAACTCTTTGCCTTTGACCACCGGATAATTGTCTTGGCTTTCGTTGAAGGAGTTCTGTTAAGTCTAATATTTCTGCAGCTTCTTTTACTTTTATATCGATATCTTTTTTAGACATTTTTCTCATTTTTAAAGGGAAAGCCATATTTTCATATACGCTCATATGCGGATAAAGTGCATAATTTTGAAAAACAAAAGCAATATCTCTTTCTTTAGGATGAACATTATTTACACATTTATCATCAATATAAATTTCACCTTGTGTAATATCTTCAAGTCCGGCTATCATTCTTAATAGAGTAGATTTACCACAGCCGGAAGAACCGACTAAAACCAAAAATTCTTTATCTTTTACAGTTAAATTGACATCATCAATGATTTTATTTTTATCATATATTTTAGTAACATTTTTTAATTCAACTTGAGCCATAATTAAGCCTGAATTTCTTCTATAACTGCCTTTTCTATAGGAACTATAAATACAAATGAAACCTGATTAGCATATTGATTATTTATCCAAATTTCACCTTTTAATTTATTTATATATTTTTTTGTGCTACCTAAAAGAAAACTTTGTAATAAATATTTCTTTGAGTTCTTTTCAACCTGAACATAAGGATCAAATATATCTTCATTATTATAAAGAGTAGCATCTAAACCTTTACAAGCGACTTCAAACATCAAGTATGATTTTTCATTAACATTACTTCCAACTTCAAACCCTTTAGCCAAAAGAAATTCAGGTATAGGATTTGAAAGATTTATGCTAATAGCACCTGTTTCTATCAATTCTAAAGCATTTGAAAGCAAATTAGACATTACTGTTTTTAATACATTTTTATCTGAATAACAATTTTGTTTTACTAAATCAGAGGTATTAACAGTTACTTTTATATCTTTATTTTGCAATTTAACATTTAATTCATTTGTAACAACAGATAAAAGTGCTGCTGCATCAAAGTTATTATAGTCAAACTTATAAATATCTGCTTCAACTTGTGATAATTCAATAAGTTTTTCAAGGAACAATAATAATTCTGAAGAGTTAGAATTCATAATCTGCAAATATTTTGTTTGTTTTTCATTCATTTCTCCGCTAAGACCTTCCAACATAGCTTGAGAGAAGCCCACAATTGAATGAAGCGGAGAACACAAATAATTAGACATCTTTGTCAACAGAACATTTTTAGTATGGTTTAAAATTTTCTGTTCCTGACGTTCTGTAATAAGCTGATCTAACAATGAGTGATCTTGTGTATTGTCGATGATTGTGAGTATATATCGCTTTTTCTTTCCTGAAGAAACATCTGTAACTTTAACATCTGTAATCTTTGTATTTTGTTCTTCTGAAACGATTTTAAGAATTTGTTTAATTTCTTCATCTTTGTTAGAGATGATGTTGTCAGAGTTGATGATAAAGTATTCATTAATATTTTTACCTCTTAATTTATTAGTTTCAAAAAGTTTGAATGCTCTTTTATTTGCATAGTGAATTTTACCTGTTTCATCAACAACCAAAACTGCTTCGGGTAAATATGTAAGAATGTTATACTGTTTACCAAGCAATAAACTAAAAATATTCATGTAAAATTCCCTTATAATAATGTACTCTAATAATCTACAAGGACTATTTTAGCATATTATAAGGGATTTGAACAAGGATTAATTAACAAACATATTATTTTTAAAAAATCAATTTAAATAATCTTTTAAATGTTTAATATTTTCAATACCTCGTAATTTTCTTAATGCAATACACTCTATTTGTCTGATTCTTTCTTTAGAGAACCCCATATTTCTACCTAATTCCTCTAATGTTTTAGGTTTATTACCATCAAGACCAAACCTGCCTATTATAATCTTTCTTTCTTTTGGTGTTAAATGATTTAAAACCTTTTCAATATAAATTTTAAGCATACTTCCCTGCGTATTAACTTCAGGAGAAAGGTAATTTTCGTCAGAAATATAATCTTCAAGAGAAAGATTATCAGCAATTGGAGTATCTAAACTGATAGGTTCCAATTTAATTGTATTCAGAACCATTTCCACTTGTTTAATCGGCATTCTGATTTTATTTGCAATTTCTTCAATAGAAGGTTCTCGTCCGAGATTATAATTCAATTCAAAAATAGCTCTTTTCACAAGTCTTATTTTATCTATCATATGCACGGGGATTCTTATTACTTTTGAATTATTTGCAATAGCCCTTGCTATAGTCTGACGAATCCACCAGGTGGCATAAGTTGAAAATTTAAAGCCTTTGGAATAATCAAAACGATTAGCTGCTTTTATAAGTCCCAATGAGCCTTCCTGAACTAAATCCATAAATAAAACACCTTGCCCTGTATACTTTTTTGCGATACTCACAACAAGTCTTAAATTAGCTTGAACAAGTTTCTTTTTTGCCATTAAAGAATTACGCTCATCCCCTTCCATTATAAGCTTCCCCAACTCTTGCTCTTCACCTTTTCTTAAGAGCTTTGTACGTCCAATATCTTTTAAATACATTTGCAGGATATCATCTTTATAAACAATACTGTTAAATGAAGTTATTTCTTCTTGTTCGTCATCATAATCAAGATATTTCTCCTCACAACATAAATCTTCAAGGTATTGAATACTCATATAATAAACCCTCTCACTTCTCACTAATTATTTTTGACGACGAATTTATTTATGAGTTCCACAAAATCAAAAAAAGTCTATTAATCTTTTAGCTTCCCCAAAATCAATATTCAATTCTTTTGCCAGAGGCAGATTCATTATTACTTTATTATTTAACCGAAATATCTTAGGAAATATCTTAAATCCGCCTTTTTCAACTAAATCAGCAGATAAATGCTTTTTTTCTTTATCATATATCTGTGAAAAATTTAAACCGTTTACTGCGCACGATGGATATGCAGGATTTCCTTTTGCATCTTCGGTTAAAACTCCAAATGTTCTGCAAACAAAAGGACGATGATTATATATACTGCAACTTTTATTTATCAAAAAAGGACAACAGTATAATTCTTTTTTCTCGCTTTTTATTTTTTCTACATTTTTATCAATTTGTAATCTGGTTGCTTCATCAAGCTTATCATAAGCTATTTTTATATATTCAAACTCTAATTCCGACAATGGATAGTCGCCATTTTCACAGCAGAAAGAACAACCTTTTTTACAAAAGATATATTCTTTCTGATAATCAAAAATTTTTTTTAAATCTGAATCTACACTTTCAAGAAACTTTTCGAAATTTTCAAAGTTTGGAAAATTCATAATTATCTTCTACTTTTTTAAAAAACTTATACCGATTGCCCCTTTTGGACAATTACTCATACATTTTAAACATTTAACACAGGTTTCATTGTCTATTGATTCTTCTAACGACTCAACGCTGCAAGAAGGACAATTTCTTTCGCAAATTCCGCAGCATACACATTTTTCTTTATCTATAGTTAACTTAAATAAAGAAATTTTTGATAATAAACCGACTAAAGTACCGCAAGGACAAATATGAGTACAAAAAATTCTATCTTTAAAAGCAGAAAGAACCCCTGTTATAACAAACAAACCAATAGTAAATACTAAAAACATAAAAGGAATATTTAAAGCTCTAATTTCTTGATATTTAACGGCTAAAATACCAAAAACAACTAAAAAGAGTAATAAAATAATATATTTCCCAATCCAATTCGGTCTTTTTTCATTTTGTCTGTCAAAAAATAAAGAAACTATTTCCTGAAAAATTCCGAAAGGACAAACTAAAGAACAACCTATTCGCCCGAACAATATCGCTGCAAGAAGTATTGTTACCACTGATATTAATCCAATCTTTAATATAGGAAGATTATGTAAAACTTGAGGATTTAAAAATAAAAACACCCCAAAACTGATAATTAAAATAAATATAATTATAGCGATAATTAATCTTATTTTATAAGCAAATTCTCTCATATTTTTACCTCTCTTTTTAAATAAGATTATCACAATAAAGAAAAACGGTCATTTAATTTTACAATTGAGTTGAAACATATGTTTTATGGTAAAATTATTGAAGAATTGGGGATAATATGAAACTTGACTTTGGTGAGATATTAAAGGCTACAAATGCTGAAATTATAAAGGGTGAAGACAGTAATAATTTATTTGAATTCTCAACTGATACAAGAACAATAAAAGCAGGAGATATATATATTCCGTTAAAAGGTGAATCATTTGACGGTTCTAATTTTATAGAAAAAGCAATAGATGCAGATGCAAAAGGTTATTTTACATCAGATAAAACTAAAATATTTGATAAAGCAGCTTTCATCCTTTATGTAAAAGACACAAAAGAAGCATATCTTCAACTTGCAAATTTTTATAAGAACAAAATAAAACCATATACAATTGCAATAACAGGCAGCAGCGGTAAAACAACCGTAAAAGAAATGATGTACTGTGTTTTTAAAAATGCAGGAAATACAGTAAAATCTGTCTTGAATCACAATAATGAAATCGGATTATGTCAAACATTATCTTCATTAGAAAATGATACAAAATATCTTATTGTTGAAATGGGGATGAGAGGACTTGGCGAAATAGAACTTCTATCAAAATATGCTCAGCCCGATATTGCAGTTATTGTTAATGTCGGAAGCGCACATATTGGGAGATTAGGTTCTTTATTAAATATTGCGAAAGCAAAGTTTGAGATTACAAAATATTTAAATCCTAAAGGAATACTAATTTCACATAGAAATGAACTTATAGAACAAATAAACGATAAAACTCATCAAACTGTTTATTTCAGCTTGGAAGATAAAAATTTAGAAATAAAAGAAATGGCATCAAAAAGCTGTAGATTTGAATACAAAAATCAAGAATATAAACTTAACGTCGGTGGTGAACATAATATACAAAATGCTCTAAGCGTGGTAGAAGCAGGTTTATTTGCAGGGTTAGCATCAAATATTATAGCAAAAGGCTTAGAAGAATTTGCACCGATTGAAAAAAGATGGGATATAAAAGAAGTTAAAGGCTTTAAAATTATTAACGACAGCTACAATTCAAATCCTGAATCCGTTAAAGCGGCCCTAAAAACATTTTTATTATACACAGAAGCCCCAAAATCAGTAGTTTTAGGCGATATGGGTGAATTAGGATTAAACAAGGAAGAATACCATAATGAAACAGGTAAATTTTTAGAACAATTTGAATGCGATTATGTCCTAACTATAGGCGAACTTGCAAAACATATAAACCCTATAAATAAAAAAACATTTCACTTTGATAATAAAAAAGATTTAGTTGATTTTATCAAAAAAAATCTACCGAAAGGTTCAAATATTTTACTAAAAGCATCACGATTTATGAAATTTGAAGAAATAATTGAGGAGCTGGATAAATAATCATGGATTTTAACATATTAATTATAGTTTCAATGCTTGTTGCATTTGTATTAACTCTATTATTCGGAGTTGTATATATAGATTTTTTAAAGAAAAAAATGTACACACAGTATATTTTAGATGATGCACCTGAACGCCACGCACAAAAAGCAGGTACCCCGACAACAGGTGGTGTATTTATAATAATTCCTATTATATTGGCATCATTAGCAGCTTTAACAATGAATCAATCACTAACTCCTGCAGCATTAATAACACTTATGACTTTATTCTTTTTTATGCTTGCAGGTTTAAGTGATGACATAGGTAAAATAAAACATAAAGCAAATAAAGCAGGATTAACACCAAGAAATAAACTGTTTTTACAAATTGCCATATCAATACTTCCTGCTGTTTATATGACAATATCAGGTCAAACTTATTTAAACATAGGTCAATACAGTCTAGATTTACATTATATATATCCATTCTTTGTAATTCTTTTTATGACGGGTGTATCTAATGCCGTTAACCTAACAGACGGTTTAGACGGATTAGCCTCATCAAATATAGCAATTGCAATGGCTGCTTGTGCAATAATATGTGCAATAACAGGTCATACTGATTTAGCAATAATATCAGCTGCAACAGTAGGTTCTGCAATAGCATTTTTGCATTATAACAGATACCCGGCGAAAGTATTTATGGGAGATACAGGCTCCTTAGCTTTAGGTGGATTATTAGGCACAATTGCTGTTATGGGCAAATTTGAACTTTGGATTTTATTTATTGGTATTGTTTTCTGCATAGAAACATTATCTGTTATTATTCAAGTAACAAGCTTCAAATTTACAGGAAAAAGAATCTTTAAGATGAGTCCGATTCATCATCATTTTGAATTATGCGGATGGAATGAAAACAAGATTGTGACTGTATTTTCTTTAGTTACATTGATTTTCTGTACAATAGCAGTAGTACTTTTTAAAAATTTATGGTAGGTAATTTTATGAAAAGAAAATGGACAGATAAAAAAGTTCTTATTTTAGGATTATCCAAAAGCGGTATAGCAGTAGCAAAATATTTATCAAATAAAGGAGCCGACTGTTATATAACAGAAGCAAAACCCCTACAGGATAAAGATAAAAAGACTATTGAAGAACTTGAAAAAGAAGGCATCAAAATTGAAACAGGCTCTCATAGTGATGAATTTATTGATGACTCATATATCGCTATAACAAGCCCGGGGATTCCACCTAAAAGCGAAATATTTTCAAGACTAAAAAAGAAAAATATACCTGTAATAGGCGAAGTAGAACTTGCTTATCTTGAAGCAACAGCACCATTTATCGCAATTACCGGAACTAACGGTAAAACTACAACAACATTTTTAACATCACATATTTTAAATAGTGAATATAATGCACCTGTATGCGGTAATATAGGAGTACCGCCAACATCATTAATCGAAAAGAATCCTGATTATTATGTATGTGAAGTTAGTTCATTCCAATTGGCAACAGCACCTACATTCAGACCTCAAATTGCATGTTTTCTTACATTTACTCCTGATCATATTGATTGGCACGGCGGATTACAAAACTATTTCGATGCAAAAGCAAGTCTTTTCCAAGATTATAAACAGCCAATGTATGCAGTATTTTCAGGTGCAGATGAAACAATATATAAATTTGCTCAGCAATATAAAGGAGAGAAATTTATATATGCAAAAGAACTTGATAAAAACTGCTGCTATATAAAGAACGACGCAATTTATTTCAAAAAAAACAAAGAAGAAGAAATAATAAAACTAAACGAAATTTCATTAGTAGGTGAACATAATTATCAAAATACAATGTGTGCAATTGTTGTTGCTAAGCTTATCGGAATTTCAAATGAACATATAAAAGAACAAATTATGTCTTTCAAAGCAGTAGAACACAGAATTGAATATGTAGCTGATATTCAGGGTAAATCATTCTATAACGATTCAAAAGCAACAAACCCGGAAGCATCATTTGTTGCAATAAAAGCATTTGAAGGTAAAAAATTAACCTTAATTGCAGGCGGTAGAGATAAGAATACAGATTTAACCGAATTTTGTAAAGACTACATAAATAAATATGTTTCAACCGTAATTCTTATAGGAGAAGCTACTCAACGTTTCAAAGAAAATATGGAGAAGAACGGATTTAATAATATAATATTATCAAATTCACTTGAAGAAGCAATTGATACATCATTAAAATTAGATAATGAAATTGTACTTTTATCACCGGCTTGTGCAAGCTATGATATGTTCAACAGCTATGAACACAGAGGAGAAGTGTTTAAGAACTATGTCAAATCCAAACTATAATCGACAAAAAAATAATAATGACGGAGTAATTCTGTCTTCATATGATAATACGCTTATATTTATAGTCTTATTTTTGATTATAGTAGGATTTTTGGCAATATTTTCTGCAGGTGCACCAAAGTGTATAATTCAAGGTACGCATTCAACATTTTTTGTTGCAAGGCAATTTGTATGGTTTATTCTCGGTTGTATAGGAATGTTTACAATAAGCCAAATAAACTATAAAGCTTTAAACAGATTATCACTTCCTTTTGCGTGGATAATAATAGGGCTTTTAATCGGTGTACATTTCTTTGGAACAACAGTAAACGGAGCTCAAAGATGGTTAACATTGGGACCTATCCAATTCCAACCGTCAGAAGCAGCAAAGCTTTCTGTAATAATGCTTCTTGCAAGTGCATTTTCTAAAGATATAAATCTTTTCAACAGTAAATTATATAAATACTACATTCCAATCTTAATAATGGTCGGATTAATTTTTAAACAACCAAACTTAAGTATGGTGCTTATATTATTAGCATCATCAATGTTTATGTATTTTGCGGCAGGCGGGAGTATAAAGCTAATTATATCCGCAATAGGAATGGGAATATTCGGATTAAGTTTTGTATTCCATTCATATCAAAAACAAAGAATTGAGACTTGGCTTCACCCCGAAGCAGACCCATATGGAGCAGGTTATAATATAATTCAATCAATGTTAGCATTTGTTGCCGGCGGGTTCTTTGGTGAAGGATACGGAAATTCAAGACAAAAATTAGGCTGGCTACCCGAAGGTCATACAGACTTTATATATGCAGTATTTGCCGAAGAATTCGGATTTATCGGATGCCTTTTAATAATAGGGTTATTCCTAGCATTTTTACAAAGAGGATTACTTATTTCCGCAAAATGTGAGGATATCTTTGGCAAGCTTTTAGCCGCAGGTATTACAGTTTCAATTTGTCTTCAAGCATTTATTAATATATCGGTAGCAAGCTCTATGCTTCCTGCAACAGGTGTTCCAATGCCATTTATAAGTTATGGCGGTACATCTTTATTTATTACGATGTGTATGATTGGAATTTTACTCAATATTTCAAAGAAAAGAATAAGAAGGTTCCCAAGTGTCAGACAACAATAAAACATATTTTATTTCAGGTGGCGGTACAGGAGGACATATATACCCTGCATTTACCGTAGTTGAAAAATTACTAAAAGAAAAAGATACCGAAAAAATTTATTATATTGGAAATCCGAAAAATTTGGAGTTTGAAATAGTTCAAAAATATCCAAATGTTGAATTCCTACCTGTAAATGTATCAGGAATGCCTAGAAAATTGAGTCTTGAACTTATAAAATGGCTAATACAATTTTTCTTTGCATTTTTGAAAGCAAGAAAATATATTAAAGAATATAAACCTGATGCGATATTTACAACAGGAGGCTATGTTTCAGCCCCAATCGTAACCGCTGCAATAAATTTGAAAAAACCGTATATGATTCATGATTGTGATTCAGTACCCGGTTTAGTATCAAAAATGGCAGCTCCAAATGCTAAGATTGTTTCTGTTGCGTTTGAAAATTCAAAGAAAATTCTAAAATCAAATAATATTATATTTAACGGAAATCCGGTTCGTGAAGCATTCTTTACTGTAACAAAAAAAGAAGCTAAGAAAAAACTTAATATTCCTTTGGACAAAAAAGTTATATTTGCCATGGGCGGTTCTCAAGGGGCAAAAACAATAAATTCAGCTATGGTAGATATTATAAAGACATTAAGTGAAAATATGGATACCTTTGTAATTTTACAGACCGGAAAGAAAAAATATAATGATACAGTAATTGATTTAGAGACCAAATATCCTGAATTTAAAAACAATAACAACATAATGGTGTGTCCGTATTTTGATGAAATGGTATATCCGTTAAAAGCTTCTGATTTAGTTATAGCAAGAGCCGGTTCATTAAGTTTAACAGAAATTATTCAATGTCACTTAGCTTCAATACTTATACCATATCCTTATGCTGCGCAAGATCATCAAAGAAAAAATGCAAAAGAAATGTGCGAAAAAGGTGTTGCTTTATATTTGGAAGATTCTGAATGTAATGGTGAGAATTTACTAAACCAAATAAAAGAAATAATGAATAATAAAGAAAAATTATCAGCTATGCAAGCTAAAGCAAAAGAACTTGCAAAAGCAAATCCGACAGAAGAAATTGTAAAACAATTGAAAAGTACAATAAAATGAACTATGAACAAGCAAAAGAACTCTTAACATCTCAAGGAAAATTTTATATAAACCTTGGACTTGAAAGAATTCAAGCAATATTAAAACTGATAGGCAATCCTCAGGATAAAATTAAAATAATACATGTTGCAGGTACAAACGGAAAAGGTTCTGTGTCTTCTATCTTAGCAAATATATTAAAATGTGCGGGATATAAGACAGGACTATATACCAGCCCTCATTTGGTTGAATATACAGAACGTATAAAAATTAATAATATTGATATTTCAAAAGAAGATTTTGCAGCATATATAGAGAAAATATGTACTCTGGCAGAAAAGAAAAATATTCACCTTACAGAATTTGAAATATTGACGGCAATTGCTTTTAAATACTTCGCTGATAATAAAGTTAAAATAGCAGTGATAGAGACAGGTCTTGGCGGAAGATTTGATGCCACCAACGTATGTAAAAAACCGATTCTTTCAATAATCACATCAATTTCTCTTGATCATACGGACAGGCTCGGAAATACAATAGAAAAAATTGCATTTGAAAAAGCAGGAATAATAAAACAAAAATCAACAATAATAACAGAAATTTCAAATCAAGGATTCAAAGTAATAAAAAATGCAGCTGAAGAAAAAAAAGCAAAACTAATAATTGCTACAAATTATGTAAATATGAATTATGAAAACGGAAATAACTATGTTTCCATTGAAGATATAAAATGCGAATTTCCGCTGTTGGGACTATATCAAAAGGCAAATCTTTCAATAGTTTTACAGGCTGTTGAATTTCTAAAAATAAAAACCGAAGCAGTAATTGAAGGTCTTAAAACTGCCAAATGGCCGGCAAGACTTGAATTTATTAAAGACAAAAATCTGTTGATTGACGGAGCTCATAATCCTGATGCTGCAAAAGAATTGAAAAAAAGTCTTGATTATTATTTCAATAATCAAAAAAGAATTTTCTTATATTCAACTCTAAATACAAAAGATTATAAAGAAATTGCTAAAATACTATTTAATGAAGATGATGAAATTTATTTTTATGAATTCAATAATAAAAATGCAATATCTTTTGAAGAATATAAAAATAACAACCCTCAGCTTAGAAATATTAAACATTTCAATAAAGACCAATTAAAGGAATTTTTGCTAAAACCAGAATTAAAAATTGTAACAGGAAGTTTATATATGATTGGTGAACTTTACAATGAATTAAAAGGTTAGTTTAAAATTCCGTAGTTTTAGTCGGATTTTTAAACTTTGTTATATTGGATTGGAACAATAATTCAATTGTACCTGTTGAACCATTTCTATGCTTAGCAATAATAATTTCAGCTTTACCTTTATTCTCAACATTATCACGATTATAGTATTCATCCCTGTATATGAACATAACGATATCAGCATCTTGTTCTATGGCACCTGAATCTCTCAAGTCAGATAACATAGGTCTTTTATCTGGTCTTTGTTCAACACCACGTGATAACTGTGAAAGCGCAATAATAGGAACATCCAATTCTCTAGCTAAGCCTTTCAATGAACGTGAGATTGCAGATATTTGCTGGTTTCTGTCATTAGGATTTCCACCGCCTTCCATTAATTGTAAATAGTCAATTACAACTAACCCAAGATCTTTTTCTTCCATCATTAATCTTCTGCATTTAGCTTTTATATCAGTTGCGGTAACCCCCGAAGCATCATCTATATATATTTTTGCATCTGAAAGTCTTGTCATCCCGTCAACTAATTTTTCCCAGTCTTTAGGCTGCAAATTACCTGTACGAACTCTTTGAGAATCAACCTCAGCTTCAGCACATAACATACGACTTACCAGCTGCTGCTTGGGCATTTCTAATGAAAATATAGCAACACCTTTTTTGCCTTTTAATGCAACATTTTGAGCCAAATTTAAAGCAAATGCGGTTTTTCCCATTGAAGGACGTGCCGCAAGAATTATTAAATCTGATTTCTGAAGTCCTGAAGTTATATTATCCAAATCATAAAAACCTGTTGTTACACCGACTAATTCATCTTTATTATTAAAACGTCTTTCTATAGTTTCATAACTTGATACAACTAAATCTTGTATAGCAACCAAATCAGAAGTATCTTTCTGAGCTGCAATATTAAATATCATTTTTTGAGCATTATCAAGAACTATATCAGTATCTTCATTTTCATAAGCGGTCGCAACTATTTCGGAACCGGCATTTATTAAAGCTCTTTTAATTTCTTTTTCACGTATAATTTTGGCATAATATTCAATATTCGCAGTAGTTACAACATTCATAGCCAAATCATTTATATATGAACGACCACCTGCATTTTCTAATTCCTCTTTATCTCTCAAATATTCAGATACCGTAACAATATCAATAGGTTCATTTTTTCTAAAAAGATCTAATACCGCCTCATAAATTATCTTATGAGCAGGTTTATAAAAACTTTCAGGCTTTAAATATTCAACAATACGTCCTAATGATATCGGGTTTACTAAAATTGCCCCAATAACAGCTTCTTCCGCATCAACACTTTGCGGCATCATTTTAAGCATTAGCGCATCTGGTTGTTTTACAACTTTACTTGCCAAATTCCCTCCAAGTATTAATTGAACTTATAATTCAAACTAATTTTCTGCATATGCTTTAGAATTATTATAATCAGATGGTAAAACTTTTGCTTTATCTTTTTGTTGAGCCAAATAGTCTTGTCCATTTCTAACAATCCTATGAATTTGCTCAATATCACGTTCTAAATTATTTAAAACTTGTTCAGCATATGCTTGAGCACCTTCTTTTGTCTGCATAGCATCTTGGTATGCACTTCTTCTTAAAGCATCTGCTTCTTCAGTTGCTTTATTCTTCATTTCTTCACAGCTTTCTTTAACCTGCTCTTGAATTTTAGCAGCTTTTTCTCTTACTGCTCTGATTAATTCAGATTCACTTAATATATTTGCAGCTGTATTTTGTGCTTCTGATATAATTCTGTCTGCTCTGCTTTGTGCTTCCATATATATATCATCACGTCTTTTTAGAATCATTTCTGCCGTTTTAATTTCTTCCGGCAAAATAGCTCTTATCTTACTTAAAATATCTTGTATATCATCAGTATTCATAAACAAACAATAACTTCCAACATGGAATTTATTATCTAATAATTCATCTGCTTCATCTATTAAATGACTAACTCTTAACTCTGTCATGGTTTTAACCTTTCGTATATTTCAATTCTAAATATTTTGCTACCGGATCCGGTACAAATTTCGAGACATCCCCCTTCATCAAAGCAATTTCTCTTACAGTACCTGATGATATAAAGTTATATTTCGGCTTTGTTATTAAGAAAACTGTATGTATATCTGAACATAATGCACTATTGGCTTGAGATAACTGCATTTCATATTCAAAATCAGAAACAGCTCTTAATCCTCTTATTAATACATTCGCTTTCTTCTTTTTCGCATATTCAATAGTTAAACCGTCAAAACTATCGATTTCAACATTTACTAAATCTTTACAAGATTCTTTTATTAATGCTAGTCTATCTTCTAAAGGCAAAAAACTTCTCTTATTTACATTCACTGAAACGACAATAATAACCTTATCAAAAATATCTGCAGCACGCTTTAGCACATCTAAGTGTCCTTTTGTAATAGGATCGAAACTGCCAGGATATATTGCTATTTTCAATATCTTTACCTTTTTAGATATACTTTACTCTATAATTATATTGCAATAATGCTATTAGGTTTATTAGCCATGTCAAAAAGTTTAGGATTGTTTACAAAGAACTATGATGGATTATAACGAGTAAACATTCCGTCAAAATATAAGTGAATACAGTTCTTACCATTCTCCTTTGACACATATAATGCTTTATCTGCCCAATCAATAAGTTCTTTTATGTCCTCAGAAGCATTAGGATACTCTGATATACCAATACTTACTGTTGGCCTTATTACTGTTTCTTCATCAACTTTAACTTCTATCTCACTTATTCTCTTTCTTAAACGTTCCGCTATAATAACAGCATTTAAAGCAGCTGTTTCCGGTAAAATAATAGTAAATTCCTCACCGCCATATCTTGCCGGAATATCTACATGCCTTATTGTTTTTTGAATAGTTGAAGCTATTTCCTTTAACACCATATCACCAACTAAATGACCGTATGTATCATTTACTTGCTTAAAATTATCTATATCAAGCATCAAAAGAGATAATACATGATGGTATCTTTGTACTCTTTTTATTTCTGATTCCAATAAGAAATAGAAATGCCTGTGAATATATAATTTAGTTAAACCATCCTTTGTTGCAAGTTCATATAATTGAGCATTGTCTACTGCAATTGCAGCTTGATTTGCTAATGCTTCTACAAATTCTAAATCTTTTTTATTAAATAACTTTCCGTTTTTCTTATTAGTAATATTTATAATACCAATACATTCCCCTTTTGCAATTAGAGGAACACAAATTAATGAAGAAACATTGCTATCATCAGAAAATTTGTTAAACCTGGGATCCTGCCCTCCAAGATTTGTAATGATTGATTTTTTCTCTGTGAAAACCTTACCGGCAATACCACTTTCAGGTTTCATTTTTTGACATTCTACTATACCGTTATTTATATCATCTTCATGTTTCTTATCTTTAAGCCCATATACTACCTTAACTTGCAAGGTATTATCAGACGGATCATATAACATCAATGAGCCTTTTTCTGCATTAACAGTTTCAATTGCCTTATCAAGAATTACACTTATCAATCTTTTTAAATCATCAATAAAGTTAACTGCTTGAGAAATATTATATAGAATAGAAAGATTATGAAGAGTCTTATTTAATTCTATTATCTTAGTTTCTTGCTCTTTTGTTTGTATAAACTTTCTCATAATCGGCTCTACGCAAGTGAATACTTGATTAATATATCTGAAATCATCTTCTGAAAAATCTGAGCCGTCTTCTTTCTTACTTATAGAACAAACACAGAAAGCCTGTATTTCATTACTAAAAATCTTAAGATATTCTGCCTGCAGTTCATGTAATTTATATGTATTCCAGAACGCCTTATATATTATTCCTTCCTGGTTTGTAACTTTAATAATATCATCTGAACCCGATTGCAAGAACGGAGCATTCTCAGCATCAAACTCAAAATCCATATCCGAATCAGACACTATATTTTTAGTTTGAAAGACACCGTTATTTAAAAGAAAAAATCTAATATTTTTTAATCCCAAAGAAGATTTAACAAGAAAACCAACCTTAGATAATAAATCTTCTATTGTCCTTGACTGATTTGCAACCATGTTCAAGTCGAAAAGATTATGCAATTCAAGTACATTTTTCTGTAAACTATATAATTTTTCCGCCAAATCATGATTCATATAAGTATTATACATTAAAAATTTTTATTAAAACATTTTATTTCTTATTTTCGGAAGTTTTTTTATTCTCAATTCCGGCAAGTAAAGCTGAAGATGCAACTAATACAGGTATAAAAAAGCCTACCAAATTATTCATTAAAGATTTTTTTATAGGAATATTCTTAGAACCTCTATCTATAGCCGTCCATACACCTGTCAATATTAATAAAACAGGAGTTGATTGTTTTGCATGCTTAATAAAACTATCAAAATATGGTTTTACCTTATTATCTTTATAAGATTTTAAAGGAGCAACAGGCAACGGTTTATTTTGATGTTTTATAGGAGCTGAAACACTGGTAATAGAAACACTTTCAATCATAAGGCTTTCCCTCAAAATCTTTATTCATATATAAACTCAGATATTAACATTATATCGCTTTTTAAGCGTTTCGTCGATACAAAAATTAAATTGTTACATTCTGCAATTTCATTTCTTTCGCAGCCTTGTATAAAACTGACCCCATCTTTATCTGCTAATATTTTAGGAGCTATAAATTGTATAAGTTTATCTGCTAATTTTTCTTGTACAAGGGTATTATTAAGCTTTGAACCTGCTTCAACTAAAATACTCTTAATTCCTTGATTATAAAGTAATTCAACAGCTTTTTTCATATCTACGTGTTCATCTTTTAAAGGGCATTTTATAAACTCTGCATTTTTTGTATGCTCTTTGATTTTTTTATCTGATACATTTTCTCCGACAACAATAAATAATTTTGTTCCGTCGTTGTTATATATTTGGCTGTCTTTTGAAGTTGAAAGGGTTGTATCGATTACTATCCTTACAGGGTTTATTCCTTTCTTCATTCTGCAAGTCATTAAAGGATTATCTTTTATTACGGTTGCGGAACTTGTTAAAATTGCATCATATTTGTTTCTCAATTTTTGTACTTCGTAGCGGGAATATTCATCTGTTATCCATTTAGATGACCCTGTTTTTGTTGCTATTTTACCATCCAGGGTTGTTGCCGTTTTTATGGTTATAAATGGAGCATGTTCTAACTGGTTTTTGAAAAAGATTTCATTTAATTCTTTACATTCATTTTCAAGAATACCTGTTATAACTTCAATACCTGCATTCTGAAGTTTTTTTATTCCATTTCCGGCTACTATAGGGTTTGGGTCAAGCGTTCCTATAACAACTTTTTTTATACCTTTCTCTATAATTAAATCAGCACAAGGCGGGGTTTTTCCGTAATGAGAACAAGGTTCCAAATTAACAATTATAGATTTTCCTTTTAAATCTTCTTTCGCTGAAAGAATAGCATTTCTTTCGGCATGGTTTTTACCGTATTGTTCATGCCTGCCTTCTGATATTATTCTATAATTATCATCAAAAATTACGGCACCAACCAATGGATTAGGAGATACATGCCCCTCACTTTTCTTTGCAAGTTTAATACATTTTCGCATCAATTTTTCATATTGCTTAAGCATTATTTCACTTTCTTATAAAATGCATCTGCAACAATCTGAGAGTATTTATCTTTCTCATTTACTGATAATATAATAAGATTCTTACCTTCATCTATCTCAGCTACGCCCACAATCCCTTCCATATCTTTTATCGGAAGATTCGATATTTGAGCAATAACCTTAACATATGGAACAGTCTGACCGAAACCATCTAATGAACCATGTTTTACAACTTCTATTTTATCAAATTTTACAACTTTATATTTATATTTATTTACTATTGAATCAATTTTAGTTTGTATATTATCACTTTTAATATCATCCTTTGTAAGGATATCACCATCTTTCGGTTCAATCATAATCATTTTTTGTCCACTTGCATTATGCTCTGCAATAATCATCCTATTCTGCAGAATTTTTAAGTTTTTATCAATAGTATATTCATCTTCAATTTCAGATAAATCAACAACATCTTTTGTTTTATCTATCATTTTTTCTTGAGAAGATGTTTCAGTTTTATATTCTTGTATTTTATCCTTTATAAAATCAATTACCCCTAAATGTAAAAGACCAAAGAATACCAAAACAGCAATAACAGTCTTGATAATAAAACTTAAACAACCTTTCATTAAAACTCCTTTACTAAGATATGTATATTCGTTGAAAATAAGCGGAATTTGTAATACATTATAGCTATGACAAATGAAGAAATCAAGAATTCAAACAGTATTGATGTAGATTATGAACTTGCCACTCCAATGTTCAAACAATTTCTTGATATAAAAAGAAATTATCAGGAAGTAGTTTTATTGTACAGAATGGGTGATTTTTACGAAGGATTTTTTGAAGATGCAATTATTTTCTCAAAAGTTCTCGGGTTAACTCTAACCCATAAAGATGGCGGTGCTATCGGAAAAGTTCCTATGGCCGGAATTCCTGTAAAATCTTTAAATATGTATATTCCAAAACTTTTAAATGAGAATATAAAAGTTGCAATATGTGAACAATTGGAAAACCCTAAAGATGCTAAAGGCTTAGTGAAAAGAGATATAGTAAAAACCATTACTGCTGGAACTATAACAGAAGTCAATTTGCTTGAACCAACAGGTAATAACTTTTTAGCATCAATAATAAATGTTAATAATGTATTTGGTCTTGCTTATACGGATATATCAACAGGTGAATTTAAAGTCACCAAAGGCTCTTTAGAAGAAATTTTGTCTGAACTGGCAAGAATAAAACCGGCTGAAATATTAACGCCTATAAAAAAACAAAAAATCATGCCGTTTCAAATAGTTCCTGAAGAAAAAATTGATTTGCCTGATTCAATTACTACTATATATCCTTGTACAAAAATACCATTATCATCCTATAATGAAGATAATGCAGTAAAAAAAATAAAAGAAGTATTTAATGTTGTTTCACTTGAAGCATTTGGATTTGAAGAATTTAAACCGGCTTTTTATGCAGCAGGAGCAATGATTGATTATATTCTTGAAACTCAAAAAGGTGTTCTTCCTAAATTTGATGTAATTAAACCTTATTCTATATCAGAATTTGTTTCAATAGATGCTTCAACAAGAAGAAATCTTGAATTAATTGAAACATCAAGAGATAAGTCTAAATACGGCAGTCTATATTGGGCTATTGATAAAGTTAAAACACCAATGGGTTCAAGACTTTTAAAATCTTGGATAACTCAACCGATTAAAAATATAGATGAATTAAATACAAGATTGAATGCCGTTGAAGAACTCATAAATAATGCCTCAAGTCGATTAAATATTTCTAACCTTATGGATAGAATATGCGATATTGAGCGTTTAGCAGTAAAATTGAGTAACGGAAGTGTCAACCCAAGAGACTTTCTAGCTTTAAAAGATACTTTTGCACTATTCCCTAATTTTGAAAGCTTGTTCAAAAACTTCAAGAACCCATACCTAAACAGTTTTACAGATAAAGTTTCAGAGCTGGTAGAATTTTCATCAATAATTAATCGAACAATTGATGATAATGCATCAATAACAATAAAAGACGGCGGAATAATAAAAGATAACGTAAACAGTGATTTAGATTATTACAGAAGTTTATTAACAGGCGGTGAAGAATGGCTCAGAAGTTTTGAAAATGAGCAAAAAGAAATAACAGGTATAAAAAATCTTAGAGTAAGCTACAACAGAAATTTTGGATTTTTTATTGAAGTAACAAAATCAAATCTTTCACAAGTCCCAATGAATTACATTAGAAAGCAGACCCTTACTAATGTTGAAAGATATATGACGGAAGAACTCAAAAAACATGAAACAGATGTTTTTTCTGCACAATTTAAATCTATAGAACTTGAACAAAAGATATTCTCTGATCTTGTGGAATATTCAAAATCATTTGTTGATATTATTAAAGAAACAGCTCATTTTATAGCAAGAGTAGACGTTTTATTATCTTTTGCAACAACTGCAATAGAATCAAACTATATAAAACCTGAAATTGTTGATACAAATGAATTATATATAAAAGACGGCAGACATCCCGTTGTAGAAAAAATCTTACCAATGGGGCAATATGTTCCTAACGATTTAAAATTAATTGCCGATATACATAATTATGAAGATACTCAATTTATGATATTAACCGGTCCTAATATGGCAGGAAAATCCACATATATGAGGCAAAATGCTTTAATTGTTTTATTGGCTCAAATAGGTTCATTTGTACCTGCTTCATATGCAAGAATCGGTATTGTAGATAAAATCTTTACAAGAGTCGGCGCTGTTGATGATTTGTCATTGGGGCAATCTACTTTTATGGTTGAAATGAATGAAACTGCATACATTTTAAACAGTGCAACAGAAAAAAGTCTCATTTTACTTGATGAGATAGGTAGAGGAACTTCTACTTATGATGGTGTTGCTATAGCATGGTCAGTTGCAGAATATATTGCAACAAAAATAAAAGCAAGAACAATATTTGCAACCCACTACCATGAACTTAATGTAATGCCTAATTCTATTGAACAAATCAAAAATTACAGAATAACTCTTTCCGAAGAAAACGGCGAAATAAAATTTTTAAGAAAAGTAGTAGAAGGAAGTGCAAGTAAAAGCTACGGCATACAAGTGGCCAAAATGGCAGGACTTCCGGATTGTGTTGTTTCTAAAGCACAAGATTTAATGAACAAAATGCAAAAAGATTATTCTAAAGACTTGTCAAAGAAAAAATCAAAACAAAAAATACATGATGTACCACAGTTAACTTTATCTTTTGATTAAAAGGATTTAATATGCAAAATTTTATTAAAACTGATAAAGGAATTATTCTATTATTAATTCTTATATTTTGTTCAATTCTGCCATTTTTCTTTTTACATCAAGGATTATTATTGATTGATACAGGCAGAGAATTCTACATACCTCAACAAATGATACAAGGAAAAGTATTATATAAAGATATTTTCAACATTTACGGACCTTTATCATATCAGTTTAATGCTGTTTTGCTATTTTTGTTCGGACAAAAAATAAATACTTTATACTTTGCAGGAATAATCAACTCTTTAGTTATAATAATTACTTTATATTTACTTGCAAGAGAGTTTTTAAAAAAACATATTTGTTTTTTATTTTCTATATTAATAATGTTCTCTCTTGTTTTTACAACATTTTTATATAATTCAAATCTGACATATTCATTTGCAATAATTTATGCATTATCTTCATTTTTAATATCAGTACTTTTTCTCATAAAATATATAAAAACTGAAAATAATATAATGGCATATTTATCATGCCTGTTTGCAGGAATAAGTATTACAAACAAATACGAATTCAGTTTATACCCTTTAGTCTTAGCTTATGTACTTATATTTGTTAAACCAATCGGAATAAAAAATATACTTAAATCTTTAGGATGTTTTATTTTGACACCTTTTATAAGTTTTGGATATATCCTCTTTCAGGGAATTAATCTAAATCAAATAAAAGATACCATTATATTATTCCAAAATCTTATAAATGCACCTACTTTAAAAATATTTTTCTTAAAAGTAGGAGTATTCTTTGATTTTTCATATATCAAGCATTTAATATTGCAAAACAAAATCTTTGCAATATTCGGTATTATTCCATTAATAAATTTAATTTTATTTTTTATTAATATTAAAAAGTTATATGAAAATAAACCTCTTTTTATATTGTTATTATGCGCAATAACAGCAAGTGCAAAATCTTTCTTTTACCTTAATGTAAATCATATGGGAATTTTCATTTTTCCAATATGTTCACTTGCTCTAATCATATTAATATCAAAATATTATGAAAAGTTTATTCCTATATTTCTTTGTGCTTGTATTCTTCTTTTTACAGCAGAAAATTTTAATTCTCTCAAATATAAAAATTATCTTCTTGAAACAAACAAAGGTAATATTTATACCTTTAAAAAAGATGGTGAACCAATAAAAACAGTATCGAATTTTATTATAAATAATACCAAAGATACAGATAAAATAATTGTGTTACCTGAAGGTTGTTTTATAAACTTTATAACAAACAGAAAAGGAGATGATATTTATTATAATTTAAGTCCTCTGTTTTATAATGACGTATTCGGAGAGACACGAATAATCAACCATTTTAAAGAAAATCCACCTGAATATTTCGTAATTTTACCAATTAACAATATAGAATATGGAAGCCGTTATTTCGGAATTGACTACGCACAAAATTTTCATGAGATGATTATTAATAATTACGATATGGTTAAACAAGAAAATAATATAAAAATATTTAAAAGAAAGAAAATATAATGAGACAGATTGCTTTAATAAATCACGGGTGCGCAAAAAATTTAGTTGACTCTGAACTAATGCTTGGGAAATTAATCCAAAACGGATATAAAATAACTCTTGATGAAACAAAAGCAGATATTGTAATTATTAATACTTGTTCATTCATAAATGATGCAGAAAAAGAATCCGTAAAATCAATATTTGATATGATAAACGCAGGCAAAAAAATAGTTATAACAGGCTGTCTGCCGCAAAAATATAAAAAAGAATTACAAGAACTAATTCCTGAGGCATTAGCTTTTTTAGGCACTTCAGATATAGATAAAATTGTTGATGTAATAAAAAAAATTACAAAAGACAAAAAAACAAGATATGAAGTAAATGAGAATCCTGAATATAATTACCCCGAAGATGTAAAACGCCAGCAAATTACAATGGGTGCAAGTTCATATATCAAAATAGCTGAAGGCTGCAACTTTAATTGCGGCTACTGTATAATTCCGCAATTAAGAGGTCCATATAAATCAAGAAAAATAGAAAATATTGTCAAAGAAGCAAAAGAACTTGCTCAAAAAGGCGTAAATGAAATAGTTTTAATTGCCCAAGATACAACCAGCTACGGCAAAGATATATATGGAAAACCATCCTTGAAAGAACTGTTAATTGAACTAAATAGAATAGAAGAATTAAGTTGGATACGTATTATGTACACATATCCTTCGTTTATAACAGATGAACTTTTAGAAACAATTAACAAACTTGATAAAGTTGTTAAATACATTGATATTCCGCTTCAACATGTAAGTCAAAACATGCTTGAAGCAATGAATAGACCGGTTATAGATAATAGAAAATTAATAAAGAAAATACGAAAACTCATACCATCTGTTGCTATAAGAACAACATTCATTGTAGGCTATCCCGGAGAAACGGAAGAAGATTTTCAAGAACTATATAATTTCATAAAAGAAATGAAAATAGATAAACTTGGCGTATTTGAATTTTCACGTGAAAAAAATACAAAAGCATATAAATTAAGACCCCAAATACCGGCTAAAATAAAAAAGCAAAGAAAAAAGCAACTAATGGAATTACAACAAAAAGTATCTAAAGAAATAAATCATAAACTAATTGGCAAGAAAATTGATTGCATAATAGAAGCAATTAATTCAGACGGCATGGTAGTAGGAAGAACATACAAAGATGCCCCGGAAGTTGATGGATTAGTATTTATTGATACAAAAACTCCTGTTACACCAGGTGATATAATCACCGTAAAAATAACAGGAGCTGTAGAATACGATTTAACCGCTACTTTTTAGATATCTGATATTTATCATTTTTTGCATTATACTTTAGAACTCTTCTATCTCTTGCAGCTTTGGGATTTCGTTTAATCAAACTATTAATAACTTCTTTTTCCATTTTTTTGTCTTTCTCTATATGGTAGACCTCCGCAAGTTTAAGAGCAACCTCTATATTATCAGGATATTGTTGAATTAATATTTTTAACTTCTTTTTAGCTAATTCTAATCTTCCAAATCTAACATCTAAGAATGTTCCTAAAATCTGAGTATCTAAATCTGATTTTAAATTTTCTGCAATTAATAAATATTTAGAAGAATTCTCGTAATCTTTCATCTTATAATAATTAACAGCTAAATTATATAAAATTACATGTTGATTTTGTACATCTGTTTCTACTAAAGGAAGAACATTATATAAAACATAATTAGAACGTGCATATTGTTTCTTAAATGCATAATTAATAGCTAAATCTACCCAAACAATGATATTTTTTCTATCCTTTTGCAATTCAGCCAATAATCTTTTTGTTTCCAATTCAAAATTTTCGCCGGGATATGTAGTTAAAATCTCATGATAGAACAAATTATTATATTCATTCGAATTAATAGGTTTATCAATTATATCCGGAACCATTTTATATAACAAATTAAGAGTATTTATATCTCTTTTAGTTATATCTTTTTTAACTGTAGTTTCATCTATATAATCACCGGTATAATACATAACATCATTAGGATCGGCACTATGTCCGCCAAGACCTAAGGCATGACCTATTTCATGTAAAGCAACTGTATAAAATTGATCTTTATTATAATTTTGTCCTTTTGGATTAGCTTTTCTAAGGTAAATATCCATTTTTTGAAGTTTTTCATTATTTGTTGATGGAATAGTTTTACCAACTTTATTTGGTTCATATGTATCTTTCAAAGATATATCATCCATAAAATTTATACATATATTTGCATTTTTATTACCTTGAGTTTCTTTGAATTTAATAACACCGTTAGTTACGGATTGCCAATCCAAAAAAGCTTCTTTTACTGCATTAATATTATCTTTTGAAACACTTGAATCAGCAAAAATAGAATATGTAATTGGAGAAGATATATTCCATCTTATAAGTGAATCTTCATATAAAACATTATCAATATAATTAGGACCAACTTGAGAATCAAGCTGTTTGCGCATATTCATTAAGATTGTATCAGCTAATTGACTTGCTTCATCGCAATCCTCTAATTGAGCAATATCATACAATTGTTTTTGATTTTCATATGTAGGCGGAAGTTTAGAAATTGCAAGCGCTTGATAATAAACAGGCTCAGAATCATAAGGTTTAGCATCCGCTACAAGATTAAACATACGCAATGCTTTATCATATTGACCAACTTCTAAATATTTTTTACCTTGATTAAACATCTGGTTTGGCATTATATTTTTTATATAAAAGTATATACCTAATACCAAAACTAAAATAATTCCAAATATTAACAAAGAAGTTTTCATGTTTCTAGTTTGTTTAACTTTATTTTTTGTAGAATTCATATATTCTCCTTCTCCTATTATTTATTTAATTCCAACAACTCAGATAATCTATTCGTATCCATTTTAGATAATATTTCTGAATTACCTTTTAATTTAAAATATTCTGCAAATTTAGGTGTTGTTTTTAAATTATAAGAACGACCGTTTTTATCACGCTTTCTGCTTATTAAACCCTTTTCAACAAGTTCTGTAACATGTTCATAAGCAGTTGAACCTCTTAGTTCTTTTAATTCAGCTTGTCTTATAGGCTCTTTCAATGCAATAACTGTTAATGTTTTAAGCACAGCATTTGAAATATCAACAGGACAAAGTTTTTCAACAATATCCATATATTCATCTTTTACTTGTATTATATACCCATTTTCATCATCAATTTCTAATGCACCATCTCGAGAAGAATAATCTACAATCAAAGAGAGCATAGCATCTTCAACTTCTTGCTCCTCAACATCAAGAATCTTAGCTATTTCGTCTAACTGAACAGCTCTGCCTGTTACAAATAATACAGCTTCTATTCTTGATTTTAAATCCATACTAACCGCCTATGCCGTTTGCTTTTCTTCAATATCAGATGTTGGAGCTTTTCCTTTAACCACATATAAATCAGAATAAAATTCTTCCTGCTCTAAATCAAATTCACTTTCTGCAGTTAAAAATAATAAAGCAATATATGCTGAAATTTTATCCAAACCTAATAATGTTAATGTATTTAATTCAACTTTTTCTTCTTTCTCGAAAATCTTTATTAGATTTTCATGAAGTATTTTTACACTATTTTCAATATATTCTTCATGTGCTAAATTAATTATGTCATCAGCAGACATATTTGCATAATTTCTGACTCTTCTTTTAGCTCTTTCTAAAGAATTTTTTACTGCCTGCTTTTTATCAAGCTGCTCATAAAATTCTAACTGTCTTATTAAATCTTTTAATGTGACTATTCTGTTTCTGTTTAACTTAACACTCGTTCTTCTTTGAATAATATCTTCAATAGGAATGACATTATCCGGATAATAATCCTGATAATACAAGTCATCAGAAAATCTTGAATCATCACTTTCATCATATTCGGGATTTATCTCATCTTGCACTTCAAACTGCATTGGGTCAATCCCTACCAGAATATTAGATTTTAATTTCAATAAAACAGCAAGAAAAAATAATGCCCTGCCTGTAATTCGTAAATTATTTGATTTACTTTCTGCAATATGGAGCATATATTTATCTGCTATATCAGCTATATCAATATTCCAAGGATCTATTTTCCCCTGTTTTGCCATTTGAACCAATACTTCTATACCATCTAATTCATCAGACGGTGAATCTAAAATAGAATCAGGACTAAACCCCAAATCTTTTGTATAAGATTCAGTTGTAGTCTGCATATAAAAATTATTTGTATCCTTTGGATTTAACATTTACTTAGTCCCTAAATTTAACTCCGGTTACCCGAGTTTTTCCATGCTCTTTTTGAGTTACACCTATTGTCCTATTAGCTGATTCTATCATAGGTTTTCTGTGACTAACTACTATAAATTGCGTATTTTTTGCTTGTTGTTGAATAATTTCAGCTAAACGCTCTACATTTATTCCATCCAAATTAGCATCAACTTCATCTAACGCATAAAATGGAGCAGGAAGATATTTTTGTATTGCAAAAACTAATGCTAAAGCAGTTAATGATTTTTCGCCACCTGACATTGCACCGAGTTTTTGTTTTTTCTTATCTCTAGGCTGAGCCTCAATTGTTAAACCTCCTTCAAAAGGATTTTCAGGATTTTCTAACATCAAGGTTCCTTCGCCTTCAGATAATTTGGCAAATATATCTTTAAAATTCTCATTAATATTATTATATGTTTTCATGAACGTTTCTTTTTTAATCTGCTCATATCCGTTCATTTTTTCAAGAATTTGTTTGCGCTCATTAGTTAAGACAGCTATTTGTTCTTTTTTCTCTTCTTGTCTTGCCTTAACTTCATCATATGCTTGAATAGCCAGCATATTGACCGGTTCCATTTCTTCCATTCTTTTTTGTAAACGTTGGATTTTAGTTGTTATTTCTTCTGTTGAAATTTCAGTAGGAACAAGTGCATTTATATCTACTTCATTAGCTTTCAATTCTGTTCTTATTTCTTCCAGTTGAGGTTCAAGTTCTCTTCTTCTTGCTTTAAATGCTTCAACTTGCTCACCTATTCTTTCAATTTCATTAGTAATTTTATTTTTTTGAGTTTCTGCACTAAGAAGTTCTTCTTGCACCAAATCTCTTTGCTTTTGAAGTTGAAGAAGCTTTTCGCCTAAAGATTTTATCTTTTCTTCCAATTCTAAAGTTTTTACTTCAAGTTCTTTAATTTCATCCGTAAATTTAACTTTATCTTGAGTAGCTGTTTCATTATCTTTAATAAGTCTTTGAATTTGTTCTTCTTTTGCTTTAATTAATTCTTTATTAAAATCTATATCTCTATTTGCTTCATTAATTTCGTTATTACATTTTAAAATTTTATTTTGGTAATCTTTTATTTGATTTTCAATTGCAGCAGTCATCTCTTTAAGTTTTTTGAGTTCGCCTTCTGTCATTTTACTTTCAATTTCTGCAATTTTATCTTGAAGAACAAGCATTTTATCATTTAAATCAACTAACTTTTCTTCATATTTTTCAAGTTTCTTTTCTATATTTTGTATTTTAGGTTCATTCTCTTTAATAATGTTTTTATATTCTTCTATCTTATCTTCGTTATTTTTAGAATTATTATTTAAATTATTCAATTCAATTTTTGCACTATTTAATGCAGTCATAGTATTAGAATAATTTTGTCTGATTTTTTCTTGTTTTGCTTCTAATTCTTTTCTGGCATTTTCAAGTGAAGAATATTGTTTTTGAAGTTCAGCAAAACGAGTTTTATATTTGTTCAACTCTTCATCTTGATTTTGGCTGAATTTTAAACCGGTATCACGTCTGTCACCACCAGTTATTGCACCTGATTTCTCAAACAAACTTCCATCAAGTGTAACTAATCTATACTTACCTATCAGCCTTTTTGCACTGTCATAATCTTCTACAATCAATGTATCACCAAGTGCATAGAAAAAGGCATCCAAATATTTATCATCAAAATCTATAAGATTAATAGCATAATCTACAACGCCTTTTTCCTTGGGTATTCTTAAACTTGAAGGTGCTTTTTTCATTCTGTTTAATGGTAAAAATGTTGCACTGCCGGCCCTCGATGATTTTAAATAATCAATACAAACACGCGCGACATCTTCATCATCAACAACAATATTTTTCATTCTGCCGCCCATTGCAACTTCAAGAGCTTCAGAATATTCTTTATCAACACTTCCAAGCTGTAATAAAGGAGCATGAACTCCTCGAATTTTTGCTTTTAAAATAGAATCAATTGCTCTTCCTAAATTAACTTCTTCATAAGCGTTCTTTTTAGCCTCTATTACTGCTATTTTCCCTTGAGCAACTTGAATATCATGTAACAAGTCAAACATTTCATTCTTGTTTTTATCCAAATTATACATAATATTTTCTTGTGCCAACTTATAATCAGCCTGCTCTTTTGTTAATTCCTCAATCTGAAGCAACAACTTATCTTGATTATCTTTAAAATTAGTTTTGAAATTTGTTAATTCATTTAATGATTTTTTTGCATTTTCAACATCTTTTTTTGTTGTTGCAAGTTCTGTTTCTAAAGGAATTGTTTCTGATTTTATATTCCATTCTTCTTCTTTTAATTTTTCAAGTTCTTTTTTTAAATTATTTCTTTCTTCAATTTGTTTATCAGCATTTTTGTTTAAACCTGAAACCTCTTCCAATATTTTAGTTAATTCTGCCTCTTGAATTTTAATATTACTTTCTATTTCAGTAATTTCAGCTTTTTTCTCTTCAATTCTTAAAGTTATTTTTTCAATTTTTTCTTTATGATTTTCAATTCCGTTTTTAGAATTCTCAATTGTTTTCAAATTATCATGAATTGTTTTTTCAACAGAACTTATAGCTAAATTCTTACGTGAAATATGACCTTTCAATTCTTCTAATTGTTTTTTGGTTTCTATTTGTTCTGCTTCACCGTTATTTTTGACTAATTCAGATATTTCAGAATATCTTTTCTTTATTTCTAAAAGATTGTCTTCTAATTTTTTTAAGTTTCCTTCTTCTTCTTTTTTCTTTTTGTTAAACTCTAAAATATTTTGGTGAGCCAATTCCAAATTTCTTTTTATATCAAAATATTTAACAGTAGTAATTTGACTTTCTAACTGAAATTTTTCTGTTTTTAGCTTTTGATATTTTAAAGCAGTTTCTTTTTCTTGAGCTAAACGTTCGATAGAGGATTCTATTTCTGTCAAAATAAGATTTGCATTATCTACTCTTTCTTCAACAGTCAAAAGTTCTTCCTGTGCCTTTTCTATTCTTCTGTTAAAATCGGCAATACCGGCGATTTCATCTATAATCTTACGTCTTTCAACAGTAGAACAATTAGTAATACTCATAACGTCACCTTGCATCATAACATTATAGCTGTTCGGAGTTATACGGTATTTTTCAAGATGAGTATGAATATCTGTTAATGTTGATACCTGATCATTTAGATAATAAACACTATTAAACCCTTGAGAAGATTTTCTGATTTTTCTTGCAACAGTTATAGGTTCTTCTTCACTATTTTCAGGTTCAAAAACTACTTTAACAAAAGCTTCATTCTTTTTTGTATGTGTAGAAATAAAATCAGAAAGCTGCTCAGTACGAAGATTCCTTGCGCTTGCAAGACCAAGAGCAAATAAAATACTGTCAATAATATTACTTTTACCCGAACCATTAGGTCCCGATATTGTAGTAAAACCTTTTAAAAAAGGAATTGTAATATCATTTGCAAACGATTTAAAGTTATCGACTTGTAATTCTTTTATATACATTAATTCTGATGGTACCCATATCTAGATACTTTCAATTACACAACAAATACACGTAATAGTCAAAAACATTAAATAATATTAAAAAATAATTTTAAATGTAAATATATTTTAAATAATAAGAAAAAGTACTATAATATTGTCATACATTATTTTTTGGAGTATTTAAATGAGTAATTATACAATAAATTCACTGTTAGAAAAAGCACAAGAGCTTGGTGCATCCGACCTTCACTTCATAGTTGGTGAAGTACCATCATTTCGTATAGATGGCAAGATAATAAAGTCAAAGCTTGAACCTGTAACAGAAGAAGACATGATGCATGCTATTGATGAAATGGCACCGATATCGATGCGGGACAAGATCTTCAGATCTTATGACTCAGATTTTCCATACGAAATAGAAGGTATATCACGTTTTAGGGTCAACCTTGCAATGTCATTTGGATATCATTCAATGACAATTCGTTTAGTACCATATGATATTCCAACATTTGAGCAACTCAATTTACCAAATAATATTGATAAGTTTTCCACTTTAGAAAATGGAATAGTTCTTATAACAGGTGTTGCAGGAAGCGGAAAATCAACAACAATTGCATCAATTCTAAATCATATAAACATCACTCAAAAAAAGCATATTGTTACCATTGAAGATCCTATTGAATATGTATATAAAAGTCAAAAATCAATATTCACTCAAAGACAAATCGGAATCGATACAGCAAGTTATTTAGACGGTCTAAAATTCGCATTAAGACAAGACCCTGATGTTATATTAATCGGGGAAATCAGAGACATGGAAACTGTAGAAAGTGCACTCCATGCAGCAGAAACAGGACACTTAGTATTTGCAACCCTGCACACATTCAATGCTGTCCAAACAATTAACCGTGTTTTAAGCTTCTTCCCCCCATCAGAAAGAGCTGCTGTAAGAAGTCAATTTGCAGAAGTATTCAGAGGTTCAGTATCGCAAAAGCTTTTACCCAGTGCAAATGGTAAAGGAAGATTACCGGCAATTGAACTTCTATATTCTACACCTACAATTAAGGATTTTATTTTAAAAGATGAACTTGAAGAAATTTATAAGTTAGTTCAAAAAGGTTCTTACAATGATATGATTACGTTTAATATGTCCTTATATAATCTTTATAAAAAAGGATTAATTACAAAAGAAGTAGCACTTGAGCATTCAGACAGTCCGAATGAACTTATGCACTATATAAGAGGCGTATATTCCGGAAGTGAAAATAATTTTTAAATAAAATGAAAGAACAATTTACAACAAATGCAATAAACTTAAAATCTTACAGTATAAGTGAATCTGATAAGATTATTGTTATGTATTCAAAAGAAAAAGGTATAATAAAAGGCGTTGCAAAAGGAATAAAAAAAACAACAAGTAAGCTTGGCGGAAGAATGGATTTACTTGTAGCAAACAAAATGATGCTTAATAGAGGAAAAACTTTAGATACAATATGCCAGGCAGAAGCTTTGAACACATTTTTCAATCTTAGAAATGATTTAAATAAATTATTCTATGCAATGTATTGCAGTGAGATTGTATCTAACTTCGGAATTGAAAATGATCCTAACAGTGAAGAAATTTATAATTTATTTTATACATTTCTAGAACAAATTTCAAAAGTAAGAACAAAAGAACAAATAATGTTAAGCGTGCTTCGTTTTCAACTAAAAATTATGGATATAACAGGTTATTCACTGGAATTAAAAGACTGCGTAAAATGTCTAAAAGAACCAAATAGTGAAGAAATATACTTCTCTATAGAACAAGGCGGTATTCTTTGCAAAGATTGTGCACAAGATATATGCAAAAAAGTAAGAATTCCAAATAAAATAAAAGAATTTTTGAATACATTACTAAAAGAAGATTTTAATGTTCATACGCGATACGATGATTTAGTAACAGAGAAAATTTGTGATATTTGTATAAACCTTTTAAAAAATTATATAGAATATTATTCGCCAAAAAGATTTAAAACAACTCAAATACTGGAGAACATAAAATAAAGATGAAACTTGAACAATATATTGAACATACCTTATTAAAACAAGATGCAACAGAGAAAGAATTAATAAAGTTATTAGAAGAAGCAAAAGAACACAATTTTAAAGGAGTTTGTGTTAATAGTGCCAACGTAAAAAAATCAAAAGAATATTTAAAAGATACAGATGTAAAAATAGTTACAGTTGTAGGCTTTCCTCTTGGAGCCTGTTTAAGTGAGGTAAAAGCATTTGAAGCACAAAAAGCAATTGAATGTGGTGCTGACGAAATAGATATGGTAATTTCTGTCCAATCAATCAAAGACAAAGATTTTGATTATACAAAGAAAGATATAGAAACAGTAAAAAAAGCTTGTGGAAAAATTCCATTAAAAGTAATTATTGAAACTGACTTATTAACAAAAGAAGAAATAATAAAAGCCTGTGAAATAATAAAAGAAGCAAAAGCCGATTTTGCAAAAACATCTACAGGATTTGTAAAGAATGGAGTCGGAGCAAAAGTAGAAGATATAAGATTAATGTATGAAACATTAAAAGGAAGTAATGTAAAAATTAAAGCATCAGGCGGAATAAAAACACGAGAACAAGCCCTTGCACTTATAGAAGCAGGTGCATCAAGACTTGGAACAAGTTCGGGAACTAAACTCCTATAACACCGCCTAACTCATCCACTTTAACATTCATTAAAACAGGTGTAAGAACTTTTTGTTTTGCAAGTTCGGCGATTTTTCTTTCTGCAGCTTTTATCTTATTAACTTTTATATTTCTTTTCATTGCGAAATAAAGAATACCCAGTGCAAAAACAACATATTTGCATTCTGAAATAGCTTTCTTTGTTTTTGCAGTAATAATTTCATCTTTTGTAGGTTTAACATATACATCAGATTTTGCTTCATCAGCCTTTTTTAAGGACATAAATGAAGGATTCTTATAATAATTATATGTATAATTAGAAGCGATTTGCATGTTAACACCTATTGTTTTTGTTTTAAAACTTCCACACCTGAAGATTCAATATTTGGTGTATCGATTTCAAATAAATGAATACGCCCTGAACCCAAATCAACATTTAGTTTTCCGTCAACAGCTTGGAGGGTTGAATTTTCACCATATGACTTAAATAGATTATTTAACTTTTGAGTTTCTTTTAATCCGGGAATTATAATACTTCCCCCTTGTCTTGCATTAACATCTCTGTTAGCAACAACCAAAAGAGTTTTACCATTTAAGTGACGAGCATATGCAATAATCTGATCACCATCATTTCCCATTACCTCTAAAGGAATAAATGAACCTTTAGTTAATATATCATGATATTTCTTATCTTTTCTAACGTCTAATGTATTTTTCATGAAATCACCACATTCAGGGTGATCACCAATTAATGGTCTTGAGAAATTAAAGATATCTGGTCTTCCTCTATGAACAGTACATTCATTGGAATCAGTATCTGTTTGTGCATCAGTAGTACCCTCGAAATCATAAATATAATCATCACCTGTTTGATATCCATCAAAATAATAAGGATTCAACATAGGAAGAGTTGCCTGTAAACCTGAAACTAAATTGATAAAAGTAACTCCGCCATGATTCATTAAAGATATATCATCATGAGTTCCGAATGAACCTATTAAAGATTTACCGGGGTCAAGCTCCTGAGACATATTTATATTTTCTCTTACATAATCAATTAAATCTTGTGCTTTTGCCATTTCATGGAAAATATGATATTGACCATAGTAACTGTCAAAACCAGCCCTTAATGAATCTTGAGGTCTATCATAATTCATATTCAATTGAGGAGAAGCATCTTCATATGTATAACTTTCAGCAAGCCAAGCAAATTCAGGATCAAGTTTACGTGAATAATCCGTTAAAATATGCCAAAATTCGGTTGGTTTAGTTCTGGCTACATCGCTTCTAACACCGTCTACTCCCCAATTTTTAACACATTTATCAACAAATTTAATATGATAATCCAATAACTCTTTATTTAATTCACGTTTAGATTCATCTTTCCAAGGATTAAACATTCTAATATCATTCCAACCACCGGGAGTCTTTGGTGTACCATCCTTTTCAAATGCCATTAATTCAGGTCTTTCCAAGAATAAATCATAAGAAGCACAACTTGGCAGATCAAGCATTACACTAATACCACGCTTATGACATTCATCTGTAAAATACTTAAATTGTTCATCAGGTGTTCTTGGATCATTAGGATCAACAATAGCTGGATCAACCTTCAATAAATCAGCAGGAGCATATACTGAACCTGCTGTACCGAAGGCATTCTTTTTACCAGGAGGATTTATCGGTAATACATGCAATGTATTAATACCCAATTCTTTTAATTCATCAAGCCTGTCAACAGCGTTGATTAATGTACCTCGCACATCGCCTTCTCTTATAAGTTCATTACCAACATTGTCCTTAGCACCTAATGAACGAATAATAACACCCATTATAGTTGCTTCATTATTTTGGAATTTTGTTCTTAAATTATTTTTATAACCTTGAACAGTTTTAGAATTGTTTACAGCATTTACTTGTGTTGCAGCAACTATGCCCTGATTTTGCAGATAACGTTCTAAAACATTAGTACCCATAGGCTGAACTGCTGAAGGCTGATTATTATTAGGTAACATAACAGCTGTAGGTTCAGGCGTTTTTTGAACCACAGTCATTGTCGGAGTTAAATTAAGATACTTATCTAAATAATTAGCCATTTACCTTACTTTCTTTTTCAACTTGTTTTTCTGTCTTACCTTTCCGCCCAATTGCCAAACCAGCAAGTAATGTAACTGCAGTTAAAGCAACCATGGCTCCGCCAAATATCTTTAGCCATTTTTGTGAATTATATGTCTGTTTCGCAACATCTTGTATTAAGCTTTTAATCGGTTTACCCGCTAAATTATTTCTTTCAACAGCATTAGCAGCATTTGTTACACCATCAACAGTACGTCTTGATAACTCAGGTGTCATGCTGTTTTGCCAATTAGCAATTTTACTCATAAATTCTTTTCTATAAGAATTAAAACCTTTCATTACATCATCAACTTTATCGGCACCTAATGTTCTTGACAGACTTTCTGCAATCGTTGTATCTGCATCACTATCGAATAAAATTTTCATTATTGTCTTGTATTCTATTTCAGACAAATTAAATCCCGATGTCTTTAATTTTTCAACATAATCCGTCGTTGTTGCATTAAGAACAAGATCCTGACAAGCTTTAACAAGTCTTTGAAGTGTCGCACTATCAGCAGCTATACCTTTTTCACCAAGTGCTGAAGCTATTTGTCTTTCTAAACTACCATTATTTGCTCTTCTGAACACATCAAGCGACTGCAATAATCTATAAAATGATGATTGAGCACCGGATATTCTTTCTGCAGTATTAATATTAATAATATTTTCTACAGTTCCTTTTTGAACATTAGATGAAATTCTATCAGCCAGTTTAACGAAACCGTTAGTTCTTAAATCATTACCGGCAGATGAACATACAGAACTAGCTTTATCTTTAACTGTTGACACGAAATTAGAATCTGTCGTCTTTTCATAATTCCCAATTAACTTCATTAATTGTTTAATTACTTTATCATATTCTGCATCATTCGAAGCAAGTGCAGCTAGCTTTTCAGTTATGATATCAATGTTTCCGCCAGATACTTCTTTTAATTCTTTTCCACTTAACTTTAAGGACTTAATCAGCTTATCACCAACTCTTCCCCATTGATTTGCAATATAAGTTCCGGCTTGATCACCCACTCTGGCATCTATATATCTATCAAGAACACCCTTACCTGCAGCAAAATCATTTATACTAGAATACAATGTTTTAAGTTGTCCTTTTACATATGAAATCTTAGGTACTTCCAAGCTTGCTTTTGCTTTTCTAAGTATTTGAGTTATTTCTTTTGTTAATTTCATTTGTTCTCGTTTAGATGAACCTATTGTTTTAGATAATACATCCGCAACTTCTTCTATAGAGTTATTTCTTATTGCATCATTCAATAATACTCTTTGCTGAGATGATAATGAATTAAATACGGCATCTTCAATTCTGCCTCTTAATGCATTTCTTACAAAAGATTCATCTAATCTTACATTATTTTTTAAAGCGGATAGTTCTTCTTTTATTGCAGATTGTACTGTAGCAGAATTTGCTCTTAAACCGAGTCTCGCAGCTATACTTGATATCATTTTTTCATCTAAAGCCTTATCTGCATTCTTCTGAAGATATCTATCAAACATCTTCATAGAAATTGTCTGTTTAATTCGTTCCCATAAACTTTGATAACCACCATTTTGCATTGCTCTTTCAGATGATATAAGTGCATGTTTTTCTATTGCTTTTCCAATTGGCTTTTCTAGTCTATTACAAATAAGAGCACTCATTAGCGGAGTAGCCGGACCAGCCGTCATCATCCATAAAGTATTACCTTGAAGAGCAGTTTTTTGTGCTCTTTGCTTTATGAAATTATCTCTGTCAGGTATATTTTCACTTACATCTAATTTTTTACCAATTCTATCCAAATCTTCTCTTGAATATAAATCAGTTAAAACATATTGAGGATCTTGGAATAACATTTTTTTACGGCCTTGAGAGTCAATATATTTTTGATGAATATCAACACCTGTTCTAGCCTTTAATGGAGCTTGTATGGCTAATTTAGGCCACAATGACATTGAAGCAAAAAAAGTTCCAAATCCGACAAATTCCATTGCTTTACTTAATTTCAAAGGATTTTTGACAAATAAATAAGAAGCCAAAGCTAAAGAACCTAATTTCATTGCAAAATCATTAATTCTGCCGAGTTCATGGTCATTAGCTTTACCATTTGCCGCTTTTCCAATACTTACAATATCCTTTTTAAGATCCTTCGCATATTCAATAGGTGAACCAAAAATTCTTGAAGGAAGCAATCTGCCTTTATCCTTCATTGGTTTTATTCTACCGTCACTAGTATAAACAAAGGCAGCATTATTATTCTGCTTTCCAGATTTGTTAATAGATTGATTTGCAATTATTGAATTTAAAACATTTGTCATCCTAACATACTACCTTTTCTTTACTTTCATCAATTAAAGATGATGATGCATGAGCTTTTGCCCCCCTACTTTTATTAAAGTCTAAAAGTGTTGAGAAATTGCCTAATAAAGTCATACCGACAGCCAAGCCGAAAAGACTGCGACCAGCTATTTTTAAGCTTTTACTATTATTATTAAGAAATTCTTTAGAACTTTGAATAAAATGTTTACCAAAATCCTTTGCAAAATTATCATATTTCGCAATATTTATTCCTTGTTCTTTTGCTTTTTCAGCAATTATTTTATAATTTTTGTAATTTGCAAATCTTTTTACAGGATTAATTACAAAGTTTTCCCAAGGTTTCTGCATTGCAATTCCAACACCTGTTGCAGCCCAAAAATATGAACTCAATGTAGAGAAAAGCTTCGTTTTTATAACTTTCTCTCTTATAAGAGGTTTTACTTTTTGATCGGCATGATCCAAATCTTCATCATCTATACCCATTCTTTTCCCAACTTTTTTATAGTAACTGTTTCTGTCAGGACCAAAACTTTTATTGTTATAAAATAAATCCCATCTTGGAAAATCTACACTTTCATACGCCTTATGATATTCTTTAGCAACCAAATTATCAGTATTACCTTGTTCCGGCAATTCATGTATTACCTTTTCATATGGAAGATTCACATCTATTTCATATCTAAGATTAACAGGTGTTTCAATCAGTTTCTTGGAAAGAGTTTTACCTATACCATAGAATAAAACACCTAAACCCATTTTTTTACCAAGTTTTGAAGCATTCACAGCTGCCGGTGTATCAAAAAACTTACTTGCCAGATTAAATACAGCAATCATCATTGCACTACCAGCCAAATATGGTACCATGCCCATGGTCAGAAATTCGTAGAAGTTAGCATTTTTACTACCTTTTAGACCCTTTTCAGGATACTTGGTAAAAGCCTTAACTAACTTATCTGTTTGTATTTTGACACTCGTTGATATCGGATGCTTCTTCTTTTCATCATACAAAAGAACATCTTTATTTTCGCACTCACTCTTTTTATCCGTTCCTTTTTTGCCAAATGACACTGAACTTAAACTACGAGTATTTTGATTTCGAACCCCGATTGAATAGACCATTGATTCCTCACAGATACATACCTGTCTTCTTAAACATCCTAAAATAATATTATTGCTACATGACAAAAATATAAAACATATTTTTTACATATCTTAACATTAAACATAAGGTTAAATTTTGAAAACATTCTTCTTGCTAAAAATAATGTTCAATTATACAATATAATCTTGTAGATAACTAAATTTAGTAATTAAACTTTTAATTCCTATCGCAAATTATTTACAAGCATTACCCAATTTAAGGAGAAGACAAAAAATGTACGAAGACGAAAAGCTTATTTGCGAAGATTGCGGAAGTGAATTTGTGTTTACTGCAGGTGAACAAGAATTTTACGCAGCAAGGGGTCTTGTTAACAAGCCAAAGCGTTGTCCCGAATGCAGAAAAAACAGAAGACAAAAGAACAGAAAGAAGTTATACGAAGTAACTTGTTCTAAATGCGGATGCCAAACAAAAGTTCCTTTTAAACCAATCGAAGGAAAAGAAGTATATTGTAAAGATTGCTATAGCACAATTAAAGATGCTCAATAAATTTTTATAAAATACCAAAAAGAGATGCTCAAAAGCATCTCTTTTATTATGAAATCTTCTTGTTTAATTTGTTTCACATAATAGTCACAAACACACAGCCAAATTAAAAACTTCTGTTTCTATATTTATATTGTTCAAAATAGCAATATGCGATTAATTTTTATTTATGCTATAGCAGAGAATGAACCGCAGCTGCTTCCACAAGAAGATGATCCACCTGAAAAACTATATGCAACACTTCCGGCTGTTTCACCGCCTTGATATGAAAATCTTGATTTTGAAGAAGAATTATATGCAACACTTCCTGCTGTTTCTCCACCCTTAGAAGAAGAAAATAAAGAAACGTATCCAAATGTTCTGCTTGAATTCAATAATGAAATATAATTGCCAGCACCCATTTTAAATCTCCTAATATCTTGATAGTGTTTACATATATATAAAAACTTTTTTAAATACCCAAAATCAGAGGAATGATTTTTTGTTACATTTCTTAATTATATTCTTAAATCACTATGATATTTATGTTTTTTCAAGTTAGTTATGGTTTAATTATTCTATAAAAAGATAATCGGAGTAGTTATGAAATCACTAAAAGTCGGAATTATAGGTTTTGGAACAGTTGGAACAGGGGTATACAAAGTACTTCAATCATTTCCAAATATTGAAATCAAAAAAATTGCGGTAAAAAATATTTCAAAAAAAAGAAATATTGAAAATTTTGATGAAACATTATTAACAGAAGACCCGTATGAAATAGTTAATAATCCTGAAATAGATATAGTAATAGAAGTTGCAGGCGGAGTAACACCAACTTTTGATATTTTAACTGCAGCAATTAAAAATAAAAAGCATATTGTTACAGCAAACAAGGAACTACTTGCAAAAAAAGGAAGTGAGTTATTTCAACTTGCAAAAGAAAATAAAGTTATAATTCTTTATGAAGCCGCAGTAGCAGGTGGTATACCAATAATTATGCCAATTAAGACAATTTTATGTGCAAATAAAATTACAAAAATTGCAGCCATCTTAAATGGAACAACCAATTATATTTTGACAAAAATGGCAGAAAAAGAATTATCTTATGAAACAGCACTAAAACAGGCTCAAGAATTAGGTTACGCTGAAACTGACCCAACTGGTGACGTTGAAGGATATGATGCAGCATATAAAATAGCTATTTTATCTACAATTTCTTTTAACAAAAAGGTTGATATTAATAAGATATACCGTGAAGGTATTACAAAAATAACAGCACAAGATATTAAATCTGCAAAAGAGTTGGGATATACAATAAAACTTATTGCAATGGGACAAGTATTGGAAAATGGAAAAGTTGATGTAAGAGTTCATCCTATGCTTGTAGCAAAGAAACACCTATTAGCAAAAGTTAAAAATGCAACAAATTCTATTATGCTTACAGGCTACCCTGTTGGAGATTTGATTTTTACAGGAGCCGGAGCTGGAGCAGAACCAACAGCAAGCTCTGTAGTAGGTGATTTGCTCGTATTAGCAGCTGAACTTGAAGTTTCAAATTCTCCAATTCCACAAGCAATATGTAAGCACAATGAAATAGCAGAACAAATTAATATTGGTGATACTTATAATGAATACTATATATCAATAAATGCAAGTAATAACCCGGGGGCTATCGGTGTTATAGGCACAATATGCGGTAAGAACAATATAAATATTTCAACAATTATGCAAAAAGGTACAAAAGATGATAATACGGCAGAAATTGTTGTTATTACTGAAAAAAGTAAAGAAGCTGATGTACAAAATGCACTAAAAGAATTGTTAAAATCTGATTGTATTAAGAATATAGACAACCTATTAAGAGTTATGAACTAGGAGGCTTTTATGGAAAAGAATCATTATCAAGGTTTAATAAATAAATATAGAGAATATTTACCTGTAACAGACAAAACACCTATTATTACTTTAAATGAAGGTAATACTCCTTTAATAAAAGCTGATAATTTAGCAAAAAAAATAGGTCTTAAAGGTAATGTTTATTTAAAATATGAAGGTGCAAATCCAACAGGAAGCTTTAAAGACAGAGGCATGACAATGGCTGTTACTAAAGCTGTTGAAGATGGTTCTAAAGCAATAATTTGTGCTTCAACTGGTAATACATCTGCCGCAGCTGCAGCTTATGGAGCGAAAGCTGGCGTAAGAGTTTTTGTTTTAATTCCTGATGGATACATCGCTCTTGGCAAACTATCACAAGCTATGATGTATGGTGCCGAGATTATTGCTATTCAAGGAAACTTTGACGAAGCACTAGAAATGGTTATTGAAATTTCTAAAAATTCTCCTATCACTTTGGTAAACTCTGTAAACCCATACAGAATAGAAGGACAAAAAACAGGTGCATTTGAAATTATTGAAGCTCTGGGTGATGCGCCTGACTACCACTTTATTCCTGTCGGAAATGCCGGTAATATTACAGCTTATTTTAAAGGTTATGAAGAATTCTTCGCACTTAAGAAATCAACTCATTTACCTAAAATGATGGGATATGAAGCTGAAGGTGCAGCAGCTATTGTAAAAGGTGAAAGAATACTTCACCCTGAAACAATTGCAACAGCAATAAGAATCGGTAATCCTGCAAGCTGGAAACAAGCTGAAAGAGCAAGAGACTTATCAAACGGTAAAATTGATTGCGTAACGGATGAAGAAATTATTGAAGCATATAAATTAATGGCTTCAACAGAAGGTATTTTAGCGGAACCTGGCAGTGCTGCTTCTGTTGCAGGACTGATTAAAGCCAATAAAATGGGACTTGTAAAAGAAGGCTCAACATCTGTTTGTATTTTAACCGGTAACGGACTGAAAGATCCTGACAGTGCAATAAAATACTCAGTTGCGGAAGTTAAGAAAACTAAAGCAGATTTGCATGATATTCTAAAAGTAATTAATCTATAGATCATACAAAAGGTTTTATATTGAAAAAAAAATACTGTTTATATTTAAACAACGGAATAAATTTTCATTATTCAGGTTTAACATATTGCAATAAATTATGGCAAGATCATTCCTTCCAGAAATATGAGCAAAACTACTTAAAAATATTCTTTGAAAAAAGAGAATCAACGCTTTCTGATGCGAAAGACGGAATATATCCTGAGCATTGTCAAAAATGTCTATATTTGAAAGAAGTAGATGAAAATTTTCATATAGATAATAAAATAAAATTCATTGAAATTTACCATTGGAATCAATGTAACTGTGCCTGTGTATACTGTTCTAACAGAGAAACTACAAAATTAGAAATTTCAAAAGGTAGAAAACATAAAGGTGTAATTAACCTTCTTGATAACTTAAAAGAACTGCAAAAACAGGACAGATTAAGTAAAAATGTAGAAATATCTTTAGTTGGAGGAGAACCAACAATTCTTCATGAATTTCCTAAATTACTTAAATTTTTTATAAAAAATAAGTACACTGTTAATATTTTATCTAATGGTATCTTTTATGAAAAATATATAACTAAAACCATCAAAACAAATCCAAACTCATCTATATGTATCTCACTTGATTGTGCTTCAAAAGAGAATTTCAAAAAAATCAAAGGTGTTGATGAATTTGATAATGTTGTTAAAAATATAAAAAGATATATAAAAGATACAAAAGACTTATCTAATAAAGTTATTATTAAATATATTATTTTAAAAGGACTCAATGATACAAAAGAAGAAATTGATAATTGGATAAAACTTTGTATCTCAATAGGTGTTACTAATTTTTTCCCATCTATTGAATTTTGCCATTCTGTAAAAAATCCTGAAAAGTCAGAACTAACTCAAGAAATATGTGATTTATACGAATATATGAAATCCAAAATAAAAGAATATAATTCTGAATATACAATTTCTACATATGATTTTGTGGAAGATATAATTAAGAATCACTCATATAAAATAAGATAAAATATATACATATATGCTATTTTATATCTATATATTTATCCGGCGTGCTTAAAATCACTACCGCCAACAATCCTCAATCGTCTTTGAGGACCTTCACCTACACTTTCACTTGATAGATTATGCTGTTCCACAAGTTCATGCTGCATTTTCCTTATTTGTTGATTTTGAGGTTGCAATTCAACATTATCAGCACCTTCTAATATCTTTTGAATAGCAGCTTTTGCTTCATCTAATGCTCTTTCGGCATCATCATAATACCCTTGCAAAGTTTCACTATCAGTTATATGAAGCGCTTCTTTTACTACTTTTTGTACTTGCGACATAGAATTTGAACGTACATAATATATAGGAAGTTTATAATCATTTGCTATACTTAAAATTTTAGTACCGCCTTTTGCAAATGCTTTATGAACTATTACAATATCAGCTTCTTCTATGTTTCTAGTAATTTCCGCTTGAAGATTAAGCCGTTCAAGAACTTTATCCAATACAGTTCTACTAACTGCATAAATATATATCTTCTTAAAATCTTTTACTTGTTTTACATATTCTTGTCTTGAAAAACTAAACTTAAGTTTCTGACTTGCAAGATCTTCTTCTTCTTTAATTTTTTCCTGAACTGCAACTTTTTCTACAGTTTTTTCCGTATTTTCATATACTTGATCAACTTTTCTGATTTCAGGTCTTATCGGCCAACCACGTAATATATAATCAACAGCTTCCGCAGTATTTTTATATACAGCCAAGGTATTTCTATCTATAATTTCTATGACTATATCAAATGTTGGCTGTTTTTCTCTTTCCAGTACCGTTTTTTGACTACCACGTCTCTTCGCTTCATCATCACCTAGTGTTACAGAACTTACACCACCAACTAAATCAGATAATGTTGGGTTTTTTATCAAATTATCCAAAGTATTACCATGAGCAGTTGCAATAAGCATAACACCACGTTCAGCTATAGTTCTGGCAGCTTGAGCTTCTTCTTCCGTTCCTATTTCGTCAACTACAATTACTTCAGGAGTATGATTTTCAACAGCCTCAATCATTACATCTTTTTGATAAATAGGTTGAGAAACCTGCATTCTCCTTGCTCTACCTATAGCAGGATGCGGAGTATCTCCATCTCCTGCAATTTCATTTGATGTATCTACTACAACAACTCTTTTTCCTAAATCATCCGCAACTAATCTTGATATTTCTCTAAGCTTAGTTGTCTTACCAACACCAGGACGACCTAAGAACAATATACTTTTATTTTGTAAAACTATATCTTTTATACAAGCAATAGTACCCGTAACAACACGACCGATTCTGCAAGTAAGACCAACTACTTTCGACTGTCTGTTTCTTATTGCACTTATTCTGTGTAATGTCCCTGGTATACCTGAACGATTATCGCTAGTAAATGGCTGAATTTTTGATGTTATATACTCAATATCTTCATTAACTATATAACTTTCGCCTAAAAAAACTGTTTTCCCGTCAGAATAACGTATTTCTCCAACCCTGCCTAAATCAAAAACCAATTCGATTGCATCATCCAAGTTGTAAGGCTTTAGTGCTTCGACTATCTTCGGCGGTAAAATTTCAATTAACCTTCTTAGGTCATTGTGAAATTGTATTTTGTCCATATGTCCCTTTCGCTTTATCCAACGAACTCGGGTCTTTTTTCTTGTACCGAATAGGACTTTATAAATCGCCCTATATCGGGGCTACTATCTACATCTTTATTATAACACTTTTTTTTACAACTTTCAAAAATTTTTACTATATTTGTAGTAATGTTACATAACTTTATCATTTTGTGCAATTTTAATTTTTAATATTTCTTAAAATTTTCACAAATACAGCAATTTCAATGTAGTATGAATTTTTTTATAAATATAACAATTCGGATTAGTAAGTTTATTAATTTTTAGGAATGTAAGTAAAGGAGAAAAGCCATGACAATATCATTTAATGGAGTTGAACAGTATATAAAACAACCACAAAATACATCAACATTAATAAGAAAACAAAATGAAAATAACATTTTTAGTCCTTTTCAAACAAATATACAGGAAGTAACAAAACCAACTGACAAAGTATTGGGCGTGACTCCTAAAATAAGTATGATAAGAGTTTTATTCAAAAGATTAAACAAAGAACAAATATATGGAGTAAATAAAACCCGTAGTTTACCTAAAAATGCTAAATTTAAAGATGATACTTTTGGCAACCCTAAATTAACTTGGAATTTATTTGATTTTACGTCAGGAACTCATAAACTGCCTGAAGGTTATGAGTTAAAAAATGATATTTTGGGATTCACTCATGTTGTAAGAGAAGGAACAAAAAGTTGGTATTTAAAAGAAAATAAATTGCCGAATGAGATTAATAATGCTTAACCATCACAATAAAAAAAGAGGCATAATATAATGCCTCTTTTTTTATTTTTATTTCAATTAAGCACGTGCGCCTGATTTTGAAATGATTTCTTCTTGAACATTGTTTGGAACTTGTTCATACTTCAAGAATTCCATAGAGAATGTACCTCTACCTTGAGTATTTGAACGTAAGTCTGTAGCATAACCAAACATGTTACCCAATGGAACAGTTGCTCTAACAATTACATTACCAGTGTTACCAATTGGTTCTTGACCTTCAATACGTCCGCGACGTCTTGAAATATCACCAATAATTGTACCTGTATATTCGTCAGGAATTTCGATTTCAACTTTCATCATAGGTTCAAGAATACAAGGTCTTGCTTTCTTACAACCATCTTTGATAGCCATAGAACCGGCAATTTTGAATGCCATTTCTGAAGAGTCAACATCGTGGTATGAACCGTCATAAAGTTCAACTTTAACGTCAATCATAGGATATCCGGCTAAGATACCGCCTTCAAGAGCTTCTTCCATACCTTTTCTTGCAGGTTCAATGTATTCTTTCGGAATAGCACCACCAACGATTTTGTTTTCAAATACAAAACCTTCATTTTCACCTGCCGGAGAAATTCTGATTTTAACGTGGCCGTATTGACCTTTACCACCTGATTGTCTGATAAATTTAGAATCTTGATCAGCATTTCCTAAGATAGTTTCTCTGTATGCAACTTGTGGTTTACCAACATTAGCGTCAACTTTGAATTCTCTTAAAAGACGGTCAACAATAATATCTAAGTGAAGTTCACCCATACCTGAAATAATTGTTTGACCTGTTTCAGAATCTGATTTAACTCTGAATGACGGGTCTTCTTCTGCGAGTTTTTGAAGCGCAATACCCATTTTATCTTGGTCTGCTTTTGTTTTAGGTTCAATAGCAACAGAAATAACAGGATCCGGGAATTCCATTTTTTCCAATATAATTGGTGCATTTTCATCACACAATGTATCACCGGTTGTTGTATCTTTCAAACCTACAGCTGCACAGATATCACCAGCATATACTTCTGTAATTTCATTTCTTTGATCAGCATACATTTGAACCAATCTTGAAATACGTTCTTTTTTGCCGTTTGTTGCATTCAATGCATATGAACCGGCTGTCAGTTTACCTGAATAAACTCTTAAGAATGTTAAACGACCAACATATGGGTCTGTCATAATCTTAAATGCTAATGCAGAGAATGGTTCACTTTCTGAAGAATGTCTTTCTACCTTTGTTCCATCTTCAAGTTCACCTTCAATAGCTTTTACATCTAATGGTGATGGCATATAATAAACAACATTATCCAATAGCAATTGAACACCTTTATTTTTGAATGCTGTACCGCAGCATACAGGAACAATTTGGTTTGTACAAACTGCTTTTCTTAAAGCTGCTTTTAATTCATCTACTGTAGGTTCTTCACCTTCCATAAATTTCATCATCAAATCATCATCTGTTTCTGAAATTTTTTCAATCATTTCTGCTCTGTATTCTTGAGCTTTTTCAAGAAGATCTGCAGGAATTTCTTCTTCTCTTATATCTGTACCAAGGTCATTAGTATAAATTTCAGCTTTCATATTCATAAGGTCAACCAAACCTGTAAATTTATCTTCTGCACCAATTGGTAATTGAATAGGAACTGCATTTGCGTTTAATCTGTTCTTTAATTGGTCAACAACTCTATAGAAGTCAGCACCTGTTCTATCCATTTTATTAACAAATACCATTCTTGGTACTTCATATCTGTTAGCTTGTCTCCAAACTGTTTCTGATTGAGATTGAACACCTCCAACTGCGCAAAATACGGCTACAACACCGTCTAATACACGAAGTGAACGTTCAACTTCTATTGTAAAGTCAACGTGCCCCGGAGTATCAATAATATTAAATTGATGATTTTTCCACATTGCAGTTACTGCTGCAGATTGAATTGTAATACCTCTTTCTCTTTCTTGATCCATAAAGTCAGTAACAGCAGCACCATCGTGTACTTCACCAATTTTATGAGTTTTACCTGTGTAGAAAAGAATACGTTCTGTGGTAGTTGTTTTACCTGCATCTATATGTGCAGCAATACCAAAGTTTCTTACTCTTTCTAATGGAACTTGTCTTGCCATTTTTCTTTTTCCTTTATTATTACTACATATTTTTATTTACATTTAGCTTGCGCCGTTAAAATTATCTTTACATAAACACAATTTTTTTTAAAGAAGATACTTCATATTCTTTAAAATTAATATATTTATTTTTAAATTTAAAATTTTATTAGAAAAAATATATGTTATAATAATTTGCAAATATATTAATAAGGTTTTTTATGATTAAGAAAATTTTTATTATTTTTATTAATATACTTATTATTGTTTGTATTTTTATAATTTTTGATTTTTTAGTATTTAGACAAGAAGTAAAATTATATTTTAAATCTTGCACCATTAGCAATATGTTAACATCTTATAAAAATTTTGTTTTTCGTGATATTTCCCCCGAGAGTATAAAAAAAAGAATAATAAATGGCGAAAATTTGGGTTATCATCAACCTAAGAATATAGATTCAACAGAAAATTCAATTATCCTTTTTGGCTGTTCTTTTGTATATGGACATAAAATTCCTGAAGAAAAAACATTACACAGTGTGCTGGCGAATTACACCACAAGACCCATATATGATCGTTCGTTTCATGGCTGGGGCATAAATCAAATGCTTTATCAATTAAAATCTGATGAATTTTATAAGTTATTTCCCCAAAAACCTAAATATATTATTTTTAATTATTTTAATGGTCATATTACAAGATTATATTCCCCTATATTTCCAACTATTGTCGAATATCATGGGACTTATTATAATATTGATAAAAAAACAAACAAATTAAGGCTAAAAAAACCTTCTCAATTATTTGAAAGATTTATTTCTTTAGAAAAAATAAGATATTTAATATATAATATATTTCTTACTGATAATAAAAGAAGTGAATTTTTGCTTAAACACTTTATTGATGCAAAAGAATCAGTTGATTTGCATTGGCCCGGAGTAAAATTTATTATCTTAGTATATTTTACGGATAAATACTTTGAAAAAATTAAACCAAATTTAAATAATCTTGGATATGAAATTATTTATAGAGAAGATTTGGTTCATTTTAATTCTCCTGATTTAAAATATTATCTGGCAGAAAATGATTCTCATCCAAGTGATAAAGCTTGGGATGCAATAGTTCCAAAGCTTATTAAATATTTAAAATAATATATTATGAAGAAAAATTAATATATTTTATTTATATCTTAAGTTTTATTTTAATATTCCGATAAGAACATATATTGTTAATAAAGAGGAGAAACATATATGTTTGAATCAGATAAAGAAGTATCCTTTAACAAATATAAAAATATACTTGGAAGTGCAAAAGAAACTATAGAAGCAATACAAAGGTATATAAATAATTTTTCTTCATCAAACGTAAACAATAATATAGAAATAGAAGAAGACCCTGCTGCATCTATTAACAGAATTTTAAACAGTACTGCAAGTGAAGAAACAAATTCTGAAATTCAAAAGATAATTAATAATTTATAATTATTTCAATCCTTATAAAAATATGTTATTATTAACCCGCAATATGTTATTAAAGGGGTTAATAATTTATGAAAAAAATTTGGATTCAAGATATAAAAGAATATGAAGATAAAGAAATTACTCTTCAAGCTTGGCTATATAACAAACGTTCAAGCGGAAAACTTCATTTTCTTCAGCTTCGTGATGGAACAGCTGAAATCCAAGCTGTAGTTTTTAAAGGCAATGTATCTGATGAAGTGTTTGAACTTGCAGATAAAATCTCTCAAGAAAGTGTTGTCGAAGTTAAAGGTACAGTAAAAAAACATGACCGTTCAAAAATCGGTTATGAAATTGATGCTACTGACGTTAAAGTTATAAGTGTTGCAAACGATTACCCTATAACACCGAAAGAACACGGACCTCATTTTCTTATGGAACACCGCCATTTATGGCTTCGTTCTTTAAAGCAAAAAGCAATATTAAACATTCGTCATACAATTATAAAATCTATAAGAGACTTTTTTGATTCTCACGGATTTACACTTGTCGATGCTCCAATTTTTACTCCAAATGCCTGTGAGGGTTCTACTACATTATTTGAAACCGATTATTTTGATCAAAAAGCATATTTAAGTCAATCAGGACAATTATATATGGAGGCTGCTGCTATGGCTGTCGGTAAAGCTTATTGTTTTGGTCCGACATTCAGAGCTGAAAAATCAAAAACCAGACGTCACTTAACAGAATTCTGGATGGTAGAACCGGAAATGGCTTTTGCTGATATTTGGGACGATATGGATTTAGCTGAAGAATTTGTTGAATATATTGTTGCTAAAGTACTTGAAAATAACCGTCAAGATTTAGAAACCCTTGAAAGAGATATTTCTAAACTTGAAAATATTAAACGTCCATTCCCTCGCATATCATATGATGAAGCTATTGAAATACTTCATAAAAAAGGTAATGACACTCCATATGGAGAAGATTTTGGGGGTGACGAAGAAACTCTTATTTCTGAAGAATTCGATAGACCCGTTATGATTCACCATTACCCAATGAGCGTTAAAGCTTTTTACTTTAAACAAGCAGAAAATGATAAAGCGGCTTGTGTTGATATGATTGCTCCTGAAGGTTACGGCGAAATTATTGGCGGCGGTCAAAGAGAAGAAGACATTGATAAATTAATGGCTAAAATAAAAGAACAAAATCTTAATCCTGAAACTTTTGACTGGTATTTAGATTTAAGAAAGTATGGAAGTGTTCCTCATGCCGGCTTTGGTTTAGGTATAGAAAGAACTGTCGCCTGGATATGTGGTCTTCACCACGTACGTGAAACTATTCCATTTCCAAGACTAATGGATAGAATAAGACCATAATTTTTAAATTATACCATTTTATAATTTTTCAGTTATTTAGACTAAATTTATATTTTTAAAACTAAAAGACCGTACTATTTATTACGGTCTTTTGGTTTTGAAAAATTCTGTATACTTACTCAGGAAGTTATTCTTTTTTATTTTTAATACCATTAAGAATAGAACCGACACCTAATCCAATTGCGGATCCGACTGCCATTAAAACTCCGGCGCCAACAGCCATACCGGCAATTAATGCACCTTTTGATGCATTTTTTCCCAACGTTTTTGAGCTTTTTTCGAAAATATCTTTTATAAATTGTTTATTTGTTAATGCATTTTTTGTTGCAATACCAGCACCTGCAACTGCACCGATTTTAGCTCCGGTTTTTGCATAATTACCTTTATTTTGATAAACTTGTGAATCATTTGTTCCTAAATTTACCTGAGATACACCCACGATATACTTCTCCTTTCTACTTTTTCTATACCATTATTTATTTAAAAAAAGAGAAATGCCACAAATTGCCTAAATAAAGGAAAAACTATTACAAAATTTTACAAAATTTACATTTAGAAATTAATTACTATATATTTTTATTACAAAAATTTAAATTATTAATATTTAATAAAAATCTAAAATATAATTAAAGAATGAGAATATTAGGAATTGACCCGGGACTTGCTATTGTAGGTTATTCGGTAATAGATATTGTAAAAGACAAAAATATATTGGTTTCATCAGGTTCTATACAGACAGATAAAAATAAGACTGATGCGGAGCGTCTTTTAGAAATAGAGACTGATTTGCAGACAATTATTGAGAAATTTAAACCGGATTTTGCTAGTATAGAAAAATTGTTTTATTTTAAAAATCAAAAAACAATAATCCCTGTCGCTGAAGCAAGAGGTGTAATTCTTTCTGTTTTACAAAAAAATCAAATCAAAATACAGGAATTCACTCCGATTGAAGTAAAACAAATAATAACCGGATATGGAAGAGCAACAAAAGATGAGGTGGCAAAAATTGTACAAATGAGCATTAAATATAAAAAATTGCCCAAATTAGATGACACATTGGACTCTATAGCTATTGCTCTTTGCTTTGCTCGTAATAACATAAATTAAAGGAAACTATAATGATAAATAAAGCTTTACTAAAAATCATTTTCATTTGTTCATTTATAATAGGAGGTATTCTCGGTGTAATACCATTAATACCCGCTTTTACTTGGATTGCTTATCTAGTTGTAATGTTTTTAGTAGCACCATTTATGATAATATACTTAAAAAAGTTAAATTTAATAAAAGATGTTGAAACAGAAAAATGTATGGTTATAGGTGCAATATCAGGAATAAGTGCATTTCTGGGTTTTTCTGTAATATATTTTCCTATAGCATTTATTTTAAATTTGATATTTAAAATACAATCTTTTCTATGGATAAAAGTTATTTTTACAAATTTCGGATTTTTAATTCCAATGGTTATTCTAATTTCACTCTTATGCGGATTAATGAATACATTTTCAGGCTTTTTAACAGCATATTTTTATGAATATTTTAAACCGAGAAACAGAGGATAATATGGCTTTTGAATCAAAAATTAAAACTATCGAGTGGGTTGATAATGTGTCAAGAATGATTGACCAAACTGTTTTACCTAAAGAATATAAAACAGTAGACATAAAAACAGATGAAGAAATGTTCTTTGCAATTAAAGATATGATAGTTCGAGGTGCCCCTGCAATAGGAATAGCAGGTGTACATGGTGTCTCACTTGCTGCAATTGAGTTATCCAAAACAATAAGTAACAAATCAGAATTTCTTGAAAAATTAAAAGAAAGAGGCGAATATCTTAAATCCTCAAGACCAACAGCCGTAAATTTAATGTGGGGAGTTAACCAACAAATAGACCTCGCCTCAAAACTACAAGGAAATATTGATGAAATAACCAAAGCTTTAATTGAAAACGGAATTAAACTTGAAAATGAAGATATAGAAATAAATAAAAAAATGGGAGATTATGGAGCACAAGTAGTTCCAAAAGGTGCAACAATATTAACACACTGTAATGCAGGTGCTTTAGCAACCGTAGGCTATGGTACCGCTTTAGGTGTTATTAGAAGTGCATTTGCAAAAGACCCTACAATAAAAGTTTTTGCAGATGAAACAAGACCAAGACAACAAGGTGCAAGATTAACAACCTGGGAGCTTACCCGTGACGGAATACCGACAACTCTAATAACCGATGGCATGTGTTCATACTTTATGTCAAAGGGCATGATTAATATGGTTGTAGTAGGAGCGGACAGAATTGCCGCAAATGGTGATACCGCAAATAAAATAGGAACATACACGGTCGCAATTGCAGCAAAATACCACAATATTCCTTTCTATATTGCTGCTCCACTATCAACAATAGATATATCTATAAAATCAGGTAAAGAAATACCGATTGAAGAACGTTCACACGAAGAAGTAACCCATATAAACGGAGACTGGATTTGTACAAAAGACGTCAATATAATAAACCCTGGATTTGATGTAACTCCTAATGAACTTATTACAGGTATTATTACTGAGAAAGGTATACTAAAACCTGATTTTAAAACATCTATAAACAATGCCTTTAAGAGCTAGTCATAAGGATAATTTGAAAAAGTCAACCTAAAATGCTATAATCAACACATTAAAAGGAGTATAAAATGAAAAATAGTCTAAAATTTTTAACAGTATCTTTAGTAGCATTTGCAATTGGCCTTGCTGCAGGTAACTATGCAATATCAGATGTACCTTCAAATTTTAAAGTAGCAGTTGTTGATGTTCAAAAAGTTGTAGCATCCTCTTCTCAAGTTAAGGCTTTGAAAGATGAACAAAAGAAAAAAGGTCAAGAATTAGCTAAATTTATTGAAACTGCTAAAACAAATCTTGATAAAGAAAAAGATGCTAAAAAGAAGAAAGCTTTGGAAGAAAAATATAATAAAGAATTCCAAGCAAAAAGAGATGCCATTGCTAAAAATTATGAAACAAAATTACTTGCTATTGATAAAAATATATCAAGCGTAATTGATAAGAATGCTCAAGCAAACGGATATAACTTGGTTCTTGCTAAAGGTGTTGTATTATCAGGCGGTACTGATATTACTGATGCTATATCAAAAGAAGTTAAATAAATTTATTAAAATTTTATTCTAAAAAAGGAAGCTAAAGCTTCCTTTTTTTATTAACAATAAACAACATAATTAACTCTTTTGTATTTGAAAAAAACAATTTAAGTGCTACCCTTAAATAGAGAAAGAGGCATATTATGTCAAAAAAAATTCTTTTTATCATAGATGAAGTTGAACTAAAATACTTTGAATTTAATGATTTGGTAACAAACTTTTGGTTTATAAAAGAGTTCTTAAAAAGAAATTACAAAGTATCAATAGCTATAAAAAGTGATTTATTTACAGATAATGCACAAGCCTATGTACTTAGCAGAGAATCCCACCTAAAAGAAGAAAATATTTTCTACAAAAAAGAGCAGCAAAAACAATTGATAAATGATTTTGATGTTGTATTTTTCCGTCCTGATCCTCCTGTTGATATAAACTATATAAATGCTTGCTATATCTTTGACTATGTTGATAAAGAAAAAACACTTTTAATAAATGACCCGACAGAAATAAAGAATTTTAACGAAAAATTTCATATTAATTATTTCAATGAATTTGTACCAAAGAATATAGTTACAAGTTCAATAGAATTAATTATAAATTTTGTGGAAAAAAACAAAGAAGCTATTTTAAAACCATTAAACAGATGTTTTGGTAATGGAGTCTATTATTTAAATAAAGATGACAAAAATCTTCTTACAATAATTAATAATATGACTGAAAACGGAAAAACTTCAGTTATGCTTCAAGAATATCTTCCGGAAGCAAAATTCGGAGATAAAAGAGTATTAATAATAGGTGAAAATGTATTAGAAGAATGTATACAAAAATTACCCGGAGACCATAATTTTAAATTTTCAATACATTCAGACAGATTTTTTAAAGATACTTTGTTATCTCCAAATGAAATAAAATTAGCACAATCAATAGCTAAAAAATTATCCGAAAGAGGATTATATTTAGCAGGGCTTGATGTTATAAATGAAAAAGTAATAGAAATAAATGTAACAAGTCCTTGTTATTTTATCAGAGAAATAAATCAACATTATAATATTCACTTTGAATACAAAATAATGACTTGTATAGAAGGATTAATTGAAAAACATTTTTCAAAAGAAAGGCTCTATGCTGTTAACAAATAACTCTGCAAATATAATCTTGAACAAAAATCAGCTGATTGAAACATTTTTCTCGGGATGTAAAACCACAAAAACAATAGGTGTTGAATCTGAAAAACTTCTTGTATACAAAAATAATTTTAAGGCTGTTGAATATGAAGATATAGTTAGAGTCTTAGAACTTTTTGATGAGAATAAATGGCAAAGAATATATGAAAATGATAACTTACTTGGCTTAAAAAGTGATATTGGGACAATTTCACTTGAGCCCGGTAGCCAAATTGAATTAAGCCTTATTCCTTATGAAAATTTAGAAGAAATAAGTTCAAAATTAATAGATTTCTATACAAATCTTGCAACTTATGCAGATAAAATAGGAGCTTGTGTTCTAGACAGCGGAATTCAACCTGTTTCAACATATGAAGATATAACAATCATACCCAAAAAAAGGTATGAACATATGACCAAATATCTTCCGGCAAAAGGTTTAACTCCATTTGTTATGATGAGAGAAACAGCAGGTATCCAAGCAAATTTTGACTATAATAGTGAAGAAGACGCCATAAAAAAGCTTTCTCTTGCTTTAAAAATGAGTCCTATAATCAGCAGTATATATGCTAATTCTCCAATAAGAAAATCAAAACTTACAGGATATAAATCTTTCAGAGCAAACTCTTGGCTGAATGTCGATGAAGACAGATGCGGTTATATAAATGCTAAATTATTTGATAAAAAAACAGATTTTTCTTTTGCTGATTATACAGAAGTTCTTCTTGATGTTCCTATGATATTTATTCAAAGAGGAAATAATTGTTTCGCAACACAGCAAACATTCAGAGATTTTATGTTAAACGGATATATGGGACTTAATGCAACAATACAAGATTGGCAAAATCATATAAGTTTATATTTCCCCGATGTAAGATTAAAAAGTTACGTTGAAATAAGAAATCATGATGCGCAAAATACGCTTATGACTCTTTCTGTTCCTGCTTTTTGGAAGGGTATTATGTATAATTCCAATGCAATGGATGAGATAAATAAGATTTTATCAAATTATGAATATGAAGATTTTATGAAATTGAGAAAAGATTCACCTATTCAAGGTATTCAGTCAAAATTAAAGAATATTGTCATAATTGATTTAATAAAAGAATTTTTCGATATTTCATATTATTCTTTAAGAGAAAATAAGAAAAACGAAGAAAAATATCTTGAACCTGTTTATGAATATATTGCACTGAAAAGAGTACCTGCTGATAACTTAATTGAAGAATTCAACAGGAAAATAAGCTAAATTTATATTATTTAGTGAATTATTTTATATATCAAAGATTGTGCTTTAGGTTCTTCGTCTGAGATTTCAAACGCATCAAGAACTAAAGCTTCCGCCTCTTTAATTGCATCTTGTTTATTAGTATATAAAACAGCAATTGTTTCGCCTTTGCAGACAGGTTCTCCATATTTTTGAGTCAAATATATACCTGCAGAATAATCAATAGAATCTGATTTCTTTTCTCTTCCTGCACCTAAATTTTTACAAGCTTTAGCCACCTTCAATGCATCAATATTTTTTACAAAACCGTCTTTAAGTGATTTAACTTCACACTTAACAGATGCTTGAGGAAGTTTTGTATAATCATCACAAATTGAAATATCACCATTTTGTGAAGCAACTATCTCCTTAAATTTTTCAAGTGCAGCACCTGAAAAAATAAGATTTTCCAAATACTTAAATCCTTCATCTTTAGAAGAGAATTTACCCGTTTTTTCAAAAGCAGTCTGTGCCAAAGTGAATGTAATCTCTTTTAAATCAGGTTCCATATTACCTTTCAAAAATTCAATAACTTCCTGAATTTCTACAGAATTACCGATAGCTCTACCTAAAGGCTGATTCATAGAACTTATTACAGCACAAATATTTCTGTTTAATCTTTTACCGACTTCAACCATAACTTCAGAAAGTTTTTGAGCTTCTTCAGGTGTCTTTAAAAATGCGCCTGAACCGTATTTAACATCCAAAATTATATGATTTGCACCTGATGCTATTTTTTTAGAAACAACAGAAGAAGCAATCAAAGGAATGATATCAACAGTAGAAGTTACATCACGAAGCGCATACAATTTACCGTCAGCAGGTGCCAATGATAAAGTTTGAGCTGCAATTGCAGTTTTATGTTCTTTAACTTTTGATTTAAATTCATCAATAGATAAATCAGTTCTAAAGCCTGGAATAGATTCAAGTTTATCAATTGTACCGCCTGTATGACCTAAACCTCTACCTGACAATTTTGCAGTATATAAATCAGATGCAGCCATTAAAGGTAAAAACATTAATGTTATTTTATCTCCAACACCGCCTGTAGAGTGTTTATCCACAATATTATCAGAAATAGATGATAGATCTAAAATTTCTCCTGATTCTACCATATATTTTGTAAGGAAAGTTGTCTCATCTATATTCATTCCCTGAAAATAAATAGCCATTAATAATGCGCTCGTTTGATAATCTTCTATAGAGTTATCCATTATACCGTTAATGAAAAATTTAATTTCATCTTCAGTTAAGACTTCGCCCTTTTTCTTCTTCTCAATAATATCAATAATTTTCATATAAACCCCGATTTCTGTTAGAACTAATAAGAGAAGCCTTTTAAGTATATAAAACTATTCGGGCTTCTCTTATATAAGCAATTTAAAATATTATTTCTTTTGAGTGTTCAAATATTGAATAATATCGTTAGTAACATCAACGCCACCAGCGTATACAACACCATAGTCAAGAATTACATCTAACTTTTTAGCAGCAGCTACTGATTTACAAGCAGCTAAAATATTGTCACGAATAGTTTTTTCTTTTTGTGTTTTTAAATTATAAATTCTTTCTTCTTTAGCTCTAAATTCTTTTTGAATTTGTTCTTCAAAAGTTTTCTTTTGAATTGGCGATTCAATAGCTTTATATTGCTTATCTTTACTAATTGCATATTCTTGAAGTTCAACTAATTTATTATCAATATCTTTATAAGCGTTACGAGCATATGAATAGTCATTAATTACTTTTTGAAAATCAGCATAACCGATTGTACCTGCATTAGCAGACAAATTAGCAGCAAACATTATTAATAAAGCTGTTAAGATAAATTTAATTTTAAACATTATAACCTCCTGTTTATAATACATTCTAGCAAATGATATATTTAAATACAAGAAATTTATGTAATAGAAAAATTTATAATTAATTCATTAATTGCATGTCTATTATATAATCAAGTTAAGGAGAGTTAAGTATGTTAATAGTAATGCAGCCAAACGCAGGTGAAGAAAAGATACAAAAAGTTATCGACTTTATAAAGCAAAAAGGGTTTGATGCTCATATATCAAAAGGTGCCGATCATACTGTAATTGGTGCCGTTGGAAGACAAGTAATAGATAAAAGAGATATTGAACTTTTAGATGGAGTTAAAGAAGTTATAAGAATTTCATCTCCATATAAACTGGTAAGCAGAGTTTTCAAACCAACAGACACAATTATCGATGTTAAAGGTGTTAAATTTGGCGGTGATCATATAGGTATGATTGCAGGACCTTGTACGGTTGAAACATATGACCAGATGGATGAAACAGCAAAAAAATTGAGCAGTTACGGTGTAAAAGTTCTTAGAGGAGGAGCATTTAAGCCTAGAACCTCTCCTTATGCATTTCAGGGACTCGGCGAAGAAGGTTTAAAAATTCTAAGAGAAGTAGCTGACAAATATAATATGGCAGTAACTTCCGAAGTAATGGAAGTTTCTCAAATTCCTATGTTTTTAAAATACGTTGATATTCTTCAAGTAGGTGCAAGAAATATGCAAAACTTTAACTTATTAAAGAGTCTTGGAGAAGTAAGAAAACCTGTATTATTAAAAAGAGGATTAAGTGCAACAATTGAAGAATGGCTAATGTCTGCAGAATACATTATGGCTGGTGGAAATCGCGAAGTCATATTATGTGAAAGAGGTATAAGAACTTTTGAACATATAACAAGAAATACTCTTGATATAAGTGCAATACCTGTTGTACAGAAAATAAGCCATCTACCTGTTGTTGTTGACCCAAGTCATGCAACAGGATTAAGGGATAAAGTTGCGCCTATGTCGAAAGCATCAATTGCAGCCGGAGCAAACGGATTAATAATCGAAGTTCATAATTCACCTGAAACAGCAATTTGTGACGGTGCTCAATCATTATATCCGGAACAATTCAAAGAACTTTTTGATGAACTAAAAGCGCTCGCAGTTGTTTTAAAGAAAGAATTTAATTAGTTCCTTTATTCAAAACAAATTTTTCATCAAAAAGACGAGAGAACTTAATATTTTTGAGTTCTTCTTTTGTGAATGTTCCGCCGTTTTCATAAAATTTTTCAAATGCTTTATCCGAAACACAATAAAGCAAATTGTATACATTATCATCTTTGTATATATTGGCGTAATAAGCTTGTAAAAAATTATTATAGCGGTCAATAAAACAAAATTCGCCTGTTGGTTTTTTAAACCGGTAGATATCCCTGTAATTAATATAACCTGGCAGATATGGAACCTCTTTTTTCAAATAATAAAATCGAAATACCTTTTCCAATTTATAGTGAAAAACTTTAAAATTTTCAATCTTCTTATAGAAATTTCTATATTCATTACCATTAATTGTTTCGATTAATAAACCTGCAAAAGATACAGAAAGTACCATAACTATCAATGTTATATGATTAATAATTTTCTTCTTATCCAAAGAATTACAGCACTTTAATATCAATGATTTAATAAGGTAACTCAAAAGCATTAATAACGGGTACAATATTAACATTGAGAAAATAAACCTTATATGATTATGAACAAGCCAGAACCCACCTGTATAATATGTTTCTTTGCAAAATATCAGTGAAAACACAGCACCTAGTATGGAGATCTGTAATAATAATGGCAGTATTAATTTTTTTATTTCTAGTTTTTTATATGCTATAACAACATCCACAATAAACAATATAATAAATAAAATCCAATAAACAATTTCATCAAAAAAATAAAGCTGAATATATTGATTAATAAAATTTATCAATAAATCTTTCGTAATAAAAATATTTGATAATCCTCTAGATATTGCAACTTCTTTAAATCCGGAAGATGATACAAAGCTAAAAACCGCAAAACTTAGTACTAAAAATATTAAGATAAAACTTTTACTAATATTAAACTTATATAAATTCAAAAATTCAGTTGATTTTTTAAATGACGAAATAAAAAATATAATCAACTGATATAGTAATATTAATATTGAAAAAAGTATTAAAGTTATAAATATAATTTCACTTGAAGTACCTGCTATAAAAGCACAAAGAAGAATAAAGAAAATTGATTTAAATCTTGTAATTTTTTTATTTTTTATAAGATTTTCAAATATAAAATAAACTACAACACTAAAAAATATAAGAGAAAAAGAATATCTATAATAATTATAACTTACACCAGCTATTAATGTTTCTAATTTACATAAATAAAAGAAATAATAAAAAATCAAAAAAGAAAAAACTGATATAAAAATTGGTTTCGACCTATAAAAGAAGGTAGAAAATTTCGCAATTAATAATAAAGTAATAATTGTAAAAAATCCTTTAATCACTAAATGAAAAACAGTAAAGTCACAAGGGTGAATTGATAATAAATTAGGTAGTCCAAAAGATAAGAATTTAGATAAAAAATATCCCAAATAACCGCCACCATGACCAAAGTTAAAATTCAAACAATTAAAAATTTTTTCACTTTTATAATAAGTTGAATAAACCAAATCATCTTCAAAAATAGCAAAATTATGTCCAAGATAAATACCGAACAAAATAATAAACAAAAAGAGTGGAATATAAAAAAAACAAATCTGTTTATTATTTATCTTCTCAATTTTCATAGAGAAATTATATCATTCATATCTTAGAGCATCAATAGGATTTAATAATGAAGCCTTGTAAGCAGGATAATATCCGAAAGCAATACCAACAAGTCCTGAAAATCCTAAAGAAAGAAATATAGAGAATAATGAAATTGAAATACTCATACCTTCAGAGAAAAATTCAACAGACTTTGCCCCTATTATACCGGTAGCTACACCAATTAAACCTCCGATCATAGATAATAAAAATGATTCAATCAAAAATTGCCATCTGATATCAGAAGCCCTTGCCCCTATTGCCATTCTTATACCTATTTCTTTTGTTCTTTCTGTAACAGAAACAAGCATAATATTCATAATCCCAATACCGCCAACAAGCAATGATACAGAAGCAATAGATGCCAAAAGAATGGCAAAAGTTTGAACTGTTGATTTCATTTTTTCCTGAAATTCTGCTGAATTTCTTATTTCAAAGTCATTAACTTGATTTTTACCGATATTATGTCTTTGTTTTAAAAGTTCTTCTATATTTTTTTCGACATTATTTAGAGTATCGGCATCTTGACCTTTAACTATTATCATTTTTACAGTACCGGGGAAAGCAACCCCAAATAATTTCTTTTGAGCCGTTGTTATAGGGATAAAAATTAAATCATCCTGATCAAATGGTCCTGATGAACCTTTAGTTTTTAAAGTACCAAGAACTTTAAACGGAACATTTCCAATTCTTATAACCTTATCAATAGGTGAAACATCACCGAATAATTCAGTTGCAACAGTAGAACCTATTAAACATACTTTTGCGCTATTTTTAACATCTTCAAAAGAAAATCTTCTGCCTAAATCTATTTCGTAATTTTTAGCATATAAATATTTTGGTGTTGTACCATAAACGGTAGTCTGCCAGTTTTGATTACCGTACATAACCTGTTTACTCTCATTAGAAACAGGTGCAACTGCATCAATATCGGGAATCATTTTTTCAATAGCTGTAGCATCTTTTAATGTTAAAGATGGACGTGTACCTATACCTAAACTTACACCGCCTGTTCTAGCTGATGAAGAACGAATTGTAAGCAAATTACTTCCCATAGACTCCATATTTGCCTGAACTTGTTTACTTGCGCCTGTTCCTATAGCAAGCATTATGATTACTGCACTTACACCTATAATAATACCTAAACTTGTCAGAGCAGAACGAAGCTTATTCACTTTTAGTGAATTAATCGCCATTTTAGTTGTAGATTTTAAATCCATCATAATTACGTCTGCCTTGTCCTTGTTTTTTGCCACTCTTCTCTTGATAAATCCGAAACTATTTTTCCATCTTTAAAACGAATAATTCTTCTGCAATATTCTGCAATATCAGGTTCATGAGTAACAATTACTATTGTTTTACCTGTTTGTTCATTTAATCTTACAAAAAATTCCATAACTTCTATACTTGTTTTTGTATCTAAGTTACCTGTGGGTTCATCTGCTAGAATCAAAGGAGCATCATTTACAATTGCTCTTGCAATAGCAACTCTTTGCTGTTGACCGCCTGACATTTGATTTGGCATATGGTCTTCTCTTTTTTCAAGACCAACAATTTTTAATGCTTCTCTTGCTCTTTTATGACGTTCTTCTTCCGGAATTCCTTTATATATCATCGGTAATTCTACATTATCTATAGCTGATGTTCTTGAAATCAAGTTAAAACCTTGAAATACAAAACCTAATTTCAAATTTCTTATATCAGAAAGTTCATCAGGTGAAAGAGAAAGTACATCAATACCATCAAGATAATAACTTCCCGAATTAGGTTTATCTAATGTACCAAGCATATTCATACAAGTAGATTTCCCGCTTCCTGAAGTTCCCATTATTGCAACAAGTTCACCTTTTTCTATTGATAAAGAAACATCATCTAAAGCATTAAAGCTTTCTTCACCTGTTTTATATGTTTTTATAGCATGTTTTACTTCAATTAACGCCATATTATATCCTTGGTACTCTCATATTTTGTTTTTTCTTTGAGCTATTGAGATTTCTTGTATACACAAGATCTCCCTCTTTAATTTTATCTGAGATTATTTCAGTATAATTATCATCACTTACACCTGTTTCAATATTTATTCTTACGGGTTTACCTTTTTTATTAATCCATATACCTTTTTGATCATACTTTTGTGTATTTCCTGCAACGGTAAATTTCAATGCTACATTCGGAACTGTTAGTATATCTTCTTTTTTACCGGTAATAATTGAAACATTAGCAGTCATACCGGGAAGCAATTTCCCTTCATTATTTTCAACTTCTATAATAACAGTATAAGTTACTACATTAGATTCTGTAGTCGGAGATAACCTCACCTGACTTACTTTTCCCGTAAATACAAGATCGGGATAACCGTCAAGAGTATAGTTTACATCTTGACCTTCTTGAACTTTACCGATATCCGCTTCAGAAACACTTGTTTCTATTTGCATTTTGGTTAAATCTTCTGCAACCGTAAATAATGTAGGAGTTTGAAAGCTTGCAGCAACGGTTTGACCCACTTCAACTTCTTTTGATATTACGATTCCTTTTACGGGAGAAACTATTTTTGTATAACCCATATTCGCTGAAGCTGTAGCATAATTAGCTTCTGCTTGCATAATTGATGCTTGTGCTGCCGCTACTTGTGCTAAATCTGATTTATAAGCAGATTCCGCTTCATCCAAATCATTTTTTGATACTAAATTTCTTTCATAAAGATTTTTATATCTATGATATGTTTTAGTATCATAATCTAACAAAGCTTTATTTTTTTGCAAAGTTGCTTTTGCATTATTAATATTAGCTTCTGATTGCTGGAGCTGTGCTTCAAATAATGATGTATCTATTTGAGCAAGCAATTGTCCTTTTTCAACATGTGAATTATAGTCTACAAAAATTTCATCAATTCTGCCTGAAACCTGAGAACCTATAGAAACCGTATTAATTGGTTCTATTGTCCCTGTTGCTTCTACTATTTGAGTTATTGTTCTTTTTTGAATAGGCTCGGATAAATATTGAGCCTTACCATTTTTCTTATTCAGAACAAACGGAACAATTATAATCAAAATAACAACAAGTCCAATTATATATTTTTTCATTATTTTTCTCCCATTGCTGTTTGAAGGTCTGTTAGTGCAACATTATATTTATAAATTGTTTGCACATAATCTCTTTGAGCATTATTATAATTTTCTTTTGCATCCTGAAGTTCTATGAAATTACCCAAACCAACTTCATATCTTGCATCGGCAAGTTCATAGTTCTCAAGCGTTTGACGTACTTTTGTCTGCATTAAAGGTATATTTTTTTCTAATTGAATCATATTGATATATGCATTCTGAACTTCAAAATATATATTTTGTTTAACCAATTCTACATTTTGTTCTGCTACTTCTAACTGAGCTTTACTTTCTTTTATCATTAAATTTGTATCCATAATATTGAGATTACTCATAGTTAAATATGCACCTAAAGTAATTCCGTTTGTTGAATAGTAATTATTATTACCCCAGTTATATCCAACAGAACCAGTCAAGTCAGGCAAATAAGACTTCTTAGCATATTTAAGATTTTCATTAACAGCATCTTTTGTAGCTTGCATAGAAAGTAAATCAGGACGGTTTTTATAAGCTCTTTCAATAGATTCTTCAAGTGTATAAGGATATACAGTGAATTTATAATTTTCAAGTATATTAGTTTTTTCAACCTGCATTGTAAGTACAGCTTCTTTTGGTTCAATAGTTCCATCAGCTTTAGTTGTCGTATTTGCAATATTTAACAGATTAACCTCTGCATAATTACTTTTAAAATTAAATGTTTCAGTATTTTCAATATTATAATCAGGAGCATTAACAACAGACATAGCATTATTGAGTTGAACAATTGCATTTTGGTATAAATTTTCCGCACTCACTAAATTTATCTTCGCGTCACTCAAATACACTTCTTGGTTAACCAAATCAATTTTAGAAACTAAACCTTCATCGAAGAAAGCTTTTGTTCTGTTATATTGTCTTTCATTTACTAAAACATTTGCTTTTTGAATGTCTACATTTGCTTTTGCACCAAGAACTGCATAATAAGCAGACTTAATACTGTTACTTACATCAAGAATAGCAGTCTGAAGATCATATTCGGCCGCAATTTTATAGAATTTTTCCATCTTAACTTTTGAAAAAACTTTACCAAAACTGTATATAAGTTGATTCAGGGCAACTCTTGCAGAAGAACCTCTATTTTGTGTGGCTCTATATCCGGCATCTGAATTTCCATAATCATGTCCGATACTTGCCCCAATTGTTGGAAAATAACTCGCTTTACTTCTGCCTACAGCATAATCCTGCATTTTTACATACTGTTCATATATTTTTATTTGCGGATTATTCTTTATACCTATTTCAACACAGTCCTCAACAGATAACGTAGCACCTTGCTGTATTTCGTCTATTGCAAACGCTTTAAAAGAACCGGAGAGTATAAATATAAATGCTATTATTATAATTTTTTTCATAGTAATTATTATTTCGAAATTAATTATAAAATATCAAACTGATTAAGAAATCAGTCAACAATATTATATACTCTATAACGAGGTATTATTTTCAAAGTTCAAAGACTTTTTAAATAACATAGAATCTCATAAAATTTTAAGAAATTATACCAAACCTATTTCTCTAGCAAGTTTTAATGAATCTTCATCAATAGTTACGGGAATTTGTTTAATACCCATATCACGTAAAACAGCAAATCTATGACGCCCATCATAAATATGTGTTTCTATTTCACCGCTGGAAAGTTTTCTTAGATAAATAATAGGTGAACGAATTTCTTGATTTGTTTTAAGAAAATTTTTAAATCTGTCATATTTAAGACCAGATCCATTTGCACCGTTATATCCGATATACATTTCCGGATCTTTTCTCAGTTCGGCATCAAGTCTTCTTGTATCTATTTTTTGTAAAAATTTATCTTCCAAATTTCCGTTTGAACAAATAATCATTCTTGCGACTATATCATCAGGATTTAAGGAATCAGCTTCATCAATTCTTAAATACTTCACAGAAAGTTTTTTTAATAATTTAATTAAATCAAAATCAGATTTATGCGGCACATGAACATATAATTTATCAGGATTTGTATAACAACTTACTTCAAAAGACATTCCTAATTCTTCTTTTTTTGAAAGAATTTTATTAAATTTCTTATTACCCAAATCACGCTGATTTAAGCAAAAAGTACCTTTGAAATTAACTGGACTAATATTCATACAACACCTTAACTCAGTGTTTATAAATACAGTAAAAATAAAAAGTTGCTTATTTATTAACTATTGTTTAATTAAGGATTTTCTTTTCTTATACAAAATAACAAAAAACAAAATAATTAAAATAGTAACTGCAATAATAACAAGTTCAATATATTGTTTTATAGCTTCACCAAATAACATTAAAACTATACTCACAATAAAAAACCTTAAACCTCTACCTAGAAAACTTGCAAGCATAAACTTCCAGAAATTCATACTTAAAATTCCGCTTGCAATTGTAAACACTTTATAAGGAATTGGTGTAAAAGCAGAGAAAAATACGGCCAAAGTACCATATTTATTATAAAGATTTTCAACAGCTTCAAATTTTTCTTTACCGCCTTTTCTAAATAACCAATTAAAAGCAGGTCTCCCGCCCCAATAGCCAATGCCATATCCGACAGCACCACCAAAAACTGAAGCTATTGTACAAACTAAAGCATACCAAAGTGCTTTTGCAGGATTTGCCAAATCCATTACTATTAACAAAAAATCAGGAGGAGGAACTAAAAAGAAACTTTCAACAAAAGAATTTAAAGCTAACCCCCATATTCCCATAGATTTAAAAAACTCTGTCATTTGTACAAAAATATCGTGCATAAAACCTCTCCTCAAGAAAATTCTAACACAAAAATATAAGGGATTAATTTACTTGTAAAATATCTTTGAAGAATATAAAATAATAGTTGTAGATAGCTATTATTAAGGATATGTGAAATTATGACTTATTGCGATGAAAAAAATAAATCACCGTTTTCAAGTGTTGAAGCAAAAAATATTATTAAAGATGCACTGAAAGTTTTAGGCAAAAAACACCTGGCTTTTATTGCACACGCAAACAGTTTTCCTGCTGAATCAGGCAAAAATACTGGTTTTGGTTCAAGTAACTCAAATGCAGCAAAAAAATTAATGGATTTTCTTTCAGGCGTTTTTACTGATGTTCAATTAGGACCGGCAGGTAAAACAAAATCTATTGATGCTTCGCCATATACAGGTACTATTTTTTCAAACAATCCTTTGTTTATAGACTTAGAACAATTAACAACAGATGAATGGTTTAATATTTTATCCGTTGAAACATATAACAAAATCACTGAAAATAATCCGAATAAAGATACAAACAAAACCGCTTATTCATACATTTTTAATGAACAAGAAAAAGCATTAAAAGAAGCTTTTGAAAACTTTAAAAAATTAGATAACACAGAATTAAAATCAAAATTTAAAGAATATAAAGAAAAGAATAAATTTTGGCTAGAAAAAGATTCTTTATATGAAGCCTTAATCATTGAGAATGGTAATGATTACTGGCCAATGTGGGAATCTGAAACAGATAAATGTTTATTTAATCCTCAAAACGATGAACAAAAAGTTCAATATGCCAAAAGAATTGAAGAATTGGAAGAAAAATATGCTGATGTAATTGAATATTATTCATTCTGCCAGTTTGTGATATCGGTTCAAAACGAAAAAACAAGAGAATATGCACAATCAAGAGGTCTAAAAATGATAGCAGACCGTCAAGTGGCATTTTCTGACCGCGACAACTGGGCATATCAGGCATATTTCTTAAAAGGATGGTGTTTAGGCTGTCCACCTGATTATTTTTCAGAAGATGGTCAAGCTTGGGGCTTCCCTGTAATGGATCCTGAAAAATTATTCAATCCTGATGGTTCACTTGGTGAAGGCGGATTGTTAATGAAGGAACTTTATAAGAAAATGTTCACAGAAAACCCCGGTGGTGTAAGAATTGACCATATGGTAGGTTTAATTGACCCATGGGTTTATGTTGCAGGAAGAAAACCAAAAATTGAAGAAGGTGCGGGAAGATTATATTCATCTCCGGAGCATCCTGTTCTTTCAAAATATGCAATTGCAACAATGGACGATTTAAACAATGAAGTTGAAGCTGATAAAGAAGAAAGAATTTTAAAACTGACTCATGAACAAGTAAAAATGTATGGTCGTTTAGTTGAAAAAATAGTAATAGGCGCCGCAGAAGAAGTAGGTCTTGATAAAGATTCTATTGTTTGTGAAGACTTAGGAACTTTAACAATGCCGGTTGTTAGTGTTATGAAAGAATATGAACTTCAGGGTATGAAATTAATTCAATTCGTTGTACCTGAAAAACCAATGCACCCATACAGATGTAAAAACATTAACGAAAGATGCTGGGCAATGGTAGGTACACATGATAATGAACCTATTGCAATGTGGGCGAATGCAACAGTACACACAGAAGCAGGTTACTTAAACGGTAAGAATTTAGCAGAAGATTTATATCCTGATGCAAATGATGAAGAAAGAGAACAAATTGCAGTAAGATGTTCAAATGATGCAGAATTCTTAACTCAAAATAAATTAATTGAATTATTTGCCTGCAAAGCTGAAAATATTCAAATATTCTTTACTGATTTCTTAGGATTATATGATGTATACAATCGCCCCGGTACATCAGGTGATTCAAATTGGTCATTAAGAATTCCTGATAATTATGAAGAAGTATATTGTAACAACCTAAAATCAGGAAAAGCACTAAATTTGCCTTTAATTTTAAAACTTGCTATTTATGCAAGAGGTAATGAATTTGCTAATGCAAATCAGGAAATAATTAATAAATTAGAAAGTATAATGTAGGGAAAATAATGCACGAACTAAAAGTAGAAAGTTCATTTTCAGCAGCACATCATCTTTTAAACTATGACGGTGAATGCGAAAATCAACACGGACATAATTGGAAAGTTGAAGTTTATGCAAAAGGGACAGAACTTGATAAATCAAATCTATTAATAGACTTTAAGGTACTAAAAAAAGAACTTAATAGTGTATTAGATTTACTTGACCATAAGGATATAAATACTTTAGATGATTTCCAAAATGTAAGTCCGAGCAGTGAAATACTATCAAAGTATATTTATGAAAAATTGAAATCAAAAATACCTTGTATTTCAAAAGTATCAGTATGGGAAACAGAAAAAGCTTGTGCAAGTTATTACGAATAAACTTCTAGAATAGGGGATTAATAATGCATATATTGCAATCAATTATAATGGGTATAGTGCAGGGACTTAGTGAGTTCCTGCCTATTTCAAGTTCAGCACACCTTGTTATTACATCAAATTTATATAAAGTGCTAAAAGGTTTAGAATTGACACAAGAATCTTCTCAAGAAATATTTCTTGATATTATGCTCCATTTTGGTACTTTAATTGCAGTATTGATATATTTCAGAAAAGATATTATTGAAATTATAAAAGCTTTTCTGTCTGCAGTTAAATCGAAAGATTTTTCTGATAACAATGCAAAAATGGCATTATATATTTTAATAGGTACAATAATTACGGTTGTTATTGCTTTTCCATTGCACGATGTTGCAGAAAACTTAGTATATTCTCCTGCTATTGTAGGTTTGCTTCTTATATTTACGGGGATTTTGTTATTTTCAGCAGAAGCATTTTCAAAAAGAATACAAGATAAATCAGATAAAATAGATTTCAAAACATCAATATTTATAGCTATTGCACAGGGTTTAGCTGCATTACCGGGATTTTCCCGTTCAGGTTTAACAATCGCAACCGGGTTATTAAACAAAAAAGACAGATTAACCTCTGCAAGATACTCATTTTTACTAAGTATTCCAATTATATTGGGTGCTTCAATGGTATATCCTATAATAAAAATCGATTTCCATGAATTTTCAAGTTACAATTGGAATGCAATTATATTAGGAACAATAACTTCCGCAACAGTAGGTTATTTATGCATAAAATACTTCTTAAAATTTGTAGGAAAATATTCTCTTGCATTTTTTGGATATTATTGCATAATAATAGGAGCATTATCTTTTGTGTTTTTTAATATTTATGCAAACGGGGTATAAATATGGAATCAACAATTAATTATATAAAAGAAAAAATTCAGGATTTTCAACCGGAAATAGGAATTATATTAGGCAGCGGCTTAGGTGACTTTGCCGATGGATTTGAATCCATAATAATTCCTTATAATGATATACCCGGATTTGAAAAATCAAATGTTCAAGGTCATAAAGGTCAGCTTGTTTTTGCTCAAATAAACGGAAAAAAAGTTGTAATGATGCAGGGAAGATACCATTTTTATGAAGGTTATTCTATGCAAACAGTAACATATCCTGTCAAAGTTATGAGAAAAATCGGGGTAAAAACACTTATAATAACAAATGCAGCAGGGGCTGTTACGCCTGAATTTAATCCCGGGGATTTAATGTTAATTACCGATCATATAAATTTTATGGGAACAAATCCTTTAATCGGTAAAAATGATGAAACTTTAGGAACACGCTTTCCCGACATGAGTGAAATTTATTCAAAAGAATTAATACAAAAAGCTGAAGCAATTGCTCAAAAACTAAACATCAATTATCAAAAAGGTGTTTATGCTGCAACAACAGGCCCAAGTTATGAAACACCATCTGAAATAAAAATGTTTAGACTGCTTGGTGCAAACGCTGTTGGTATGTCTACTGCACCTGAAGCAATTGTTGCTAATTACTGCGGTTTGAAAGTATTAGGTATAAGCTGCCTTACAAACTACGCTGCTGGTGTCAGTAAAGCTCCATTAAATCACCAAGAAGTTATTGATACTGCAAATAGAGTTAAAGAAAGCTTTAAAAATCTTTTGTCTGAAATATTAAAATCTATTTAACCTTAAAGTTTTTGAATATCTTTCTTTGCTTTTTTCCAAAGTTCATCCCACTCTTCAAGAGTCAAATGTTCAAGTTCTTTATTTGCATTTTTTTCCATAGATTTAAATCTGCTAATAAATTTTTTATTAGCTTGCAATAATGCTTGTTCAGCATCAAGCTTATTCCATCTTGCAAGATTTACAATGGCAAATAATATATCACCAAGTTCTTCTTCTTTTTCTTCTTTTGTTTTTGCGTCTTTAAATTCTTTTATTTCAGAATAAACACAATCGTACAAAGAATCCTCATTTGGCCATTCAAAACCGACATTAACAGCTTTTTTACTTATTTTTTGAGCACTCATTAATGCGGATTGTGCCTTTGAGATACCATCCATAATTGATGTACGGTGGGGTTTTTCTTCTTTCTTAAGTTTTTCCCAATTATCTAATATTTCAGATGTAGAGCTTACTTTAACATCACCAAAAACATGCGGATGACGATGCACAAGTTTATCAGATATTCCTTTTGCAACATCTTCTATATTAAAAGCTTTTTCTTCTTTTGCTATTTGAGAATGCAATACAACTTGCAACAATACATCACCAAGTTCTTCTTGAAGATGTTTAAAGTCATTATCGTCTATTGCATCAACTGCTTCATAAGCTTCTTCAAGCATATTTTTTCTTAAGGATGAATGAGTTTGTTCCCTATCCCATTTACATCCGTTTTCACTGCGAAGAATGTCAATAATTTCAATTAAACGCTCTAAGTTAGGATAATTCATTATCTCACCATTTGATCCACTGTCATAATCAATATACCTTGACCGCCAAGTTTCTTAAGTTTATCAATACTATCAAAAACTTTATCGGCATCGACAACTACGTGCATTACAACATGTTCATCATCACCTGCAAGAGTCATAATAGTAGGTGAAGATAACCCAGGTAAAAATGCTCTTATTTCATCCAGCGAAGCTTTTGGTACATGTGCCATTAAATATTTCTTCTCTCTCGCATCTATTACAGATTTTAATGCTCTCAATATTACTTGAGTTTTTTCTTGTTTTTCTTCACTCAGATTTTTATTTGAAATTACAATAGCGGTAGACTCTAAAATCTTATCTATGATTCTTAATTTATTTGATTTTAAAGTAGACCCTGATGAAGTAATATCAACAACCACATCTGACAGACCAAGACGAGGCGTTATTTCTGTAGCTCCTGATACTTCTATTATTTTAGGATTTTTGCCCAGTTTTTCAAAATACTCTCTTGCTATATTAGGAAATGAAGTTGCTATTTTTAAGTTCTGAGGTAAATCCATTGAAGTTTTATAACTGTCTTCTTCTTTTACTGCAACTACCATCTCACAATAACCAAAATCTAAATCCATTATTTTATCAACATTTGATTTTAATTCTGTTAAAATATCAAAACCGGTGAAACCGATATCTGCTATACCGTTTTCTACAAACATAGGTATATCTTGAGTTCTTACAAATATTATTGAGTATTTCTTATCTTTTGTTATAACTTGCAATGTTCTTTCATCTTTAGATGGAAAAACAAGTCCTGCACAATTTAATAAATCATATATTTTTTCTGATAATCTTCCTTTATTTGGTATTGCTATCTTTAACATTTCCATTCTTATATTCCTTACTTATTTTAATCATTCTTTATTGTTATAACTATATCACTATTATTGCAATAACTTCTTACAGGACTATGAACATAATTAAAGTCTGCTATTTCAGGAACTTTTTTCTGCATTGCTCGAATCATATCCTTTGAGACTTGTGTGTTATAACCAATAATTTGAGATTCCTCAATCATTGAAGATTTACCTGTACAATTCACATCATAACCAAAACTTTTTAATTGCTCACGTATTGCCATCGCTTCGATTTCTTTCATTCGTGAATACATTAAACCGACAGAAAATTCATTTTGAGCAATATCAGTTTTTTGTCTATATATCAATCTATTTATTACTTGCTGCGTTTTTTCAGGATCCAAAATCCAATAACTTATAATTCCCTTTTTATTGGGTCCACCCGGCAGCATAACAAATTCAACTTTATTTAAATCTATATCTCTTGCTGCTGCTGCATATTGTGACATTTGGTATAAATTTAAATCAGTTCTTGTATATAAACTTGCAATTTTTAATGCTTCAGGTATTTTTCTTAAAGCTTCAGGGGATTTAACCTGTTCAATTAATGCTTTTATAAACTTTTGCTGACGATGAACTCTGCCTATATCACCTAAAGCATCTTTTCTAAACCTCAAATATTCTTCCGCTTCTTCTCCTGATAAAACATAATCACCTTTCGAAAAATCAATGTGAAGTCCAGCTGCATAATCGTGATAGTGCATATTTTGATCAATATGGATAGGTACACCACCAATTGCGTCAATTAATTGTCTTACACCTTCTGCATTTACAATTATATAATTATGTATTTTAATACCAAGAGTTTCTTCTATGGTCTTCTTTGTTAAATCAATACCGCCAAGCGCATAAGCCGAGTTTATTTTTTGAACACCATGACCTTCTGCTATATATACTTTGCTATCTCTTGGGATAGAAATAGCATTTACGCTTTTCCCGTGTATATCAATGCTCAATATAATCATTGTATCAGAACGAACACCTGAAAAAGGAAGTGTATTTGGACCATTAGAATCAACACCCAAAAGTAATATATTTTGGTATCGGCTTAACATTTTAAAATTAAATTTTGATGGAGTTAAATCCGGTTTCTGACTAATTTTTACACCGGCAAGCTTTTTATCCGTAAAACTTTCAATAATAGTAGAAATATCATCATAATTAGTTATGATAAACATTGTAAGAGTTGTTATTATTACCATGAAAAATATTATAAAAATAATTCTCAATATCATTATAAGCTTATTTTCATCTTCATCATTTTTTTCTTTGTACTTTAAAAAAGTACTATATTGCTCGTCTTTATCTTTAAGTTCAGTCATATAAATACCTCAATATAAGTATAATTTTACTTCAAAAAATATAAAATTAGTACATACCGAAGTATGAAATAAAAATCCCCCATCTGTTGAATATAATATTTATTTATGATTTCATTTAAGTATGGATAAGAGACTTATAGTAAATAATGCGGAAGCAAAAGTAAAAAAATATTTTGAACTTGTTGATGAAATAAAAGAATACAATCAGGAAAAAGTTCTAAAAGCATTTTGTAAGAATAAAATAGGACTTGAACATTTTTCAACAGTTTCGGGATATGGTCATGACGATATGGGCAGAGAAGCTTTAGATAATGTATTTGCCGATATATTCAAGGCTGAAAAAGCTGTTGTAAGAAATCACTTTGTATCAGGAACTCACACTTTAGCTTGTTGTTTATTTGGGAATCTAAGATACGGAGAAAAACTTGTTTCTGTTGCAGGTAAACCTTATGATACAATGGAAGAAGTTATTGGTACAAGAGGTGATAAAAGAGCTTCTTTAATCGGTCACGGTATTTTATATGATGAAGTAGACCTAATTAATGAAACAGATGTTGATTTTGAAGGGATAAGAAATAAGGTTGACGATAAAACCAATATGGTTTTAATTCAACGTTCAAGAGGATACTCTTTAAGAAAATCATTAAATATTGAAACTATAAAAAAAATAATTGAAATAGTAAAATCAAAAAATTCAAAATGTATTTGTTTTGTAGATAATTGCTACGGTGAATTTGTCGAAAAATTTGAGCCATTAGAAGTAGGAGCTGATTTAATAGCAGGTTCATTAATAAAAAACCCCGGAGGCGGAATTGTTGAAGCAGGCGGTTATATAGCAGGTAAAGAAGAATATGTAAATCAGGCCGCATATAGACTAACTGCTCCGGGTATCGGCAGCGAAGGCGGTGCTATGCTTAATCAATCAAGGTTGATTTTTCAAGGTATATTTATGGCACCATCTATTGTATCTGAAGCTGTTAAAGGTGCTATTTTAGCATCACAAGTTTTTGAAGATATCGGTTTTATTTCTACTCCAAAACCTTATGAAATAAGAACTGATTTAATTCAAACCATAAAATTTGGCGTAGCTGAACCGTTAATAGAATTTTGTAAAACTCTTCAATCTTTTTCACCGATTGAATCATATTTAACACCCGTTCCTGATGAAGTCCCCGGATATGATGATAAATTAATAATGGCAGGCGGCTCATTTATTGAAGGCTCAACTTTAGAATTATCAGCAGATGGTCCAGTAAGAGAACCTTATGCGGTTTACATGCAAGGCGGTTTGAATTACGCCCACGTTAAAATAGCACTAAAAGGCATAGTTGAAAAATTAGTTAAATAAAAATTAATTTAGTTAACTGCTGCAAAACCTTGTTCTAAGGCCTTAATATTGCCTTCTAGCATTTCCGCCTTTTTACCTGTCAATTTTTGCTTCATTAAATCAATTATGCTGTCTTTCTTCACAATAGAAAATGCCTTTATAAAAGCACCTAATGAAACAATGTTAGCCATCTTTTGATTTCCTACGGTATTTGCTATATCTGTCATAGGAACAAATTTATAAGTAATATCTTTTCTTTTGGGTTCAGACTTTACCAAAGAAGAATTAACAACCATTAATCCACCGGGAACAATCTGACTTTCAAATCTTTCAAACGATGGACCATTTAAAGCTATTACATTCTTCGGTTTATCAACAAAAGCACATGCTACTTCTTCATCCGACATACAAACAGTACAGTTAACCGTTCCGCCTCTCATTTCAGCACCATATGCAGGAAACCAAGTAACATTTAAACCTTCATTCATACAAGCACTGGCAAATAACTGACCTATAAATAATACACCCTGACCGCCAAAACCGGCTATTAATACATTAGAATCCATTATTTTGCCTCGCTTACTTTATCTTTATATATCCCTGGTTTAAATACTTCTGACATTTCCCCTCTAACACGAGCATGCGCTTGTTGAGGTGTCATTTTCCAGTTAGTAGGACAAGTTGCTAAAATTTCAACAAACCCTGTTCCTAAGCCTTTTAGTTGTGCTTCGAATGCTTTTTTTATACATCTTTTTGCATTCATTATTGCTTGGGGACTATCTAAAGTGACTCTTGCAACAAAAGCAGTACCGTCTATTTCTTTTAAAACTTCAGCCACCTTTAAAGGATAACCTGAAATTTCAACCTTACGACCTTTAGTTGTTGTTGTAGTTACCTGACCTATCAGAGTGGTAGGACCAGCTTGACCACCTGTCATACCGTAGGTTGTATTATTTATACAAATAGCAGTAACTTTTTCACCTCTTGTCATAGCATGGATTGTTTCACCTATACCGATACTGGCTAAATCACCATCACCCTGATAAGTAAAAACAACTTTATCAGGTTTTGAACGCTTAACTCCTGTCGCTACAGCCAATGATCGTCCGTGTGGAGCTTCAATTATATCAACATTAAAAAAATCGTATGAAAAAACGCTGCATCCGACAGATGCTATACCGATTGTATTTTCTCTTACTCCAAGCTCATCAAGAACTTCAGCTACCAGTTTAACTGCAACTCCATGATCACAACCGGGGCAAAAAGTTATCCTAAAATCATCCCTTATTGAATCGGGCTTTTTATATACAAGCTGTTCCATATTTTTTCTCTACTATCTTTTTGTATGCTATTTCAATTTGTTCATAAATTTCTTCAACAGTCATCATCATACCTGCAGGTCTTCCGAAAAATTCAACAGGAATACTTGCAACACCTGCAATACTTGCTTTTATATCTTGAAGCATTTGACCGCAATTAAGTTCAATATCTAAAATACCATCTACCTTTTGTGCTATTTCCGCAACTATTTTTTCAGGGAACGGATTTAGCATAATAGGTCTGAATAAACCAACTTTTAAACCTTTTTTTCTTGCCATTTTAACTGCAGCCTTTGCAATTCTTGCTATACTTCCAAATGCTGTTATTACAAGCTTCGCACCGTCTATTTCATATTTTTCGAACAAATTTTCATTTTCTAAAATTTGATTATATTTTTCAAAAATCTTAACTACACGTTTTCTTAAAGTTTCTTGTTCACGTTCAATAGAAGCAATATATCTTGGAGCTCTATCTTTAGCTCCATCTAATGCCCAAGAAGATTGATCAATCTCTTCATACGGATATTCACCAACAACAGCAGGTTCCATCATTTGACCAAGCATACCATCCGCTAACAAACAAACAGGTGTTCTGTATTTTTGAGATACGTAAAAACACTTATATGTTAAATCAACACATTCTTGAACACTGCTCGGAGCAAAAGTAACAATCTTATAATCACCGTTACCGCCACCTTTTGTAGCTTGATAATAATCACCTTGAGAAGGATAAATGTAACCTAAACCGGGTCCGCCTCTCATTACACTGACAAGTACACATGGAATTTCATCACCTGCAATAAATGACAAACCCTCTTGCATTAAAGCAACAGCACAAGAAGATGATGATGTCATTGCTTTAACACCTGTAGAACCAGCACCTAATACCATATTTATTGCAGCCACTTCACTTTCTGCTGCAACATAGGCTCTACCCAATTCAGGCATTTTTTCACTTAAATATTCACCTATCTCACTTTGAGGTGTTATCGGATACCCAAAATAACTTTGACACCCTGCTTGAATTGCTGCTTGAGCAATAGCATAATTACCTTTTAAAAGCTCTTTTTCTTTTTTCATCTGTACACCTTTTCAATCGCAATATCAGGGCAAACCCTTGCACACATTGCACAACCTATACATGTTTTATCAGGATTCACCTTTATCGGATAGTACCCCAAAGCATTAACACTTTTGTCTACTTCCAAAACCTTATTAGGACAAGCATCAACACATAAATAACAAGCCTTGCATTTATCTCTGTTTAAAACAATTCTTCCCATACTTACTAATCCATTTATATGTTCTTATATATATGTTACTACCGATATATTAATAAAGCAATTAATATTTAGCTTAGTAAAATTAAGCAGTTTTGCCCGCTGTTTATCTTTGTGATATTATTTATTTATATAGGGAGATTTTGAGTTTGTGCCAAAGAAAAAATGTATTGAAATAGTTTTAGATGTTGAGACAACCGGTTTAGACCATACAAAGGAAAAAATGGTAGAATTTGCCGCCATCAGATTAGAAAACGGCAAAATGAAAGACAGGTTTGAAACATTAATTAATCCGGAACAACATATCAGAAAATCTAGTATCGCTGTTCACGGTATTACAGAAGAGGATGTTAAAGATGCGCCAACGGAAGCTCAAGTCATGCCTATGATTCTTGATTTTATAGCAGATTACCCAATTGTTGCTCATAATGCTATTTTTGATTACTCATTTATAAATGAAGCAAGTATCAGAACTACAGGTAATCCTATTTCTAACCCAAGAATTGATTCTCAAATGATGTTTAAGGAAGTATATCCAGATATTGAATCTTGTGGTTTAGAGAGTCTAATGAATAAATTTAATGTTGAATTTTCCACACGTCATAGAGCAATGGCTGATACTGAAGGACTTGCTAAAGCATATCCCGAACTCAAAAAACTTTATGAAAAAAAATATGCATGGCAAATTCAACAGCTTGATAATGTTGATTATCTGTTTGAAAGATACCTTAGAATTCAGCAGGCTGTTCAAACTATGCAGTCTGAAATGCAGGATTTAAAATCTATCTTCAGACTATATTTTGAAAAAGGCGGAGAAAGCATTCATTCTCCAAATGGTGAAACACTTGTATATCAATCTAAACAATCTTATGCATATGATTTTGTTGAAATTAAAGA